>NZ_CBDAHM010000002.1:0-643009 GCF_965195605.1 Leclercia sp. M-A074-M | reverse complement strand
CCACACAGATTGTCTGATAAATTGTTAAAGAGCAGTGCAACGCGGCTTTCGCTCACCGTTGCGAGGTGGCGTATATTACGCTTTCCTCTTTCAGAGTCAAGCGATTATTTTCGCTTTCCTCCTCAACCGGCCCGGCTGTCTGTGTGAAGTGATTCACATCCGCCGTGTCGATGGAGGCGCATTATAGGGAGTTCTTCGGCGCTGACAAGCGGAAAAAGACAATTTTATTTCAACCGCTCACCTTTTCGCCACAACGCCTATTTTTGCTGCTTTTTGATGGTTTCCGGCAGCACTGCCAGGCTGTTAATCACGCAATCCGCTGCATTTTCCGCTTCAGGCGTGACAGGCTTGCCAGTACGCACCAGAATTTTATGACCCACGCCTGCCGCGGCAGCTGCCTGCATATCTTCCAGTTTATCGCCCACCATATATGAAGCGCTCATATCTATATGAAGGAACTCTTGTGCGGAAGTGAGCATACCCGGGTGTGGTTTTCGGCAATCACAGGTCTGGCGATATTCGTCTACGGTCCCCTGTGGGTGATGCGGACAATAATAGATACCGTCCAGATCAACGCCGCGATCCGCCAGTGACCAGTCCATCCATTCCGTTAAGGTCTCAAACTGTGCTTCGGTGAATTTACCGCGCGCGATACCTGACTGGTTGGTGACGACCACCAGCGCAAATCCCATCTCTTTTAATTCACGCATGGCTTCAATAACGCCATCGATGAATTCAAATTCGTCTATCTCATGCACATAACCATGATCGACATTAATTGTGCCGTCACGATCGAGAAAAATTGCGGGTACTGATTTTGCCACCGGTTTGCTCCTGAATAGGGATGTCTGCGTAGTATCTCATGTTTCACTGCGCAAGAAAGTGCTCATCGCGCAGAGTTGGATTGATTTAGACGTCTGGATGCCTTAACATCCGTTTTGTTGACGGTCATCGCCCGTATCAGGCAGCAGAAAATGCCACGGCTAACTTACATACGATAAAAATAATCTAATGATTAAACTTTCGAATATCACCAAAGTGTTCCAGCAAGGGAACCGTACCATTCAGGCGTTGAACAACGTTAGCCTGCATGTTCCGGCTGGACAGATTTATGGCGTCATTGGCGCCTCAGGTGCAGGTAAAAGTACGCTCATTCGTTGCGTTAACCTGCTTGAACGCCCGACCGAAGGCCACGTTCAGGTTGATGGTACGGAACTGACTACGCTTTCAGAAGCAGAACTGACTAAAGCCCGCCGCCAGATTGGCATGATCTTCCAGCACTTTAACCTGCTCTCTTCGCGCACCGTGTTTGGCAACGTTGCCCTGCCGCTGGAGCTGGATAACACGCCCAAAGACGAAATCAAACGTCGCGTCACCGAACTGCTGGATCTGGTCGGTCTGAGCGAGAAGCACGACACCTTCCCGGCCAACTTGTCCGGCGGACAAAAACAGCGCGTGGCGATTGCGCGTGCGCTGGCCAGTAATCCTAAAGTATTGCTCTGTGACGAAGCCACCAGCGCCCTGGATCCGGCAACGACCCGCTCGATTCTGGAGCTCTTAAAGGACATTAACCGTCGCCTGGGGCTGACCATCCTCCTTATTACGCACGAGATGGATGTGGTTAAGCGCATCTGCGACTGTGTGGCGGTGATAAGCCAGGGTGAACTAATTGAACAAGACACCGTCAGCGAAGTGTTCTCGCATCCGAAAACCCCACTGGCGCAGCAGTTTATTCAGGCCACGCTGCACCTGGATATTCCGGAAGACTATCTGGCACGTTTAAAGGCACAACCAGAAGCAAACAGCGTTCCAATGCTGCGGATGGAGTTTACCGGCAAGTCAGTGGATGCCCCGCTGCTGTCAGAAACTGCCCGCCGCTTCAATGTGAACAACAACATTATTAGCGCGCAGATGGATTACGCCGGTGGCGTGAAGTTCGGCATCATGCTGACTGAAATGCACGGTACGCAAGAAGATACGCAGGCGGCGATCGCCTGGCTGCAAGAGCATCATGTAAAAGTTGAGGTACTGGGTTATGTCTGAGGCAATGATGTGGTTGCTGGCACGCGGCGTATGGGAAACGCTGGCGATGACCTTCGTATCGGGCTTCTTCGGTTTTGTCATTGGTCTGCCGGTGGGCGTGCTGCTGTACGTTACCCGTCCGGGCCAGATAATTGAGAACGCAAAACTTTACCGCACGCTCTCCGCGCTGGTGAACATCTTCCGTTCCATTCCCTTCATCATTCTGTTGGTATGGATGATCCCCTTCACTCGCGTTATTGTGGGCACGTCCATTGGCCTGCAGGCTGCCATCGTCCCCCTGACCGTGGGCGCGGCGCCGTTTATCGCCCGTATGGTTGAGAACGCGCTGTTAGAGATCCCATCGGGCCTGATTGAAGCGTCCCGCGCCATGGGTGCGACGCCGATGCAGATCGTTCGCAAAGTCTTACTGCCAGAAGCATTACCAGGTCTGGTCAACGCGGCCACCATCACGCTCATTACTCTGGTGGGTTACTCAGCGATGGGTGGTGCGGTAGGCGCCGGCGGTCTGGGACAGATCGGCTATCAGTATGGTTACATTGGCTACAATGCTACCGTTATGAATACCGTGCTTGTTCTGCTGGTTGTACTGGTTTATCTCATTCAATTCTCTGGCGATCGCATCGTCCGGGCTGTTACGCACAAATAACGTTACACAACACAAACTCGACGAGTTAAGGATAAAAACATGGCGTTTAAATTTAAGACCTTTGCTGCGGTAGGCGCGCTGATCGGCTCTCTGGCACTAGTAGGTTGTGGCCAGGACGAAAAAGATCCAAACCACATCAAAGTGGGTGTTATCGTCGGTGCGGAGCAGCAGGTTGCAGAGACGGCAGCGAAAGTGGCGAAAGAGAAGTATGGCCTGGACGTGGAGCTGGTGACGTTTAACGATTATGTACTGCCTAACGAAGCGCTGAGCAAAGGCGATATCGATGCTAACGCCTTCCAGCACAAACCGTACCTGGATCAGCAGATCAAAGATCGTGGCTACAAACTGGTTGCGGTGGGCAATACTTTCGTTTACCCAATCGCGGGCTACTCCAAAAAAATCAAATCATTAGAAGAACTGCAGGACGGTTCTCAGGTAGCAGTACCTAACGATCCAACCAACCTTGGCCGTTCCCTGCTGCTGCTGCAGAAAGTGGGTCTGATTAAACTGAAAGATGGTGTTGGCCTGCTGCCGACCGTTCTGGACGTGACCGAGAATCCAAAAAACCTGAAAATTGTTGAGCTGGAAGCGCCACAGCTGCCACGTTCTCTGGATGATGCGCAGATCGCCCTGGCGGTTATCAACACCACTTACGCCAGCCAGATTAACCTGACGCCAGCGAAAGACGGTATCTTCGTGGAAGATAAAGACTCTCCGTACGTTAATCTGATCGTTACCCGCGAAGATAACAAAGATGCGGAAAACGTGAAGAAGTTCGTACAGGCTTACCAGTCTGATGAAGTTTACCAGGAAGCAAACAAAGTCTTTAACGGTGGTGCAGTTAAAGGCTGGTAATCTTACCTTTGTGTAATATCATTCAGGACGGGCGTAAGCCCGTCTTGTCATTTATGCAGGCAACTGATTCAATATCTGACGATTTGATTATTCATTGAGGAAACAATATGCGTGCTTTACCGATCTGTCTTTTAGCACTGATGCTGAGCGGTTGTTCTATGCTAAGCAGATCTCCTGTTGAACCTGTTAAAAGCACAGCAACCCCGCCGAAAGTGGAGCCTGAAAAGCCAAAAGCACCACGTCCTGCGCCGGTCAGAATCTATACCAAGGCTGAAGATTTAGTGGGTAAACCGTTCCGCGATCTGGGTGAAGTCTCGGGCGAATCTTGCCAGGCCACCAACCAGGATTCTCCTCCAAATATCCCTACTGCGCGTAAACGCATGCAGATCAATGCCTCTAAAATGAAGGCCAATGCGGTTCTGCTGCACAGCTGCGAAGTTACCAGCGGCACACCTGGCTGCTATCGTCAGGCCGTTTGCGTAGGTTCTGCCCTTAACGTCTCGGCGAAATGAGTGCATTCCAGTTCGAGCAGATAGGCGTTATTCGCTCACCCTATAAAGAGAAGTTTGCCGTGCCACGCCAGCCTGGTCTGGTGAAAAGCTGTAGCGGCGAACTTCACTTGCTCGCGCCCTATAATCAGGCCGATGCCGTGCGCGGACTGGAAGCGTTCAGCCACCTGTGGGTGCTGTTTATCTTTCATCAGACCATGGCTGGCGGCTGGCGCCCTACCGTGCGCCCACCTCGTCTCGGCGGTAACGCCCGAATGGGAGTGTTTGCCACGCGCTCGACCTTTCGTCCAAACCCTGTCGGTATGTCGCTCATCGAACTGAAAGGCATTCGCTGCCAGAAGGATCAGGTGATTCTGGAGCTTGGCAGCCTGGATCTGGTGGACGGTACGCCCGTAGTAGATATAAAACCTTACCTGCCCTTTGCAGAAGCCTTGCCGGATGCGCGTGCCAGCTACGCTCAGCAGGCCCCCCAGGCAGATACGCCAGTCTGGTTTACCGATGCGCTCACCCCCCAGTTGATCCAGCTGGAGAAGCGCTATCCTCGACTGCGGGAATTTATCATCGACGTGCTGGCCCAGGATCCCCGTCCGGCCTACCGTAAAGAGGAAGAGGCCGGGAAAACCTACGCCGTCCTGTTGCTGGATTTTAACGTTCGCTGGCGCGTTACCGCGGCGGGCTTTGAAGTGTTTGCCCTCGAGCCGCAGTAATTTTATCCTCTTCTCTTTTGGCATCTTTGCCACACTGGTAAACTAAACCACTTTTTTTGTGTCAGGCTGCCGGTCAGCCTGTTCCACTCTTCGAAATGGAACCGTAACAACATGCGTACTAGCCAATATCTGCTCTCCACTCTGAAGGAGACACCTGCCGACGCCGAGGTGATCAGCCACCAGCTGATGCTGCGCGCCGGGATGATCCGCAAGCTGGCCTCCGGGTTATACACCTGGTTGCCGACCGGCGTGCGCGTCCTGAAAAAAGTCGAAAACATCGTGCGTGAAGAGATGAATAACGCCGGTGCTATCGAGGTGTTAATGCCGGTAGTTCAGCCCTCTGAACTGTGGCAGGAGAGTGGTCGCTGGGAGCAGTATGGTCCGGAACTGCTGCGTATTGCCGATCGTGGCGATCGTCCATTCGTTCTCGGCCCAACGCATGAAGAGGTCATTACCGATCTGATCCGCAACGAGCTGAGCTCATACAAGCAGTTGCCGCTGAACTTCTTCCAGATCCAGACCAAATTCCGTGATGAAGTGCGTCCACGTTTTGGCGTCATGCGCTCTCGCGAATTCCTGATGAAAGATGCTTACTCTTTCCACACTTCTCAGGAATCGCTGCAGGAGACCTATGACAAGATGTACGAAGCGTACAGCAAAATCTTCTCCCGCATGGGTCTGGATTTCCGCGCCGTTCAGGCTGATACCGGTTCTATCGGCGGTAGCGCATCCCATGAGTTCCAGGTGCTGGCACAGAGCGGTGAAGACGATGTGATCTTCTCTGACTCCTCTGATTACGCCGCGAACATTGAGTTTGCAGAAGCCCTGGCGCCAAAAGCGCCGCGAGCTGCGGCAAACGAAGAGATGAAGCTGGTTGATACACCAAACGCGAAAACCATCGCCGAGCTGGTTGAGCAGTTCAATCTGCCGATCGAAAAAACGGTCAAAACCCTGCTGGTGAAATCCACCGAAGGCAGCGCCTACCCGCTGGTTGCTCTGCTGGTCCGTGGCGATCACGAGTTGAACGAAGTGAAAGCCGAGAAGCTGCCACAGGTTGCAAGCCCGTTAACCTTCGCAACGGAAGCGGAAATCCGCGCCGTCGTCAACGCGGGTCCTGGTTCTCTGGGTCCGGTGAATATGCCTGTTCCTGTTGTGGTTGACCGCACGGTCGCCGCGATGAGCGACTTCTCCGCTGGCGCGAACATCGACGGCAAACACTATTTCGGCATTAACTGGGATCGCGACGTCGCGACGCCAGAAGTGGCGGATATTCGTAACGTGGTGGCAGGCGATCCAAGCCCGGACGGCAACGGCACCCTGATGATCAAACGCGGTATCGAAGTCGGGCATATCTTCCAGCTGGGTGATAAATACTCCCGCGCGCTGAACGCCGCCGTTCAGGGTGAAGATGGCCGCAACCAGGTCCTGACCATGGGCTGCTACGGTATTGGTGTAACCCGTGTGGTTGCTGCCGCTATCGAGCAGAACTACGACGAGCGTGGCATCGTCTGGCCGGACAACATCGCTCCGTTCCAGGTGGCGATCCTGCCGATGAACATGCATAAGTCCTTCCGTGTGCAGGAGCTGGCGGAAAAACTCTACAGCGAGCTGCGTGCGCAGGGTATCGAAGTGCTGATGGACGATCGTAAAGAGCGCCCAGGCGTGATGTTTGCGGATATGGAACTGATCGGCATTCCGCACACCATCGTGATCGGCGATCGTAACCTCGATAATGACGAAATCGAGTATAAGTATCGTCGTAACGGTGAGAAGCAGATGATTAAAACCGGTGACGTGCTTGAGTATTTAATCAAAAACATCAAAGGTTGATGTCGTAAGAGGCCCTGATTTTCAGGGCCTCTTTTTTTACAAGGATTGTAAAAGATATGAAAATGCACAGGGCGTTGCATCGCCTGCTCGTTCCCTCTCTCTTTTTATTTTCCGGCTGTACGCTTGATGTCAGCAGACAGGAAAGCGCAGCAAATGCAGTAGAGGCTCAGTCGAAAAAATGGGCAATCAAACTGCAGCGCCAGAGTTCTCTTTCAGAAAAAAAGCTGCTCGAAATCACCGAAAAAGAGCTTAAAGCTGGCGATCTTCTCTTCTCATCCAGCATCGGGATTACGTCCCTTGGCATTCGCCTGCTCAGTACCTCTTCCGTCAGTCACGTTGCAGTTTATCTCGGCAATCATGATGTGGCAGAAGCGACAGGCAAAGGGGTGCAAATTATAAGCCTGGAAGATGCCATGCAGCACAGCGACAAATTATTCGCTTTAAGGGTGCCCAACCTGACACCCGAGCAAGCGGCAACCATTAAAGTATTTGCCGAACAGGCGCAACATAGCCGCTATAACTATCGGGGAATTATTGAGTTTGTTCCCTTCATGGTGACAAAACAGTTATGTTCGCTGAATCCCTTCTCAGAAACTTTTCGCCAGCAGTGCGTTAGCGGCTTTGCCACTGCACAATTAAGCAGAACAAGCGAAGATGAAAAAAAGGCGTGGTTTTGTTCGGAATTTGTTAGCGATGCCTTCCTGAAAGCGGGTCACCCGCTGACGATGGCAGAATCAGGCTGGATAAGCCCTGCCGATTTGATGCATATGCGTGAAGGCGATATCTCCACCTATAAACCTGAAACAGAGCTACGGTACATTGGCCATCTCAAACCCGGAATTTACATCAAAACGCGTCGCTTTGTAGGACTCAGGCCCTGATAATTGGGCCGGCAACCCCCTCCGGCCCAGCTTCTCAACGAGACTGACAATCTTTGTCAGCCTGGAAGGCTGCATCTTTATCGACTATCAGCGTTTTAACGCTTTGACCACTGTCCGGGTTGGCCTCAAGAGTAAAATGCCCGTTCACGGTGAGCAGCACCGGTTTAGTATCATTTCCGCGCGCCGCCGCGTAATCCCGCTCCAGCTGCGCGTTATTCGCTACGCTCACCTTTTTGCCGGTGGCACAGTCGGTGAAGCTCGCCGCATCAGCCATATAGAAATACATGCCGCGCATCGCCATTGGTGTTGATGGCAGGGCAGCGTTAACGGGCGCCAGGGTGTAGTTAAACTGCGACTCGATCGGATTTCCTTCCCGATCGAGCATCTCCAGCCCTTCGCCTTTCGCCCGGAAATAGTGCTTTTCGCCCTGCGTGTCCGTCAGCACCAGCTTATCCGCTGTTCGCGCCCAGCTGCCATAGCTGGCGAAAGAGGAAGGCGCCTTTGCCCCCTGATAATGTTGGTTCATTACCCAGGTGCCATCTTTTTCCAGAAACAGTGAGGTTTCGATACCTTCGCAGTCGGCGCAGGGTAAAACGCCCCGCCAGCTCTGCTGCATCGGTTTTAGCGCCTCTTCATGGGCTGGCTCCAGCGCCTGCACCTCTGCCCGGTTATGACATCCCATCAGGATGGCCAGCGCGCCTGCAGCCACCACTGAAAATATTGCTGTTTTCACATCAGATTCCTTTTCTCAACCCGCCTGCTCCCCGTTAATCCTGGGGGCCTCGAACTTTGCCACGCAGTGCTTTGACGGTCGATTTTTGTGATTTAGAAGCCAGACGGCGCTCTTTCGATGCGCGTGTCGGGCGGGTTGCCCGCCGGCTTTTTTGCACTGCCGTTAACTCTTGTATTACCGCCACCAGCCGGGCAAGCGCGGCTTCCCGGTTCATCTCCTGGCTGCGGTACTCCTGCGCCTTGATAATAATCATGCCGTCAGAGGTGATCAGATGATGGCTGGCGGCGAGCAGGCGCTCTTTATAATACTCTGGCAGGCTGGATGCCCGAATGTCAAAGCGCAGATGAATAGCCGTTGAGGTTTTGTTCACATGCTGGCCCCCTGCTCCCTGGGCGCGGATCGCGGTGATCTCCACTTCATGATCGGGCAGGGCGACGGTTCGGGAGACTACGATCATGAACGGGACTGCCAGGCTTCCGGATGAATTTCCAGATTATTCTCAGCATCCGACAGCCAGATGGCGCCATCCTGAATGGTTGCCTGCAGAATCATGGTTCGACCGGCAAATGCGCTCAGCTTAGCCAGTTGATCATCATCCAGATACCAGACAGACAGGTTGGCAAACTGGGCGCACTTATTCTTGTTCTGCTGCCACCAGATCTCCGCTGCGCGGCTGTTGTAGGTAAAGAGCGCCACTTCAGCAGATTGCGTGCAGGCTTTCTTGATGCGACGCTCATCCGGCAGGCCCAGCTCAATCCAGAGATCGATACCCAGATGATCGTTGAGCAGCCAGGCTTCCGGCTCGTCTTCCGCGCTTAACCCGCGGGTAAATTGCAGGCGCTCATTGGCGTACTTAATCCACGCCAGCAGGCGCAGCATCATGCGCTCTTGCGTTTCGGAGGGATGACGCGCCAGCGTCAAGGTCGCATCCAGAAACTGATTGCGGTCTAAATCCGCCACATTGACCGCGGCTTTGTAAATTGTCGCTTTAAGCGCCATGAGAGAACTCCTTTCGAATCAGGTGCGCATTGTAGCGAAATCTCCGCCAAAAGGCTGTTACAGGCTTGAGAATGTCTGCGACATCAACCTGCTGATATTGCTTAAATGAGTATGGTATAGTCACCTTGCTAAACCGAGTTTATCTTCGTAGGCTTAATGGTATCTCACAGTAAAGTCAGTGCGCTGGCAGGAGGGGATGTGGATAATTATTGTGAGCTAATTCGCAAACGGTATGCGGAGATTGCCAGCGGCGATCTGGGGTATATCCCCGATGCGTTGGGCTGTGTATTGAAAGTTCTGAATGAAATGGCGTCGGATGACACGCTTTCAGAATCGGTCAGAGAAAAAGCAGCATATGCTGCTGCGAATTTACTGGTGAGCGATTATGTCAATGAATGATACCTATCAACCTATTAACTGCGATGATTACGACAATCTCGAACTCGCCTGCCAGCATCACCTGCTTCTTACGCTGGCGTTAAAAGATGGCGAAGTGCTGAAGGCCAGGGCGAACGATCTGGTTTCCCGTAAGAACGTGGAGTATCTGGTTGTGGAAGAAGGCGGCGCAACGCGCGAACTGCGTCTCGATAAAATAGCCAGCTTCAGTCATCCCGAAATCGGCACCGTTGTGGTGAGCGAGTCCTGATCCCGTGTAACGGGCAGCCTGCTGCCCGTTACGTTTTCCACTCCAGCTCTACGCCCCGCTCCGCTTCAGCCGCCCCTTCATGCGTTACAAACACCCCCGCCGCTGCCACCAACGTTTCTCCGTAGAATAGAAGCGGCGTGCTGTCCCGACGCCAGGGGGCAACGTTAAGTTCCTGCCAGATTTTTTTGATCTTGCGTCCGCCGTTTCGCCCGACAATGTGCAGCGTACCGCTGGCGCGAAAGCGCACCGTCACGGGCTCATCTGCCCGCGGCAGTCGAAGAGCGCCCCCCGTCTTGAGATGAAGCGTACCCAGCCCTTCCGGCAGAGAGAGGGGCCGCTCCAGTAACGGCCAGTCGATAACCCGATCGGCCAGCGAGGCGTGGACTTTCACCCACCATAGCTGACCGCGAAAGCGACGAATTTCACCTTCGCCGGAACGCAGCCGCGGTGCCGCGTCTTCCCGGGCCAGCACCACCTCATCCCAGATGCGATTAAGCATGTCGCGTGACGGCATTAACGCCCCGTGCAGCGCCAGCCATCGGCGCAGCAACGCGGCCCGGCGTACCGCACTCATCGCCTGTAGCGGCGCGATAGCCAGCGCCCCGTCTGGGGAGACTAATGTTGAAAGCTCGTCTGCCAGCAGTTCATCCAGCAGGTGCTCCTGCTCCGCGCACAGCGTGGCGCTGCGGGAGGTGGCCTGAGCAAAATGCGGCCAACGCTCTGCCAGCAGCGGCAGGACGCGCAGACGCAAAAAATTGCGGTCATAGCTGTCGTCCTGGTTGCTTTCATCCTCAATCCAGCGCAGATCCCAACGCTGCGCCCAGGCCAGCAGCGAGTCTCGCGTTTCACCAATGAGGGGACGAATTTGTTCGGTACCGGCAAAACGCGCCCGCGCGGGCATGGCCGACAGCCCCGCCGGGCCACTGCCGCGCTTTAGCGCCAGCAGAAAAGTTTCACACTGATCGTCCAGATGTTGCGCCGTGACCAGCGCTTCATCCGGTAACAGGGCCTCACGAAAGGCGGCATAACGCGCTTTACGCGCCTGCGCCTCCAGCCCCAGCCCCTCCTCCGCCAGCGTTACCCGCGCCACGATCAGCGGGATATTCCACTGCTGGCACAGGTGCTGGCAATGGGCGACCCAGCTGTCGGCGTGGGGGCTCAGGCCATGGTGAATATGGATAGCGCGCAGCTCAAGGTCCGGCTCCTGTTCCCGCCACAGCATTAGCTGATGCAGCAATACCGTGGAATCCAGGCCACCACTAAAGCCCACCAGCAGTCGGCGGTACGGGTGAAGAGCTTGCTGAAGGTCGGCTGTGGTCATCGTCGTCATTTATCCAGAAAGGTGCCCGGCACGTTACCGGGCATTCCCTGGCGAGGCAAGCGTTACTGCTGGTAGAGCTCCAGCGGCAGGCCATCAGGATCGTTGAAAAAGGTGAAGCGCTTTCCGGTGAAGGGATCGATACGGATGGCTTCGCACTTAACACCGTGGGATTCAAGATGCTCTACCGCCTGGTCAATGTCATCCACACTGAACGCCAGATGACGTAAACCGCAGGCTTCGGGCCGGGACGGACGCGCCGGCGGGAAGGGGAACGAAAAGAGCTCAATGACATACTGACCATTCAGCGCCAGGTCGCCTTTCCAGGAATCACGCTCTTCGCGGTAAAACTCACTTTGCAGGGTAAATCCCAGCGTATCGCAGTAAAACGCCTTACTGGCGGCATAGTCGGTGGCAATGATTGCAATGTGATGAACCTGCTTTAAACCCAGCATAGCCTCTCCTTATTGGTGTGCCTGAACGTTATATCCGAACCCCCTTGCCGTGCAAGGGGTCATGACGCTTTTAAGACCCGTACCCGGTAGATGCCGTTTTCATCCCGTTTGGCACCGTGGATGTCGGTTTCAAAGCCGGGATAGTGGCGGCCAATCGAGCAGAGCATTAACAGGAAATCGAGAACCGCCCTGCTCTTCTCGGTGATCATCTCACCGGGCATAAGCAGCGGCACACCAGGAGGATAAGGGAGGATCATATTGGCCGACACCCGGCCAACCAGATCCTCCAGATCGACCGTCTCTACCTCCCCCTTCACCTGACGCTGCCAGGCGTGATGCGGGGTGAGCTTCATTTCTGGCAGGACATCAAACGCCTGAAGCATCAGTCGCGGCAAGTCGTGCTGACGAATGAGCTTGTGAATGCCTTTAGCCAGATCCTGAATACGCATGTTGCGGTAGAAGTCGGGATCTTCGGCATAGAGATCCGGCAGCATGTTCATGACCCGCAAATTCAGATCGTAGGCGCGCTTAAACTCCATCAATCCGCGCAGCAAACCCATCGCCCGGGTTTTGTCGATACCGATACTGAACAGGAAAAGCAGATTGTACGGCCCGGTTTTTTCGACCACCACGCCGCGCTCGTCGAGGAATTTCGCTACCAGCGCCGCCGGGATCCCCTCTTCACTCATCACTCCCTGCTCGTCCATACCTGGCGTCAGAATGGTGACTTTGACCGGATCGAGGAACATATGATCCTCATCGGCATCGCGGAAACCATGCCAGCTCTCGCCCGGCGCCACCGGCCAGCATTCAGCTTCGTCAATGTCGTCCGGCTGCCAGATATCGAAGAACCAGCCGTCGGCTTCATCTTTAAGGCGCTGAACCTCTTTGCGGAAGTGCAGGGCGCGCTCAACGGAGCGGTTGATCAGGCGCTTACCGGGATTACCACGCAGCATCGCTGCCGCAGTTTCAATGGAGGCCACCAGCGGATAGCTGGGCGAGGTGGTGGTGTGCATCATAAAGGCTTCGTTGAAGGTATCTTCATCGTACTCGCCCTTAATGTGAATCAGCGAGGCCTGAGAAAACGCAGCCAGCATTTTGTGCGTGGACTGGGTTTCGAAGAACACTTTACCCGGCAGGCGTTCACCGCTCATCCCGCTTTTTCCGGCATAGATGGGATGGAAATTGGTATAGGGGACCCAGGCAGAATCAAAATGGATGGAGGGCACATCGAGGGTCTGTTTCACCCAGTTGGTGTTGTACAGCAGGCCGTCGTAGGTGGAGTTGGTGATCACCGCGTGAACCGGCCAGCTTGCGCCCGGCACGGCTGCCACTTTGCGCTCTATTGCCGCATGAGAAAATTCCCGGCGCGGGATCCCGCCCAGAATGCCCAGCGCGTTGCGGGTCGGCGACAGCCAGAGCGGCACCACGTCACTCATCATCAGCAGGTGCGCCAGAGATTTATGGCAGTTGCGGTCGATCAGTAAAGTGCTGCCGCCCGGCGCAGCGTACATGCCAACGATCTTGTTCGACGTCGAGGTACCGTTGGTCACCATATAGCTCTGCTCGGCACCAAATGTACGGGCGATATACTCTTCAGCTTCGAGATGCGGGCCGGTATGATCCAGCAGCGATCCCAGCTCCGTCACCGAGATCGACACATCCGCCTTCAGGGTGTTCCCGCCAAAGAAGTCATAGAACAGACAGCCCACCGGGCTTTTCTGATACGCGGTTCCCGCCATATGACCGGGGGTACAGAAGGTGTACTTCCCCTCTTTTACGTAGGTGAAAAGGGCGCGGGTAAACGGCGGGGTTATGGTATCGAGGTACTCGCCGGTATATTGCTGAATGCGGGTAGCGATATCCTCGGCCACCCCCAGCGAGTACTCGAAGAACCACAGCGCCATGCGCATATCCTGGGCGCTGATATCCATCGTGGAGTGGGTATTGATAAAGGCGTAGAGCGGCAGGTATTCATTGAGTTGGTTGATGTCGCTGCACAACTCCATATCGTACTCGTCCCAGTCGAAGATGACGCCGCAGATACGGGGGTTATGTTCAATAAACTTCAGTAGATCGGCGCTGTTCTGCGGCCAGATTAGTTGAAACCCGCGCGATGCCAGCGCCTGCTCCAGCTCCTTGATGGGTTCGTCTTTATAAAAGACGCCGTGCGGCCCCATAATAGCAATGATGTTCACGGTTTACCTCCTTAAAAAACATTAGCTAAGCATAGTTGAGGTAAACCATGGACATAAAAAAAGCCGCAACAGGGTGCGGCTTTTAAGATTATTGCGTAGCTTATGCGTAGCCGTAGCTCATCAGACGCTGGTAACGGCGGTTCAGCAGATCTTCTTTGCTCAGCACGTCGAGGTCTGCGAGATCAGCCAGCAGCTGCGCCTTCAGGGAGGCGGCCATCACTTCTGGCTTACGATGCGCGCCACCCAGCGGTTCCGGGATAACGGTATCGATCAGCTTCAGCTCTTTCAGGCGAGGAGCGATAATGCCCATCGCTTCCGCAGCCATCGGGGCTTTATCGGCGCTTTTCCACAGAATGGAGGCACACCCTTCCGGGGAGATAACGGAATAGGTGCTGTACTGCAGCATATTCACTTTATCGCCCACACCAATGGCCAGCGCGCCACCGGAACCACCTTCACCGATAACGGTGCAGATAACCGGCACGCTTAAACGTGACATTTCACGCAGGTTACGGGCAATCGCTTCAGACTGACCGCGCTCTTCCGCGCCGACACCAGGATAGGCTCCCGGGGTGTCGATGAAGGTGATGATCGGCATGTTAAAACGCTCGGCCATCTCCATCAGACGCAGGGCTTTACGATAACCTTCTGGTGCTGGCATCCCGAAATTGCGGCGAATTTTTTCTTTGGTTTCGCGCCCCTTCTGGTGGCCAATAATCATCACCGGACGGCCGTCGAGACGCGCAATCCCACCAACGATAGCTTTATCGTCAGCGTATGCGCGGTCACCAGCCAGTTCGTCGAATTCATCAAACGCCAGGCGGACATAATCCAGGGTGTACGGACGCTGAGGATGGCGAGCCAGTTGAGCAACCTGCCATGCGCCGAGATCGGCAAAGATTTTACGCGTCAGTTCTACGCTTTTTTCACGCAGACGATGCACTTCTTCGTCGATGTTAATATCCAGTTTTTCATCCTGACGGCCCACGGCAGTCAGAGAATCGATTTTCGCTTCCAGCTCTGCAATCGGCTGTTCGAAATCAAGGAAATTCAGACTCATAGTATTCCTGTATTAGTCAAACTCCAGTTCCACCTGCTCCGAACCAATGAGGCCACGTAGATCGTTCAGTAAACGATCGCTCGGAGAGACACGCCACGACGCACCAAAGCGCAACCGTGCACGCGCATCCGCCCTCTGATAGTAGAGATGTACTGGAATGGTCCCCGAGCGGTGGGGTTCCAGAGACTGACGGAGTCGGTTTAAAAGCTGGTCATCAATTTGCCTGTCCGTCAGCGAGATAGCAAGCCCGCGAGCATATTTTTCCCGGGCTTCGTCAATGTCCATCACTTCGCGGGCGGTCATTTTAAGTCCCCCGCTGAAGTCATCAAAGCTGACCTGTCCGCTGACGATAAGTATGCGGTCTTTTTCCAGCAGCTGCTGGTATTTATCCAGCGCGTCGGTGAATAACATCACCTCCAGCCGCCCGGAACGGTCATCCAGCGTACAGATGCCGATACGATTGCCGCGTTTGGTGACCATAACCCTCGCAGCAATGACGAGCCCCGCAGCCGTAGTAATCTTACCACGTTCTGTCGGATGCATGTCTTTCAGCCGGTAGCCTCCGACATAGCGCTCAATTTCTTTAATATACTGATTGATCGGATGCCCGGTCAGATACAGGCCTAACGTCTCGCGCTCACCATCCAGCACGGTCTGTTCCGGCCACGGCTGACAGCTGGCATAGGATTGTTCAATCTGCTCCGGCTCTTCTGCCAGCACGCCGAACATATCCGCCTGCCCAATGGCCTCGGCTTTTGAGTGCTGGTCGGCGGCCTTCAGGGCGTCCCCCAGCGAGTTCATCAGCGCCGCGCGATGCGGCCCGAGACGATCGAACGCCCCGGACATAATCAGCTTTTCCAGCACCCGGCGGTTGAGCTTTTTAATATCGGTACGCGCACAGAGGTCAAACAGCTCGCGGAAGTAGCCGCCCTGGTTACGGGCTTCGATGATCGCTTCGATCGGCCCTTCACCCACCCCTTTAATCGCGCCGATGCCGTAGACAATCTCCCCGTCGTCATTGACGTGGAAGTGGTACTGACCGGAGTTGATGTCAGGCGGCAGGATTTTCAGCCCCATGCGCCAGCACTCATCCACCAGACCGACCACCTTCTCGGTGTTGTCCATATCGGCGGTCATCACCGCGGCCATAAACTCGGCCGGGTAGTGCGCCTTCAGCCACAGCGTCTGATAGGAGACCAGCGCGTAGGCGGCGGAGTGTGACTTGTTAAATCCGTATCCGGCAAATTTCTCCACCAGATCGAAGATTTTCATCGCCAGTTCGCCGTCGATGCCGTTTTTCTTCGCCCCATCTTCAAATATAGAGCGCTGCTTGGCCATCTCTTCCGGCTTTTTCTTACCCATTGCTCGACGCAGCATATCCGCGCCGCCGAGGGTGTAGCCGGAGAGCACCTGGGCGATCTGCATGACCTGTTCCTGATACAGGATGATGCCGTAGGTTGGCTCCAGCACCGGCTTCAGGCTTTCATGCTGCCACTGAACATCCGGATAGGAGAGCTCCTCGCGGCCATGCTTACGGTCGATAAAGTTATCTACCATCCCGGACTGCAGCGGCCCCGGACGGAACAGCGCCACCAGCGCGATCATATCTTCGAAGCAGTCAGGCTGCAGACGCTTGATCAAATCTTTCATGCCGCGGGATTCAAGCTGGAAGACCGCCGTGGTCTCCGAGCGTTGCAGCATGTCGAAACTTTTCTTGTCATCGAGCGGGATCGCGGCGATATCAATCGGCTCCAGGCCCTGCTTGGCCCGGCGCGG
Organism: Leclercia sp. M-A074-M; assembly: GCF_965195605.1. Taxonomy (NCBI): domain Bacteria; kingdom Pseudomonadati; phylum Pseudomonadota; class Gammaproteobacteria; order Enterobacterales; family Enterobacteriaceae; genus Leclercia; species Leclercia sp. M-A074-M. The sequence goes on along the minus strand of NZ_CBDAHM010000002.1, from coordinate 626,353 downwards.
GTTGATCATCTTCAACGCCCAGTCGATGATGGTGAGCGTACGCAAGCCGAGGAAGTCAAACTTCACCAGCCCGGCGTATTCCACGTCGTTCTTGTCAAACTGGGTGACCGGATGCAGGCCCGATTCATCGCAGTAGAGCGGCGCAAAGTCGGTAATTTTGGTCGGTGCAATGACCACCCCACCGGCGTGTTTACCGGCGTTTCGGGTGACACCTTCCAGCTTGCGCGCCATGTCGATCAGCGCTTTGACCTCTTCATCCGCCTCGTAGATTTCCGGCAGCTGCGGCTCCGCTTCGAACGCTTTCGCCAGGGTCATGCCCGGGTCAGGCGGCACCAGCTTCGAGATGCGGTCAACAAAGCCGTACGGATGCCCCAGTACGCGGCCCACGTCGCGGATAACTGCTTTTGCCGCCATGGTACCGAAGGTAATGATCTGCGATACCGCGTCACGACCGTACATGTCTGCCACGTGTTCAATGACCTGGTCGCGTTTCTCCATACAGAAGTCAACGTCGAAGTCGGGCATGGAGACACGTTCCGGGTTGAGGAAGCGTTCGAACAGCAGGTCAAATTCCAGCGGATCGAGATCGGTAATTTTCAGCGCATAGGCCACCAGCGATCCGGCACCCGAACCACGGCCCGGCCCTACCGGTACGCCGTTGTCTTTCGACCACTGGATAAACTCCATAACGATCAGGAAGTAGCCGGGGAACCCCATCTGGTTAATAACCTGGAGTTCAACGTCCAGACGCTCGTCATACTCCGGACGCTTCTCGGCGCGAACGGCCGGATCCGGGAAGAGAAACTCAAGGCGCTCTTCCAGACCTTCTTTTGATTTCATGACCAGAAAGTCTTCGGTGGTCATGTCGCCGGTCGGGAACTGCGGCAGGAAGTATTCACCCAGACGGACGGTGACGTTACAGCGCTTTGCGATCTCTACGCTGTTCTCCAGCGCTTCCGGGATATCGGAAAACAGCTCGCACATCTCCTCTTCGCTGCGCATATATTGCTGCGGCGAATAGTTGCGGGGGCGTTTCGGATCGTCGAGGGTAAAACCATCGTGGATAGCGACGCGAATTTCATGGGCGTCAAAATCGTCGGCGTTGATGAAGCGCACATCGTTGGTGGCAACTACCGGCAGGCCCTGCTCTTCCGCCAGGGCCACCGCGGCGTGCAGATAGCTCTCTTCATCAGGGCGACCGGTGCGGATCAGCTCCAGGTAGAAGCGATCCGGGAAATACTCTTTATAAAAATCGACGCACTGCTCCACCAGGGCAGTGTTGCCGCGCAGCAGGCATCGGCCTACGTCGCCCATGCGCCCGCCGGAGATGAGCAGCAGCCCCTCATTCAGCTCCGCCAGCCACGCGCGATCGATCCACGGGCCCTGCGGGCCGTAGCCGCGCTGATAGGCACGGGAGATGAGCAGCGTCAGGTTCTGATAGCCGGTATTGTTCAGCGCCAGGACGGTAATTTGCGTCATTTCATCGGCGAGAAGCTCGCTCTGTACATGAAAATCAGCCCCAATTACCGGCTTCATTCCGGCACCGTGCGCCGTTCCGTAGAACTTCACCAGACCGCACAGGTTAGTGAAGTCGGTGATCGCCAGCGCAGGCATGCCAAGCGAGGCCGCCTTTTTCACCAGCGGCCCGGTCTTCGCCAGCCCATCAATCATGGAATAGTCGCTGTGCACCCGCAGGTGTACGAAACGTGGTTCAGCCATCTTCAGATTCCGCGTTACTTATTGGCGTCTTGATTCAGGACATCAGTCCCAGTGCGCGTTTTACCGGTCCAAAACTGCGGCGGTGGTGCTCAGTTGCGCCGTGTTCAGCCAGTCTTTCCAGATGGAAAGCGGTAGGATACCCCTTATGCTGGGCAAAACCATACTGGGGAAATGTGAGATCCAGCGCGGCCATTTCAGCATCGCGCGTGACTTTAGCCACGATCGAGGCGGCACTAATTTCCGCCACCCGGCTGTCGCCCTTTACCACCGCCAGCGACGGCATGGGCAGCGCCGGGCAACGATTACCGTCGATCAGCACATACTCCGGCACCACGCTCAGCCCGGCGACGGCACGCTGCATCGCCAGCATGGTGGCATGCAGAATATTCAGTTCGTCGATCTCATGCGGTTCCGCCCGCCCGACACTCCAGGCCAGCGCTTTCTCTTTAATTTCATCGTATAAGGCCAGGCGGCGCTTCTCGGATAATTTCTTCGAGTCATTCAGACCGATAATCGGACGAGCAGGATCGAGGATCACTGCGGCAGTCACCACTGCGCCCACCAGCGGCCCACGCCCTACTTCATCCACTCCCGCCACCAGATGGGCGTGAGGGTAAACAAATTCCATCATTTCGCTAACTCCAGCACCGCGTCAGCTGCCTGCTCGTCGGCATTACAGCGGATTTGCTGATGCAGTACCCGGAATGTGTCATGCATTTCATGGCTGGTTTTGCCGTTAGCCAGCAGCGGCAGCAGCGCAGCGGCTAATGCCTGCGGATGGCACTCATCCTGCAGCAACTCTTTCACCAGCTCACGTCGGGCAAGCAGGTTCGGCAGGGAGACGTAATCCGTTTTCACCAGCCGTTTTGCCAGCCAGAAGGTAAACGGCTTCATACGATAACCCACGACCATCGGGCATTTTGCCAGCATGCACTCCAGCGCAGCGGTACCCGATGCCAGCAACGCGGCATCGCTGGCCACCATCGCCTCACGCCCTTTGCCATCTAACAGATGGACATGCAGATCGGGGGCGACCTCCGCCTTAATACGCTCGAACTGCTCCCGGCGTTTGGCATTCACCAGCGGCACGACCACTTCCAGGTCAGGGTAAGTCTGACGCAGGATTTGCGCGGTTTTCAGAAAATCAGCGCTGAGCATTTCGACTTCTGCGCCGCGGCTCCCCGGCAACAGCGCCAGACAGTGGGCATCATGTGAAATACCCAGCAGGTCACGTGCACCATTTTTATCGGGATCCAGCGGCATGGCGTCGGCCATGGTATGGCCGATAAAGCGGCACGGAACGTTGAATTTATCGTAAAACGCTTTTTCGAAAGGCAGGAAGGCCAATACCAGATTCGTCGATCTGCCTATTTTGAAAACGCGTTTCTGTCGCCACGCCCAGACGGACGGACTGACATAATGGATGGTTTTGATCCCCTGTTTTTTCAGATTACCTTCAAGGGTAATGTTGAAGTCAGGCGCATCAATACCCACGAACACATCGGGCTTAAGTTCGGTAAAACGACGCGTCAGATCGGCGCGGATGTGCAGCAACCGGCGCAGGCGACCCAGTACCTCGACGATGCCCATCACCGCCAGCTCTTCCATTTCGTACCAGGCTTCGCAGCCTTCAGCCTGCATCAATGGGCCAGCAACGCCGACAAAGCGCGCGTTGGGAACGCGCGCTTTGAGCGCTCGAATCAGACCAGCACCAAGAATATCGCCGGAGGTTTCTCCGGCGACGAGGGCGATCGTAAGCGGACGACTATCGACCATTAACGAATCAGACCACGGGTTGAGCGTGCGAAGAACTCCACAAACGCGTTCACCTCAGGATGCTGCTTCGCCAGTTCGGCAATTTCCGGCTTAGCCTCTTCCAGCGTTTTACCGTTACGGTACAACTGCTTGTAAGCGTTGCGGATAGCCATAATCGCTTCACGGCTAAAACCGCGACGCTTAAGGCCTTCGATGTTGACGCCAAACGGCGTCGCATGGTTACCCTGTGCAATCACATATGGCGGAACGTCCTGCGCCACGCCGGAGCAGCCGCCAACCATCACATGCGCACCAATGATGCAGAACTGATGGACAGCGGTCATGCCGCCAATGATTGCATAATCATCAACTGATACGTGTCCCGCCAGCGTTGCGTTGTTGGCGAGAATGCAGCGGTCACCCACGGTACAGTCATGCGCGATATGCGCGTTGACCATAAACAGGTTATCGCTGCCCACCTTCGTCAACTCACCGCCCTGTACTGTGCCACGATGAATGGTGACGCTTTCGCGAATGCGGTTACGATCGCCAATTTCCACACGGGTTGGTTCGCCAGCATATTTCAGATCCTGGTTAACTTCACCGATGGAGGCGAACTGATAGATCACGTTGTCGCGGCCAATAGTCGTATGACCATTCACCACGACATGAGATTTCAGTACGGTACCCTCACCAATTTCGACATGGGGTCCAACAATACAGAATGGACCAATGTGGACGTTAGCACCGATAACGGCACCCTCTTCCACAATGGCGGTTGGATGAATAAAGGCGGTTTTATCAATCACGTATCAGGCCTCCCGGCTACGCGCACACATCATGGTAGCTTCGCAAACAACCTTGCCGTCAACCAGAGCTACGCCTTTGAAGCGAGTCAGGCCGCGACGCGTTTTTTCAAAAGTCACTTCCATGATCATCTGATCACCAGGCACGACCGGGCGCTTGAAGCGCGCTTCGTCGATACCTGCGAAGTAATAGAGCTCACCTGGCTCCAGCTTCCCAACGCTTTTAAACGCCAGAATACCGGTAGCCTGAGCCATCGCTTCCAGGATCAATACGCCCGGGAAGATAGGCTTCCCAGGGAAATGCCCCTGGAAGAATGGCTCGTTTACAGAAACATTTTTCACTGCGCGCAGAAAACGACCTTCTTCAAAATCCAGCACACGGTCTACCAGCAAAAACGGATAGCGGTGCGGCAGAAGTTCTAAAATCTCTTCAATATGCAGAGTATGAGTGTCAGTAGTCAAAATACTCTTCCTGTCAAAATATCTGAATGGCAATAATAACACGGCCTGCCGGTTTATAAGAAAGCCGACAGGCCGGGAAGTGTGCGTTAAACGGGTGAACGCTTAGTCTTGTTGATCGATTTTGCGCTCAATGGCCTTGAGGCGCTTGCTCATATCATCAATATTCATCACCAGGGCTGCAGTCTTACGCCACACTTTGTTAGGCTGCAACGGAATGCCTGAAGAGTAGACGCCCGGTTCGGTGATTGGACGCATAACCATGCCCATACCGGTAACCGTAACCTTATCGCATATTTCCATATGCCCGTTAATGACGCTGGCGCCGCCAATCATACAGTAACGGCCAATCTTCAGGCTGCCCGCCATAATAACGCCACCGGCAACCGCAGTATTGTCGCCAATCACAACGTTATGTGCAATCTGGCACTGGTTATCGATGATAACACCATTACCGATGATCGTGTCATCAAGCGCACCACGGTCAATAGTCGTACATGCACCGATTTCGACGCGATCGCCGATGATCACCCGGCCAAGCTGCGGGATCTTAACCCAGTTACCACGATCGTTGGCATAACCGAAACCATCCGAACCGATAACAGTACTGGACTGGATCAGGCAGTTTTCGCCAATTTCGATCTCATGATAAACAGAGACATTGGCCCACAGGCGAGAGCCAGCACCAATTTTTGTTTTTTTACCGACGAAGCAACCGGCACCGATGACCACGTTATCGCCCAGCACGACGTCTGATTCGATAACCGCATTTGCACCAATTGATACGTTGTTACCCAGCTGCGCCGTTGGGTCAATCACCGCACTGGGTGCGATGTTTTGCGCCGGCTGCGGCGTGGTATCCAGAATTTGTGCCATACGGGCATACGTCAGGTAGGGGTTCTTCACTACCAGCGCAGCACCTGCGGCAAACGGCAAATCGTCCTGCGTCATGACGACAGCAGACGCCTGGCAAAGCGCCAGATGTTCACGGTACTTAGGGCTTACCATGAAGGTGATATTGCCTGCTTTAGCAGATTGCATGGACGCAACAGCGGTGATGACGATATCGCCATCACCGTGTAATTCTGCATCCAACTGCTGAGCTAAATCAGCGAGTCGAATTGAAGGCATTACTTATTTAACCTGTTTCAGGACATCAGCGGTGATGTCTTTAACATCGCTGCTGTTGAATGCAACGGCGTTGGCATCAACAACCAGATCGATGCTCTGATCGGCAGCTACAGCTTTCACAGCGGACTGGATACGGGTAACCAGCTTGCCGCGCTCCTCGTTAGAACGACGTTGACGATCCTGCTCAAAAGCTTGCGCTTTCTGAGAGAAAGTCTGACGCTGAGCCATTACGTCTTTTTCCAGTTTGCTACGTTCGCTCGCTTTCATGGTAGAACCATCGCGCTGCAGACGCTGCATTTTGGATTGCAGATCGTTTTCCATACCCTGCAGTTCGCTTGCACGGCCTTTGAACTCGCTCTCCAGCTTGGCAGAAACACCCGTTTTCTGCGCAACCTGCTGGAACAAGTTACCCATATTGACGATTGCAATTTTGTCCGCTGCCTGAGCAGAAGTTGCCATCGCTAAACCGAGACCTGCAGCTAATAACCACTTTTTCACAATTAACTCCTTACCATCCCATTGGCACCCGAAGGTACCGTTCTTTGCGTGGCAAGGCGATCCTGCGATCGCCAGTTGTCAGCGCTACACTGCCAACGCATTCCTTTGCGACGGACAATTACCAGGTTTTACCAATGTTAAACTGGAACTGCTCCGCCTTGTCTCCATCATATTTCTTAAACGGCTGGGCGTAAGAGAAGACCAACGGCCCCAGCGGTGACATCCATTGTAGTGCGAGACCCGCAGACATACGAATATTGCTCGGATCGCTGTAGTCCGGAATACCTGCAGCCCTGGTCGCACTGGTATTTTCCCAGTTAGTATCCCATACGGTACCCGCATCCACGAAGAAGGAGGTACGAACGGAGTTGGCATACTTATCGCTGATAAACGGCGTAGGGGTAATAAACTCCAGGCTGGCAACACCCATGGCGTTACCGCCTACTGCATCGTCGGAGCTACATACTTCGCTTGATGAAGACTTATCGCAGTTATCTTCGTCGTTACCGCCGTAGTAGGCTGCTTTCGGACCAATGTTATTGGACTGGAAGCCACGTACGGTACTTGAGCCACCCGCATAGAAGTTTTCATAGAATGGCAGCTCTTTGCCACCTAAACCATCGCCGTAGCCCCAGCGTGTACGACCCAGAACCACCCATTTATGGTCTTCATCGATCGGGAAGTAGGAGGCGGTATCCAGCGTAACCTTGTAGAACTCGTTATCCGAGCCCGGAATGGTCACTTTACCGTTCAGGTTGACGCGCGAACCTTCGGTCGGGAAGAAACCACGGTCGAGGCGGTTGTACGTCCAGCCATAGTTGAAGGTGAAGTCATCTGCGGCAAAACCGTTATCATCATTCGAGGTGCTGGCAGACTGTCCGATAGAGTCCAGATAACGCCACATTGCCACCTGCGGTTGCATGTTCGACAGGTCGTTATGGACGTAACCTAAGCCCGCACGCAGGGTGTTATATTCGTTAACCGGGAAACCGAGCGTACCATCAACGCCGTAGCTTTTGTTGGTATACGAAGACAGGTCCGCATCATCCGCTTTAAAGTCGTTATAGAAGATACGGCCGCCCAGACTCACACCATCAACGGTGAAGTAAGGGTTAGTCACGGAGAGCTCAGAGTAAGTCTGGTAGTCGTTCTTGGTACCGTTGATACCCACGGAGTAGCCCGTACCTAACCAGTTATCCTGCTGTACACCCACCTGGAAGCTAACGCCACTTTCTGTGCCGTAACCGACACCAAAGTTAAAGCTACCGGTGTTACGCTCTTTAACCTTGTAAACGACATCAACCTGATCCGGTTTACCTGGCACACGCTGGGTGTCGGTATCCACCGTTTCGAAGTAACCCAGACGGTTCAGACGCTCTTTACCCTGATCAACCAGGTCGCTGCCCAGCCACGCCCCTTCCATCTGGCGCATTTCGCGGCGCAGGACAGAATCTTTGGAGGTATCGTTACCCTCAAAGCGGATCTTACGCACGTAGAAACGGTTACCCGCATCGACGTTGACGTGCAGCTTAACGGTTTTATCCGCATCGTTGATTTCAGGCTGGGTCTGAACGCGCGGGTAAGCGTAACCATAACGGCCGAGCAGCTTTTTAATGCCATCTTCCATTTTGGTGACTTTGGAACCGCTATAGAGTTCACCCGGCTGCAGTTTGGTCAGGCTCTCAATCTCTGCAGAATGGCCCGCGAGGTTACCGCTTACTTCAACGCCCGAAAGCGTATACTTATCGCCTTCAGTGATGTTAACGGTAATGTAGATGCCTTTCTTGTCCGGAGTCAGACTGACCTGGGTCGAGTCAATGTTGAAACGGGCGTAACCGCGATCCAGGTAGTAGCTGCGCAGGGTTTCGAGATCGCCCGCCAGTTTCTGTTTCTGATACTTACGGTCGCCAACAACGTTCCACCACGGCACTTCATCACGCAGCTGGAACGTTGAGATCAGTTCATCGGTGCTGAATGCATGGTTACCAACGATGTTGATCTGCTGAATCTTCGCGGAAACACCTTCCTGGAAGACCAGTTTCAGATCGACACGGTTACGCGGCAGCGGCGTGACAACCGCTTTCACGCTGGCGCTGTATTTACCGACGCTGTAGTAGAAATCTTCCAGCCCTTTCTCAATATCAGAGAGGGTGGTGCGATCCAGGGATTCGCCAACGCGAACGCCAGAGGCCTCAAGGTTCTGCTTGAGCATATCGTCTTTCACCGACTTGTTGCCGGAGAAGGTGATGCTCGCAATTGTCGGGCGCTCTTTCACCTGAACCAGTAGCGTATCACCATCGCGCAAAACGCGAACGTCCTCAAAGTTGCCAGTGGCAAACAGGGCGCGAATGGTATTACTAATGTCTTCATCATTAACCGTGTCGCCTGGGCGCACTGGCATACTGAGGAGGGCCGCACCAACGGCGACTCGCTGAAGGCCTTCGAAATGAATATCTCTCACTACGAACCCGTCAGCACCGTATACGGTCGCGCTGCTAAACAGCAGCGACGCTATGAGCAACTTTTTCATCGCCATCGTTATTATGCGTTCTTCCTAACACTCTCTTACAACCGAGAGAAATCATTGAAAAGTGCAAGCCCCATTAACAGCACCAGTAAAATCGAACCAATGCGATAACTAAAGTCTTGAACTCGCTCGGATACCGGCCCGCCTTTTAGCTTCTCTATCGCTAAAAACAGCAGATGGCCCCCGTCTAAAACGGGAAGTGGGAACAGGTTGATTATCCCGAGGTTCACGCTAATGAGCGCAAGAAACATCAGATAGTAAATCACCCCGAACTCTGCTGACATCCCAGCCCCCTGAGCGATCGAGATCGGCCCACTGAGGTTGTTCAGTTTTACATCACCGGTAATCAATTTCCCCAGCATCTGCACGGTCAGCTTCATCAATTGCCATGTTTTATCCGTGGCTTCAAGGATGGCGCTGAACGGCCCATACTGGCGTATTGTCTTGTACTCATCAGGCAGCGGGATCACTTTAGGCACCACGCCTGCGAACCCTTCAGCCTTTCCGCCGCCCGGCTTGGTATCCGGAATCAACGTTAAGGAGAGCGGACTCCCCTGCCTTTCTATCTCCAGCGCCAGCGGCGTTCCTGGATTATCACGCACCAGAGTAACAAAGGTCATCCATTGCGTTAAAGGCTGACCATCGACTTTAACGATCCTGTCGCCAGCTTGCAAACCTGCTTTACGCGCTGCTGAATCAGCCTGGACTTCAGCCAGTACCGGTTCAATCTGCGCGCTGCGCGGCCGGATACCTAATGCCGCAACAGGATCTTCCTTGTCCGGCTCAAAGGTCCAGTGGCGCAAATCCAGAATTTTATTCTGACGTTGCTCTGAACCGAAAGATGACACGCTGACGGTGGTTCTCTCATCGCCAATTTTGGCGACCAGTTGTAACCGAACGGCATCCCAGTCAGGGGTTTCGATGCCATCAATTGCTTTAAGTTCCATCCCCGGATTAATTTGCGCGCTTGCCGCGATGGAGTTGGGTGTAATTTCACCAACAACCGGACGAACGCCAGGGACACCGATAATAAACACCAGCCAGTAAGCAAAGACGGCAAAGATGAAATTTGCAACCGGACCGGCAGCAATGATAGCGGCGCGCTGACCAACAGTTTTGTTGTTGAACGCGTAGTGGCGCATTTCAGGAGCAACCGACTCTACGCGTTCATCCAGCATCTTGACGTAGCCGCCTAAGGGGATGAGGGCAATAACAAATTCTGTGCCGTGGCGATCGGTACGACGCCAGAGCGCTTTACCAAAGCCAATGGAAAAGCGCTCAACACGCACGCCACAGCGCCGAGCAACCCAGAAATGGCCAAATTCATGCACCGTGATAAGTACACCCAGTGCAACAATGAATGCCGCCAGATTCCAGAGAATGCTAAGCATAAAACCTTCCGTTAAATCGTCCCAAACACCAGCAAAAACAGGCAGGCAAACACGGGTACTGCCGCCGTCAGGCTGTCTATGCGATCCAGGATACCACCGTGCCCTGGAATGAGATTGCCACTGTCTTTGATCCCTGCTTCACGCTTAAACATACTCTCGGTCAAATCACCCAGCACGGAAGCCAGCGCTGCGACAATTGAACAGACCAATAATGTTGCCGGTGCGACCTCGAGGTTGGCCCATACGCCGTAACCCCAGGAGATAATCGCCGCCGTAAACAGACCACCGATAAAGCCCTGCCAGGTTTTACCCGGAGAGACTTTCGGGGCCAGCTTATGTTTGCCAAACAGTTTACCAAACATATAGGCGCCAGAGTCAGCCCCCCAGACGAGAATCATGACATAAAGCAGCCATAACGCGCCGCTGTATGGGTTATCGTCATAGTGCCAGGTGCGCAGGGCAAGCATTCCCCAGAAGAAAGGAACGATGGTAAATAGCCCAAAGCAGAGGCGCAGCACTTTCGAGTTACGCCACAGCGAGGCCGAGCCCGGATAGAAGAGCACCAGCAGCAACGCTGCCAGCCACCATCCCAGCGAAAGCCAGAGCGAACCTGCAATGATCGGTTGATGGATATTGTGATGGTACTCTGGCAGCATGAAGAGCATCAGCGCCAGCATCAGGCCGCACAGCACCGCCAGCCATACCCGCTGGGAACGCGAGGTAAAGCCGCTAAGCTGTCCCCATTCCCACGCCGCCAGCATGCAAACGACCAGTGTGACAATCGCAAATCCCACCGGAGGCAGTAAAAACAGCGCCGCGATGACAACAGGTATTAAAACAAACGCAGAAATCAGGCGATACTTCAGCAAAAGCTACCCCCATCAGGCGTTTTCGCCACCAGGCTCGGTACCACCGAAACGACGCTCTCGATTGGCAAAGGCATGCAGCGCACCTTCAAAGTCTTGTTCATCAAAATCGGGCCAAAGAACATCTGTAAAGTAAAGTTCGGCATAGGCAATTTGCCACAGCAAAAAGTTACTGATGCGATGTTCTCCCCCTGTCCTAATTACTAAATCCACGGGTGTCAGTTCACTCATGCAGATTTGCTTGCTCAGCGCCTCTTCATCAATCTGGTCCGGCCTTAAAAGCCCTTCCTGAACCTGTTCAGCCAAATGCCGCACACCCTGGACAATATCCCAACGTCCGCCATAATTCGCAGCGATATTAAGCGTTAAGCCGGTATTTTGCCCGGTCAACGCCTCCGCTTTACGAATGCGTTCCTGCAGACGTGAGTTAAAACGACTGGTATCGCCGATAATACGCAGGCGAACGTTGTGGCGGTGCAGGCTTTTTACTTCGCTGTCTAGCGCCCACACGAACAATTCCATCAACGCGCTAACTTCCTGCGCAGGTCGATTCCAGTTTTCACTGCTGAAAGCATAGAGCGTTAACGCGTCAATGCCGTTATTGGCGGCAAAAGAAACCGCGCGGCGCACAGATTTCGCCCCAGCTTTATGCCCAAAGGCTCGGATCTTCCCTTGTCTTTTCGCCCAGCGGCCATTGCCATCCATGATGATTGCTACATGACGACAGCCATGAGCCGGCAAGTTTTCGCTTATTGGTTGGTTCGCAGACAACATAACGCGTTTTTGGTCCCTGAAAGGATTTAACGGTACTCAGGAATACTGAAGCCTTTACGTAAAAAAGCCGTGTCATACCACGGCTTACCTGACCACAGAACGTCAACTACCCGCAATCAGGTGGCGCAGACTATATCACTGAAGCCCAACGCTAACAAATAGCAAGACCACCTGCGGGTGGATTATCACCAGCTTGCGAGGTGCGTCACCGCTTTTTGCGCCGTGAGCCTCGCTTTCGCGTCGACGGTCAATACGTCATCCACACTTTGCGGTTCGCGTAGATCCATCGCCTCAAGCACAGACAGATTCAGCGCAGCGATATCCGTAAAGCGGATCTGCTTTTCGAGGAAGGCGGCGACAGCGATTTCGTTCGCCGCGTTAAGTGCGGTCGTCGCCGCTTGCCCCTGCTCGAAGGCCTCCATTGCCAGCTTCAGACATGGATAACGCTGATAATCAGGCGCGCTAAACGTCAGCGCACTCAGCTTGCAAAAATCGAGTGGCTTAACGCCTGAGCTTACGCGGTTTGGCCAGGCCATCGTATGGGCGATAGGCGTGCGCATATCAGGTTCACCTAACTGCGCCATCACGCTGCCATCACGATAACGCACCATGGAGTGGATCACCGACTGGGGATGAATCAACACTTCCATCTGCGCTGCCGAGGCGTTAAATAACCAGCGGGCTTCAATATATTCCAGACCTTTATTCATCATGGTGGCCGAATCAACGGAGATTTTACGCCCCATCGACCAGTTCGGATGACGGCATGCCTGATCCGGAGTCATTGAGACCAGTTCAGACAGCGGCGTGTCACGGAACGGGCCACCAGACCCGGTAAGCAGGATAGAAGAGACGCCATTCTGCTCGAGATCAGCGTACCCCAGGTTCTCCTGAAAGGGTTGCGGTAAACTCTGAAAAATCGCGTTATGTTCGCTATCTACCGGCAAAAGGCGCGCGCCATTGCGCTTCACGGCGTCCATAAACAGGCGGCCACAGGTTACCAACGACTCTTTATTGGCCAGCAAAACGGATTTTCCGGCATCGATCGCGGCCAGCGTAGGCAGTAACCCCGCCGCGCCGACGATAGCGGCCATGACCTGGTCGACGTCGTCCAGCGCGGCCATTTCACAGGCGGCCTCTGGCCCGCTCAGCACCTCGGTACGGCTGCCCTTCTCCGCCAGCAACGCCTTAACCTGCCGGGCGCTCGCTTCATCATCCATCACCGCGTAGCGCGGGGTGAACTCCAGACACTGTTCCACCATACGATGAACGTTTTTGCCTGCGACAAGGGCGGCCACCGCGTAGTGGTCTGGATTATGGCGAACAACATCGAGAGTGCTGCAACCAATTGAGCCGGTCGAGCCAAGGAGTGTTAATTGCTTCATGAGATGCCCGGAAAAGTGAACCAGAAAAGCAAAACGCCGCCAGCAAAGCCCAAAGGCCTTCTGTACGGCGTTTTATCAGATTACGACAGAAATCAGAACTGCATCAGTTCTGCTTCTTTTTCTGCCAGCGCCGCGTCAATTTTCTTGATAGCGGCGTCGGTCAGTTTCTGAACGTCGTCCTGGGAACGGCGATCGTCGTCTTCGCTGATCTCTTTCTCTTTCAGCAGCGCCTTCACTTTATCGTTCGCGTCACGGCGAACGTTACGTACGGAAACACGGCCCTGCTCGGCTTCGCCACGTACCACTTTGATCAGGTCTTTACGACGCTCTTCGGTCAGCGGTGGCAGTGGAACGCGAATGTCTGTACCGGCTGAGCTTGGGTTCAGACCCAGATCGGAGGCCATGATCGCTTTCTCAACGGCCGGGCCCATAGAGCGGTCAAAGACGTTGATTTTCAGCGTACGGGTATCTTCGACCGTCACGTTAGCCAGCTGACGCAGTGGAGTCGGCGTGCCGTAGTATTCCACCACGATGCCGTCCAGCAGGCTTGGGGAAGCACGGCCTGTACGAATTTTGCTGATTTGGTTTTTGAACGCTTCGACGCATTTATCCATGCGTACTTCAGCATCTTTTCTGATGTCGTTAATCACGTTACGAATCCTTGAAAACTTGTCTCAGGCAGACTATCCGCCAGCACCACCGTTAATGATGTGCTAAGTATAGTCCCGTTTAATTCATGACAACGCCCGGGGCGTGTCCAGGTAAGAAACCCATAGAAAGTAGAGCGGAATCTTACCTGTATTTATCGTCGACGGAAATTATTCCGTGATCAAAGTGCCTTCTTTTTCGCCCATTACAACGCGACGCAGCGCGCCAGGCTTATTCATGTTGAAGACACGAATCGGCAATTTGTGGTCGCGAGCCAGCGTGAAGGCGGCAAGATCCATCACTTTCAGCTCTTTATCCAGTACTTCGCTATAGGTCAGCTGATCGTACATGGTCGCCGCAGGATCTTTTGCCGGATCGGCAGTAAACACGCCATCCACTTTAGTGGCTTTCAGCACCACATCGGCTTCGATTTCGATACCGCGCAGGCAGGCTGCGGAATCGGTCGTAAAGAACGGGTTACCCGTACCGGCGGAGAGGATCACCACGCGGTTATTGCGCAGCAGGCTGATCGCTTCGGCCCAGCTGTAGTTATCACAGACGCCATTCAAAGGAATAGCGGACATCAGGCGCGCATTCACATAGGCACGATGCAGGGCATCACGCATTGCCAGGCCATTCATGACCGTTGCCAGCATACCCATGTGATCGCCCACAACGCGGTTCATGCCAGCTTTTGCCAGCCCTGCACCACGGAAAAGGTTACCACCGCCAATGACTACGCCAACCTGGATGCCCAGTTCAACCAGTTCTTTGATCTCCTGCGCCATGCGGTCAAGGATGCTTGCGTCAATACCGAAGCCTTCCGACCCCTGCAGCGCTTCGCCACTCAGCTTAAGCAGAATACGTTTGTAAACAGGTTTTGCATTGGTAGCCATATTTCTTTCCTGGGACTGTCAACGATTAAGATGAGGTTAATTCTGGCGACATGATATATCGCATCTCAACACAGACTCTATAGGCGTCTGGCTGAATTACACTGCCGTACACAAAAAGAAGCCGCCCTCAGGCGGCTTCTTTTCGCTGATTAAGACTGCTTGGACATTGCAGCAACTTCTGCTGCGAAGTCAGTCTCAACTTTCTCGATGCCTTCGCCCACTTCGAAGCGGATGAAGCCAGTTACGTCAGCGTTGTGCTCTTTCAGCAGCTGCGCAACAGATTTGCTTGGATCCATAACGAATGGCTGACCAGTCAGAGAAACTTCGCCGGTGAATTTCTTCATGCGGCCTTCAACCATTTTCTCTGCGATCTCTTTTGGCTTGCCAGACTGCATGGCGATGTCCAGCTGAACCTGGTACTCTTTTTCTACCACTTCAGCAGAGACGTCTTCTGGCTTAACGAATTCTGGCTTGCTTGCAGCAACGTGCATTGCCAGCTGTTTAACCAGCTCTTCGTCAGCGCCTTTAGCCGCAACCAGAACACCGATACGTGCACCGTGCTGGTAGCTGTTCAGAACGTCACCTTCGAGGATAGCAACACGGCGGATGTTGATGTTCTCACCGATTTTCGCTACCAGCGCAACGCGCTCTTCTTCGAACTGTGCTTTCAGGACTTCAACATCAGTCACTTTACCTGCAACAGCTGCGTCCAGTACTTTGTCAGCGAATGCCTGGAAACCACCATCTTTAGCAACGAAGTCAGTCTGGCAGTTAACTTCCAGAATCACGCCGAAGTTGCCTTCGATTTTGGTTTTGATCACGCCGTCAGCAGCAACGTTGCCTGCTTTCTTAGCTGCTTTGATCGCACCGGATTTACGCATGTTTTCGATAGCCAGCTCGATGTCGCCGTTAGCTTCAACCAGCGCTTTCTTACACTCCATCATGCCTGCGCTAGTACGTTCACGCAGCTCTTTTACCAGGGATGCGGTAATTTCAGCCATTCTAAAATCCTCGGGAGATGTGAACTGCCCGGCCTGCGGCCAAACAGTATAAATTGAAAAAAGGGGCCGGTAATGGGCCCCTATTCATACACGGTACTAATAAGGGGTAGAACCTTATTATTCAGCTTCTACGAAGCTTTCTTCCGCCTGAGAAGCCAGATCCTGGGAACGGCCTTCACGAACGGTAGTAGCTACAGCGCTCAGGTACAGGCTAACAGCACGGATTGCATCGTCGTTACCCGGGATAACGAAGTCAACACCGTCCGGATCGGAGTTGGTATCAACGATTGCGAATACTGGGATACCCAGGTTGTTAGCTTCTTTGATTGCGATGTGCTCGTGGTCAGCATCGATAACGAACAGTGCGTCCGGCAGGCCGCCCATGTCTTTGATACCGCCCAGGCTGTTTTCCAGCTTGTCCAGCTCACGAGTGCGCATCAGCGCTTCTTTTTTGGTCAGCTTTTCGAAAGTACCGTCCTGAGACTGGGTTTCCAGATCTTTCAGGCGCTTGATGGACTGACGAACGGTTTTCCAGTTAGTCAGCATACCGCCCAGCCAGCGATGGTTCACGAAGAACTGGTCGCAGCTGTTAGCAGCTTCTTTCACAGCTTCGCTTGCAGCGCGCTTAGTACCAACGAACAGAATCTTACCTTTACGGGAAGAGATCTTGTTCAGCTCAGCCAGGGCTTCGTTGAACATTGGTACAGTTTTCTCAAGGTTGATGATGTGAACTTTGTTACGTGCGCCGAAGATGAAAGGCTTCATTTTCGGGTTCCAGTAACGGGTCTGGTGACCGAAGTGAACACCAGCCTTGAGCATGTCGCGCATGGAAACAGTTGCCATGTTTTAAAACCTCTATTTAAAAGTTGGGGTTATGCCTCCACGTATCCCATATTACCGACCCCAAAGGGCACCCCGGAATATGTGCCGATACGTGTGTGTTGTTACACAAAGTGAGATTTGTCGCTCCCGTCCATCCTGTGTATCTGAAATGGATCGGAAGTCCGGCGCGCTTTATATCACAAATCGCTACCCGAAACCAACAATTGTTGGCGGTGTGTGCGGTAAAGGAATCTCAGTTTGGCAGCATGTGCGCCTGACTGTTACCATTGACAACACTTAGACTAGTATTGTCGAAAAAAACGACACCGATGGACAGATTACATGGCTATCTCTATTAAGACACCTGAAGAAATTGAAAAGATGCGCGTCGCCGGTCGTCTGGCCGCTGAAGTGCTGGAAATGATCGAGCCGTTCGTTAAGCCGGGCGTTAGCACAGGCGAACTGGATCGCATCTGTAACGACTATATCGTGAACGAGCAGCATGCGGTCTCCGCCTGCCTCGGCTATCACGGCTTCCCGAAATCCGTCTGCATCTCTATTAATGAAGTGGTGTGCCACGGCATTCCGGATGACGAAAAACTGCTGAAAGATGGCGACATCGTTAACATCGACGTGACCGTCATTAAAGATGACTACCACGGTGACACCTCTAAGATGTTCATCGTCGGCAAACCAACCATTCTGGGTGAGCGCCTGTGCAAGGTGACCCAGGAGAGCCTTTATCTGGCGCTGAAGATGGTTAAGCCGGGCATTCGCCTGCGTACTCTCGGTGCGGCGATTCAGAAATTCGTTGAAGCCCAGGGTTTCTCTGTGGTGCGCGAATACTGCGGTCACGGTATTGGCCGGGTCTTCCACGAAGAGCCGCAGGTTCTGCACTATGATGCTGATGACGGCGGCGTGGTGCTGCAGGCGGGCATGACCTTCACCATCGAGCCGATGGTCAACTCCGGCGATTACCGCATCCGTACCATGAAGGATGGCTGGACGGTTAAAACCAAAGACCGGAGCTTGTCTGCCCAGTACGAGCATACTATTGTGGTGACAGACAACGGCTGCGAAATTCTGACGTTACGCAAGGATGACACCATCCCGGCGATACTCTCGCAAGACGCATGATAAGAAGCCGGCAAATGCCGGCTTTTTTAATGGCTATCGTTTTTTCTTATGGGTGGCGCGCAATGAGTAACCTTTTACCCGAACAGTATGCCAATACGGCACTCCCCACCCTTCCTGGTCAGCCGGATAACCCCGGCGTATGGCCCACGGCCGAGCTGACGTGCGCGGGTATTAAAGCGCATATCGACACTTTCCAGCGCTGGCTGGGCGAGGCCTTTGACAGCGGGATCTCCGCCGAAGCGCTGATTGAGGCGCGCACGGAATTTATCGATCAGCTTCTGCAGCGTTTGTGGATTGATTACGGTTTTGGCCAGTTGGCCGACGTCGCGCTGGTGGCCGTTGGCGGCTATGGTCGTGGCGAGCTGCACCCGCTGTCGGATATCGATCTGCTGATCCTGAGCCGCAAAAAGCTGCCTGACGAGCAGGCGCAAAAAGTGGGCGAACTGTTGACCCTGCTGTGGGACGTCAAGCTGGAAGTCGGCCACAGCGTACGTACCCTGGAAGAGTGTCTGCTGGAGGGGTTATCCGATCTCACCGTCGCCACCAACCTGATTGAATCGCGTCTGCTGATTGGCGACGTGGCGCTGTTTCTTGAGCTGCAAAAACATATTTTCAGCGAGGGGTTCTGGCCATCGGAGAAGTTCTTCGCCGCCAAAGTCGATGAACAGCAGGTGCGCCACCAGCGCTACCACGGTACCAGCTACAACCTGGAGCCGGACATCAAAAGCAGCCCCGGCGGCCTGCGCGATATTCATACCCTGCAGTGGGTGGCCCGTCGCCATTTCGGCGCCACTTCGCTCGATGAGATGGTCGGTTTTGGTTTTCTCACCGAAGCGGAGCGTAACGAGCTAAATGAGTGCCTGCACCTGCTGTGGCGCATCCGTTTTGCCCTGCATCTCGAAGTGACCCGCTACGACAACCGCCTGCTGTTCGATCGTCAGTTAAGCGTCGCCCAGCGCCTGCACTACAGCGGCGAAGGCAACGAGCCGGTCGAGCAGATGATGAAAGATTTCTTCCGCGTTACCCGTCGCGTGGGGGAGCTTAATCAGATGCTATTGCAGCTGTTTGATGAGGCGATCCTCGCCCTGACCGCCGATGAAAAACCGCGTCCGATCGACGATGAGTTTCAGCTGCGGGGCACGCTGATCGACCTGCGTGACGAGACGCTGTTCATCCGCAAGCCGGAAGCGATCCTGCGGATGTTTTACGCCATGGTGCGTAACAGCACCATCACCGGGATCTACTCCACCACCCTGCGCCATCTGCGCCATGCCCGCCGCCATCTCACTCAGCCGCTGTGCTACATTCCGGAAGCGCGGTCGCTTTTTCTGAGCATGTTGCGTCATCCGGGTGCGGTAAGCCGCGGGCTGTTGCCAATGCACCGTCACAGCGTGCTCTGGGCCTATATGCCGCAGTGGTCGCATATCGTCGGCCAGATGCAGTTTGACCTGTTCCATGCCTATACCGTTGATGAACACACCATCCGCGTGATGCTGAAGCTGGAGAGCTTCGCCCAGGAGGAGGTGCGCAGCCGTCACCCACTCTGCGTTGAACTCTGGCCTCGTCTCACCAACCCGGAGCTGATCCTGATTGCCGCCCTGTTCCACGATATCGCCAAAGGGCGCGGCGGCGACCACTCGATCCTGGGTGCGGAGGACGTGCTGAAATTCGCCGAACTACACGGGCTCAATTCGCGCGAAACCCAGCTGGTCGCCTGGCTGGTCCGCCATCATCTGCTGATGTCGGTCACCGCCCAGCGGCGCGATATTCAGGATCCTGAGGTAATCAAACAGTTTGCCGAAGAGGTACAGACGGAAAATCGCCTGCGCTTCCTGGTCTGCCTGACGGTAGCCGATATTTGCGCCACCAACGAGACGCTGTGGAACAGCTGGAAGCAGAGCCTGCTGCGCGAGCTCTATTTCGCCACCGAGAAACAGCTGCGTCGCGGCATGCAGAGCACCCCGGACATGCGCGAACGCGTGCGCCATCATCAGATGCAGGCTCTGGCGCTGCTGCGGATGGAGAATATTAATGAAGAGGCGCTGCATCAGATTTGGGCCCGCTGCCGCGCCAACTATTTTGTGCGCCACAGCCCAAACCAGCTGGCCTGGCATGCGCGCCATCTGTTGCAGCACGATCTGACGAAACCGCTGATCCTGCTGAGCCCGCAGGCGACCCGTGGGGGAACAGAGATCTTCATCTGGAGCCCCGACCGCCCTTACCTGTTCGCCGCCGTCTGTGCGGAACTCGACAGACGTAACCTCAGCGTGCATGACGCGCAGATTTTCACCACCCGCGACGGCATGGCGATGGATACCTTTATTGTGCTGGAGCCGGACGGCAGTCCGCTGTCGGCAGATCGTCACGAGCCGATCCGCTTCGGGCTGGAGCAGGCGATCACCCAGCGCAGCTGGCAGCCGCCGCAGCCCCGTCGGCAACCGGCAAAACTGCGCCACTTTACCGTCGATACCGAGGTCAATTTCCTGCCCACCCATACCGACCGGAAATCGTTTCTCGAGCTGATCGCCCTCGACCAGCCGGGGCTGCTGGCCCGGGTCGGGCAGGTTTTTGCGGATCTGGGAATTTCGCTGCATGGCGCCAGAATTACAACCATTGGCGAGCGAGTAGAAGATTTATTTATAATCGCCACCGCCGACCGTCGTGGGCTTAATAATGCCCTGCAACAGGAAGTGCAACAACGGTTGACAGCAGCCCTCAATCCAAACGATAAAGGGTGATGTTTTTTTTTACCTGGAAAGAGTTGAACTATGCAGCAGTTACAGAACGTTATTGAGTCCGCTTTTGAGCGTCGCGCCGAAATTACTCCGGCAAATGTGGATACCGTGACCCGCGAGGCGGTTAATCAGGTTATTTCTCTGCTTGATTCCGGCGCGCTGCGTGTAGCCGAAAAGATCGACGGTCAGTGGGTCACTCACCAGTGGCTGAAGAAAGCGGTACTGCTCTCTTTCCGTATTAACGATAACCAGGTTATCGACGGTGCGGAAAGCCGCTACTTCGATAAAGTCCCGATGAAATTCGCCGATTACGACGAAGCGCGTTTCCAGAAAGAAGGCTTCCGCGTGGTGCCACCAGCAGCCGTTCGTCAGGGTGCATTCATTGCCCGCAACACCGTGTTGATGCCTTCTTACGTTAACATCGGTGCTTACGTTGACGAAGGTACCATGGTAGATACCTGGGCGACCGTTGGCTCCTGTGCGCAGATCGGTAAAAACGTTCACCTCTCTGGCGGCGTGGGTATCGGTGGGGTTCTTGAGCCGCTGCAGGCTAATCCGACCATTATCGAAGACAACTGCTTCATCGGCGCACGCTCCGAAGTGGTTGAAGGCGTGATCGTAGAAGAAGGTTCCGTGATCTCCATGGGCGTCTACATCGGCCAGAGCACCCGTATTTACGATCGTGAAACCGGTGAAGTGCATTACGGTCGCGTTCCGGCGGGCTCCGTGGTGGTATCCGGCAACCTGCCTTCTAAAGATGGCAAATACAGCCTGTACTGTGCGGTGATCGTTAAAAAAGTCGATGCGAAAACTCGCGGCAAAGTTGGTATCAACGAACTACTGCGCACCATCGATTAATCGGGTATAACAAAAAGCGGGGGCGACCCCGCTTTTTTTATATCTGAGGGTGGCGAAAATAGATTTTTTCGTGAATTATTCATGGGTTATGTTGAGATCAAGGGTACCGCTATGTACGATAATCTGAAAAGTCTGGGCATTACTAATCCTGATGAAATTGACCGTTACAGCCTCCGTCAGGAAGCCAATAACGATATCCTGAAAATCTATTTTCACAAGGATAAGGGCGAGTTCTTCGCCAAAAGTGTAAAGTTCAAGTACCCGCGCCAGCGTAAAACTGTCGTTGCCGATGGCATCGGCCAGGGTTACAAAGAGGTGCAGGAGATCAGCCCAAATCTGCGCTATGTGATCGATGAACTGGATCAGATTTGCCAGCGCGATCGCACTGAAGTGGATCTGAAGCGTAAGATCCTGGATGACCTGCGTCATCTGGAAAGCGTGGTTGCCCACAAGATCACGGAAATCGAAGCGGATCTTGAGAAGCTGACCCGTAACAAATAAGCCGTTCCTGTGTGCCGGGTGGCGGCTTCGCCTTACCCGGCCTACTCCCGGGTTTTGTAGGCCCGGTAAGCGCAACGCCACCGGGCAAAAATTACCGCTGCTCGTCCAACTGCAAGGCCACATACAGCAACAGACGGTCGTCAAAATTCCCCAGATCCAGCCCCGTTAACTCCGATATCCGGTTCAGGCGG
The DNA here is from genome assembly GCF_965195605.1 of Leclercia sp. M-A074-M. NCBI lineage: Bacteria > Pseudomonadati > Pseudomonadota > Gammaproteobacteria > Enterobacterales > Enterobacteriaceae > Leclercia > Leclercia sp. M-A074-M. The sequence continues at coordinate 604,253 of NZ_CBDAHM010000002.1, read as the reverse complement.
TACTCCAGCGTATTACGATGAATAAAGAGCGCTTTTGAGGTCGCCAGTGGCTGTACGTTATGACGGAACCATGCCTGTAAGGTGCGCCGCAGCAGGCCGTTGTTATCCATCGCTTTCAGACGCACCAGCGGACGCGCCAGTTCGTTGGCCTGCCAGCCGCCGCGCAGGCTGTCGAGGAGCACCGGCAACATCAAATCCTGGTAAAAATAGCTGCGGCTTTCCGGCATACGCTGCTTGCCGACCATCATCGTGGTTCGGGCCGTGCGCCAGGAGCGGGCGATGCTTCCCGGACCGGTAAAATAGTTACCTAATGCCACACGAAAACGCAGCTGCCCGTTCTCTTTCATCCGCGCAATCAGCTGCTCCACGCGGCGACGATGATCTTCTGCATCCCAGCGGCCAAACTGGTTTAACGCCGGTTTCAGCACCACCATTTCCGTTAACGAGACGATCGCCACCAGGTTATTGCGCTCCGGCGTGGCCAGCGCGTTCTGCAGCTGTTGCAGCTCCACCATGGCGCTATCGACGCCCAGCTGCCCGCTATCGACCTCAATGACCGCTACAACGCGGGGCTGGTTAAGGTCGATACCCAGGCGTTGAGCCCACTCCGTTAATGCCGGGGTATGCTCTTCCGCCTGGATCAGGTTCATGACCAGCTCTTCACGCAGGCGGCTGTCCTGCGCCAGCAGGTGCATCAGGCGGGATTGCTCCAGCATCATCTCCGCCGTCATACAGACCAGCTCGCCATATTTGCGCAAAGATTCCGGCTCACCGGTCAGCCCGATAACCCCGACAATTTCGCCCTCAAGGCGCAGCGGCAGGTTGATCCCCTGCCGCACACCGTGCAGATGTCGCGCCACCGCGTCATCAATATCCACCACGCGCCCCTGGGAGAGCACCAGCAGTGCACCTTCGTGCAATTCCCCAATACGCTCGCGATCGCCACTGCCGATGATCCGGCCACGTGCGTCCATCACGTTGATATTGGTGTCGATGATGCGCATTGTTCGCGCCACAATATCCTGCGCCATTTTGGTATCAAGATGCCAGCCAGCCATGTCGCCCTCCTCTGAGCAGAGCTCAAGCATAAGGAAGATTAATCAGTGCCGCATTGTGCAAATGCACAAACTCACAGGGAGAAGTATGGACTTGTGGAAGGGTTCACAGAAAGGCAGAAAAAAGCCCCTGTTTCCGTAGGGAAGCAGGGGCTGAACGGATTACTGCATCAGCAGATAGAGAGAGGTGTCGCCACGCTGGATATTCAGCGCCAGTACCGACGGTTTGCTGTCGAGGATTTTGCGCAGTTCAGCGATGTTCTTAACCGGCTGCTGGTTGGCGCCGATAATCACATCCCCTTTCTTCAGGCCGATACGGGCAGCCGGGCTGTTGGCTTTAACGTTGTCCACCGACACGCCTTTATCCTGGCCTTTGTTGCTCATATCCGCACCTTCGATGCCGCTGAAGATGGTGCCGGCATCCACCTGATTCTGGCTGCTCTGCTGCAGTTCCAGGTTCACATTAACCGGTTTACCTTCACGCAGCAGACCCAGGGTCACTTTGCTGCCTACCGGCATGGAGCCCACTTCCGCACGCAGTGCCGCGAAGCTGCTTACCGGTTTGCCGTTCAGGGTGGTGATCACGTCACCGGCCTTGATCCCCGCTTTCGCTGCGGAGGAGTTTGGCATGACCTGGCTGACAAAGGCACCGCGCTGGGCATCAACCTTCATGGCTTTCGCCAGCTCGGAGTTCAGCTCGGTGCCCAGAATACCCAGCTCACCGCGCTTAACCTGACCAAACTCAACCATTTGCGCCGTCAGGTTTTTCACCATGTTACTTGGGATAGCGAAGCCAATGCCGATGTTGCCGCCGTCCGGGGCGAGGATCGCGGTGTTAATCCCGATCAACTCACCGTTCAGGTTGACCAGCGCACCACCGGAGTTACCGCGGTTAATCGCCGCATCCGTCTGGATAAAGTTTTCGTAGTTTTCTGCGTTCAGACCGCTACGGCCAAGGGCAGAAACGATACCAGAGGTGACCGTCTCACCCAGACCGAACGGGTTACCGATAGCCACGGTGTAATCCCCCACGCGCAGCGCGTCAGAGTCGGCGAGCTTAATCGCGGTCAGGTTTTTCGGATCCTGAATCTGAATCAGGGCGATATCAGAGCGAGGATCTTTCCCGACGATTTTGGCGTCGAGCTTACGCCCGTCGCTCAGTTGAACCTTAATGCTGGTGGCGTTATCCACCACGTGGTTGTTGGTGACGACGTAGCCTTTGGCGGCATCGATGATGACACCGGAGCCCAGCGCCATAAACTTCTGCTGCTGGCCGCCGCCGTTACCGCCGCCATCGCCCTGGCAGAATGGAGAGCTCTGGAACGGTGAACCGTCCTGGCAGAACGGCGAGTTATCGCCGAAGAACTGCTGGAAGTTACGTGGCATGCGTGGCGTGTTGACGGTGGTGCTGCCCTCGACATTGATACTGACCACCGATGGCATCACTTTTTCCAGCATCGGCGCCAGGCTTGGCATCTGCTGTGCAGTGGCGGCCGACGATACGGTCTCCGCTGCGCTAGCAGACAGTGGAGACAACGCTAATCCTAAACTCAGAGCCAGTGCACTCATTGCTAAAGTGGTTTTTTTCATGTTTCTTAATCTCGATTTACAGGTCACGCACAATTGCTGTGTATATCAGATTCGTTTTGCTGCGCTTAGTTCCGGTATTAAGTTTCTGGAAAAAGTAAAAATTTATTGTCCGTCTTTACAAAACTCCCCTTTATTCCACCGCCATCAACTTGCGGTATTCATCCCATGCATACAAGTCCGTCATTCCGCTGATATAGTCCTGAATCAGCCGGCAGCGATAATAAAACTCCAGCACCGGCCAGTCCGCCTGCTGGCGATTTAATTTACCGATAGATTCCACATATGCCAGCCGATGGCGCGTCGAAAGTTTATGAAATAGCCGGGTTTCAATCGGAAAACGGCGTACCCGTTCCTTTTCAACCAGCTCACTAAAGTCGTCCACCGATAATTGCAGCAGCGGGCGATAGATCTCCAGCAGGCCGGTTATCACGCGATAGCCCTGTAATTCCAGCTGCTCGACATCCGGATGGCTGAACACGTGCCGCATCGCCACATTCTTATAGAGCTCAAGGAGTTGACTGAATCCACTATCATCCTCGAGCAGCGCATGGTTAAATTCCCCGCGGTAGATCTGTTCAATATTGTCTATAAAACGCTCAGCCGCATAGGGCACCAGTTTATTAAGGGTATTGACGCGTAAATACATAAAGAACTGATCTTCGGTGCTGCGGCTGAGGGTGTTCGAACGTGATTTCTCCCACGCGTTTTCGACAACCTGCGAAAACAATGAACCTTTTTCATGGTTACCCCAGGCATCATAAAGATGCTGATAAAGCCCCTCGACGCTGAATATTCTTTTTTCGACGGCATCTTCCAGATCGGCAACGCAATAGGAGATATCGTCTGCCGCTTCCATAATCCAGGTTAATGGAAAACGACCATACTGCGGAAGAGAGAGCTCCTGACGCAGCCGCTCTATATACGCCTCTTCAGAGAAATAATAGCCCGGCTTTTTCATCAAATAATTGTGCGTCGCGGGGGGATCGCCCTGCCACCAGGCGGGACGGGTATATTTCAGAATGCATCCCACCTGTGCCCAGGTGAGGTTCATGCGCATCAGGGAGTGCACCATCCGGATGCCCTGTGCATTCCCCTCAAAGTGACACAAATCCTGGCGCACCTTGCGACGAAGCGCGTTCAGCGCCTCTTCGCCTTCACGCAGCCGCAAATCCTGCACCACGCAGCGATCGTCGCTCAGCGGCTGGCTTGCCGCATCGGCAGGGTACAGACGCTGGCGGAACCAGTCATTGATCGCCGCTTCGCCAAAATGACCAAAGGGGGGATTACCGATATCGTGCATCAGGCACGCCATCTCAACGATGCTTTCGAACGGCCCCGTCAGCTCGTCCAGGCCGTAGGTTGCCAGCAGGCGCTGCTCTTTGAGGCGGCTCAGGATCTCTTTGGCGATGTAGCGTCCAACTTGCTGAACCTCCAGCGAGTGGGTGAGCCGGGTACGCACGGCGGCGTTGCGTTCGAGCGGAAAGACCTGCGTTTTTTGCTGTAACCGACGGATCGCCGGAGAGTTAATGATGCGCCCGCGGTCGCTTTCGAAGATCCGCAGGATATCGTGTTCGCTCTTGTTCCCCTGCGGAGAGCGGTAGCGACGCTGCCAGTTAATTTTGGTGCGAAAATCGATTGGTGCCATGTGCTCCCCCGCGTGAGAATGCGTTTCCCCTTAACCGCATGATAGACTATGCATCTTAACAAGGCACATCGCGAGTAAATCTATGAAAATCGGTATTATTGGAGCAATGGAAGAAGAAGTTACGCTGCTGCGTGACAAAATTGAGAACCGTCAGACCCTCTCTCTGGGCGGTTGCGAAATTTACACTGGCACGCTGAACGGAACTGAAGTAGCTCTGCTGAAATCGGGTATCGGTAAAGTTTCCGCCGCGCTGGGCGCCACCCTGCTGCTGGAGCGCTGCAAGCCAGACGTGATTATTAACACCGGCTCTGCGGGCGGTCTTGCATCAACCCTGAAAGTGGGCGATATCGTGGTCTCTGACGAAGCGCGCTACCACGACGCCGATGTGACCGCCTTTGGTTACGAGTATGGCCAGCTTCCGGGCTGCCCGGCAGGCTTTAAGGCCGATGAAAAACTGGTTGCCGCTGCGGAAAGTTGCATCGCAGAGCTGAACCTTAACGCCGTGCGCGGCCTGATTGTCAGCGGCGACGCCTTTATCAACGGCTCCGTGAACCTGGCGAAAATCCGTCACAACTTCCCGCAGGCGATCGCCGTGGAAATGGAAGCGACCGCCATCGCGCACGTTTGCCATAACTTCAGCGTGCCGTTTGTCGTGGTTCGTGCCATCTCCGACGTTGCCGATCAGCAGTCCCACCTGAGCTTCGACGAGTTCCTCGTGGTTGCTGCCAAACAGTCCAGCCTGATGGTTGAGACGCTGGTGCAGAAACTGGCGCGTGGCTAAGCCGCTCAAAAGGGCGCTGCTTGCGCTGCTTCTGCTGACACCGGCGTGGCTTCTGGCCGCGCCGCGTGTAATTACCCTCTCCCCTGCCAATACCGAACTGGCGTTTGCCGCCGGGATCACCCCCGTCGGGGTCAGCAGTTATTCCGACTATCCTCCCGAAGCCGCTAACATTGAACAGGTCGCCACCTGGCAAGGCATAAATGTTGAACGCATCGTCGCGCTGAAGCCCGATCTGGTGCTGGCCTGGCGCGGCGGCAATGCCGAGCGTCAGGTCAACCAGCTCACCTCGCTCGGCATAAAAGTGCAGTGGATCGATGCCACCCGCATTGAACAGATCGCCCGGGCCCTGCGCGATCTCGCCCGCTGGAGCCCGACACCAGGACAGGCGCAACAGGCCGCGCAGCAGATGATGGCTGATTTTGCCGCCCTAAAGACCACCTACGGCGCACTGCCGAAAAAGCGGGTATTTATTCAGTTCGGTCAACAGCCGCTGTTCACCACCAGCCAGGGTTCTTTGCAACATCAGGTTGTTGAGCTGTGTGGCGGAGAAAATATCTTCGCGGCCAGCCGGGTTCCCTGGCCCCAGGTGAGCCGTGAGCAGGTACTGGCGCGCCAGCCTCAGGCGATTGTGGTGGGCGGTTCGGCGGGCGATATTCCTAAAATAGAACAGTACTGGCAAGGTCAGCTAAAAATACCCGTGATTCCGCTGAACAGTGACTGGTTTGAGCGCGCGAGCCCGCGTATTATCCTCGCCGCAAAACAACTCTGCTCTGCGCTGTCGCAGAGCCACTAATTTCTCGAGGATTACGATGCTCGTTTACTGGCTGGATATTCTTGGCACAGCCGTTTTTGCGATTTCCGGCGTTCTGCTGGCCGGTAAGTTACGCATGGATCCGTTTGGCGTGCTGGTCTTAGGTGTGGTCACGGCCGTCGGCGGCGGAACGATCCGCGACATGGCGCTGGATCATGGCCCGGTATTCTGGGTCAAGGATCCCACCGACCTGGTGGTCGCCATGGTCACCTGTATGCTAACCATCATTCTCGTTCGCCAGCCGCGTCGCCTGCCGAAATGGCTGCTGCCGGTGCTGGATGCGGTGGGCCTCGCGGTGTTCGTCGGGATTGGCGTAAACAAAGCCTTTATGGCTGGCACCGGCCCGATGGTGGCGATCTGTATGGGGGTGGTGACCGGCGTGGGCGGCGGGATTATCCGCGATATTCTGGCGCGCGAAGTGCCGATGATCCTGCGAACGGAAATCTACGCTACGGCCTGTATTCTGGGCGGGATCGTTCACGCCACGGCCTGGTATACCTTTCATGTTCCGCTGGAACATGCGGCGATGCTGGGGATGGTGGTAACGCTGGCAATCAGACTGGCGGCAATCCGCTGGCATCTGAAGCTGCCAACCTTTGCGCTGGATGATAATGGAAGATAGCGAGTAGGCCCGGTAAGCGAAGCGCCACCGGGCATTACCGTCAGATGCTGAACGAAGAACCACACCCGCAGGTGCTGGTAGCGTTCGGGTTGGTTACCACAAAGCGTGAACCTTCCAGACCTTCGGTATAGTCAACAGAACCACCGACCAGATACTGCAGGCTCATCGGGTCTACGACCAGCGCGACGCCCTGCTTCTCAATGGTCATGTCGCCATCGTTAACCTGATCGTCAAAGGTGAAGCCATACTGGAAGCCGCTGCAGCCGCCGCCAGTAATGTATACACGCAATTTCAGCTCCGGGTTGTCTTCATCGGAAATCAGGTCTTTTACTTTTTTGGCTGCTGCTTCGGTAAACTGCAACGGCAGCGCTACGTCATCACTCATCTTATGCTCCCATGAATACTGCTAGTGGGTAAAAATCACCCAATTCTTGTTGTCATTATCTAATACCCTGGTAATTCATTCAAGTATTCTGCTTCGCCAGGGTACGGGCAAGAATGGTGGAGTATAGCGGTTGTCCGCCGAGGAACTGGGCTAATAGTGTGGCCCCCAGGCAGGTAATGATCATTGGCAAAATGAGCTGGTAATTGTCGGTCATCTCCAGCACCAGCACAATGCCGGTCAGCGGCGCGCGCAACGATGCCGCCAGCAGCGCCCCCATTCCGGCGATGGCAAAGGTACCGGCCTCAAGATGATACGCCGGGAAGCCTGCGGCGGCAGCCATGCCAAAGGCCGTACCCAGCAACGTACCCAACGCCAGCATCGGGGCAAAAATGCCGCCAGGGGCGCCGGAAGAGAAGCAGAGTACGGTGGTGATGACCCGCGAGATAAACATAAACAGCAGCAGGCCAATGCTGAAGTTACCCGCAGCCGCAATAGGGATCAGCCCAAAGCCACCCCCAGCCGCGTTGGGTTCGATAAAGCCCAGCACTCCGCACACGCCCCCCAGCAGGCCACCCACCAGCACCCATCGGGTTGTATTGCCGCCGTGGATCCGCTGGAACATATCCTGAGCGCGAATAATAAGGGCATTAAACAGCGGGCCAACAATGCCAAAAATCATGCCGAGGATCAGATAAAGCCAGAGCGTATTGACCGGGGCGTTGGTCAACTTACCGACCTCAATGACCGCCCCTTCGCCATTGAAAAGCCGAAAGACAATGCTCGACATAATCACGCCGGTAAAGACCGCTTTAATCGAGATCAGGTTATAGCGAAACTGGGCGCGCATCTCTTCAATGATAAAGAGGATCCCCGCCAGCGGGGCATTAAACGCAGCGGAAAGCCCCGCGGCGGCACCGGTTGCCAGCAACGTATGGCGTGCTTCAGCGCTGCGCATCCTGAACAGATCGCTGACCATACGGCCAACATTACCGCCCAGCTGTACGGTCGGCCCTTCCCGTCCGAGCACCATCCCCGCTCCAAGCGTCCCCATTCCGCCGATAAACTTAACGGGCAGTACACGCCACCAGCGGACCGGACGCAGCTCTTCGAGCGCCCCTTCTATCTCAGGGATCCCCGAGCCGCCCGCTTCCGGGGCTAATTTACGCACCAGAAAATAACCGACCATCGCAAGCAGGGCAGATAAGCCGAACGCCAGGATCCAGACTACCCCTTCACGATCGGCATAACCCGCAACGGTGCCAATACGCCAGTTCAGCACGCCATTAACGGCCCTTTCAAACGCGACGCCCACCAGCCCTGCCAGCGTGCCGACAACGGCTGCGCCCAGCAAAATTGCCAGTGGCGTCTTGTCGCGGTTGAGCAGCCGACGGATGCTGATACGATGTTGCGCACGCGCAAATTGTTGTTCTTCAAATGAGGGGGAATCTGATTTCATTGCCTGTTAGTTTTCGTCATACAAATCGCCGCAGGGATTTTACCAGAGACCGTCCAGCCGTCTCCTGAAAATTGCTTAACAATTGTTAATGCATTACCAGGGTAAAAATTTCATAACCTTCCACGAATCACTTAGAATAGTGCGCTTAACCATTTTATACGAGCCAGGAATCACGCCATGAGTAAGTCTGAAACGCTTTACAGCGCTGCCCGCGAGCTAATCCCTGGCGGTGTTAACTCCCCGGTCCGTGCCTTTACCGGCGTGGGCGGTACACCGCTGTTTATTGAACGTGCCGATGGCGCCTATCTGTATGATGTGGATGGCAAAGCCTATATCGACTATGTCGGCTCATGGGGCCCGATGGTACTGGGACATAACCACCCGGCTATCCGTAACGCGGTCATCGAAGCGGCGGAGCGCGGTTTGAGTTTCGGCGCGCCAACCGAGATGGAAGTCAAAATGGCGGAGCTGGTGACTGAACTGGTCCCGACCATGGATATGGTGCGCATGGTGAACTCCGGTACCGAAGCGACCATGAGCGCCATCCGTCTGGCCCGTGGTTTTACCGGCCGTGACAAAATTATCAAATTTGAAGGCTGCTACCACGGTCATGCCGACTGTCTGCTGGTGAAAGCCGGTTCCGGCGCCCTGACCCTCGGCCAGCCGAACTCTCCGGGCGTGCCGGCGGATTTCGCGAAGCACACCCTGACCTGTACCTATAACGATCTCGATTCGGTGCGTGCCGCCTTTGAGCAGTATCCGCAGGAGATCGCCTGCATCATCGTTGAGCCGGTGGCGGGCAACATGAACTGCATTCCACCGCAGCCGGGCTTCCTGCAGGGCCTGCGTGCGCTGTGCGATGAGTTCGGCGCGCTGCTGATTATCGACGAAGTGATGACCGGCTTCCGCGTGGCGCTGGCGGGCGCCCAGTCTTATTACGACGTGGTGCCGGATCTCACCTGTCTGGGCAAAATCATCGGCGGCGGCATGCCGGTGGGCGCCTTCGGCGGTCGCAAAGAGGTGATGGATGCGCTGGCCCCAACCGGTCCGGTCTACCAGGCGGGCACCCTCTCCGGTAACCCAATTGCCATGGCCGCCGGTTTCGCCTGTCTGACCGAAGTGGCCCAGCCGGGGATCCACACCACCCTGACCGATCGCACTACCCAACTGGCAAACGGTCTGCTGGACGCGGCGGAAGATGTGGGTATTCCGCTGGTGGTAAACCACGTGGGCGGCATGTTCGGCCTCTTCTTCACCACGGCTAAAACCGTCACCTGCTATCAGGATGTGGTGCAGTGCGACGTTGAGCGCTTCAAGCGCTTCTTCCATCTGATGCTGGACGAGGGCGTTTACCTGGCGCCGTCGGCGTTTGAGGCGGGCTTTATGTCGGTTGCGCACAGCGAAGAGGACATCAACAAAACCATCGAGGCGGCGCGCCGGGTGTTTGCGAAGCTCTGATGATGTTGTTTGCCGGGTGGCGCTAACGCTTACCCGGCCTACAAAACCCTCGAACCGTAGGCCGGGTAAGGCGAAGCCGCCACCCGGCATTTTTTACCTGCTCTGCTTCCTCAGCAGATAGATAAAGTACGGCGCACCGATAAAGGTGGAGAGCAGCCCCGCCGGGATCTGATACGGGAACAGCACCATCCGGCCGCACCAGTCGGCGAACACCAGCAGTATCCCTCCGATTAACGCCGACATCACAATGTGCGGCATCGTCCGACGGAAGCCCATCATCCGCGCGATGTGCGGCGCCATCAGCCCGATAAAACTCAGCGGGCCAATCGTCAGGGTCGCCGTCGCCGTCAGCGCTGCCGCCAGCAGCAGCAGGCCGATTCGCGAGCGGTTCAACGCCATGCCCACCGAACGGGCCGTGTCGCCACCCAGCGGCAGCACCGTCAGCCAGCGACGGCAGAGCGGCACCAGCGCCAGCAGGAGGAGCATTGCTATCCCGGTGCTCATAACCTGTTCGGTTGTCGCATTATAGGTTGAGCCGGAAATCCAGGTCAGGATCTGCGCCATACGCGGATCGCCGCTGGCCTGCAGCATCATCAGCAGCATGGTGAAGGCGGTGCTCAGCGCCATCCCCGCCAGCAGCATCCGGTGCGGCGAGAAGCCGCCGCGCCCGGCAGAGACCAGGATAATCAGCAGCGTCGCTGCGGCACCAAGGCTACCCGCAGGCATCAGCCAGCCGAAGGCATTACCCGGTACAAAGAAGAGCATCAGCACCACGCCGAACGCCGCACCGGAGCTGATCCCCAGCACTTCCGGGCTCGCCATCGGGTTACCGGTAAGACGCTGAATAATGCAACCCGCCACCGCTAGCATCACCCCGGCCATCAGGGCGGCAAAAATACGCGGCGCGCGCCACGGCAACAGTTCGTCAAGCATCGCTCCGCTCGCCCAGTGCCATCCCTGCGCATCCCGGCCAAACGCCATCGCCGCTATCACCGCCAGCAGCAGTACCGCGCCGCCTGCCAGGGCAAACCACACCACGTGGTGGCGCTCGGCCTGCACTTTATCGCCCGCGTTCATCGCCGGGGCGCTCATGCTGCGCAGACGCGGCAGCAGCCACAGCAGCAGCGGCGCGCCGATCAGGGCGGTTACAGAACCGGTGGAGACCTCCATCCACACCCGGGTAAGCCAGAGGATCACCTGGTCAGAGAGCCAGAGGATCAGCGCCCCAATCAGCGGGGCCAGTATCAGTCGGGAGAGCAAGCGCCGCGCCCCCAGCATTTTCGCCAGCAGCGGCGCGAACAGGCCGATAAAGCCGATGATGCCCACAGCATTCACCAGCAGAGCACTGATAACAATCGCCAGCGTCAGCGCTGCCAGACGCGCCAGGGAGAGCGCCAGCCCGAGGTTACGCGCCACGCCATCATCAAGACCCATCAGGGTAAGCGGGCGCAGCAGCAGCAGAGTCAGCACCACGCCGGCGAGCAGCTGCGGCCACAGGCGCTGGACGATGCTCCAGTCGGTTTGCGTCAGCGTCCCGGTGCTCCAGAGGAACATGCTTTGCAGCTGGTCGTGATGGAAAATCACCAGCAGTTGGTTAACCGCGCCGCAGTAAAGGCTCACCACCAGGCCTGCCAGGATCAGGGTGACCGGCGAGAGGCGTTTACCCCAGGCCACGCCAAAGACAATCGCCCCGACGACGCAAGCGCCCACCAGCGCGGCGAACTGCGCCGCCAGTACGCCCGGTAGCGCCCACAGGGTGATGATGGTCATCCCCAGCTGGGCACCGGTTGCCACCCCCAGAGTGGTTGGCTCGGCGAGCGGGTTACGCAGCACCTGCTGGAACAGTACGCCCACCAGCCCAAGCCCGGCCCCCACCAGCAGCGAGATCGCCAGCCGCGGCAGCAGGCTGTAGTGGAACAGCATCTGTTGAATATTGTCGATATCCGGGGCGGCCAGCGCGCTGCCCCACTCGCTCCGCGGCAGCGCAATGCTCAGGTTCCACCAGGTTAAGCCCAGCGCAACGGCCAGCAGCAGCGCCATAAACAGCGCCGGGAAAAGGGCAATCCGTGACCTCATGCCTGGCCTCCCAGGGCGCTATCCAGCACGCGGGCAAAGTGCATTGCCGACAGCGTCGCGCCGTAGAACCACACCGCGGGAACGCGCTTCACGCGCTGCTGGCGGACAAACGGCATCGCCTGCCACAGCGGCGTCGCCATTAGGGTCTGCATTTCCCGTTCATTGCCGTGATCGAAGCAGAGCACATCCACATCCTTAAACGCCGCCAGACGGTCGATGCCGACGGCGGTACTCCCCCAGAAGGTCATCTCCCCTTCCCAGGCGTTTTTAATCCCATAGCGATCCAGCACTTCCTGGAACAGGCAGTTATTGCCAAACACCAGCATATGACGGGCATCGAGCAGCGTCACCATCAGTAGCGGGCGATCTCCACGACCGGCGAAGCGCGGTTTGAAACTGTCAATCACGCTGTCGAAATGGTCGAGATGCTGGCGGGCCGCACTCTCCAGATTCAGAAGCTGCGCCATCTCGGTTAACGATTTGCGGGCGTTAGCCAGCGGCTTTTTCCCGTCGCTAAAGGCAAAACCCCGCCCCGGCGCAATGCGCGCCAGCTTCTCTTCTGACGGGCCATACCCGGCCGACCAGACCAGGTACGAGGGTTTCATCTGGGTGAGCAGTTCGAGGTTGGGCTCGGTACGCAGGCCGATGTCGATAACCGACTCTGGCAGCCGGGGCTCGTTCACCCACAGGGTGTAGTTAGGAATATCGGCCACGCCGTAAGGGGTCACGCCGAGCGCCAGCAGCAGCTCAACGGGGAGCCACTCCAGGGCCACAATGCGCTGCGGATCGATTGCGGCAGCCTGCGCCGTGTTCATTTTCCACAGCAGCGGCGAGAGGGCCATGGCCGTCAGCAGGTGGCGACGGCTAATCATAAAATCAGGCATCAGTAGACAAAGCTCACCGGTGCCGCTCCCGCAGGATGCGGCAGAATACCCATAGGAATGCCGTAAATGTTTTCCAGCGTCTCGCTGCGCATCAGCTCGGCAGGCGTGCCCTGGGCGATCATCTCCCCGCCGCGCAGCGCCACCAGGTAATCGCAGTAACGCGCCGCCATGTTGATGTCGTGCAGCACCGCAATCACCGTCAGCCCGCGCTGCTGGCTTAAGCGATGCACCAGCGCCAGCACATCCACCTGATGGGCGATATCGAGGGCCGATGTCGGCTCATCCAGCAGTAAACAACGGCTATCCTGCGCCACCAGCATGGCGATCCAGGCCCGCTGGCGTTCGCCGCCGGAGAGGCTATCCACCAGACGATGGGCCAGCGGTTTTAACCCCACCAGCGCAATCGCCTCTTCCACTTTCTCGCGGTCGGCCACGCCAAAACGCCCCAGCGCGCCATGCCAGGGATAACGGCCAATCGCCACCAGCTCGCGGACGGTCATCCCTTCCGCCTGCGGCAGTTGCTGCGGCAGATAGGCCACCTTGCGGGCAAAGGCCTTGCTGTTCCAGCTCTCCAGCGGCTGTCCATCCAGCAGGATATCGCCCTCAGACGGCGGCTGATGGCGGCCGAGCATTTTCAGTAAGGTGGATTTGCCGGAGCCGTTATGGCCGATAAGGCCGGTCACCTGGCCTGCGGGGAAGGTCAGCGAAAGGGGATGCAGCAGCATGCGTCCGGGAACGCGAAAGGAGACGCCATCGAGTGCAAAAGTGGTATCGGATTGCGGGTTGTTTTCCTGCATGTCAGCCAACTTAAGTAAAGAAAAGGGCACGAAAAACGTGCCCAAATTTAAAGGTTAGAAGCGGAAGGTCGCAGTCGCAACAACCTGGCGTTCTGCTCCCCAGAAGCAGCCATAGGTGTTGAAGCAGCTGGCGACGTATTCACGATCCAGCAGGTTGTTCACGTGCAGCGCCACGTTCGAGCCCGCCATGCCAAAGCGCGCCAGATCGTAGCGCACCAGCGCATCCATCACTGCGTAACTGCCCACCTTAAAGGAGTTCGCCGGATCGCCATAGCTGGAGCTGGAGAAGCGACCGCCGGTGCCCAGGGTCAGGCCAGAGAGTGCGCCATCATAGAAGGTGTAATCCCCCCACAGGGAAGCCATATGCTCAGGCACCTGCGCCGGGGTGTTGCCTTTGTAGTTGGTGTCGGTGGTGTACTCCACGTCGGTGTAGGTGTAAGACCCCACCACGTTCACGCTGGCAGACAGCGCTGCTTTGGCTTCGATCTCCACGCCGCGGGCGCGGATCTCGCCGCCTTCAACCGAGAAGAACGAGCCCGCAGGATCGGCCATCAGGTTGTTGGTTTTGGTCAGTTGATACAGGGCCCCGGTCAGAACGATCGGACGATCGCTCGGCACGTACTTCACGCCCACTTCGTACTGCTTGCCTTTAGAAGGCGCAAACGGCTTACCCTGCGCGTCGGTCTGGGAAGAGGGCTCGAAAGATTCGCTGTAGCTGAAGTATGGCGTCACGCCGTTATCGAACAGGTAGTTCACCCCGCCGCGCCAGGTGAACTGGTTGTCATCACGTGATGCGGTGGTGCCCGCGACGCGGTTAAACGAATCCTGCTCTGCCCAGTCGTAACGGCCACCCAGGGTGACCAGCACCTTGTTCCACTGCGCCTGATCCTGCACGTAGAGACCGGTCTGCTGCTGCTTGTTCAGGATCTGATACGGACCGGAGTTCGCCGGGTTTTTTGAGTCGAAATCGAAATCGCTGTACACCGGGTTGTAGAGATCCAGCAGCGGAACGGAAGCGTCATAGCCAAACCAGGCGTTGATATCGTTACGCATACGCATATAGTCAACGCCGGTCAGGAGGATATGGTCAACGTCGCCGGTGGCGAATTTGCTCTGCAGCTGGGTATCAACGGTGAAGTTTTGCAGCTTCTCGTCGTCAACCACATATTTACGCGCCAGGTAATGGCCTTTGTCCGCAGGTGATAACGCGTTACAGAGGGCGTTGCCACTGTTCGCCGCATCGGAGCAGACGCCGTAACCATAGACGCTGTTCTGCGAGGTTTTATTCTCGGCAAAACGCAGGTTCTGACGCACGGTGAAGGTGTCGTTGAATTCGTGATCGAAGCTATACCCGACCATCTTCTGGTTACGGGAGTAGGTATTGTTTTTCGCCCCTTCGTTGAAGTCGGTCGGCAGGCGATCGCCGTTTGGCAATGGATCAACCGTGCCCTCTTTCGGCAACCAACCGTAGTAACCGGTCTCCGGTTCGTTCTGGAAATAGGAGAGGAAGGTGAAGTTGGTTTTATCAGACGGACGCCAGGAGAAGGATGGCGCAATGGTGTAACGCTGCTCTTCCGCACGCTCCTGCTGGGCGTTGTTAGAACGCGCCAGACCGGTCAGGCGGTAAGAGTAAACCCCGTCGTCGTCCAGCGCATCGCTGAAGTCAAACCCGGTCTGGAACAGACTATCCGTCCCGACCTTAAACTGCACCTCTTTCAGCGGCTCGGTCAGTGGACGCTTGCTGACCATATTCAGCAAACCACCCGGGCTGCTTTTGCCGTAGAGAACGGAGGTCGGGCCGCGCATCACTTCCGCGCGCTCGATCATATAAGGGTCAATTACCGCGTCGTTATAGAAGTTGCCCTGCATCTTCATGCCGTCGAGGTAGTTGTTCTGGCTTTGGCCATCGGCAGCAAAGCCACGAATAATCAGGTAATCGTAAGTATTGGACGCGCCACGCGTACCGACTGCCACCCCTGGCGTATAGCTCAGTGCTTCTTTCACCGAGCGCGGCTGGTGCAGCGCCATCTCTTCCGCGGTCACAACGGAAATCGACTGCGGCACCTTCTCAATGGAGGTATCCGTCTTGGTGCCGGTAGCGGACTGGCGTGCCGCAATGGTCGCCGCCGGTCCCCAGGCGCTCTCCTGCGGAGCAGGCGCTGCGGTGACGGTGATGGTTTCTTCTTTTTTAGGGGTTTCGGCAGCGTGAGCGTAAGCAGACATGCCGCTAACCGCTGTGGCTACAACAACTGCGATTTTACGCAGTGAAGATTGCATTGGCTGAGCAGTTTTTGAAAGCGCCATTGGTATATCTCTGATGAAAGCGTGAATGATAACGTAAACGAGAATTATTATTATGACCGCAGCATATTATGCGAAACATTCACGGCATAGCAAGTGATATGCGCCCCTACAGGAAATGAGGGTATAAGAATTAAACAATGGAAAATAGAGGGTTAATAAATGGAGATTTGAGTGTTGGAGGGATGTTTAATTGAGGTGAAAATTCCCTCTCCCGCAGGAGAGGGAATAGTGGTGAGTTAACCGCCGAACATATCCTTGATCCAGCCCGCGACACCGTCGCTCTCCTTCTTCTCGGGCTGCTGCGGCTGCTGTTGTTGCGGCTGCGACTGCGGCTGAGAAGACTGGTCAAACGGATTACCCGATGGTTCCGGGGCAGCCTGCTGACACAGGGAGTCCGGGTTGCTGGTCCAGACCGGCACACGGCGCATACCGCCGCCACACACAAAGTTGCCCGACTCATCCACGCCCATATCGACGATATCTTCCGGTGGCGTCAGGGTTAACGGCACCGGCGACTGGTTAGCCAGATAGCGCTGGTAGATAGACATCGCCCCGCTGGCACCATACAGCTTGGTTGGCTGGTTGTTATCGCGCCCTACCCAGGTGATCACCACTTCACGTCCGTCGATACCCGCAAACCAGGTGTCGACGTTGTTATTGGTGGTCCCGGTTTTACCCGCCAGATGCAGGCCAGGGTACTTCGCCCCCAGCTGACGCCCGGTACCGCGCTGCACAACCTGCTGCATGGTCCAGAGGGTCATATAGGCAGCCTGCGCCGGTACGGCACGCTCCGCCTGCGGGAAGCTCTGGTACAGCGGGGTGCCGTCTTCGGCAATCACTGAACGCAGCGCAGAGAGCGGAGCACGGTTCCCGCCGCTGGCGATGGTCTGGAACGCCTGCGCCACTTCAATTGGCGTCAGGTTCAGGGCCCCCAGCAGCATGGCCGGAACCGGATGCAGCTGATCTTTCGGCACGCCCAGTTTTAGCCAAGTATCGGTGACTGCTGGCAGGCCAAGCGCCATCCCAAGGTTAACCGTCGGCACGTTCATGGAACGCGTCAGGGCGTCCACCAGCATCACCTGGCCGCTGTACTGCTTATCGTCGTTCTGCGGCGACCAGACCTGGCCATTCGGCTGGCGCAGGGCAATCGGGGCATCGGCGATCCAGGTGTTGAGACGATACTGGTTCGGCTGGCTCAAAGCGGTGAGATAGGTCGCCGGTTTAGCCAGAGAGCCGATCGAACGGCGTGCCTGCATGGCGCGGTTATAGCCCGCAAACTGCGGCTCTGCCCCGCCGACCATCGCCCGCACTTCGCCGGTGGTGCGATCGACTACCACCATCGCGGTCTCCAGATCGTTCAGCTTGCGCTGTTTTTTCAGCGCCGGAATACCTTCTACCGCCGCCTTCTCTGCGGCATCCTGCGCCACGGAGTCAAAGGTGGTGAAGATCTTCACGCCGGAGAGATCTTTAACCTTATCGCCCAGTTTGGCCTGCAGCTCCTGACGCACCATCTGCATAAATGCAGGCTGCGGGGAGATGACGCCGCCGCGCGGCTGTACGCCTAACGGACGTGCGCTGAGCATGTCATACAGTTCCTGGTCGATCACCTGCTGCTGTTGCAGCAGACGCAGCACCAGATTACGCCGCTCCAGAGCCAGTTTCGGGTTACGCCACGGGTTGTAGATGGAGGCACCCTTAACCATGCCCACCAGCAACGCCTGCTGGTCGAGGCTCAGCTCTTCCACCGGACGGCCAAAGTAGTAGAGGCTCGCCAGCGGGAAGCCGCGAATTTCATTGTCGCCGCTCTGACCGAGATAGACCTCGTTCATGTAGAGCTCAAGAATGCGGTCTTTGCTGTAGCGCGCATCCATCAGCACGGCCATGTAGGCTTCGTTGGCCTTACGCCAGTAGGAGCGTTCGCTGGAGAGGAACAGGTTCTTCACCAGCTGCTGGGTCAGGGTACTTGCCCCCTGCACCGTGCGTCCTGCGGTCAGGTTCGCCAGCACCGCACGACCAATGGAGTAGAGGCTGACGCCATCGTGCTCATAGAAGTGACGGTCCTCGGTCGCCAGCAGGGTATCCACCAGCAGATCCGGGAAGCCATTACGCGCCACAAACAGGCGCTGCTCGCCGTTTGGCGAGGAGAGCATGGTGATCAGCCGCGGATCGAGACGGAAGAAACCGAACTGACGGTTGTTCTCCATGTTCTCAATGGTTTCCAGATGATCGCCATCGAAGGTCAGACGCGCGCGCACCTGCCCCTCTTTACTGTCCGGGAAGTCAAACGGACGGCGGATCATCTCAATGCTCTTCGCCTGCACCGTAAACTCGCCGGGACGGGTCATCTTCGTCACCTGGCGGTACTGGGTCGCCTCCAGCAGCTTGACCATCTCATTCTTGCTGATGGACATATCCGGCTCAAGGTTAACCATCCGGCCATAGACCGCCGCCGGCAGCTGCCAGACTTTGCCGTCAATGCGGCTGCGGATCTTTTGATCCAGATAGACGCCATAGACCGCCAGCAGGATGAGGAAAACAATAAACAGCTTCAGCAGCAGCCAGAACCAGCCGCGCTTGCCACGAGGTTTACCTTTTTTGCCTTTTCCTTTACGTGGCGCAGGTGCGTCATCGTCATACTCATTATCAACATCGTCGTACTCTTCATCTCTGAGGCGTCGACGGCCTGCCTTTTCTTTTGCCGGACGGGCAGGTCTTCCTTTACGTCCAATTGGCTCGCGGTCATTCCCCGCCATGCTTTCTCTCCGCAACTATCAGGCGCAAAGGCCCGATTCTCTGGTCTTCCCCCTGATGGAGGAAGAAGAAATCTCTCAAATTTACCCTCTCAGAGGGTATTGCCGGGTGGCGCTACGAATACTTCTTCGTGCGCCGGGTCGGCGCGGTATTTGCCGGGTCGTCCGGCCAGACATGTTTGGGATAACGCCCTTTCATCTCTTTTTGCACCTCGCGGTAGCTGCCAGCCCAGAATGCACCCAAATCCCGGGTGATCTGCAGCGGACGCTGGGCCGGTGACAACAGCTCCAGCACCAGCGGCACCCGCCCCTGCGCAATGGCAGGCGTGGTCGCCTCGCCAAACATCTCCTGCATGCGTACCGCCAGCGCCGGAGGATTATCTTCATGATAACGAATGGCTATCCGGCTGCCGGTGGGCACAGTGTAATGCCCTGGAAGCTCGGTATCCAGACGTTGGCGTAACGACCAGTCGGTTAAGTTCTGTAATGCCGCCTTAACATCCAGCGCTTTTAGCGCGCGCAGGGAGTGTACGCCACTCATTTGCGGCAGTAACCAGTTTTCCAGATTTGCCAGCAGCGAGGCTTCGTCTACCGCGGGCCACGCGTACTCCGGCAGCCACTGCGCCGCGCAGTGCAGGCGAAGCCGGTACTGCTCCGCCTCCGGGGTCCAGTTCAGCACGCTGAGCCCTTTATCGCGGATGCCGTTAAGCATCGCCTGATGCAGCTCCTCTTCCGAGGGCTTTGCCAGCGGCTTAACGCTCACCGTCAGGCGGCCAATCTGCGAACGCCGCAGCGCCTTCAGCGTGCCCTGCGCTTCATCCCACTCCACGGTGTCAGACTGTTCCACCAGGCCCGGAGAAGCGGCGATCAGAGTATCAATATCCACAGCTATGGCCTGCAGAATACGGGCATCCGGCGACTGGCTGCCCTGCAACAGTAGCGGCGCAATCAGCCACTCGTGGCGGGTCATGGCGTCGTCGCTCTGTAGCATCGCGCCCATGCCATTTGCCAGTTGATAGCGTCCATCAAGCCCACGGCGGCGGGCGATCCGGTCGGGAAACGCCTTCGCCAGCAGCACGGGCACCCGGTCGCTCTCCGGCGCCCCGCCCCGGCTGTTCAGGCGCGCACTCAACTGCCGGGCACGCTGCTGCCACTCCGGCTGATTGCGGGAGAAGGCCTGAGCCAGATCGCTACTGGTGCCACGCGGCGGCTGTTCAAGGATAGCGGCCAGCTTTGCCGCCGTCGCAATATCGTCGTCATCCGTCGCGCTGGCCAGCATGGCCGCCAGCCGCGGATCGTTGCCAGACTTCGCCATCTTCTGACCAAAGGCGGTGAGCTTCTCTCCCGCCAGCGCCCCAAGCTGCGTTAATAAGCGCCGGGCCGCCGCAAGGTTAGTCGCAGGCGGCAGATCCAGCCAGTTTAATTGCGAGGGTTCCCGGCAGCCCCACTGCAACAGTTCCATCAGCAGGCCGCTGAGATCGCTTTGCATAATTTCGGGCGTGCCCTGCGCCGCGGCGCGTTCTGCCTGCTCAAACGGCGTAAGATGCAGGCAGATTCCCGGCTCCAGTCGCCCGGCGCGCCCGGCGCGCTGGGTCATGGAAGCCTGGCTCACGCGCTGGGTCAGCAGGCGGGTCAGGCCGGTGCGCGGGTCGAAATTCGCCACCCGCTCCTGGGCGGAGTCCACCACCAGCCGGATGCCCTCGATGGTCAGGCTGGTTTCGGCAATATTGGTCGCCAGCACCACTTTGCGCTGCCCTGGCGGGGCTGGCAGGATCGCTTTACGCTGCTCGGCCAGCGGCAGCGCGCCATACAGCGGGCAGAGCACCACGTCATCACTTACGCGACGTGACAGCTGCTCCTGTACCCGCTGGATCTCAATCACGCCGGGTAAGAACAACAGCAGCGAGCCCGGCTCCTGGCGCAGCAGCTCGGCGGTGGCGACCGCCACCGCTTCGTCGAAACGCAGATGGGTGGAGAGCGACTGATAGCGCCGCTCCACCGGAAAAGTACGGCCCTCAGACACGATGGTGGGCGCCTCCGGCAGCAGGCGCTGGAGCCGCGCGTTATCCAGGGTCGCGGACATGATCAGCAGTTTGAGATCGTCCCGCAGTCCCTGCTGGACATCCAGCAGCAGCGCCAGCGCCAGATCCGCCTGCAGGCTGCGCTCGTGGAACTCATCAAGGATCACCAGCCCTGTGCCGTTAAGCTCGGGATCCTGCTGCAGCATCCGGGTGAGGATCCCCTCGGTGACCACCTCCAGCCGGGTGTTGGCCCCCACGCAGGTTTCGGCGCGCATCCGGTAGCCGACCGTCTCGCCGGGCTTTTCCCCCAGCAGCTCCGCCAGGCGCTGCGCCACGTTGCGGGCCGCGAGCCTGCGCGGTTCGAGCAGGATGATTTTGCCGTTGATCGCCCCCTGCGCCAGGATCTGCAGCGGCAGCCAGGTCGATTTGCCCGCACCGGTTGGCGCGTTCAGCAGCACCTGGGGGGCATGTTGTAAGGCGTGAAGGAGATCGGGAAGGACAGCGGCGACCGGCAACAAGGACACGAATGGCTCCAGAGGGTTAACTTTAGACGGCGTACATTGTAGCATCGCCACAATTCATTACCGAGTGCGCCGTATGTCCGAGTCAAAAAGGTTGTTTTTTGCCATTGAAATGCCTGCCTCGCTCCAGCGGCAGATCGTCCGCTGGCGCGCCGACCACTTTGCGCCGGAAGCGGGCCGTCCGGTGGCGGGCGGCAACCTGCACCTGACGCTGGCGTTTTTAGGGGATGTCAGCCCTGAGAAACAGCAGGCGCTGGCGGCAATGGCCGGACGCATCCGTCAGCCGGAGTTTACCCTGACGCTGGACGATGCCGGACAGTGGCTGCGCTCCCGCGTGGTCTGGCTGGGTACTCGCCAGCCGCCGCGGGGTTTATTACAGCTGGCCAACATGCTGCGGGCCCAGGCGGCGCGCAGCGGCTGCTATCAAAGCCCCCAGCCGTTTCATCCGCATATCACCCTGCTGCGCGATGCCAGCCACGCCGTGGCCATTCCGCCACCGGGTTTTCACTGGTCGTTTGCGGTGAAAGATTTTGTCCTCTACGAGAGCCGTTTCGCAGGCGGGCGCACGCGCTACACGCCGCTCCAGCGCTGGACGCTTACCGAATAACAAGGAATTTGCATGCAGTTTACCCCTGCCCTACAACCCGCCACGCTGGTACAACGCTATAAACGTTTTCTTGCCGACGTGGTAACGCCTAACGGTGAAACCCTGACCCTGCACTGCCCCAATACCGGGGCGATGACCGGCTGCGCCACGCCGGGGGATACCGTCTGGTACTCCACCTCCAGTAATATCAAACGTAAATATCCTCACACCTGGGAAATAACCCAGACCGCGGACGGAGAATATATTTGCGTCAATACGCTGCGAGCGAACCAGCTGGTCAAAGAGGCGATTAGTCTGGATTTTATTCCGGAACTGCGCGGCTATAACACGCTAAAAAGCGAAGTAAAATATGGCAGCGAAAGCAGCAGAATCGACTTTATGTTGCAGGCAGACGATCGCCCCGAGTGCTATATTGAAGTGAAATCAGTGACGTTAGCTGAGAAAGATAACGGTTATTTCCCGGATGCGGTGACGCTGCGAGGGCAGAAGCACCTCCGGGAGCTTATGAGTGTAGCGGCGGCGGGCAAACGCGCCGTGCTGTTATTTGCAGTATTGCACAGCGCAATTGGGCGATTTTCACCCGCCCGCCATATTGACCTTAAGTACGCGCAACTGTTGAATGAGGCACAAAAGCAGGGGGTAGAGGTTTTGGTGTATAAAGCTGAACTTTCTGCCGATAATATCACTCTGAGATCCGCTCTCCCCGCCACGTTATGAAAGGGGTTGAGCGTTGGCTAATAAGTATTCTGGTCGTGTGCGCAAATACGCTTTTCCTCACAGGCTTGTCAAGTGTTACGTTTAGATAATTGCCTTACGGAAAAGCATCTGCTATTTATAGCGGCCTGATTTTTCCCCCAACACGGGGATCGATAGTGCGTGTTAAGGAGAAGCAACATGCAAGAAGGGCAAAACCGTAAAACATCGTCCCTGAGTATTCTCGCCATCGCTGGGGTGGAGCCGTATCAAGAGAAGCCGGGCGAAGAGTATATGAATGAAGCCCAGCTATCACACTTCAAGCGAATCCTTGAAGCATGGCGTAATCAACTCCGGGATGAAGTCGATCGCACCGTTACACATATGCAGGACGAAGCGGCTAACTTCCCGGATCCGGTAGACCGTGCCGCCCAGGAAGAAGAATTCAGCCTCGAACTGCGTAACCGTGACCGCGAGCGCAAGCTGATCAAAAAGATTGAGAAAACGCTGAAAAAAGTCGAAGACGAAGATTTCGGCTTCTGCGAGTCCTGCGGTGTCGAAATCGGCATTCGTCGTCTGGAAGCCCGTCCGACAGCCGACCTGTGCATCGACTGTAAAACGCTGGCAGAAATCCGCGAAAAACAGATGGCCGGTTAATGCCAGCCCTGTTATGACGCTACCACAGGCGGGAGTTCTCTCCCGCCTGATTACTTTCTGCGCCGTGTAATTATGCCTGCTGACTATATTGGGCGCTTCGCGCCATCCCCCTCTGGCGAACTGCATTTCGGCTCGCTTATTGCCGCCCTTGGCAGCTATCTGCAAGCCCGTGCCCGACAGGGTATCTGGCGCGTGCGTATTGAAGATATCGACCCTCCGCGTGAAGTTCCCGGTGCGGCAGAGTCCATTCTGCGACAGCTGGAACATTACGGCCTGCACTGGGACGGCGATGTTCTCTGGCAATCCCAACGCCACGAAGCCTACCGCGAACGCCTGGCCTGGCTGCATGCCGAGGGTCTTTCGTACTACTGCACCTGCACCCGCGCCCGCATTCAGCGCGTCGGCGGCGTCTATGACGGCCACTGCCGCACCCTGCATCACGGCCCGGAAAATGCGGCGGTGCGGGTGATGCAACAGCATCCCGTCACCTGCTTTACCGACCGGTTACAGGGTGAACTCCACGCCGATGCGCGCCTGGCGGGCGAGGATTTCATTATCCATCGGCGGGACGGGCTGTTTGCTTATAACCTGGCGGTGGTGGTGGATGACCATTTCCAGGGCGTAAACGAAATTGTGCGCGGAGCCGACCTGATTGAACCTACCGTCCGGCAGATTTCGCTCTACCGGCTGTTTGGCTGGCCGGTTCCGGACTACATTCACCTGCCGCTGGTGGTGAATGAAAAAGGGATGAAACTCTCGAAACAGAATCATGCCCCCGCATTACCGACCGGCGATCCTCGCCCTGTTCTTATCAATGCTTTACAATTTCTAAACCAGGATGTAACAAATGAGTGGCAGGATCTGCGCACCGAAGAATTGCTGGAAAAAGCGGTGGCCAACTGGTCGCTCATTCGCGTGCCGAAAATCCAGCATTCTCAAATGCGTCTCGCTGAGCTATGATTAGCCGCTATTTTTTGTCCTGAATTCTGAAACACACACTACCGAGGTGTACTATTTTTACCCGAGTCGCTAATTTTTGCCGTAAGGTGCTGAGCCGCGATGAGAGCATGGCGGATGACGTCATTGTTCAAAATACGATGTCGGTTATTCCGCGCGAACAGCATGCTATTTCCCGCAAAGATATCAGTGAAAACGCCCTTAAGGTGCTTTATCGCCTGAATAAAGCTGGCTATGAGGCGTATCTCGTTGGTGGCGGGGTGCGTGACCTGTTGCTGGGCAAAAAGCCGAAAGATTTTGACGTGACCACCAGCGCCACGCCTGAGCAGGTGCGGAAATTATTCCGCAACTGCCGTCTGGTTGGCCGCCGCTTCCGTCTTGCTCACGTGATGTTTGGGCCGGAGATCATCGAAGTGGCCACCTTCCGTGGTCATCACGAAGGCACGCCAACCGATCGCACCACTTCCCAGCGCGGCCAGAACGGTATGCTGCTGCGTGACAATATCTTCGGTTCTATCGAAGAAGATGCCCAGCGTCGCGATTTCACTATCAACAGCCTGTATTACAGCGTGGCTGACTTTACCGTCCGCGATTTCGTGGGTGGGGTGCCGGATCTTAAAGCGGGTCTGATTCGCCTGATCGGCAACCCGGAAACCCGCTACCGCGAAGATCCGGTGCGGATGCTGCGTGCCGTGCGTTTTGCCGCCAAGCTGGGTATGCACATCAGCCCGGAAACCGCCGAGCCGATCCCGCGCCTGGCAACGCTGATCAACGATGTGCCCCCGGCGCGTCTGTTTGAAGAGGCGCTGAAGCTGCTGCAGGCTGGTCACGGTTTTGCCACCTATCAGCTGCTGCGCGAATACAGCCTGTTCCAGCCCCTGTTCCCGACCATTACGCGCAACTTCACCGAAAAAGGTGACAGCGCGATGGAACGTATCATCGACCAGGTGTTGAAGAATACCGATAACCGCATTCAGAACGATATGCGCGTTAACCCGGCATTCCTCTTTGCGGCGATGTTCTGGTATCCGCTGCTGGAGACGGCACAGAAGATTGCTCAGGAGAGCGGTCTGGCCTACTACGATGCCTTCGCCCTGGCCGCTAACGATGTGCTGGATGAAGCCTGCCGTTCGCTGGCGATCCCGAAACGCATCACCACGCTGGTGCGTGATATCTGGCAGCTTCAGCTGCGGATGTCCCGTCGTCAGGGTAAACGCGCATGGAAGTTAATGGAGCATCCAAAATTCCGTGCGGCTTACGATCTGATGGCCCTGCGTGCCGAAGCGGAGAACAACCGCGAGCTGCAGGCGCTGGTGCAGTGGTGGGGTGAGTTCCAGGTTTCTGCGCCACCGGCGCAGAAGGACATGCTGACCGGTCTCGATGAAGAGCCGGCGCCGCGTCGCCGCCATCGTCGTCCACGTAAGCGTGCTCCACGCCGCGAAGGGGCCGCATGACGCTGACCTATATCGCCATCGGCAGTAATCTGGCCTCTCCGCTGGAGCAGGTCAATGCTGCCGTCCAGGCGCTGGGCGACATTCCGCAGAGCCGCGTTGTCGCCCTCTCCTCTTTCTATCGCACGCCCCCGCTGGGCCCGCAGGATCAGCCCGACTACCTCAACGCCGCCATTGCGCTGGAAACCGCCCTTAGCGCCGACGCGCTGCTGGACAACACCCAGCGCATTGAGCTGCAGCAGGGGCGCGTGCGTAAAGAAGAGCGCTGGGGACCGCGCACCCTCGATTTGGATATCATGCTGTTTGGTGATGCGGTGATTAACACCGAACGCCTGACCGTGCCGCATTACGACATGAAACGCCGCGGCTTTATGCTCTGGCCGCTGTTTGAAATTGCCCCCGACCTGATCTTCCCCGACGGCGAAAGTCTGAGCGCCCTGCTGACGCAGCTTAACGCCGAAAAACCAGCTCACTGGTAACAGTAAATTTCCGTTGATTAACCATGAAATATTTATGGTTAATCGGTTACGTAAAATCATTGTTCCCCCGAATGTTACTGTTAGAATGCGCAAAGATTCGCTTTGGGCTATCAGGAAACAGTATGAAACCAACCACCATCGCCACCCTGCAGAAATGCAAACAGGACAAGCAGCGCTTCGCCACCATTACCGCCTATGACTACAGCTTCGCCAAACTCTTTGCCGAAGAGGGGATTAACGTCATGCTGGTCGGCGACTCGTTAGGGATGACGGTCCAGGGACATGACTCCACTCTGCCGGTAACGGTAGAAGATATTGCTTATCATACCCGGGCGGTTCGCCGCGGAGCCCCAGCTTCTCTGCTGCTCGCCGATCTCCCGTTTATGGCCTACGCCACACCGGAGCAGGCGTTTGAAAATGCCGCCACGGTGATGCGCGCCGGTGCCAACATGGTCAAAGTGGAAGGCGGCGCCTGGCTGGTTGAGACCGTACGCATGCTCACCGAGCGCGCGGTGCCGGTATGCGGCCATCTGGGGTTAACCCCGCAGTCGGTCAATATCTTCGGTGGCTATAAGGTGCAGGGCCGCGGTGACGCTGCCCAGACCCTGTTTGATGATGCGCAGGCGTTAGAAGCCGCAGGGGCACAGCTGCTGGTGCTGGAGTGCGTGCCGGTGTCGCTGGCGAAACGCATTACCGAGGCGCTTTCTATTCCGGTGATCGGCATTGGCGCCGGTAACGTCACCGACGGACAAATTCTGGTGATGCACGATGCGTTTGGCATTACCGGCGGGCATATCCCAAAATTTGCGAAGAATTTCCTTATCGACGCAGGCGACATGCGCGGCGCAGTCAGGCAGTATATTGCCGACGTTGAATCGGGTGTTTACCCGGGTGAAGAACACAGTTTCCAGTAAGGAGTCTTGTTGTGCTAATCATTGAAACCCTGCCGCTGCTGCGCCAGCATATTCGTCGCCTGCGCCAGGAAGGTAAACGTATCGCGCTGGTTCCCACCATGGGCAACCTGCATGACGGCCACATGAAGTTGGTGGACGAAGCCAAAGCCCGTGCCGATGTGGTAGTGGTGAGCATTTTTGTTAACCCGATGCAATTTGACCGTGCCGACGACCTGGCCCGCTACCCGCGCACGCTGCAGGAAGATTGCGAGAAGCTGAAAAAGCATCAGGTCGATTTCGTCTTCGCCCCGGCACCGAATGATGTCTATCCTAAGGGTACGGAAGAGACGACCTATGTGGACGTACCGGGTATCTCCACCATGCTGGAAGGCGCCAGCCGTCCGGGTCATTTCCGCGGTGTTTCTACCATCGTCAGCAAGCTGTTTAACCTTGTGCAGCCGGATATCGCCTGTTTCGGCGAGAAAGATTTCCAGCAACTGGCGCTGATCCGCAAGATGGTAGCCGACATGGGCTACGACATCGACATCGTTGGCGTACCGATCGTGCGTGCCAAAGATGGCCTGGCGCTGAGCTCCCGCAACGGCTACCTCACCGCTGACCAGCGTAAAATCGCGCCGGGTCTGTATAAGGTGATGAGCGCGATGGTTGAAAAGCTGCAACAGAAGGCGCTGAGCAGTGAAGAGATTATCGCCATTGCCGAACAGGAGCTGAATGACAAAGGCTTCCGGGCTGATGATATTCAGATCCGCGATGCCGATACGCTGCTGGAGCTCTCTGCCACCAGCAAACGCGCGGTGATCCTGGTTGCTGCATGGCTCGGTCAGGCGCGCCTGATCGACAACAGTGTCGTTGAACTGGCTCAGTAATGACTGAGCTGATAGATAGCTAATGGATTAGTTTCCCTTCCCACTTGCGGGCAAGTGGGTTACGAAGAAGAGTAAAGGTAACATCATGATTCGCAAAATGTTGCAAGGTAAGCTTCACCGTGTGAAGGTCACTCAGGCCGATCTGCACTATGAAGGCTCCTGCGCGATCGATCAGGATTTTCTCGACGCGGCGGGTATTCTTGAAAACGAAGCCATTGATATCTGGAACGTGAGTAACGGCAATCGTTTCTCAACCTATGCTATCGCGGCTGAACGGGGTTCTAAAATCATCTCCGTGAACGGTGCGGCCGCGCACTGTGCCAACGTGGGCGATATCGTCATCATCGCCAGCTTCGTTATGATGTCCGACGAGGAAGCCCGCCGCTGGCAGCCGAAAGTGGCCTATTTCGAAGGCGACAACGACATGAAACGCACCGCGAAAGCGATCCCCGTTCAGGTTGCCTGATGCTACCCCTGCGGCTGATTGCTGATCAGCCGCGACATGGTCTCTAAAGAATCCGTTCTGAGAACGTACAAACGCTTTAACAAGAACGGATTATCTCCCGGCTTTACCTTGCCTTTTACCGTCGTCACCGCCAGATGAAAACCGGCGTCATTCGCCGCTTTTACCGCATTATCGTTGTAACCGCCAAAGGGGTACGAAAGATAGAGCACGTGCGGGTTAAACTGCGCCAGCGCGCGGCGGGAGTGTTTGAAATCCATCACGATGTTGTGGTAACTGCGGCTGAGCAGGATCGGATGGCGGTTATTGTCCACCCGGTGCAGGAAATGGGTGTGCGACTGCACGTCAAAAACATCCTGGATCTCCCGCAGCTCGGAAATGCTCATAAACTGCAGCGTCTTTGGATCCCACTTCTGCGGATGCGCTTTGATGCGCGACGAGATAATAAAGGCCGTGGCGTGAAAGCCGTACTGCCTGAGGATTGGCCAGGCGTAGCGGCTGACCGATTTCAGGCCGTCGTCAAAGGTGATCACCACTGCCCTGGCGGGCAGGTTCATTTTGTTACGCACATAACCTTCGAGCTGATACAGGGTCAGCGTGGTATAGCCCTGGTCGCGCAGCCAGGTCATCTGGTTATTGAAGGCACGTACGCTGGTGGTGGTTGAGGTATGGCGGAAACGGGTGTTCTCTTCATCGCGCAGGATATGGTGATAAGTGAGCACCGGCAGGCCATTATCTTCCTGCGCATCCATGCTGCTGACCCAGGCCAGACGGTTAGCGATGCGGATCTGATACCACGTCTGATTCAGGCGATCCTTGAGTTTATTGAGGATCGGATAGCGCAGATTATCTGCCAGCGTACCGAACGGGGCGCTACCGGCGCTGGGCGCGTTGTAGATCGGCGTATCCTTCCACGTAATTAAATTCTGGTTGCTGAGAGGCTTGTTCAGATCGCCCAGGCTATCCTCCACCCGCTGTTTGCCCTGCACTTCGCCCAGATGCCCTTTGTCGATAAAACCGGTGCCAAAGCCAAACCGGAACTCATAGTAATCCGCCGGGGTGGGAGAAACGGCGATGATCTGCCCGGCGCGCACATTGCCGACGGTCACGACGCGGTTACCTACCTGCGCCCAGATGGTGGCATCTTCGGTGGTTTGCATATAACGGGCCGGAGCCCCTTGCGGGCTTAGCAGACTGGCAGAAGCGCCGCCGGAAACCAGCAGAAGAAGCAGAAGAAAAATACGCGAGAACATAGAGAATTATTCAGTACGAAAATCGGACGACATTGTAGCAAAAGCACCGGTAATACCAATGTTTAATATTTCTCCGGTCCATGCAGCAGAACGAAGGGCGGGTTTTTCTGCTGCTGGTGCCACAGGCTGCTGACGTCCGGCGCGCCGTGGGCCACGATGGTGTTACGAAAGCTGACGCTGTCGGTCGTTTCACGCAGGGGGTACATCATCTCCAGCAGCGGATAGCTTATCCCGGAGATCACTTCGCAATTCTCATGCTTATGGCTGAGCAGGGCGGCTGCGCGATACGGCGCAGCGCCGGAGATGTCGGTCAGAAAGATCACCCCGTCACCGCTGTCGGCTTGATGCTGGGCATCACACAACATACGGCTGAGCATATTGCAGCTTAAGCCGCGCCAGAAATTGACCACCTGGCATTGCTCCAGCGGCCCAAAGCGAGCGGCAAGCCGATCCGCCATCAGCTGCGCGTGTTCTTCATGGCACGTTATTACCCAACCCAGCATCGTCGCCTCTCATCAGAAAGGGGTAGTGTAGCGGGAGAGATAAGGTATGGGGGTGACGGTGGTCAATAAAGCGGCCCGGCAACGTAACGCCGCCGGGCCTGATGGTTAGCTACGCAGCCCACGTCCGCGCTGGATCAGATTCCAGCACAGCAGATAGAAGGCAACGATAAAGATCACCAGCACGCCAACGGTCGTCACCAGCGGCACATCGGAAATGCCGAGGAAACCAAAGCGGAAGC
Organism: Leclercia sp. M-A074-M; assembly: GCF_965195605.1. Lineage (NCBI taxonomy): Bacteria > Pseudomonadati > Pseudomonadota > Gammaproteobacteria > Enterobacterales > Enterobacteriaceae > Leclercia > Leclercia sp. M-A074-M. The sequence continues at coordinate 574,015 of NZ_CBDAHM010000002.1, read as the reverse complement.
CGCTGATCATATAGACGATAGGGTTCAGGTGTGACAGCCCCTGCCAGAACGGCGGCAGCAGCGTCAGGGAGTAGAAGACCCCACCGAGGTAGGTGAGCGGCGTCAGAACGAAGGTCGGGATCAGGCTGATATCGTCAAAGGTTTTAGCGAATACCGCGTTCAGCAGCCCCGCCAGAGAGAACAGTATCGCCGTCAGCAGCAGCGTCAGGCCGACAAACAGCCAGGAGTGCACCTGGAATGGCACAAAGAACAGCGAAACGGCGGTGACCAGAATGCCGACGCACAGGCCGCGCGCGACCCCGCCCCCGACGTAACCGGCGATGATGACGTGGGTAGGCACCGGCGCCACCAGCAGCTCTTCAATGTTGCGCTGGAACTTGGCGCTGAAGAACGACGACGCCACGTTGGCGTAGGCGTTGGTGATGACCGCCATCATGATCAGGCCCGGCACAATAAACTGCATATAGGTAAAGCCGTGCATCTCGCCGATGCGCGAGCCAATCAGGTTGCCGAAGATAATAAAGTAGAGGGTCATGGTGATCACCGGCGGAACCAGGGTCTGGATCCAGATACGCATGAAACGGTTGATCTCTTTGGCCCAGATACTTTTCAGCGCCACCCAGTAAAGCTGCATCATGCGCGATCTCCTTGTTTCTCATGGACCAGCGAGACGAACAGCTCTTCCAGTCGGTTTGCTTTGTTACGCATACTTAATACCTGAATCCCCTGCTCGCTCAGCTGGCTGAAGACGCTGTTGATCCCCTGCTCGCGCAGCACTTCCACTTCAAGCGTGGAGGTATCCACCAGACGATACTGATAGCCGACCAGCTTCGGCAGCGGACTTTTTGCCGCCAGGTCGAGAATGAACGTCTCTGACTTCAGCTTGGAGAGCAGATCTTTCATTGAGGTGTTTTCCACCAGCTCGCCGTGCTGAATGATGCCGATATTGCGACAGAGCATCTCAGCCTCTTCCAGATAGTGGGTGGTGAGGATAATGGTGGTGCCTTTGTCGTTTAAATCCTTCAAAAAGCTCCACATTGAGCGGCGAAGCTCGATATCCACCCCGGCGGTGGGCTCATCGAGGATCAGCAGCTTTGGCTCGTGCATCAGGGCGCGGGCAATCATCAGACGACGCTTCATGCCGCCGGACAACATCCGCGCACGTTCGTTGCGTTTCTCCCACAGATCGAGCTGCTTAAGATACTTTTCGCTGCGCGCGACCGCCTCTTTGCGCTCGACGCCGTAGTAACCCGCCTGGTTCACCACAATCTGCTGTACGGTCTCAAACGGATTGAAGTTAAACTCCTGCGGCACCAGCCCCAGCTGGCGTTTGGCGTTGACCACATCTTTCTCCAGGTCATAGCCAAACACGCTCACCCGGCCGGAGGATTTGTTCACCAGCGAGCTGATGATACCGATGGTGGTGGATTTACCTGCCCCGTTAGGCCCCAGAAGCGCATAAAAATCACCGGCTTCTACTTTGAGATCTATCCCGCGCAGCGCCTGGACGCCGCCCGGATAGGTTTTTTTAAGTTGCTCAAGCTCAAGTGCAATCGCCATGAAATAAACTTACCTATAGTTCTGACACACGTTGTGTGGTTTCATTAAAAGTCGGGTTACCCTATAGTAGCGCAACGCAATCACTCGGTTACAGGCCGTTAGCCTCCATGAATGACATAGATACACTCATCAGCAATAACGCACTATGGTCAAAGATGCTGCTGGAAGAAGATTCCGGATTTTTTGAGAAACTGTCTCAGTCTCAGAAACCACGCTTTCTCTGGATTGGATGCTCCGACAGCCGCGTTCCGGCTGAACGTCTTACCGGCCTTGAACCTGGCGAACTCTTTGTTCACCGCAACGTTGCGAACCTGGTGATCCACACCGACCTGAACTGTCTCTCCGTGGTGCAGTATGCGGTAGATGTTCTGGAAGTCGAACACATCATCATTTGTGGTCACTACGGCTGCGGCGGCGTGCAGGCGGCGGTCGAAAACCCGGAACTGGGCCTTATCGACAACTGGCTACTGCACATTCGTGATATCTGGTTCAAACATAGCTCACTGTTGGGTCAAATGCCGCAGGAGCGCCGCCTGGACACCCTGTGCGAGCTGAACGTGATGGAACAGGTCTACAACCTCGGCCACTCCACCATTATGCAGTCGGCGTGGAAACGTGGGCAGAAGGTGACGATCCACGGCTGGGCGTATGGCATTCACGATGGCCTGCTGCGCGATCTGGAAGTGACCGCAACCAACCGAGAGACGCTGGAGCAGCGCTACCGTCAGGGTGTCTCTAACCTGACCCAGAAGCACGTTAACCACAAGTAAACGCAAAACGGCAACGCAAGTTGCCGTTTTTAGTCCGCAGGCCCGTTAAGCGTAGCGCCAACGGGTAATATCCGCCTTACTCGTCCAGCAGCACCACTTTGCCGACATACGGCAGATGGCGATAGCGCTGCGCGTAGTCAATCCCGTAGCCCACCACAAATTCGTCCGGGATCGAGAAACCGACAAACTCCACGGGAACGTCCACTTCACGGCGGGTCGGTTTATCCAGCAGGGTACAAATCGCCAGCGATTTTGGGCCGCGCAGGCTGAGAATTTCGCGTACTTTTGACAGGGTGTTCCCGGAATCGATGATGTCTTCCACAATCAGAACATCTTTGCCACGAATGTCTTCATCCAGATCTTTGAGAATTTTAACATCACGGGTGGTCGACATGCCGCTGCCATAGCTGGAGGCGGTCATAAAATCGACTTCATGGGAGACCTGCACTTCGCGGCAGAGATCGGCCATAAACATGAAGGAACCGCGTAACAGACCCACCAGCACCATCTCACTGCCGCTGTCTTTATAATGTTCGGTGATCTGACGACCAAGTTCGGCGATACGCGTTTTGATCTCCGCTTCAGGGATCATCACTTCAACAGTATGTTTCATTTTACTAACCGTATGATTTTATAACGAATTTCTCAATGCCTATGGATTCGCGTCCGGCATCGCTTCATAAGCCCTGAAGTATACCAGCAAATGGATCCTCCTGGCGCATGAGTTCACAAAAGCCATATTTGTGATTCCGATCACACTTGTTAAGTCCTATAATTAATTGCTACTAAATAATTAACAAACTTATCGAGTGTCTTTTATGGCGGAAACAAAAAATCAACATTCACGTTTGCTCGTGAGGCTAACAGCCCTGTTCGCTGCATTTTGCGGACTGTATCTGTTAATCGGCGGGGTCTGGCTGGTAGCCATTGGCGGCTCCTGGTACTACCCGGTAGCAGGTGTGGTTATGCTCGGCGTCACCCTGCTTCTCTGGCGCAGTAAACAATCGGCACTGTGGCTCTACGCGGCCCTGCTGCTGGCTACGATGATCTGGGGCGTATGGGAGGTCGGCTTCGACTTCTGGGCCCTGACCCCGCGTAGCGACATTCTGGTCTTCTTCGGTATCTGGCTGATCCTGCCTTTCGTCTGGCGTCGTCTGCTTGTGCGCTCCAGCGGTGCGGTTGCCGCCCTGGTCGTGGCGCTGCTGATTAGCGGTGGCATCCTGACCTGGGCTGGCTTTAACGATCCGCAGGAGGTGAAAGGCACCCTGAATGCGGAATCTACGCCTGCGGCGGCGATCTCCGACGTGGCAGATGGTGACTGGCCTGCCTATGGCCGTAACCAGGAAGGTCAGCGTTACTCCCCGCTGAAGCAGATCAACGCGGACAACGTGAAAAACCTGAAAGAAGCCTGGGTATTCCGTACCGGCGATCTTAAGATGCCGAACGATCCGGGTGAACTGACCAACGAAGTGACCCCAATTAAAGTGGGCAACATGCTTTACCTCTGTACTGCGCACCAGCGTCTGTTCGCGCTTGATGCGGCCACCGGTAAAGAGAAATGGCACTTCGATCCGCAGCTGAAAACCAACAACCAGTTCCAGCACGTGACCTGCCGTGGCGTCTCTTACCACGAAGCGCGTGCCGATAACGCCAGCCCGGAGGTGATCGCCGACTGCCCGCGCCGCATTATGCTGCCGGTGAACGACGGTCGTCTGTTTGCCATTAACGCCGAAACCGGCAAGCTGTGCGAAACCTTTGCCAACAAAGGTGTTCTGAATCTGCAGACCAACATGCCGGATCAGACCCCGGGTCTGTATGAACCTACTTCACCGCCAATCATCACTGATAAAACTATCGTGATTGCCGGTTCGGTAACGGATAACTTCTCCGTTCGCGAAACCTCCGGCGTGATCCGCGGTTTTGACGTTAACACCGGTAAACTGCTGTGGGCCTTCGATCCGGGTGCGAAAGATCCAAACGCTATCCCGTCGGATGAACACACCTTTACCTTCAACTCGCCAAACTCCTGGGCGCCAGCCGCCTATGACGCGAAGCTGGACCTGGTCTACCTGCCGATGGGTGTGACCACGCCGGATATCTGGGGTGGCAACCGCACGCCAGAGCAGGAGCGTTATGCCAGCTCTGTTCTGGCGCTGAATGCGACCACCGGTAAACTGGCGTGGAGCTACCAGACCGTTCACCACGATCTGTGGGATATGGACATGCCGTCCCAGCCGACGCTGGCAGACATTACCGTCAACGGTAAAACCGTACCGGTGATCTACGCCCCGGCGAAAACAGGCAACATCTTCGTGCTGGACCGTCGTAACGGCGAGCTGGTCGTGCCGGCACCGGAAAAACCGGTTCCGCAGGGCGCGGCGAAAGGCGACTATGTCACCAAAACCCAGCCGTTCTCCGATCTGAGCTTCCGTCCGAAGAAAGATCTCAGCGGCGCGGACATGTGGGGCGCCACCATGTTCGACCAGCTGGTATGCCGCGTGATGTTCCACCAGTTGCGCTATGAAGGCATCTTCACTCCACCATCCGAGCAGGGCACGCTGGTGTTCCCGGGTAACCTGGGGATGTTCGAATGGGGCGGTATCTCCGTTGACCCGAACCGTCAGGTGGCGATTGCCAACCCGATGGCGCTGCCGTTTGTCTCTAAACTGATCCCACGCGGCCCGGGCAACCCGATGGAACAGCCGAAAGATGCCCAGGGCACCGGTACGGAATCCGGTATTCAGCCGCAGTACGGCGTGCCGTATGGCGTGACGCTGAACCCGTTCCTCTCTCCGTTTGGCCTGCCGTGTAAACAGCCTGCCTGGGGTTATATCTCTGCGCTGGATCTGAAAACTAACCAGGTCGTCTGGAAAAAACGTATTGGTACGCCACAGGACAGCATGCCGTTCCCGATGCCGATCCCGGTGCCGTTCAATATGGGTATGCCGATGCTGGGTGGTCCAATCTCCACCGCTGGTAACGTGCTGTTCATCGCGGCAACCGCAGATAACTACCTGCGCGCGTACAACATGACCAACGGTGAGAAACTGTGGCAGGGCCGTCTGCCTGCGGGTGGACAGGCTACACCGATGACCTATGAAGTGAATGGCAAGCAGTATGTTGTCATCTCTGCGGGGGGTCATGGTTCGTTTGGGACGAAGATGGGCGACTATATTGTTGCCTATGCGTTGCCTGATGAAAAATAAGTGACTAAAAAGCCGGGTGGCGGCTTCGCCTTACCCGGCCTACAGTTCGAGCTCACGTAGGCCCGGTAAGCGTAGCGCCACCGGGCTTTTTTTATACCGTGAACCCCAGCATCATCCCGGTATCTTCATGCTCTAACAGATGGCAGTGCGCCATATAGGCATACTCCTTCGGCGCGTCATGATCGAACTTCACTAACACCTCGCTCACTCCGCCTTCAACGCGCACCGTATCCTTCCAGCCTGCGCGATGCACCGCTGGCGCTTTGCCGTTTTCCGTCAGGATGCGGAACTGGGTGCCGTGAATATGGAACGGATGCAGCATCATGTCCCCTTCCCCGGAGATCGTCCAACGTTCATACTGCCCTTTAGCGGCGGCAAACTGCGGCGTGTGCATATCGAAGGCTTTGCCATTGATCCGGTTGCCGTTGTGGAAATCGAACCCATGCATGCTGTGATCCATTCCCCCCATCTGGCCATGATTCATATGACCCTTCATCTGGCCGTGATGCATCCCCGCCATCGCCTGGTCGCCATACTTCTTCATCAACGCCTGCATGCCCATCATGTCGAGCATCGGGTCCATGGAGAGCTGGAGCTTGCGCTGGGTCAGCCCCTCCAGCGACGGCAGTGCGGGCAGCGTGGTCAGGGTGTCCGGCAGTGCGCCCGAGGCGGTCACCAGCAGCGGCTGAATGCGCAGTACCGGCTGCGGTTTATCGAACGGCGCCACCGCCATCCCCATCTGGCTTACCGGCAGGGTTATCAGGTCAAAGGGCTTGCCGTCGCTGATGTCCACCAGCACCTCGAAACGCTCCCCCATCAGCATCGGCAGTTCGGTCACTTTTACCGGCTCAGCCAGCAGCCCGCCGTCGCTGGCGACGACATAGAGTGGACGCTTATCGCTGGCGGCGAAATTGAGCGAGCGGGCATTACAGCCGTTGAGCAGACGCAGGCGCAGCCACCCTTTCGGCGCATTGTGCTGCGGGTAGATCGCCCCGTTGGTCAGCAGCGTGTCGCCAAACCAGCCCACCGCGGCGCTCATCACATCCAGCTGATAGTCAATTTGCCCGTCGGCGGTAAATTTCTTGTCCTGCACGATCACCGGTACATCGTCAATGCCCCACTGCTTTGGCAGGCGCAGCAGACGGCTTTCGTCATCCTCAATCAGTACCAGCCCGGCTAACCCCATCGCCACCTGATGGCCGGTTTTACCGTGCTGATGGGGATGAAACCAGCAGGTCGCCGCTCGCTGCTCCGGAGTAAAGGTCACCGTCCGCTGGCCGCCGGGCTTAATGATACCGTGCGGTCCGCCGTCTACCTCACCCGGCACCTCCAGACCGTGCCAGTGGACGGTGGTCTCTTCGTTCAGGGTATTATGAATGTTAACGGTCAGCGCTTTTCCCTTGCGTAGCTGAATGGCCGGGCCCAGCAGGTTGCCGTTGTAACCCCAGGTGGTAGCGTGATGCGCACCAAAGGCGGTTTTCCCCGCCTGCACCACCAGATTCACCTGATTGCGTGCATCGGGAGCGAGTAAATTCGGGATCGGCAAAACAGGCCGCTCGGCGGCAAAGGCCGCGCGGCTCCAGAGGGGCAGCGCACTGGCGACGCCCAGTGCGGCAGAATATTTTAAAAAATCACGGCGTTGCATGTTCATCTCCTTATTCGCAGCAGTCAATGTTCTGAGCATAAACCCTCCCCTTGCCGGAAGGTCAAGAAAAGCCGCAATAATAAAGATCGTCGCACCGGCGGGAAGTGTGCTAACGTTGAATTTCCGTGACGTATTGGTAGAAGCAATGAAGACGTTTTTCCGAACAATTCTGTTCAGCACCCTGATGATTAGTTGCGCAAACAGCTATGCGCTGAGTGAAAATGAAGCCGAAGATATGGCGGATTTAACGGCGGTGTTCGTGTTCCTGAAAAACGACTGCGGCTACCAGAATTTACCCAACGGTCAGATTCGCCGCGCCCTGGTCTTTTTTGCTCAACAGAACCAGTGGGATCTGAGCAACTACGACAGTTTTGACATGAAAACCCTCGGTGAAGACAGCTACCGCGATCTCAGCGGCATCGGCATTCCCACGGCAAAAAAATGTAAAGCCCTGGCTCGCGACTCGCTGAGTCTTCTTGCCTACGTTAAGTAAATCCTCATCCGATGCCCCTTTGCTGAATTTATGACCGTGCAACCACGGTCATAGTTAGCTATGATGTTGCCCCCGTTTTATGCGGGTGTTAACAAAGGAGGTATCATCCCATGGCCGAAAAAAATATGTGGCATGAAACGCTGCATGACCATTTTGGACAGTACTTTGCCATTGATAACGTGCTCTATCATGAGAAAACCGATCATCAGGATCTGATCATTTTCGAAAACGCGGCCTTTGGCCGGGTGATGGCGCTGGATGGCGTAGTGCAAACCACCGAGCGTGACGAGTTCATTTATCATGAAATGATGACCCACGTCCCGCTGCTGGCACACGGCAATGCGAAACATGTGCTGATCATCGGCGGCGGCGACGGCGCTATGCTACGCGAAGTCTCCCGCCATAAATCCATTGAAAGCATCACCATGGTCGAGATTGACGCGGGCGTCGTCTCTTTCTGCCGCCAGTACCTGCCGAACCATAATGCTGGCAGCTACGACGATCCGCGCTTTACGCTTGTGATCGACGACGGCGTCAATTTTGTTAACCAGACGACGCAGACCTTCGATGTGATCATCTCCGATTGCACCGATCCGATTGGTCCCGGTGAGAGTCTCTTTACCTCGGCCTTCTATGAAGGCTGCAAACGCTGCCTGAACCCTGGCGGTATCTTCGTTGCCCAGAACGGCGTCTGCTTCCTGCAGCAGGACGAGGCCATCGACAGCCACCGCAAGCTGAGCCACTACTTTACCGACGTCAGCTTCTACCAGGCGGCAATCCCGACCTATTACGGCGGTGTCATGACCTTTGCCTGGGCCACGGACAACGATGCCCTGCGCCATCTCTCCACCGGCATCATTCAGGCGCGCTTCCAGCAGGCGAATCTGACCTGCCGCTATTACAATCCGGCCGTCCATACCGCAGCCTTTGCCTTACCGCAATATTTGCACGATGCTCTGAGGGGGTGAACGAATTGAAAAAGCTGAAACTGCATGGCTTTAACAACCTGACCAAAAGCCTGAGTTTTTGTATTTACGATATCTGCTATGTAAAAACGGCGGAAGAGCGCGATGGTTATATCGCCTATATCGATGAACTCTATAACGCCAACCGACTGACTGAGATCCTGTCAGAAACCTGCTCTATCATTGGCGCCAATATCCTGAACATTGCGCGTCAGGATTATGAACCCCAGGGTGCCAGCGTCACCATTCTGGTCAGCGAGGAGCCCGTCGATCCCACCCTTATCGACCATACGGAGCATCCCGGTCCGCTGCCGGAAGCGGTGGTTGCCCATCTCGATAAAAGCCATATCTGCGTACATACCTACCCGGAGAGCCATCCGGAAGGTGGGCTGTGTACTTTCCGCGCCGATATTGAAGTGTCGACCTGCGGCGTGATCTCCCCGCTTAACGCGCTCAATTACTTAATTCATCAGCTTGAGTCCGATATCGTGACCATTGACTACCGTGTGCGCGGTTTTACCCGCGATATCAATGGTATGAAGCACTTTATCGACCATGAAATTAACTCCATTCAGAACTTCATGTCTGAAGACATGAAAGCGCTGTATGACATGATGGATGTGAATGTTTATCAGGAGAATATCTTCCATACCAAGATGCTGCTTAAGGAGTTCGACCTGAAGCACTACATGTTCCATACCCGGCCGGAAGATTTAAGCGAAGATGAGCGCAAGGTCATTACTGACCTGCTGTGGAAAGAGATGCGCGAAATTTACTACGGCCGCAATATCGCGACCGTATAAGATGCGTCAGGAGCAGGGATGCTCCTGATACTATTTCTGCTTCACGAACTCGCGGTAGGCCGCCACCACCTGCAAGAAATCCTCTACGCCACACAGCGACAGACTCTCTTCATCGTAGTAGCTCATCCCCTCTTCCATCTCGTCGCCGGAAAACTCCAGCTGATTGGCACGAACCATGACCTCTTCGCCATCCATCCACAGCGTGTATTCATGCCCGGCGCGTTGCCAGGATCGTTCACTGCCTTTGACCGTGCGCGCAGCCTGTTCCACTTCATCGAGCAGGCCCAGGTTCTCTTTTACTTCCTCGTTGAACCAGTGACCGACCACCTCGTGGCCCATCGACATCCGCACTTTCACCACACCGGTGATATCACGCAGAAATTCGTAATCCATAGTATTTTCCTCTGCAAAGCTCTTGCAGTAATTATCGCAGCAGCGGGGAAGAAAAAAAGCCGAACGGGTGGAAGGAATGAAAATAAAAAACCCACCGCGTGTGCGATGGGTTTGACAGGCCCGGTAAGCGTCGAGCCACCGGGCAATGAGGCGTTGATTACACCGCCGTCTGGAAGATCACCCCGTCCGCTTTCTCGGTGTACTGAGAGAGCTGGTCGAAGTTCAGATAGCGATAGGTATCCACCGCGGTCTTATCTACCTGCGACACGAAGGTCTGGTACTCTTCCGGCGTTGGCAGTTTACCAATCAGCGCAGCAACCGCCGCCAGCTCCGCAGAGGCCAGGTAGACGTTTGCACCGGTACCTAAACGGTTCGGGAAGTTACGGGTAGAGGTGGAAACCACCGTCGCACCGTCAGCCACGCGCGCCTGGTTACCCATACAGAGGGAACAGCCAGGGATTTCGATACGCGCCCCGCTCTTACCAAACACGCTGTAGTAGCCCTCTTCCGTCAGCTGAGCCGCATCCATACGGGTTGGCGGCGCCACCCACAGACGGGTTGGCAGCTGGCCTTTGTGGGTATCCAGCAGTTTACCGGCAGCGCGGAAGTGACCGATGTTGGTCATGCAGGAGCCGATGAACACTTCGTCGATCTTGTCGCCCTGAACGTCAGAGAGCAGACGCGCGTCATCCGGATCGTTCGGCGCACAGAGGATTGGCTCTTTGATGTCAGCCAGGTCGATCTCGATCACCGCGGCATATTCTGCATCGGCGTCGGCTTCCAGCAGCTGTGGATCTGCCAGCCATTTCTCCATGCCCTGAATACGACGCTCCAGGGTACGGCGGTCGCCGTAGCCTTCAGCAATCATCCACTTCAGCAGCACGATGTTGGAGGTCAGGTACTCGATAATCGGCTCTTTGTTGAGCTTGATGGTACAGCCCGCAGCGGAACGCTCGGCGGAGGCATCGGTCAGCTCGAACGCCTGCTCCACTTTCAGCTCCGGCAGACCTTCGATCTCCAGGATACGGCCAGAGAAGATGTTCTTTTTACCTTTCTTCTCAACGGTCAGCAGGCCCTGTTTGATGGCGTACAGCGGGATCGCATGCACCAGGTCGCGCAGGGTGATGCCCGGCTGCATTTTACCTTTGAAACGCACCAGCACCGATTCCGGCATGTCCAGCGGCATGACGCCGGTCGCGGCAGCAAAGGCCACCAGGCCGGAGCCCGCCGGGAAGGAGATGCCAATCGGGAAGCGGGTGTGGGAGTCACCACCGGTACCGACGGTATCCGGCAGCAGCATGCGGTTCAGCCAGGAGTGGATCACGCCGTCGCCCGGACGCAGGGAGACACCGCCGCGGTTCATGATGAAGTCTGGCAGCGTGTGGTGCGTGGTGACGTCAACCGGCTTCGGATAGGCCGCGGTGTGGCAGAAGGACTGCATCACCAGGTCTGAGGAGAAGCCCAGGCACGCCAGGTCTTTCAGTTCGTCACGGGTCATCGGACCGGTGGTATCCTGAGAGCCCACGGAGGTCATCTTCGGCTCGCAGTACGCACCCGGACGGATACCGGCTACGCCGCATGCACGGCCAACCATTTTCTGCGCCAGAGAGTAACCACGGTTGCTTTCCGCCACGTCTTTTGCCTGACGGAATACGTCTGAGTGCGGCAGACCCAGCGCTTCACGCGCTTTGGTAGTCAGGCCACGACCGATGATCAGCGGGATACGGCCACCGGCACGCACTTCGTCAATCAGCACGTCGGTTTTCAGTTCAAAGCTCGCCAGCAGCTCGTTGGTTTCGTGGTTACGCACTTCGCCTTTGAACGGGTAAACGTCAATCACGTCGCCCATGTTCAGGTTAGAGACATCCACTTCAATTGGCAGTGCCCCCGCATCTTCCATGGTGTTGAAGAAGATTGGCGCAATTTTGCCGCCGAGGCACAGGCCACCGCCACGTTTGTTCGGCACGTGTGGGATATCATCACCCATGAACCACAGCACGGAGTTGGTCGCGGATTTACGGGAAGAGCCGGTACCGACTACGTCACCCACATACGCCAGCGGGAAGCCTTTTTTCTGCAGAGCTTCGATCTGTTTGATCGGGCCGACAGCGCCTGGCTGATCCGGCTCAATGCCTTCGCGGGCGTTTTTCAGCATCGCCAGGGCGTGCAGTGGGATATCCGGGCGTGACCACGCATCCGGCGCCGGAGAGAGGTCATCGGTGTTAGTTTCGCCCGTCACCTTGAAGACGGTAACGGTCATTTTTTCCGCCAGCGCAGGGCGGCTCAGGAACCACTCGGCATCCGCCCAGGACTGCATCACCTGCTTCGCGTAGCTGTTGCCCGCTTTGGCTTTCTCTTCTACGTCGTAGAAGTTATCGAACATGAGCAGCGTATGGGACAGGGCTTTGGCGGCGCCAGGCGCCAGCGTGTCGCTGTCCAGGGCATCGATCAGCGGATGAATGTTATAACCACCCTGCATGGTGCCGAGCAGTTCAATCGCTTTTTCAGGGGTAACCAGTGGGGAGGTTGCGTCGCCTTTGGCAATCGCAGCAAGGAAACCGGCTTTTACGTAGGCAGCTTCATCTACGCCTGGCGGTACGCGGTTGATCAACAGATCTAACAGGAATTCTTCTTCGCCTTTTGGCGGATTCTTCAGCAGCTCGACGAGCGCGGCCATTTGGGTTGCATCTAACGGTTTGGGTACAATCCCCTCGGCGGCACGTTCTGCTACGTGCTTACGGTATTCTTCTAGCACGACGGTTCTCCTCGCTCTCATTGTCATATGCGGCGGGCGTTCTCTTCACGCTCCTGTGAGACAGCAGTTTGTAGGGTATATGCCCGATACCGCGTCGGGCAGCATAGCAGGATTTTCAGACAGTGTTAATCCGTTTACAAAAAAGCAACATTAAATTGTTTGCTGAATCGTTAAGCATGGTGTAGCGGCACGCTGCTGTGTAATAAATAGTCACACTCTTTGCCCGATGAAGGCCCACGGTTCCACCCGTAAAGTCAAAAAGCGAGGGACGGGAAGATTATACTCCCGGCATAACTCTTCTCTTCGGAGTCTTTATGAAGCTGCCCTTTTCCCCAACGTTGCTCGCCCTTCTCTGTAGCGTCGGGCTATTTGCCGCCTCCGGGGTGATGTATGTTAAAAGCCGCGCGCCAGAAACCGTAAGCGAAGCTGCGCCAGCTACAACGGCTGCCACTCCACCAGCGCCCGTTGCCGCCCCAGTCTATAGCGCCGCACAAATTGACCAGAGGGTTGCGCCCATCGCGCTCTATCCCGACCCCCTCCTGTCACAGATTCTGATGGCCTCGACCTACCCTTCCAGCGTTATCCAGGCGGCGCAGTGGTCGCAGGATAATCCCAAAATGGAGGGTGATGCCGCCATTCAGGCCGTCTCCGGTCAGCCCTGGGACGCCAGCGTGAAATCCCTGGTCGCCTTCCCGCAGCTTATGTCGTTGCTGGGCGGCAACCCCGAATGGGTACAAAATCTGGGAGACGCTTTCCTGGCGCAGCCAAAAGATGTGATGGACGCCGTGCAACGCCTGCGCGCGCTGGCGCAGCAAACCGGGGCGTTAACATCGACGCCGCAGCAAAAAGTGACGGTAGCGACAGTACCCACCTCAACCGCTACGGTGAAAACAGCCTCCACGCCCAGCCAGACGGTGATCAAAATAGAGCCTGCCGACCCGCAGGTGGTCTATGTGCCATCCTATAACCCATCTGTGGTGTATGGAACCTGGCCCAACGCCAGCTATCCGCCGGTATATCTGCCCCCTTCTCCCGGTCAGCAATTTACCAGCAGCTTTGTGAAAGGGTTTGGCTATAGCCTGGGTGTCGCCACCACCTACGCGCTCTTTAGCAGTATCGACTGGGATCATCACGACGATGACCACCATCATCACGATGACGATCATCACGACGACCATCATCATGATGGTTATTCGCATAATGGCGATAATATCAATATCAACGTTAACAATTACAACAAGATAACCGGAGAGCACCGCACAGATAACCACATGGCCTGGCAGCATAACCCGGCTTATCGCAACGGCGTTCCCTACACCAATAGCCAGCTCGCCAGCCACTTTCACCAGACCCATGTTTCCCAGGGGCTGAGCGCGACAGAGCATCAGTCGGTCAACCGCGACAGCCAGCGTCAGGCGGCGATGGCGCAGGTGCAGCAGTCGACGGGCAAATCACTGACCCAGCTCAGGCAACCTGCAACCCTGCATGGACAGCATCCGACCTCCAGCCAGCAGCTTAAACAGATCTCACAGCGGAACAATTTCCGTGGTTACGACAGCCCACCGCCCCGGATGCAGCATCGCCTTAGCCAGCCGCATACTGAGTACAAACAGGCTGCGCGCCCTGTGGAGCATGACTCCCGACCACTACGCGCCAATGCGCTGAGCGGTAACGACAGCCGCTCAGCTAACTGGCGGGCCCAGCAGCAACGCGGGCTGGAAAGCCGCCAACGCGCTTCGCTTAACGGCGAGCAGCGTGCGGAACTGCGAGAGCAGCGGTTCGAACGCCATGTTGAACACCGTGAATTACGCCATCGTTAAGGAAGCCGTCATGAAAAGTAAACCGATCGCGGGCGTCTTATTGCTGATGGTTTCATCATTTGCCGTCGCCCAGGCGCATTTTCCTACGCCCGACGGGGCTGCCAGCGCGCTGACCAAAGCCATTAGCGAGCAAGATCAACGCGCCATGCAGGATCTGCTGGGTGATAACTGGCACGATGCGCTACCGCCGGAAGGGGTCGATCCTGACGCGGTGGATCGTTTTCTGCGCGACTGGCAGGTTAAGCATGAGATAGTCCTCGACGGAGAGGTTGCCCATCTGGCCGTTGGCAGCAGCGGCTGGCAGCTACCTGTCCCGTTGGTTAAAACCGCCGAAGGCTGGCGCTTTGATATGAAGGCTGGCGCAGAGGAAATTCAGACCCGGGAAATCGGTCGAAATGAACTGGCGGCCATGGAAGCGCTGCATGCGTATGTTGATGCCCAGCAGAGTTACTACGCGCTGAATCATCGGTATGCACAAAGCATCGTCAGCACTCCGGGGAAAAAAGAGGGTCTTTACTGGCCCACAGTCCCAGGCGAAGCGCCAAGCCCGCTGGGTCCGGCATTCAACCCGCCGCAACCGGGCGAAGGCTACCACGGCTATCATTTCCGCATCTTACCCGCTCAGGAGGGATTTGCGATGGTCGCCTGGCCCGTAAGCTACGGTCAGACAGGGATAATGAGCTTTATCATCGATCAAGATGACAAGGTGTATCAGCGCAATCTCGGCGCGGATTCACAGCAACAGGCGCAGGCGATGAGCGCCTTTACGACGGCGCCAGGCTGGCAGCCGGTGGCCCGCTAAGGAATGGGCCCGGATGCGGCTTCGCCTTACCCGGGCGATTATAAACAAGCCCGGATAAGGTGTTTGCTCCGCATCCGGGAATCAGCATTATCCCTGATGCGGCATCAGCTCAGGATAGCCTTTAAAAGCCGATTTCGTGCTGGTTAAGGCCGCCTCATCATCATGAATACTGCCAGAGTTCGCTGCCCAGACGCCTTCCTGAGTATGGGTGATCTGTTGGTGCCGCGCATTCAGATCCTGCCCCATCGCAGCAATGTGCGTACTTTCGGTTACCCCGCTGTTAGCGGCCCACGGAATCACCGGATCGCTGGCGCAGGCCATACCGGATACCAGAACAGTCATTAACAGAGCAGGCTTTAAAAAGCGTTTCATTACATTCCCTCAATTTAATTACCTTGCTACTAGTTTACTACGTTACCAGTGTCAGGGAATGACAAGTTACTGGGAATTATTTCTTGTGAAACAAGGTGTTGTTTAGATAATCAATTGTCAAAATTGTTAACACACCGGCAGGTTGGCAGGCACAAAAAAAGCGGCCACAGGCCGCCTGATTAAGAGCCAGAAAGCAGAGAGCGCCTTCTGGCTGGTCAGCGTAAGCTTACTTCTTCTTCGCTTTCGCGTTTGGCAGGTCGGTGATGCTGCCTTCAAACACTTCTGCCGCCAGGCCAACAGACTCGTGCAGAGTCGGGTGAGCGTGGATGGTCAGCGCGATGTCTTCAGCGTCGCAACCCATTTCGATCGCCAGACCGATCTCGCCCAGCAGCTCGCCGCCGTTGGTGCCGACAATCGCACCACCGATCACACGGTGAGTCTCTTTGTCGAAGATCAGTTTGGTCATACCGTCTGCGCAGTCGGAAGCGATAGCACGGCCAGAAGCAGCCCACGGGAAGGTGGCAGTTTCGTAGCTGATGCCTTTCTCTTTCGCTTCTTTCTCGGTCAGACCGACCCATGCCACTTCTGGCTCGGTGTAGGCGATAGATGGGATCACTTTCGGGTCGAAGTAGTGCTTCATCCCGGCGATAACTTCTGCGGCAACGTGGCCTTCGTGAACACCTTTGTGCGCCAGCATTGGCTGACCGACGATATCGCCGATAGCAAAGATGTGCGGCACGTTAGTGCGCAGCTGTTTGTCAACGCGGATGAAACCACGGTCGTCCACTTCCACGCCCGCTGCACCTGCATTGAGGTTTTTACCGTTCGGCACACGACCGATCGCCACCAGCACGGCGTCGTAACGCTGCGCTTCAGCAGGGGCTTTTTTGCCTTCCATGGAAACGTAAATACCGTCTTCTTTCGCTTCAACGGCAGTCACTTTGGTTTCCAGCATCAGATTGAATTTCTTGCTGATGCGTTTGGTGAAGACTTTAACGATGTCTTTGTCAGCAGCCGGGATAACCTGGTCGAACATCTCAACCACGTCAATGTCTGAACCCAGCGCATGGTAAACGGTACCCATTTCCAGACCGATAATACCACCGCCCATAACCAGCAGGCGTTTTGGTACTTCTTTCAGCTCCAGCGCATCGGTGGAGTCCCATACGCGCGGATCTTCATGTGGAATGAATGGCAGTTCGATCGGACGGGAGCCCGCCGCGATGATCGCGTTGTCGAAGTTGATTACGGTTTTGCCGTTTTCGCCTTCCACTTCCAGGGTGTTGGCCCCGGTGAATTTACCCAGACCGTTAACTACTTTTACTTTACGGCCTTTAGCCATACCAGCCAGACCGCCGGTCAGCTGATTGATGACTTTCTCTTTCCAGGTACGAATTTTATCGATATCGGTTTTCGGCTCGCCGAAGACGATACCGTGTTCAGCCAGCGCTTTGGCTTCTTCGATAACTTTCGCTACGTGCAGCAGCGCTTTAGAAGGGATACAGCCGACGTTCAGACAAACACCACCCAGGGTGTTGTAGCGTTCTACGATGACGGTTTCCAGACCTAAATCAGCGCAACGGAAGGCAGCAGAATAACCTGCCGGGCCTGCCCCAAGTACCACGACCTGAGTTTTGATTTCAGTACTCATCATGACCTCTTATTGATTTCCGGCGGTCCAGGTACTTTGTCGCCCTTCATCCACCGGGACGTTCTATCCGCCCGCAGTTTACAAAATTGTTAACAATTTTGAAACAACAAACGGCTCACGAATTTCCGCTTTCGCCAATAACCTCACGAACCACATGAGATTAACAGAAAAAAGCCGGCCGTCAGGCCGGCTTTTTTACTTACATCACCAGGCGGCGAATGTCGCTCAGCATGTTGTTGATGATGGTGATAAAGCGCGCACCATCAGCACCGTCGATCACGCGGTGGTCGAAGGAGAGAGAGATTGGCATCATCAGACGCGGCACAAACTCTTTACCATTCCACACCGGCTCCATCGCAGACTTGGAGACACCAAGGATCGCCACTTCCGGCGCGTTAACAATCGGCGCGAAGTGGGTAGTACCCAGGCCGCCGATGCTGGAGATAGTGAAGCAGCCGCCCTGCATTTCGCCGGCAGTCAGCTTACCATCACGCGCTTTCTTGGAGATGGTGGTCAGTTCACGAGACAGCTCGGTAACGCTCTTCTTGTTCACGTCTTTAAAGACCGGAACAACCAGACCGTTTGGCGTATCAACCGCAACACCGATGTTGATGTATTTCTTCAGCGTCAGCTTCTGGCCATCTTCGGACAGGGAGCTGTTGAAGCGTGGCATCTGTTCCAGAGCCGCAGCAACTGCCTTCATGATGAAGACCACTGGGGTGAATTTCACGTCCAGTTTACGCTTCTCAGCTTCGGCGTTCTGCTGTTTACGGAACGCTTCCAGATCGGTGATATCGGTTTTGTCGAAGTGGGTAACGTGCGGGATCATCACCCAGTTACGGCTCAGGTTAGCACCAGAGATTTTCTGGATACGGCCCAGTTCCACTTCTTCGATTTCGCCGAACTTGCTGAAGTCCACTTTCGGCCAAGGCAGCATGCCCGGGATACCGCCACCGGTGGCAGCAGCAGGTGCCGCTTCAGCGCGTTTAACCGCCTCTTTCACGTAAGCCTGAACGTCTTCACGCAGGATACGACCTTTACGGCCAGTCCCTTTCACTTTCGCCAGGTTCACACCGAATTCGCGCGCCAGGCGACGAATCAGCGGGGTCGCGTGGACGTATGCGTCGTTTTCAGCGAACTCAGATTTGCCTTCCGCTTTCGCAGCCGGAGCGGCAGCTGGTTTAGCAGCCTGAGCCGGTGCAGCAGCAGGTGCTGGCGCAGCAGCAGCGGCCGGAGCGGCTGCAGGCGCAGCGCCTTCCACTTCGAAGACCATGATCAGGGAGCCAGTAGAAACTTTGTCGCCGGTGCTGATTTTGATCTCTTTAACGGTACCGGCGAACGGCGCAGGCACTTCCATAGAAGCCTTGTCGCCTTCAACGGTGATCAGTGACTGTTCAGCGGCAACTTTATCGCCCACTTTCACCATCACTTCGGTGACTTCAACTTCGTCACCACCGATGTCAGGAACGTTAACCTCTTTCGCACCGCCAGCCGCAGCTGGAGCAGCAGCCTGAGCCGGAGCAGCTTCCGCTTTCGCTGGAGCCGCAGCGCCTTCAGCACCCGCCACTTCGAAGACCATGATCAGGGAGCCAGTAGAGACTTTGTCACCGGTGTTGATCTTGATCTCTTTAACGGTGCCCGCGAACGGTGCTGGCACTTCCATAGAAGCTTTATCGCCTTCTACGGTGATCAGGGACTGCTCAGCCGCAACGGTATCGCCCACTTTCACCAGGATCTCAGTGACTTCAACTTCGTCACCACCGATGTCAGGCACGTTAACTTCTTTCGCTGCCGCAGCAGCTGCTGGAGCAGCGGCGGCTGGAGCGGCTTCTTTCTTCTCTTCCTGCGCAGGTGCAGCAGCGGCTGCACCATCGGCGGAATCGAAAATCATGATCAGTTTGCCAGTCTCGGTTTTATCGCCAACAGAGACTTTGATCTCTTTAACGATGCCAGCCTGAGGAGACGGGACTTCCATAGAGGCTTTGTCGCCTTCTACGGTGATCAGCGACTGTTCAGCTTCAACTTTGTCGCCTACTTTGACCAGGATCTCGGTGATTTCAACTTCATCAGCCCCGATGTCCGGTACATTGATTTCGATAGCCATTATTCTTTTACCTCTTACGCCAGACGCGGGTTAACTTTTTCTGCATCGATGTTGAATTTGGTAATTGCGTCCGCAACCACTTTCTTATCGATTTCGCCACGTTTAGCCAGTTCGCCCAGGGCTGCTACAACCACGTAAGAAGCATCAACTTCGAAGTGGTGACGCAGGTTTTCGCGGCTGTCAGAACGACCGAAGCCGTCAGTACCCAGTACGCGATAATCATCAGCTGGAACGTAAGTACGAACCTGCTCTGCGAACAGTTTCATGTAGTCAGTAGATGCTACGGCCGGAGCGTCGTTCATCACCTGAGCGATGTACGGAACGCGCGGAGTTTCCAGCGGGTGCAGCATGTTCCAGCGCTCACAATCCTGGCCATCACGCGCCAGTTCAGTGAAGGAGGTTACGCTGTACACGTCGGAGCCCACACCGTAGTCTTTCGCCAGGATCTGCGCTGCTTCACGGACGTGACGCAGGATAGAACCGGAGCCCAGCAGCTGAACTTTACCTTTGCTACCTTCAACGGTTTCGAGTTTGTAGATACCTTTACGGATACCTTCCTCGGCACCTTCCGGCATGGCCGGCATGTGGTAGTTTTCGTTCAGGGTGGTGATGTAGTAGTAAATGTTCTCTTGCGCTTCACCGTACATGCGCTGCAGACCGTCATGCATGATGACTGCCACTTCGTACGCGTAAGACGGATCGTAAGAGATACAGTTCGGGATAGTCAGAGACTGAATGTGGCTGTGACCATCTTCGTGCTGCAGACCTTCGCCGTTCAGGGTCGTACGACCGGAAGTACCACCGATCAGGAAGCCGCGAGCCTGCTGGTCGCCTGCCTGCCAGCACAGGTCGCCGATACGCTGGAACCCGAACATGGAGTAGTAGATGTAGAACGGGATCATCGGCAGGTTGTTGGTGCTGTAGGAGGTCGCAGCAGCCAGCCAGGATGCGCCTGCGCCCAGCTCGTTGATACCTTCCTGCAGGATCTGGCCTTTCTCGTCTTCTTTGTAGTATGCAACCTGCTCACGGTCCTGCGGGGTGTACTGCTGGCCGTTCGGGCTGTAGATACCGATCTGACGGAACAGACCTTCCATACCGAAGGTACGCGCTTCGTCCGCGATGATTGGCACCAGACGATCTTTGATCGACTTGTTCTTCAGCATCACGTTCAGGGCACGCACGAAGGCGATAGTGGTAGAGATCTCTTTGTTCTGCTCTTCCAGCAGCTGAGAGAAGTCTTCCAGCGCTGGGAGTTCCAGTTTCTCAGTGAAGTTCACCTGACGGGACGGCAGGTAGCCGTTCAGTTTCTGACGCTGCGCGTGCAGATAGGTGTGCTCTTCAGAACCTTCCGGGAAGGTGATGTAAGAGAGGTTTTCAACCTGCTCGTCGGTCACTGGAACGTTGAAACGGTCGCGGATATAACGCACGCCGTCCATGTTCATTTTCTTAACCTGGTGCGCGATGTTTTTACCTTCGGCAGTGTCACCCATGCCATAACCTTTAACGGTATGAG
Source organism: Leclercia sp. M-A074-M (assembly GCF_965195605.1). Classification (NCBI taxonomy): domain Bacteria; kingdom Pseudomonadati; phylum Pseudomonadota; class Gammaproteobacteria; order Enterobacterales; family Enterobacteriaceae; genus Leclercia; species Leclercia sp. M-A074-M. The sequence goes on along the minus strand of NZ_CBDAHM010000002.1, from coordinate 553,163 downwards.
CCAGGATGACGGTTGCTTTACCTTTGGTTTCCTGCGCTTTTTTCAGTGCAGCGTAGACTTTCTTCGGATCGTGACCACCACGGTTCAGGGCCCAGATCTGCTCGTCAGTCCAGTCTGCAACCAGGGCTGCGGTTTCAGGATATTTACCGAAGAAGTGCTCACGAACATAGGCACCGTCTTTGGATTTGAAGGTCTGGTAGTCGCCGTCAACGGTTTCGTTCATCAGCTGGATCAGCTTACCGCTGGTATCTTTACGCAGCAGCTCGTCCCAACGACCGCCCCACATCACTTTAATAACGTTCCAGCCAGCACCTGCGAAGATGCCTTCCAGTTCGTTGATGATCTTGCCGTTACCGGTTACCGGACCATCCAGACGCTGCAGGTTACAGTTGATGATGAAGCAGAGGTTGTCCAGCTTCTCACGGGTCGCGATGGTGATCGCGCCTTTGGATTCTGGCTCATCCATCTCGCCGTCGCCCAGGAAGGCGTAAACGGTCTGCTGAGAGGTATCTTTCAGGCCACGATGTTCCAGATATTTCAGGAATTTAGCCTGGTAGATCGCACCGATTGGGCCCAGACCCATGGAAACGGTCGGGAACTGCCAGAATTCTGGCATCAGTTTCGGGTGCGGATAGGAGGAGAGACCTTTACCGTGAACTTCCTGACGGAAGTTGTTCATCTGCTCTTCAGTCAGACGACCTTCCAGGAACGCACGTGCGTAGACGCCCGGAGAGATGTGGCCCTGGAAGTAGACCAGGTCGCCGCCGTCTTTCTCGGTGCGCGCGCGGAAGAAGTGGTTAAAGCACACTTCATAAACGGTTGCAGAGGACTGGAAGGATGCCATGTGGCCACCCAGCTCCAGATCTTTTTTGGATGCGCGCAGAACGGTCATGATGGCGTTCCAGCGGATTGCAGAACGGATACGGCGTTCCAGATCCAGATTGCCCGGATATTCCGGTTCGTCTTCAACGGCAATCGTGTTTACGTAGTTGTTAGCCCCTGCACCTGCAGCTACTTTCACGCCGCCTTTGCGGGCTTCAGAAAGCATCTGTTCAATCAGATACTGAGCGCGCTCAACACCTTCTTCACGGATGACCGATTCGATCGCCTGTTGCCAGTCGCGAGTTTCGATCGGATCCACGTCATTTTGGAGACGTTCTGACATGGGGGTATTCCTTATCTATCTAATACGTTGATTTGTCTGGAACCTGTCCCATTGCATTTTCGCCAGAAAACGCAATAAGACAGGTTCTGCGTTTAGTTGCCGCGCTCTAAAAAACTGGCGCTTAATCCTTTCGTTGCTGTATGCGGCGTAATGAACGTTCGCGACGCGACTGTTCACGGCTGCGGTCCAGCAAGATTTCCTCAATGAAAGCCAGGTGACGGTGCGACGCTTCACGCGCCTGCTCCGGCTCCCCGGCCATTATCGCCTCGAATATTCGGGTGCGATGGTTGCTGACCAGCGGAAGCATCTCCCGGCGGGCATACAACAATTCAAAATTCTGACGAACGTTCTGGGCAAGCATTGGCTCCATGCAGCGTAGCAGATGGAGGAGCACCACGTTGTGGGCCGCTTCAGTGACGGCGATTTGATACTGGACGACGGCGTCGGACTCGGCGTCGAGATCGCCGGATTCCTGAGCCCGTTCGATGGCCTGATGCAGTTCGCGGATGCGCTCGCGATCGGCATCATTGCTGCGCAGCGCCGCGTAATAAGCCGCGATGCCTTCAAGCGCGTGACGGGTCTCAAGCAGATCAAACTGGGATTCTGGGTGGTCGGAGAGCAGCTCCACTAACGGGTCGCTGAAACTCTGCCACAGGCTGTTTTGCACAAAGGTTCCGCCCCCCTGGCGACGAAGCAGCAGGCCCTTGGCTTCAAGGCGTTGGATCGCCTCACGCAGCGAGGGACGGGAAACGTCGAACTGTTTAGCCAGTTCGCGTTCAGGTGGTAGTTTTTCACCGGGGCGCAGGGTCCCCTCAAGGATCAAAAACTCCAGCTGCTGCTCAATCACATCGGATAATTTTGGTTGGCGAATTTTGCTGTAGGCCATATTCCCTGTCTTACGCCTTTTTGCCCGGAGTCAATTGGTCTTACCAATTTCATGTTCGTATCGCTAAAGTAACAAAGTATTCACCTTGTGTCCATATTGGTTTTGATTGAAATCATTAAACCCTGCTTATTTTAACAACCTTACAGAAATAACGTTTCAAAAATGTAACTCTGCACAAATGAATTGATTACCCCGAAAGAGGCAGTTTTAACTTTATTGAAACGGTGAAAAGTGCGATCTGAACCGATTTAGCGGAGTAAAAAATGAAATTCTGCCCACTTATGGCGCATTTTTATTCTATAGGTTGATAAAGGGAATTAAACGGGACGATTTACAAATGCTTTCTTTTTATTCGAACTCGCTTTCTCCTCGCATAAAGCAGGTGCATTCGCCGTCGCTTACCACTATTCTTCCGAATACGGAAGACACAGCCGGTTATTTCAGCCAATTGAACCGTAAACTAATAAATACATGAAATGGAATTTCATAATTACACACGCCAGAGCGTGAACATAACAACCACACACGAGGTTTTATAATGGAAGGTCAACAGCACGGCGATCAGCTAAAGCGCGGCCTTAAAAACCGCCATATCCAGCTTATTGCCCTCGGTGGTGCGATCGGTACCGGCCTGTTTCTGGGTAGCGCATCGGTTATTCAGTCTGCCGGGCCGGGTATTATTCTGGGCTATGCCATTGCCGGTTTTATCGCATTCCTTATTATGCGTCAGTTGGGCGAGATGGTGGTTGAAGAACCGGTAGCCGGTTCCTTCAGCCATTTTGCTTATAAATATTGGGGCAGTTTTGCCGGCTTCGCGTCCGGCTGGAACTACTGGGTCCTCTATGTTCTTGTCGCGATGGCGGAACTGACCGCGGTCGGTAAATATATCCAGTTCTGGTGGCCTGAAATCCCAACCTGGGCCTCAGCGGCAGTCTTCTTTGTGGTCATCAACGCCATTAACCTGACCAACGTGAAAGTGTTCGGCGAGATGGAGTTCTGGTTTGCCATTATTAAAGTTATCGCCGTTGTGGCGATGATCCTGTTCGGCGGCTGGCTGCTCTTCAGCGGCAATGGCGGCCCGCAGGCAAGCGTCAGCAACCTGTGGGATCAGGGCGGCTTCCTGCCGCACGGCATGACCGGACTGGTGATGATGATGGCGATCATCATGTTCTCCTTCGGGGGGCTGGAGCTGGTGGGTATCACCGCCGCGGAAGCAGACAACCCGGAGCAGAGCATCCCGAAAGCGACCAACCAGGTTATCTACCGTATCCTGATCTTCTATGTGGGCTCGCTGGCCGTGCTGCTCTCCCTGCTGCCATGGACCCGCGTCACCGCAGATACCAGCCCGTTTGTCCTCATCTTCCACGAGCTGGGCGACACTTTAGTAGCGAACGCGCTGAACGTAGTAGTACTGACCGCGGCGCTGTCGGTTTACAACAGCTGCGTCTACTGCAACAGCCGTATGCTGTTCGGCCTGGCCCAGCAGGGTAACGCCCCGAAAGCGCTGCTCTCTGTGGATAAACGTGGCGTACCGGTGAACACCATCCTGGTGTCGGCTGTGGTGACCGCACTCTGCGTGCTCATCAACTACCTGGCGCCGGAATCGGCCTTCGGCCTGCTGATGGCGCTGGTGGTCTCTGCCCTGGTGATCAACTGGGCGATGATTAGCCTGGCGCACATGAAGTTCCGTCGTGCCAAGCAGCAGCAGGGCGTGAAAACACGTTTCCCTGCCCTGCTCTACCCGCTGGGTAACTGGGTTTGCCTGCTGTTCATGGCCGCCGTACTGGTTATTATGCTGATGACCCCAGGCATGGCCATTTCGGTCTACCTGCTCCCGGTATGGATTGTGATCCTCGGGGTGGGCTACATGTGTAAGCAGAAAAATGCTAAAACGGTAAAAGCGCACTAATCCTCTCCCCTCTGCGTCCTCCCGGACGCAGAGGGTTGTTACCTTCCTCACACTTTCCCTTCAACAGCAATTTTATCCATATCAGCGACGTTATATTGCAACGCATATTTTCCTTTGCCAGCGAATAATTCTCTCCATACCGCTACTCGGAGAAACGTCGATGGATAACAATAAATTATCAGTGAAAGAAAAGATCGGCTATGGGATGGGTGATGCCGGGTGCAACATCATCTTTGGCGCCATCATGTTGTTTGTGAATTATTTTTATACGGATATTTTTGGCCTGGCACCGGCCCTGGTGGGCGTACTGCTGCTCTCGGTACGCGTAATTGATGCCGTTACCGACCCGATTATGGGGGCTATTGCCGACCGTACCCGCAGTAAGTATGGGCGATTTCGTCCATGGCTGCTGTGGATCGCCTTCCCCTATGCGCTCTTCAGCATCCTGATGTTCACCACCCCGGACTGGACCTACAACAGCAAAGTTATCTATGCCTTCGTCACCTACTTCCTGCTCTCTCTGACCTATACGGCGATTAACATTCCCTACTGCTCGTTGGGCGGGGTGATCACCAACGATCCTAAAGAGCGTGTTGCCTGCCAGTCCTACCGCTTTGTGCTGGTGGGTATTGCCACGCTGCTGCTGTCGCTGACGCTGCTGCCGATGGCCGACTGGTTCGGCGGCGAGGACAAAGCCAAAGGTTATCAGATGGCCATGACCGTGCTGGCGCTGATTGGCACCTGCATGTTCCTGTTCTGCTTCGCCACGGTGCGCGAACGTGTGCGCCCGGCGGTACAGACCCATGACGAACTGAAAAACGATCTGAAAGATGTCTGGAAGAACGACCAGTGGGTGCGCATCCTGCTGCTGACCCTGTGTAACGTCTGCCCTGGCTTTATCCGCATGGCGGCCACCATGTATTACGTCACCTGGGTGATGGGCCAAAGCACCCACTTTGCGACCCTGTTTATCAGCCTGGGTGTGGTGGGCATGATGCTCGGCAGCGTTATGGCAAAAGTGCTGACCGACCGCTGGTGTAAACTGAAGGTCTTCTTCTGGACCAACATTGCGCTGGCGATCTTCTCCTGCGCCTTCTATTTCTTCGATCCAAAAGCCACCGTGACCATTGTGGTGCTCTACTTCCTGCTGAACATCCTGCGCCAGATCCCATCCCCGCTGCACTGGTCCCTGATGGCCGACGTGGATGACTACGGCGAATGGAAAACCGGGAAACGTATCACCGGGATCAGCTTCTCCGGCAATATCTTCTTCCTCAAGCTGGGTCTGGCCATTGCCGGTGCCATGGTGGGCTTCCTGCTCTCTTGGTACGGTTATGATGCCGGCGCAAAAGCGCAAAGCGCTGACGCCATCAACGGTATCGTCCTGCTCTTCACCGTTATCCCTGGCATCGGATACCTCATTACCGCAGGCGTGGTGCGTCTGCTGAAGGTCGACCGCGAAACGATGAAGCGGATCCAGGAAGACCTGGAGAAGCGTCGCAATAACTACCGCGAGCTGAACGAGTATCAGGAACTCAGCGCCGCTGAGACGAAATAAGGAGAGCCGAATGCAAACCTGGCCAAACCCGTTTATTGAACAACGCGCCGATCCGTACATTCTTCATCATGAAGGGCAGTACTACTTTATTGCCTCGGTTCCGGAGTATGACCGGCTGGCAATCCGCCGCGCCGACTCGCTGGAAGGGCTGCGCAGCGCACAAGAGGTCGTGGTCTGGCATAAGCCCGACAGCGGCCCGATGGGTAATCTGATCTGGGCCCCGGAACTGCATGCTATCGACGGCAAATGGTACATCTACTTCGCGGCGGCCCACACCCAGGCGCTGGACGAGCTGGGCATGTTCCAGCACCGGATGTATGCCCTGGAGTGCGCCGACAGCGACCCGCTCACCGGCAAATGGGTAGAGAAGGGGCAGATCAAAACGCACTTTGATACCTTTGCGCTGGATGCCACCACCTTTGTCCATCAGGGTAAACGCTGGTATCTCTGGGCGCAAAAAGCCCCGGATATCACCGGTAACTCGAACCTTTATCTGTGCGAAATGGAAAACCCATGGACGCTCAAAGGCGATCCGGTGATGCTCAGCAAACCGGAATATGACTGGGAGTGCCGCGGTTTCTGGGTCAACGAAGGTCCGGCGGTGCTGTTCCACGGCGATCGGCTATTTATCAGCTACTCCGCCAGCGCCACCGATGAAAACTACTGCATGGGACTGCTCTGGATCGACCTCAATGCTGACCCACGTAACCCGGCGAACTGGCATAAATCCCCGCAGCCGGTGTTCACCACCAGCTACGAGAATCGCCAGTACGGACCGGGACATAACAGCTTTACCCAAACGCCGGAGGGGGAAGACGTGCTGGTTTACCATGCGCGCAACTACACCGAAATCGAAGGCGATCCGCTGTACGATCCAAACCGCCACACCCGCCTGAAAACCGTAAACTGGAACGAAAACGGGATGCCCGATTTCGGCATCCCGTCAGCTGATACACTCTGAAGCCTGCGGCGCGCTGGTTTAGATCAGCGTGCCGTAGATGGTCAGCAGCGCCACAATCACCACCACCACAAAAGAGGTTTTCTTAGCCATCGAGACCGCCGCTTTCGGCGTTGCGATCTTATCCGTGTGCGGCTCGAGGGCCAGGGAGAACTGGGCCAGACGTGTTAACACCAGATATTGCGAGGTGTGGCGATCGCCCAGCGAGGCGAACCATGCCGGCAGGGCTTTCTCGCCGTGGCCGATCAGGGCATACACCACGCCGAACAGCCGCACCGGCAGCCAGTCCACCACGTGCAGGATCGCATCGATACCAGACTGCAACCGCTCGTGCGGGGTCAGATAACGTGCCAGCCAGCTCTGCCAGGCGCGTAAAAACGCATAGCCCATCAGCAGAACCGGGCCCCACGCGCCGCCCACCACAAACCAGAACAACGGCGCCAGATAGAAGCGGTAGTTAATCCACAGCAGCGCATTCTGCAGTTCGCGTAAAAACTCGCGTTCATCGCACTCCGGCGGAATACCGTGAATTAAGGTCAGCTCGCTGGCCATCGCCCCACGGGCATGCAGGTCACCGTTAGTGGCCGCCTTCAGGTAGGCATGGTAGTGCAGACGAACCTTACCTGCGCCAATACAGAGTACACCGAGCAGGATCCACACCACCAGCAGCGGCACGTTGAAGAAGAGGCCATATAGCGACCGCAGCAACAGGAATACCACCACCATCACGCCCGCCGTCATCAGCAGTGTGCGAATCATGGAAAAGTGGCGGATGCGACGAAACAGCACTTCCATCCGATGATCCAGATGCCAGTGCTCGCCCAGCTTAAACAAACGCTCGGCAATCAACACCAGCAGCATGGTAAATAACGTCATGTCATCTCCTTTTCTGACAGGGCGGTAAGCAGGGTTTTGAATCGTTCCCAGTCAAACGCCGGGCCGGGATCGGTCTTGCGCTGCGGCGCAATATCGCTGTGCCCAGTCACGTTGTGGGCGATAGCCGGGTAGAGTGAAATCAGCGTGCGCGTTACCGCAGCCAGTTGCTGATATTGGGCATCGGTGTAGGGCAGCGTATCTGTCCCTTCGAGCTCAATACCGATGGAAAAATCGTTGCAGCGTTCACGCCCCTGATACTGAGAAACGCCCGCATGCCAGGCGCGTTTATCGAAAGGAACATACTGGACGATCTCGCCGTCACGACGAATCAGACAATGGGCAGAAACGCGCAGGTGGGCAATTTCTGCGAAAAAGGGGTGAGCATCGGGATCGATTGTCCCGGTGAATAACGCGTCAATCCACGGGCCGCCGAACTCGCCGGGCGGCAGGCTGATGTTATGCACAACCAGCAGCGACGGGATTTCATCCTCTGGACGGCAATCATGGTGTGGCGAAGGAACACGCCGAGCCTCCACCAGCCAGCCATGTTCTGAGTGCATGCAGGATCTCCTTATATATGGTGCTGATTCCCGGTTCAGAGTAGCATGTTTCAATCTTATGATTCGTTACCAATTTGGAGTTTTAACATGCCGCCACGCCGCTACAACCCCGACCACAGACGTAACGTACTGCTGGAACGTATAAATATGGATATTCCGGCAAGCGTCGCCAATGCGCTGCGCGAAGATCTGGGTGGAGACGTCAACGCAGACAACGACATTACCGCCCAGCTGCTGGCGGAGGATGCCCGTTCCCATGCGGTTGTCATCACCCGTGAGGATGGCGTTTTCTGTGGCAAACGTTGGGTGGAAGAGGTCTTTACGCAACTGGCCGGGGATGGCGTACAGGTGACGTGGCATGTCGAAGATGGCGACAGCATTGTGGCTAACCAGCCGCTCTTTGAACTGGAAGGGCCATCGCGCGTCCTGCTCACCGGTGAACGCACCGCGCTGAACTTTGTCCAGACGCTCTCGGGCGTGGCAAGCGAAGTGCGCCGCTACGTCAACCTGCTGGAAGGCACAAACACCCAGCTGTTGGATACGCGCAAAACCCTGCCCGGCCTGCGTACCGCGCTGAAATATGCCGTGCTGTGCGGCGGCGGCGCCAACCATCGCCTGGGGTTGTCCGATGCCTTCCTGATTAAAGAGAACCACATTATCGCCTCCGGCTCCGTTCGCCAGGCGGTAGAAAAAGCCTTCTGGCTGCACCCGGATGTGCCGGTCGAAGTAGAAGTAGAAAGCCTGCAGGAACTGGAAGACGCCCTGAAAGCGGGTGCCGACATCATCATGCTGGATAACTTCGAAACTGAGCAGATGCGTGAAGCCGTGAAGCGTACCAATGGTCAGGCCCGTCTCGAGGTCTCTGGCAACGTGACGCGTGAAACCTTACGTGAATTTGCCGAAACCGGCGTCGATTTCATCTCCGTTGGCGCACTGACTAAACACATTCGCGCCCTCGATCTGTCGATGCGCTTTCGCTAGCTGACTTCAGCCCGGTCTGCCGAGGCCGGGCTCCCCCGATTTCCGACCCTTCTCGCAACCCCCTTGTATCACGCTGTAACATCAACACTCCTCGCTGAATCCTGCTTCCCAAAATGATTTTTGCCGCTCGCCCCTGCTCTGCCGTGCTGCCACAGTAGCGCCAGTTCACACAAGGAGCGACTCATGGAAAGACAAAAAGGATTTACCCTCATCGAGCTAATGGTCGTCATCGGCATCGTCGCCATTCTTAGCGCCATCGGCATTCCGGCCTATCAGAACTACCTGCGAAAAGCCGCCCTCACTGACATGCTGCAAACCTTCCTGCCCTACCGTACCGCCGTCGAACTCTGCGCGCTCGATCATGGCGGGACAGAAAGCTGCGACGCGGGCGTCAACGGCGTTCCCTCCCCTGCCACCTCCCGCTATGTCTCAGCCATGAGCATTGTCAAGGGTACCGTTACCCTGACGGGTCAGGAGAGCCTGAACGGTCTGGAGGTCGTGATGACGCCGCAATGGAATAACGGCAACGGCATCACCGGCTGGACGCGCGTTTGCACCATTGCCAACGACAGCGCGCTGAAGCAGGCCTGTGAAGAGGTGTTCCGCTTTACGGCTGGCGAGGAGAACGTGCAATGAATTCTGACCAGCTCACCGCGCTGTGTCAGCGTCACAACGCTTTGTTGCTGACCAGCGCCCCGGACAGCATCACGATTGCCGTGGTGGGTAACCCGCCTGTTGGGCTGCTGGAGGCGTTACGTTTCGCGACGCAGAAAAGGATAGATATCGAATGCTGGACCAGCGAGAGAATGGAAAAGCACCGGCAAACCGCGTCAGACTCGCATCTGCCTGTGGCCGCCATCTCAACCCGCTCCGCCATTGAGATCCTCAACCGCACCCTGATGCAGGCGATGAGCCAGCGGGCATCGGATATTCACATCGAGCCCGCCGACGAGAGCTGGCAGATCCGGTTACGCATCGACGGCGTGTTGTATCCGCAACAGCCTCTTTCGTCCGAACTGGGCACTACGCTGATCGCCAGGCTGAAGGTGCTGGGCAATCTGGATATCGCCGAGCGGCGCTTACCCCAGGATGGACAATTTACGGTTGAGCTCTCCGGCGCCCCCGTCTCGTTTCGAATTGCCACGCTTCCCTGTCGCAATGGAGAAAAAATCGTGCTGCGGCTTTTGCAGCAGGAGCAGCAGGCGCTCCTGCTGGATCAGCTGGGCATGAGCACCATCCAGCAGCGATTATTCGCCGAAGCGCTGCATAAATCCCAGGGGCTGATTCTGGTGACGGGCCCCACCGGCAGCGGTAAAACCGTTACCCTTTACAGCGCGTTACAGGCCCGGAATACGCCCGCTGTGAACATCTGCAGCGTAGAAGATCCTGTCGAAATCCCGCTCGAGGGGCTAAACCAGACCCCCATAAACCCCCGGGCGGGGTTAACCTTCCAGAGCGTATTGCGTGCATTTCTACGCCAGGATCCAGACATCATCATGGTGGGCGAAATACGTGATGGCGAAACGGCCGGGATCGCGATCAATGCCGCCCAGACTGGCCATCTTGTGCTGTCGACGCTGCATACCAACTCTACCGCCGAAACGCTGGTTCGCCTGCAGCAGATGGGCGTGGCGCGCTGGATGATCTCTTCGGCATTGTCTCTGGTGATCGCCCAGCGGCTGGTACGTCGGCTGTGCCCGCACTGTCGTCAGGAGGCCCGCCGGGATGCCCCCCTGCCCCAGGCGTTGTGGCCTCGCCCTTTGCCGCACTGGCTGCCGGTGGGTTGCGACCGCTGCTACCACGGTTTTTATGGCCGGGTGGCAATCTTCGAGGTGATGGTAATCACCCGCGAGCTGCGCACCGCCATTGCCAGCGGAGCGTCGGTGGAAGAGATCGAAAAGCTGGCCCGACAGACGGGTATGACCACGCTGTTTGAGCATGGCTGCATGGCGGTAGAACAGGGGCACACCACCCTCGAAGAGCTGGTGCAGATGCTGGGCGCGCCCGATGGCAGGTAATCAACTCTGGCGCTGGCGGGCACTCAGCCCGCAGGGGGAGCGGCAGGCGGGCGCGCTTTGGGCACCCGACAAACAAACGGCATGGGCTATCCTGCATGGCAAAGCGCTCGTTCCCCTGGAACTCAGGCGATGCGTGCAACAGACACGGTGGCAGGCGCAGCATCGCTACGACATTATCCATCAGCTGGCGACATTGCTACAGGCGGGGTTAACCCTGTCGGCAGGGCTGGCGCTTCTGGCGCAGCAGCACCCGGCCAGACAATGGCAGGCGTTGTTGCAAAGCGTCGCCGACGATCTCAGTGCCGGGTGTGCCTTCTCTGACGCCCTGAAAAAATGGCCGCATGTTTTTCCGCCGCTTTATGTTTCGATGATCAAAACCGGGGAGCTGACCGGCAAGCTGGACGAATGTTGTCGCCAGCTCGCGCAGCAGCAAAAAACCCAGCAACAACTCAGCGCAAAGGTAATAAAAGCGCTGCGTTATCCGGTAATCATTCTCGGTCTGGCTTTCGCCGTAGTGCTGGCGATGGTGACGCTCGTGCTGCCGGAGTTTGCCGCTATCTATAAAACCTTTAACACCCCGTTACCTGCCCTGACGCGGGCAGTGATGGGGCTGGCAAACGTGCTTCAGGAGCGGGGGGCGGCGCTACTGTTCAGTCTTATAGCGATAACATCCGGCCTGCTGTTTCTTCGCCGCAAACGACGATGGCGATATGCCACCCAGCGTCTGCTGCTGAATAGCCCGGTGATTGGTCCGCTGGTACGGGGGCAAAAGCTCAGCCAGATATTCACCGTTCTCTCGCTCACGCAACAGGCGGGCATCGCCTTTATACAAGGGCTGGAAAGTACGGAGGAGACGCTGGAGTGCCCCTTCTGGCAGGAGAAATTACAGGCGATACGGCATCGCATTATGCAGGGGTTGCCCATCTGGTCAGCCCTGAATGAGGCAGAAATTTTTACGCCACTCTGCATTCAGCTGGTACGCACAGGCGAAGCATCGGGCGCGCTGGACACCATGCTGAGCAACCTGGCGCAGCATCATAATGAGCAGACCTTTCAGCAGGCCGACAATTTAGCCTCACTGCTGGAGCCAGTACTGCTGATTGTGACGGGATTGATTATCGGCACGCTGGTGGTCGCGATGTATCTACCGATTTTCCATCTGGGGGATGCGATGAGTGCGGGATAACGCTGGCGCGAAAACGCGCCAGCGAGAAGCATTACAGGCTGTTGAAAACGCGGTTTTCCTGCTCCTGAACGCGGATAAAGGTCGTGCGCTTGGTCAGCTCTTTCAGGCGGGACGCCCCCACATAGGTACATGCTGAACGCAGGCCACCCAGGATATCACGCGCGGTATTTTCAACCGGGCCACGCAGAGGCAGCTTAACGGTTTTACCTTCAGCGGCACGATACTGCGCAACACCACCCACGTGGCGGTTCATGGCCGATTCAGAGCTCATGCCGTAGAACAGCATGAATTTTTCACCGTTTTCTTCAACAACGGTACCGCCGCTCTCTTCGTGGCCAGCCAGCATACCGCCCAGCATCACGAAGTCTGCGCCGCCGCCGAATGCTTTTGCCACGTCGCCCGGCATGGTGCATCCACCGTCACTGATGATCTGACCACCCAGACCGTGGGCTGCGTCAGCACACTCGATCACTGCTGACAGCTGCGGATAACCAACGCCGGTTTTAACGCGCGTGGTGCAGACAGAACCCGGACCAATCCCCACTTTCACGATATCTGCCCCGGAGAGGATCAGCTCTTCACACATTTCACCGGTAACCACGTTACCTGCAATAATGGTTTTGGTCGGCCAGGCCTGACGCGCCTTGCTGACGAACTGAACGAAGTGTTCAGAATAACCATTCGCAACATCAATACAGATGAAGTTAAGGTTTGGGTTAGCAATCAGGATCTGTTTCGTTTTTTCGAAATCGGCATCAGAGGTGCCGGTAGAGACCATCACGTGCTTCAGCACGTTTTCAGATACGGAGCCTGCAAACGCATTCCACTCTTCCACGCTGTAGTGCTTGTGTACAGCGGTCAGAATGTCGAAGGAAGCCAGCGCTTTTGCCATCGCAAACGTTCCGACGGTATCCATGTTAGCGGCGATAACAGGTACGCCAGACCAGGTCTGACCGGAATGCTTAAAGGTGAATTGACGTTCAAGTTCAACGTCGGAGCGACTTTTCAGAGTAGAACGTTTAGGGCGGATAAGAACGTCTTTGAAACCTAACTTCAAATCTTCTTCGATACGCATTTGCGGATTCCTGGGGTACTGGGGTAAATGTCGAAAAACGTAACACACAACTCCAGTGACGCTATCATACGCACTAATACCTGTTGCGCAAGACTGCGAAAATCACTTTTTTTACGCTACAATCCTATAAATTTACCTGGTAAAAAGTACGTAAGCAGGGCTTAATCTTCGCTGATAAAAGATTAAATCTTAAGCAATTGATATCAATAATGAATATTTCCCAGGATTTTATTTAATGGGGTACATCGTTGCATTAACGGGAGGCATTGGCAGTGGCAAAAGCACTGTGGCTGACGCCTTCTCTCGTCTGGGTATCACGATAATTGATGCCGACATCCTTGCCCGCCAGGTGGTAGAGCCAGGTACACCCGCACTACGCGCTATTGCAGACCATTTCGGCAGCGACATTATCGAGCCTGACGGCACCCTTAATCGTCGAATGCTGCGCGAACGCATTTTCACGCATCCTGAAGAGAAAGCCTGGCTTAACGCCCTGCTTCACCCGCTTATCCAGCAGGAGACGCAGAAACAGATAGCACACGCGACTTCACCCTATGTGCTCTGGGTTGTCCCGCTTCTTGTGGAAAATAATCTCCATGACAAAGCGGACCGGGTACTGGTTGTGGATGTCTCTCCGGCAACACAAATTCAGCGCACCATCGCCCGTGATAACGTCGGGCGTGAACATGCGGAACAAATTCTTGCCGCGCAGGCCACGCGTGAAGCGCGCCTGGCCGTCGCGGATGATGTGATTGATAATAACGGCTCACCGGATGCCATTGCATCGGATGTGGCTCGCCTGCATCAGCAATATCTGGCGCAGGCCGTTTTACAGGAAAAAGCCTAATGCACACCCATGTTCTTTTCGAGCATCCCCTCAATGAAAAAATGCGCACCTGGCTGCGCATCGAATTTTTGATCCAGCAGCTTTCCGGCCTGCTTCCGGTTCATGACCACACCACGGCGCTGCACTTTTTCCGCAACGTGAGCGATCTGCTGGATGTGTTAGAGCGTGGCGAAGTCCGCACAGAATTACTGAAAGAGCTGGAGCGCCAGCAGCGTAAACTGCAGGCCTGGGCAGAAGTGCCGGGGGTGGATAACAGCCGCATCGACAGCCTGCGCCAGCAGCTGAAAAACAGCAGCGGCGTATTAATGGCGGCGCCGCGTATCGGCCAGTTTTTGCGTGAAGACCGCCTGGTCGCCCTGGTGCGTCAGCGTCTGAGCATTCCCGGCGGCTGCTGCAGTTTCGATTTACCGACCTTGCATATCTGGCTGCATATGCCGCAGGAACAGCGCGATATGCAGGTGCAAAGCTGGCTGAACAGCCTTGAGCCGCTGAACCAGGCGCTGTCGCTGATCCTGGATTTAATCCGCAATTCAGCGCCATTCCGCAAGCAAACCAGCCTGAATGGTTTTTATCAGGATAACGGTGAAGATGCGGATCTCCTGCGCCTGCAGCTCTCCCTTGCCGATCAGCTTTACCCGCAAATTTCAGGCCATAAGAGCCGCTTTGCGATCCGTTTCATGCCGCTCGACAGTGAACATGGTCTGGTGCCGGAACGCCTCGACTTTGAACTGGCGTGCTGCTAAGGAGTTAAGATGTCTGAAGTCACCACCGTGAACTGCCCCACCTGTGGCAAGCCCGTTGTCTGGGGCGAACAGAGCCCGTTCCGCCCTTTTTGCAGCAAGCGCTGCCAGCTAATCGATCTGGGCGAGTGGGCTGCGGAAGAGAAACGCATTCCAAGCTCAGGCGATATGTCCGACAGCGATGACTGGAGCGAAGAGCAGCAGTAATGTCCCCATGGCCTGCCGGCACCTCGCTCGCAGGCCAGTCAGTCCGCCACTAAACGCGCAATGACAGGCGCATTTGCCGGTGGGAATTTATCGGCATCCAGCGCGTTCAGCGTCACCCAGTTTCCAGGCTGTCCCTCTTTGCCCCAGGGTTCCCCCTCCCAGTTTTCCACCAGCCAGAACCACAGCGTGATATGGCGATCGGGAAAGGTATATTCCAGTTTATCGAACAGGGTCGCACCGCGCGGCGTGATGCCCACCTCTTCCTGAAGCTCGCGGATAAGCGCCTGTTCCGGCGTCTCGCCGGACTCAATCTTACCGCCAGGAAACTCCCACTTATTCGCCATGTGCGCATCGGCCGCACGCTGGGTAATAAAGATTTGGTTATCGGAATTACGAATGATCCCGACAGCGATTTGCAGTATTTTCATTGTCTTGCATCCATAAAAAAGGCGCAGATATCTGCGCCTTTTACGTGTTTTACAGGCTTAGCTCAGACGGCCATGGCACTGTTTGTATTTTTTACCGGAACCGCACGGGCACGGATCGTTACGACCGACCTTACGATCACCGGACTGCGCGGCAATTGCGGCGGCGGCGGCTTCTTCGTCGTCCTGATGGCTAAGCTGCTGCATCTGAGCCAGACGCTCCGCTTCTTCACGACGCTGCTGTTCCATCTCTTCCACTTCTTCCGGCATGCGCACCTGGACTTTGCTCAGGGTGCTGATCACTTCGTACTTCAGTGATTCAAGCATAGAGGCAAACATCGCAAAGGATTCACGCTTGTACTCCTGCTTCGGATCTTTTTGCGCATAGCCACGCAGGTGAATACCCTGACGCAGATAGTCCATCGCTGCCAGGTGCTCTTTCCACAGGGAGTCCAGGGTTTGCAGCATCACGCCTTTTTCGAAATGACGCATCATCTCAGCGCCAACCACCTCTTCCTTACGCTTATAGACCTCAAGGGCGTTAGCGAAAATACGCTCGCGCAGGGTCTCTTCATGCAGCTCCGGCTCTTTATCCAGCCACTCCTGAATCGGCAGATCCAGGTCGAAGTCGTTTTTCAGACGCGCCTGCAGACCTTCAACATCCCACATCTCTTCCAGAGATTGCGGTGGAATATGGTTATCGATAGTCGCTTTGAAGACATCTTCGCGAATGCTGTTAATGGTTTCGCTCACGTCGGAAACGTCCAGCAGTTCGTTACGCTGGGTGTAGATAGCGCGACGCTGGTCGTTGGCCACATCATCATACTCAAGCAGCTGCTTACGAATATCGAAGTTACGGCTTTCCACTTTACGCTGGGCGTTGGCGATGGCTTTGGTCACCCACGGGTGTTCAATCGCTTCGCCCGGTTTCATACCCAGTTTACGCATCATGCCCGACACACGGTCAGAGGCGAAAATACGCATCAACGCATCTTCCATCGACAGATAGAAGCGTGAAGAACCGGCATCACCCTGACGACCCGCACGGCCACGCAGCTGGTTGTCAATACGACGGGATTCGTGACGTTCCGTACCGATGATGTGCAGACCGCCCGCAGCCAGAACCGCATCGTGACGAACCTGCCAGTCGGCTTTGATCTGCGCGATCTGTTCCGGGGTTGGGTTTTCCAGCGCAGCCACTTCAGCCTGCCAGCTACCGCCCAGCATGATGTCGGTACCACGACCCGCCATGTTGGTGGCGATGGTCACGGCTGCCGGATAGCCCGCCTGGGCAACGATATCGGCCTCTTTAGCGTGGAACTTGGCGTTCAGGACGTTGTGTTTGATCCCGGCTTTGGTCAGCTCATTGGAGACCACTTCCGATTTTTCGATGGAGATAGTCCCCACCAGAACCGGCTGGCCTGCGGCGGTACGGTCGCGAATATCTTCGATGATGGCCTGAATTTTTTCCGCTTCGGTCATGTAGACCAGGTCCGGCATATCCTTACGGATCATTGGACGGTTGGTTGGAACGACTACGGTATCCAGCTTATAGATGGAGCTGAATTCGAAGGCTTCGGTATCCGCCGTACCGGTCATCCCTGCCAGCTTCTCGTACAGACGGAAGTAGTTCTGGAAGGTAATGGATGCCAGCGTCTGGTTCTCGTTCTGGATATCGACATTTTCTTTGGCTTCAACGGCCTGATGCAGACCGTCGGACCAGCGACGACCCTGCATGGTACGGCCGGTATGTTCGTCGACGATAATAACTTCGCCATCCTTAACGATGTAGTCCACGTCACGGGTAAACAACACGTGGGCGCGCAGGGCGGCAGTGACGTGGTGCATCAGCATGATATTGCCTGGGGAATAGAGTGACTCGCCCTCTTCCATAATGCCCTGGGCAACCAGCAGCTCTTCGATCTGCACCAGACCGCGCTCGGTCAGGTTCACCTGGCGGGCTTTTTCATCAACGGAGAAGTGACCTTCACCCTGGAAGGTGTCGGAGTCCTCTTTTTCCTGACGGATCAGGTGCGGAATGATTTTATCGACTTTGCGATACATCTCGGAGCTGTCTTCAGCCGGACCAGAGATGATCAGCGGCGTACGCGCTTCGTCGATCAGAATGGAGTCCACCTCATCCACCAGCGCATAGTGCAGCTTACGCTGGACGCGCTCTTCCGGGCTGAAGGCCATGTTGTCACGCAGGTAGTCAAAGCCGTATTCGTTGTTGGTCCCGTAGGTGATGTCGGCGTTATAGGCTTCGCGTTTCGCAGGGGCCGGCAAACCAGACATGTTGATCCCGACGGTCATACCGAGGAATTCGAACAGTGGACGGTTGTTTTCGGCATCACGCTGCGCCAGATAGTCGTTGACGGTAACCACGTGCACACCTTTACCCGACAGGGCGTTAAGGTAGGCAGGCAGGGTTGCGGTCAGGGTTTTACCTTCACCGGTACGCATCTCAGCGATGCAGCGGTCGTTCAGCACCATCCCGCCCAGCAGCTGCACGTCGAAATGACGCATGCCAAACACGCGCTTACTCGCTTCACGCACCACGGCGAACGCTTCCGGGATCAGGCTTTCAACGGTTTCACCTTTTTCAAGGCGGGCACGGAATTCAGCGGTTTTGGCTTTCAGCTCTTCATCAGAGAGTTTTTCCATCGCCGGCTCAAGGCTGTTGATGACGCTGACGGCTTTGCGCATGCGGCGCAGGGTACGATCGTTACGACTACCGAAAACTTTTGTTAGTAATTTGATTAACATAATAAATTCTCAAACGCCCCATGATGGGCAGTTAAATTAAGGTATTGAACAACGGTTAATTTAGCTGAGGCGTTGAGGTCCGGCGCGGATGCCCTGCACCTGGCTAATCCAGGCGGACACAGAGAAAGCGGTTTGTGGATAAAGTGTGGCAAGCGCGACCTGACGGACAATAACCGGCGGCTTGCTTTGCTGCGTAAGCAGCGTGGTGAGTGTATCGAGCAGCGCCAGATGGTGCGCCTGTACCGGTAAAGGCTCTTCGACAACAGGTAACGCCTGCGGCGCCATGGCAAAGGAGAGATGCCGGATGACGGTACGAATCGCATGCTGATGCCAGTAATCCACCGTGAAATTGGGTCGGCGGTTCGCTTCCAGCAGGGCGAGATTCGTGAAATTGACCCGCGTGCTCAGATCGTGGCGGGTGGTGGTGGTCTTTGCCGGATTTGCGGTTTCGGTGTTACTGCTGAGCGCGGGCAGGCCAAGACTCGCCGCGACCATCCCCAGAAGGAGATGCGGCCAGAAGTAACGTCTGCCAAATTGTCGCCAGCGCGTCAGAATTCCGCTCAATTGCCCCACCACAAGTAAGTGAACCTTCAGGCTCACCGTATGATTTTTATATTTTCGCGCCCAGATAGTAACACTAAAGCCGGGTTGCAGCAGCAGTAATGCGCCACAGAGGAGGTTAAAAATGGTGATGAAATCAGCAAACGAGCCATTGACTACAGCAATACGGGGAAGATAAAAACAAAAACGACTGGTCTTCCTGGCCGGAGAGAGTGCCAGGTCAACCAGTCGAATTTACATAACGGAATTTACCGTTACGCCAGAACCGTGCTCGGTGCTTTGAATGCCAGAGGCAGTTCAGCTTCGTCTTCGAAGGTCACATATTCCCAGGCTTCCTGTTTTGCCAGAACAGCCTGCAACAATTTGTTGTTCAGTGCGTGACCGGATTTATACGCGGTAAACGCACCAATGATGTTGTGACCACACATGAACAGGTCGCCGATCGCATCCAGCATTTTGTGACGAACGAATTCGTCTTCAAAACGCAGGCCGTCTTCGTTCAGTACGCGATAATCGTCAACAACGATGGCACAATCGAAGCTGCCGCCCAGGCACAGGCCGCGGGACTGCAGATATTCGATATCACGCATGAAACCAAACGTACGCGCTCGACTGATCTGACGCATAAACGCATCAGCAGAGAAGTTCATCGCATAGCGCTGGGTGCTGGAATCAATCGCCGGATGGTTGAAGTCGATGGTGAAATCCAACGAAAAACCATTAAACGGCTTGAATTCAGCCCATTTGTCGCCATCCTGGACACGAACGGTCTCTTTGATACGTACGAATTTCTTCGCACTGTTCAGTTCTTCGATGCCGGCGTCCAACAACAGGTAGACGAACGGTGCAGCACTGCCATCCATAATCGGGATTTCCGGCGCATCGACTTCAACAATAATGTTGTCGATACCCAGACCCGCCAGGGCGGCATTCAGGTGCTCTACGGTAGAGATCCGCACGTCATGCTCATTCACCAGGCAAGTACAGAGCATGGTATCACGCACAGATTTGGCATCAGCCGGGAAATCTACCGGTGGATTCAAGTCGGTGCGACGATAGATGACCCCGGTATTGGCCGGCGCAGGGCGCAACGTCAGGGTGACTTTCTTGCCGGTATGTAAACCGACACCTGTCGCCTGAACGATACGTTTTAATGTCCTTTGTTTGATCATCGTATAATCTCGCCAAGTTACTTATCCAACCGAGAGTGTACATCACTATCGGGCGGCCAGTTTAGCACAAAGAGCGTAAATTCCCTAATTCCAGCTAATTCTTAATCAGCTTGTTTACGCAGGAATGCTGGAATGTCCAGATAATCCGGCTCTTTCTGCGTTTGTGGCGTATTGTCATTCACCACCTTAGCTGCGGGTTTCTGCTCCTGGGTCAATGGTGCCATGCCGTGCGGCTGGTAGCGATCCATCACCGGCTGCTGTGCAGTTTTGTTGGTCACCAGGGTGATCTCAGGACGTTTGTCCATACCGATACCGGTCGCAACAACCGTTACGCGCAGCTCATCGTTCATTTCCGGATCAAGGGAAGTACCGATTACCACGGTTGCGTTATCAGAGGCGAACGCACGAATGGTGTTACCCACGGTTTCGAACTCATCCAGACGCAGGTCGAAGCCCGCAGTGATGTTAACCAGCACGCCGCGCGCGCCAGACAGATCGATATCTTCCAGCAGCGGAGAAGAGATCGCCATTTCAGCGGCTTCTTCTGCACGGTCTTCACCTTTCGCCACGCCGGAACCCATCATCGCGTAGCCCATTTCGGACATCACGGTGCGCACGTCAGCAAAGTCGACGTTCATCAGGCCTGGACGGGTGATCAGCTCGGCGATACCCTGGACTGCGCCTTTCAGAACATCGTTCGCCGCGCCAAAAGCGTCCAGCAGAGAGATGCCACGACCCAGCACTTTCAGCAGTTTGTCGTTTGGAATAGTGATCAGCGAGTCCACATGCTTGGACAGCTCGGTGATACCCTGCTCTGCAAACGCCATACGCTTCTTGCCTTCAAAGTTGAAAGGCTTGGTCACAACGGCAACAGTCAGGATACCTAAATCTTTAGCCACTTCAGCAACAACTGGCGCAGCACCGGTTCCGGTACCACCGCCCATGCCTGCGGCAATAAACACCATGTCTGCACCATCAAGTGCCGCACGCAGTGCTTCACGATCTTCTTCTGCAGCGTTACGGCCGACTTCCGGGTTTGCCCCAGCGCCCAGCCCTTTGGTGATGCCGCCGCCGATCTGAATTGTCTGGCCAACAGCCGTCTTACGCAGTGCCTGCGCATCGGTGTTCACCGCGAAGAATTCAACGCCTTCGATGCGCTCGCGCACCATGTGCTCTACCGCATTACCGCCGCCGCCACCGACGCCGATGACTTTAATCACCGCGTCGTTGGTCAGTTCCATAGGTTCAAACATAGTTTCTCTCCGTTTTGTGCCTGTCGCCTGAAACCGTTAATTCTCTCCGGTCTCTTACAAAAATTAAAACTCTTTTCGCAGCCAGGTGTTGATTCGTTTAAACCACGAACCCACCGACGTGCGTTTTTCTACTTCTGCTTCGCCACTAAGATGGGTTTCCTTCCCGTAATGAAGCAAGCCCACTGCCGTTGAGTAATACGGCTCCTGAGCATAATCCGTCAGACCGGTGATGTTCAGCGGTGCCCCAATGCGCACCTGCGTATGGAACACGCGCTGAGCGCAAGCCGCAAGACCTTCAATTTGCGCCGCGCCGCCGGTTAATACAATCCCCGCCGCAAGATGATGTTTAACCCCCTGCTGGCGAAGCTGTTCCTGTAATTGCAAAATCTCTTCGTTCACGAGGTTGAGCAGCTCGGTATAACGCGGCTCAATGACCTCGGCCAACGTCTGGCGCTGCAGGCTGCGCGGCGGACGACCACCGACGCTCGGCACTTCGACGCTCTCATCTTTACCAACGATAGAGCCCAGCGCACACCCGTGGCGCACTTTAATCGCCTCAGCATCGCTCGGTGGCGTACCAAAGGCATACGCGATATCGCTGGTGACCACATTCCCTGCATAAGGGATAACTTTGGTGTGGCGCAGCGCTCCGCCGGTGTAGACGGCCATGTCCATAGTACCACCGCCGATATCGACGACACAGACGCCCAGCTCACGTTCGTCTTCAGTCAGCACCGAATAACTTGCCGCCAGACCGGCGAAAATAAGTTGGTCAACTTTCAGGCCACAACGTTCCACGGCTTTAACAATGTTCTTCGCCATATCGTTGTGACATGTGATCAAGTGCACTTTTGCCTGCATACGCACGCCTGAAAGCCCCACCGGATTTTTAATGCCTTCCTGATAATCGATGGCGTATTCCTGCGGGATCACATGCAGTACGCGATGCTCATCGCGGACACGCACCGACTTCGCAGTATGCACTACGTTCTCGACGTCTTCCTGCGAGACTTCTTCTTCTGAGATCGGCACCATACCGATCTCGTTCTGGCAGCTGATATGTTTGCCAGAGAGTGCCAGATACACGGAGGAAATCTGGCAATCTGCCATCAGTTCGGCCTGATCGATGGCGCGCTGTACGCATTTCACCACCGACTCGAGGTCGTTTACCCCACCTTTATCCATACCACGGGAGGGGCAGCTACCCACACCAATGATATTGACCATACCGTCGGGCAGAACTTCCCCTACTAAAGCAGCAACCTTCGCAGTGCCAATCTCCAGTCCTACTACCAGTTTTCTGTCCGTCGCCTTGATCATTGTTATTCTGCCTGTACCTGAGCCTGATTCTGTTGCTGATTAGGTTCCTCAACCGGGGCCGGGGTCCACCCGACCGATGCGCCTGAGTCATAGCGCAAATCAACGTAGCTAATCCTTTTGCCTTCAGCCTGCGCCTGCTGCTGCAGAACGGGATAGAGTTCTACAAAACGTTCCAGACGCTTCATCGTGTCACCCCGCCCCAGGTTCAGCTTAATATCGTTCGTCAGCGTCAACTGCCAGGAACGACGCGCCGTCATTGCAGCCTGTTTCAGGGTAAAACGATCCTTAGCCAGCACCTTCCCCATGCTACGAAAACCTTCCAGCACTTCGTTTTCGCTGCCTTCCGGCCCATATAACATAGGTAAATTTTGCTTGCTGACACGATCGGCCGGGACGCTGAAAGAAACTCCCTCTACGTCAACCATATGCTGATCATTCCAACGCGCAATGGGTACATATTCAACCAGATGAATCTTCAATTCATCAGGCCATTGCTTTCTGACGCTTGCCTGTTTAATCCACGGCAGGCGCTCAATCTGACTCTGAATAATGTTCACATCCTGCGTCATGAAGGTGCCAGGCGATCCCAATGCCAGGATCGACTGACGGATATCATCATTACGCGTGTAGTGACGGTCACCCGTTACCACCAGTTTCGACAGAGGCAGACGTTGTGCATCTTCCATCCAGCCGAGCACCATCCAGCCGCTAACAAACACAGTACACAGCACGGCGAGCAGGAAGGTAATCCCTGCAAGACGCGTTCCATTACTCCGCCGGGAAGTATATTCTTCTTCCTCGTCGCGGTTTCGCGTGTTCAGCGCAGCCTGAGACATATCAGCCCGCCTGATCCAGAATGCGGACCACCAGCTGCGAGAAGCTCATTCCCGCCTGGCGAGCCGCCATCGGCACCAGACTGTGGCTGGTCATACCCGGTGAGGTATTGGCTTCCAGCAGATAAAATTGCCCGTCGCTATCCTGCATGACGTCGATTCTTCCCCAACCACGGCAGCCAAGAACATGCCAGGCTTTTAGCACCAGAGCGCTTAATAATGCTTCACGCCCGGCATCCAGACCACTTGGGCAGAAATATTGCGTCTCATCAGAGAGATACTTCGCCTCATAATCATAGAAGGTTCCGGCAGGTTGGATACGAATTGACGGTAAAATTTCTTCCCCGAGCATCGCAACGGTAAATTCCGGTCCGCTTAGCCATTTTTCAACCAGAACTTCTTCATCATGTTGAAATGCCAGCGCTAATGCAGATGATATATCGCCTGCTTCGTCTACTTTAGACATTCCTACGCTTGAGCCTTCACGGCTGGGTTTCACAATCACTGGTAATCCCAGCGCTGCAATACGTTCAGTGACGCTGGCGTCAAGGCCCTGCTCAAATTCACGGCGTGTCAGTGCCACCCAAGGCGCAACCGGTAACCCGGCGCCCTGCCAGAGCAGCTTGCTGCGCAGTTTGTCCATAGAGATGGCCGACGCCATCACGCCGCTGCCGGTATAAGGCAGGCCAATGATATCCAGCAAGCCCTGCAACGTGCCGTCTTCACCGCCGCGACCGTGCAGCGCGATAAACACTTTGTCAAAACCCATCTCTTTCAGGCGCGTCACGTCGATCTCTTTCGGATCGACCAGGTGCGCATCAACGTCGCCTTCCCGCAACCCGGCCAACACCGCGGCGCCAGAGTTCAGGGAGACCTCGCGCTCAGCCGAGGTGCCGCCAGCGAGGACCGCAATCTTATCAGCCATGATGCTCTTCCTCCGAAATTTGCGGCTTAAGTTTGATTTCGGCCAGTGTACGGGCGATTTTGCCGATATTTCCTGCCCCCTGCACCAGAATCAAATCATTGCCGGTCAACACTGGGGCAAGCATGGCTGCCGCCTGTGCATGATCGGAGACCAGAATCGGGTCGACCTTGCCGCGCCCACGAATGGTACGGCACAGCGAACGGCTGTCGGCACCCGGAATGGCCGCCTCACCCGCTGAGTACACTTCGAGCATCAGCAACGTATCAACCTGCGAGAGCACATTCGCGAAATCATCGTACAGGTCACGGGTACGGGTGTAACGGTGTGGCTGGAACAGCATAACCAGATTTTTGTCCGGCCAGCCCGCGCGCGCCGCTTTGATCGTGGCATCCACTTCTGTCGGGTGGTGTCCGTAGTCATCCACCAGCATCGCGGTGCCGCTTTTGCCGTTAACCCCCTCCAGCGGAAACTCGCCGAGGAAATCAAAACGGCGCCCGGTTCCCTGGAAGCTTTCCAGGGCCCGCAGAATCGCCTCGTCGTCAATGCCTTCCTCTGTGGCGACCGCAACGGCTGCCGCAGCGTTAAGGGCGTTATGACGTCCTGGCGCGTTAAGCGTCACATGCAGCAGCTCTTTATCCTGACGTGCCAGGGTGAAATGACCCTGCGCACCAATCTGTTTGAAGCTCTCTATGCGGACATCAGCATCTTCGCTGAAACCGTATGTGGTGATCTGACGTCCGACACGCGGCAGCAGCTCGCGGATCACCGGATCGTCAACGCACATGACCGCACGTCCATAAAACGGCAGGTTGTGCAAAAAGTTTATAAAGGTTTGCTTTAAATTTTCGAAGTCGCCCTGGTAGGTATCCATATGGTCGGCTTCGATGTTGGTCACAATCGCCACCATCGGCTGCAAATGCAGGAACGAGGCGTCACTCTCATCCGCTTCCGCGATGAGATAACGGCTGTGCCCCAGGCGAGCATGCACGCCCGCCGCTTTGACCAGGCCGCCGTTCACGAAGGTCGGATCGAGACCCGCTTCGGCATAAATACTGGAGACCATCGCCGTGGTGGTGGTTTTACCGTGCGTACCGGCAATGGCAATACCGTGACGAAAACGCATCAGCTCGGCCAGCATCTCCGCGCGGCGGATCACCGGGATACGCGCTTCATGTGCGGCAACGATTTCCGGGTTATCGGCGGGAATGGCGCTGGAGACCACGACCACGCTCGCATCCAGCACATTTTCCGGACGGTGATTAAAATAGATGGTCGCACCCAGCGACGCCAACTGTTGCGTAACAGGGTTCGGCGCCAGATCGGACCCGCTGATCTGGTAGCCTTCATTCGCCAGCACCTCGGCAATACCGCCCATACCGGCGCCGCCGATGCCAACAAAGTGAATGTGCCGGACGCGACGCATCTCGGGCACGATTGAACGCAGTTTCGCCAGTTGTTGTGTATTCATTCTCTAAACGCCATCGACTACTTCAAAAAAATCGTGCAGCGCAACACGCGCTGCGAGGGTTACGCCTGGGCTGCCAGGCTCACTTCTTTCGCCACCCGCTCCGTTGCATCCGGGATCGCGGCGGCACGTGCGTGCTGCGCCATCGCCAGCAATGTCTCCCGGTCCCAGCCCGCCAGGGTGGTGGCGACCGCGTCGGCGGTAAACTGCGGCTGTTCAAAAATTTTCGCGGCACCGGCTTTTTCAAGCGGCAGCGCATTCCAGTACTGCTGACGGTCTTTGTGCTGGAACGGCACAAACAGCGCCGGCAAGCCAGCGGCGGCGATCTCGCTCACCGTCAGCGCGCCGGAGCGGCAGACCACGACATCGGCCCAGGCATACGCCGCCGCCATGTCGTCGATAAATTCGGTCACTTTATGCTGCGGCTGTCCGGCTTCGGCATAAGCTTGCTCTACCGTTTGCTGCGCGCCTTTTCCGCTTTGATGCCAGATGGTCACCGCGCTGCCGAGCTTCGCCGCCACCTGCGGCAGGGTCTGGTTCAGCACGCGCGCGCCCTGTGAGCCGCCCACGACCAGCACCCGCACCGGCCCTTCACGGCCAACGAGTCGCTCCTGCGGCAACGGCAGGGCCAGCACGTCAACACGCACCGGGTTGCCTACCACGTCGGCTTTCGGGAATGCCCCTGGAAAAGCCTGCATCACTTTGCTGGCAATTTTCGCCAGCCATTTATTGGTGAGGCCCGCGATACCGTTCTGCTCGTGAAGCACAACCGGAATACCGAGCGACCACGCCGCCAGTCCGCCTGGGCCGGAGACATAACCGCCCATCCCCAGCACCACGTCCGGCTTAAAACGCTTCATGATCGCCCGCGCCTGACGCCAGGCGTTGAAAATACGCACCGGCGCCAGCAGCAACGCTTTGATCCCCTTGCCGCGCAGGCCAGAAATACGAATAAAGTCGATCTCAATCCCGTGCTTCGGCACCAGATCGGCCTCCATGCGGTCTGCGGTTCCCAGCCAGCGTACCTGCCAGCCCTGATCCATTAAATGGTGCGCAACCGCGAGCCCGGGGAACACATGCCCGCCAGTACCGCCCGCCATCACCATTAACCGCTTCGGTTGATTCATCGTGAACCTCGTGTAAACGCCTGGGCATTTTCCAGACGCGTTTCATAATCTATGCGTAACAAGAACATAATGGCGGTCGACATGATCAACAGACTCGAACCACCGTAACTGATTAATGGCAACGTCAGACCTTTGGTTGGCAGCATACCTGCTGCGGCACCTACGTTAACCAGCGCCTGGAAGCTAAACCAGATCCCGATTGAGCAGGCTAAAAAGCCTGAAAAACGGTGATCGATAACCAGCGCTTTTCGGCCAATCGACATCGCACGGAAAGCGACGAAGAATACCATTAATAGCGCTAATACCACACCGATATAACCCAGTTCTTCCCCAATAATGGAGAAGATGAAGTCGGTATGCGCTTCGGGTAAATATTCCAGTTTCTGGACCGAGTTCCCCAGCCCCTGGCCCCACATTTCACCGCGGCCAAACGCCATCAGCGACTGTGTCAGCTGATAACCGCTGCCGAACGGATCTTCCCAGGGGTTCCAGAAAGAGGTCACGCGGCGGATACGATACGGCTCGGCGAGGATCAGCAGCACGACCGCGGAGATCCCCATCCCGATGATGGCGATGAACTGCCACAGTTTCGCCCCCGCCAGGAACAGCATCGCCAGCGTGGTGACGAACAGTACCACCACGGTACCGAGGTCCGGCTGGGCCAGCAGCAGTACCGCCAGCACCAGAATCACGCCCATCGGTTTTAAGAAGCCGCGCAGGTTGTTACGCACCTCATCCACCTTACGCACCAGGTAGTTGGCGAGATAGCAGAAGAGCGAGAGCTTGGTAAATTCCGCCGGCTGAATACGCAGCGGGCCAAAAGCAATCCAGCGCGATGCCCCGTTCACCGAGCTCCCGACCACCAGCACGATCAGCAGCATCACGATCGAGGCGATGAGCATGGCGGTACTGTGGCGCTGCCAGAACGCCATCGGCAGGCGTAACGTCACCATCGCCAGACAGAACGCCAGGATGATGTAGAGCCCGTCACGCTTGGCAAACAGGAAAGGATCGTTCGCCAGTCGTTGCCCAACAGGCATCGATGCCGAGGTCACCATAATAAAACCAATCGCCGCCAGCCCCAGCGTAAGCCAGAGCAGCATGCGGTCGTACATCACCAGGCTATCGGAGTCTTTATCCCGGGAGCCCATGACCCAGCCTTTTAATGCCGACGAGATCCAGACCAGGATGCCAAATCCTGGCAGGCGCGGCATTTTTGGGCGAGGGAGAGAGAAACGCATCAGCCTAACTCCTTCGCCAGGCGGGTAAAGAGATCGCCCCGCTGTTCGAAATTCTTAAACTGATCGAGGCTGGCGCAGGCCGGAGAGAGCAGCACCATATCGCCCGGCTTCACGCGAGGGGCAATCAGGCGCATTGCCTGTTCCATGGTTTCGGTCTGCTCGGCAATCTCAGGACGCAGTTCAGCCAGTTCCCTGCCGTCACGACCAAAGCAGTAGAGACGGATGTTATCGCCGGAGAGATACTGCTTCAGGGAGGTGAAATCGGCAGATTTACCGTCGCCACCCAGCAGCAGATGCAGAGTGCCGTCGACGTGCAGGCCGTTCAGCGCCGCTTCGGTGCTGCCGACGTTGGTGGCTTTGGAATCATTGATCCAGCGTACCCCGTTATTCTCCAGCGCCAGCTGGAAACGGTGCGCCAGTCCGGTAAAGGTGGTTAACGCCTGCAGGCTGGAGGAACGTGGAAGACCGACGGCATCCGCCAGCGCCAGCGCCGCCAGCGCATTGGTGTAGTTATGCTGACCGGAAAGCTTCATCTCCTTCACGTTCAGCACTTTCTCACCTTTCACCCGCAGCCAGGTTTCACCCAACTGCCGGTTCAGATGATAATCACCCATGGTGATACCAAAACTGATGCAGCGGTCATCAGCGCCGCGTACTGGCATGGTCAGGGCATCATCGGCGTTAACGACGCAGACTTTCGCATTTTCGTAAATACGCAGTTTGGCTGCGCGATACTGCTGCAGACCAAACGGATACCTGTCCATATGATCTTCGGTCACGTTCAGGATCGTGGCCGCGGCTGCATGCAGGCTGGAGGTGGTCTCCAGCTGGAAGCTGGAGAGTTCCAGTACGTACAGCTCACAGCCTTTGTCCAGCAGCATCAGCGCCGGCAAACCAATGTTGCCGCCAACGCCGACATTTTTGCCCGCCGCTTTCGCCATCTCACCCACCAGGGTGGTGACGGTGCTTTTTCCGTTAGAGCCGGTAATGGCGATAACAGGCGCCTGCGCTTCACGGCAGAACAGCTCGATATCACCGACAATCTCAACGCCCGCATCGGCCGCGGCGCTCAGTGAAGGGTGCGCCAGCGCCATACCGGGGCTGGCCACAATCAGATCGGCTGCCAGCAGCCAGTCATCATTCAGACCACCAAGGTGGCGTTCAACCTGTTCCGGCAGTTTATCCAGACCAGGCGGAGAGACACGCGTGTCCATCACACGCGGCGTCACGCCCCGCGCGAGGAAAAAGTCCACGCAGGAGAGGCCGGTTAAGCCTAACCCGATGATAACGACTTTTTTACCCTGGTAATCTGCCATGATTAACGTACCTTCAGCGTTGCCAGGCCAATCAGCACCAGCATCAGCGAAATAATCCAGAAGCGCACGATGACGCGCGGTTCCGGCCAGCCTTTCAGTTCATAGTGGTGATGGATAGGTGCCATCCGGAAGATGCGCTGACCGCGCAGCTTGAAGGAGCCTACCTGCAGGATCACCGACAGGGTTTCAACCACGAACACACCGCCCATGATCACCAGCAGGAACTCCTGGCGCAGCAGCACGGCGATAATGCCCAGCGCGCCGCCCAGTGCCAGAGAACCGACGTCCCCCATAAAGACCTGCGCCGGGTAGGTGTTGAACCACAGGAAGCCTAAACCTGCGCCGACAATCGCCGTGCAGACGATCACCAGCTCACCGGCGTGACGCAGATAAGGAATATGCAGATAGCTGGCGAAGTTCATGTTGCCGCTCGCCCACGCCACCAGAGCAAAGCCCGCTGCGACAAAGACGGTTGGCATAATGGCCAGGCCATCCAGGCCGTCGGTCAGGTTGACGGCATTGCCGGTACCGACAATCACAAAGTAGGACAAGAGGATGTAGAACAGGCCCAGCTGCGGCATGACATCTTTAAAGAACGGCACCACCAGCTCGGTGGCCGGGGTGTCTTTTCCTGCCAGATAGAGCGCGAAGGCCACGCCCAGTGCAATCACCGACATCCAGAAATATTTCCAGCGGGCGATCAGACCTTTGGTGTCTTTACGCACCACTTTGCGGTAGTCATCAACAAAACCGATAATCCCGTACCCCACCAGTACCACCAGCACGCACCAGACGTACGGGTTTGACGGGTAAGCCCACAGCAGCACCGACACCACAATCGCGGTGAGGATCATAATGCCGCCCATGGTCGGCGTACCGCGTTTACTGAAGTGTGATTCCGGACCGTCGTTACGCACGACCTGGCCGAAAGAGAGTTTTTGCAGACGGGCAATCATGCGCGGACCCATCCACAATGAGATGAACAGCGCAGTCAGCAGGCTGACGATGGCGCGAAACGTCAGATAGGAAAAGACGTTAAAGCCGGAATAATATTTGACCAAATGCTCGGCCAGCCAAACTAACATGTCCCGTTCTCCTGTAAAGCGTGCACGACCTCTTCCATGGCGGCACTGCGTGAACCTTTCACTAAAACTGTCACAATTTGTTGTTCTGCAACCAGTGCCTTAAGGCGAGCGATCAACGCCGCTTTATCGGCAAAATGCTCACCGACGCCGCTGGCCTGGCTGATAAAATTGCTGAGATGTCCCGCGCTTAACACGCGATCGATACCGGAGGCTTTTGCCGCCTCACCCACTTGCTGGTGGCAGGCTTCGCTTTCATCGCCCAGCTCGGCCATATCGCCAACCACCATCACGCGATAGCCAGGCATCTCAGACAGCACCTGTACGGCGGCAGTCATGGAGCCGACGTTGGCGTTGTAGGAGTCGTCCAGCAGCAGTTTGTTTTCCGCCAGCGGGATCGGGAACAGGCGTCCGGGAACGGCTTTCAGGTTTGCCAGCCCGCTTTTGATAGCAGACAGCGGCGCGCCGACGGCCATCGCCAGTGCACTCGCCGCCAGGGCATTGGCGATGTTGTGGCGACCCGGCAGAGGCAGCAGCACCTCCACATTCCCCGTTGGGGTCTGCAACGTAAATTCGGTGCCGTGAGAGGTCACGTGAATGTTGTTGGCGGTGAAGTCGCTGTTCGCGGCATTAGGCGAAAAGCGCCAGGTTTTGCGATCCCCGATAACACTTTGCCAGTTCAGCCAGTCGTTATTATCGGCATTCATAATGGCGATACCGTTGGCCGGCAGGCCGGTGTAGATCTCGCCCTTCGCTTTTGCCACGCCTTCGAGCGAGCCGAAGCCTTCGAGGTGCGCCGCCGCCAGGTTATTCACCAGCGCCGCTTCCGGTTGCGTCAGGCTAACGGTCCAGGCGATTTCACCCTGGTGATTGGCACCGAGTTCGATTACCGCAAACTCATGCTCGCGGGTCAGACGCAGCAGCGTCATCGGTACGCCAATATCGTTGTTCAGATTGCCTGCGGTATAGAGGGTATTGCCACACTGGGTGAGGATGGCGGCCGTCATCTCTTTAACGGACGTTTTACCAGAGGAGCCGGTCAGCGCCACAACGCGCGTCGGAACCTGCTGGCGAACCCATGCCGCCAGTTCACCAAACGCCAGACGGGTATCTTTTACCACCGCCTGCGGCAGGTCGATATCCAGTTTACGGCTTACCAGCAGCGCACCTGCCCCGGCGGCTTTCGCCTGTTCGGCGAAATCGTGGGCATCGAAACGCTCACCCTTAAGCGCCACAAACAGGCAGCCGGGAGTGATTTTACGCGTGTCGGTGGTCACCGCATCGAAACTCATCTCATCGCCGCTGACGTCTGCGCGCAGGATCGTCGCAAGCTGGCTTAGCGTTACGCTGATCATGCCACCACTCCCAGCAGACGCGCCGCGGTTACACGGTCGGAGTAATCCAGACGGTTGGTGCCGACAATCTGATAATCTTCGTGGCCTTTACCGGCCAGCAGCACCACATCGTTCTCGTTAGCCTGCATGATGGCGTTGGTCACCGCTTCTGCGCGGCCTTCCACCACACGGGCACGGCCCGCATCCAGCATACCGGCCAGAATGTCGTTGATGATGGCGCGCGGCTCTTCGGTGCGCGGGTTGTCATCGGTCACGACCGCGATATCCGCGAACTGTTCAGCAATGGCACCCATCAGCGGACGTTTGCCTTTATCACGATCGCCGCCGCAGCCAAAGACGCACCACAGTTTACCGGCGCAGTGCAGGCGCGCGGCTTCCAGCGCTTTCTCCAGCGCATCCGGCGTGTGGGCATAATCCACCACCACCGTCGGTTTGCCTGGGGCGGTGAAGACTTCCATGCGGCCACAAACCGGCTGCAGGCGCGCGGAGGTACGGAGCAGTTCCGCCAGTGGATAGCCGAGCGCCAGCAGGGTCGCGAGGGCCAGCAGAAGATTGCTGACGTTGAACGCCCCCATCAGACGGCTTTCGATTTCGCCCTCGCCCCAGCTCGAGGCAAAGCGAATGGTCGCGCCGCTATCGTGATAGGTCACGTCGGTGGCCTTCAGCCAGCGGCCGTGGCAGTTCGGGTTGATACGATCGGCCATGGAGACCGCAACGGCATCCGGCAGTTTAGCCAGCCAGCGGCGACCCACTTCGTCATCGGCGTTGATAATCGCCTGACCGCAGTGATGCGTGGCATAGAGCTGCCATTTCGCCGCTTCGTAGTTCTCCATGTCGCCATGGTAGTCGAGGTGATCCCGGCTCAGGTTAGTGAACACAGAGGCGGCAAATTTCAGCGCCGCGACACGGTGCTGTACCAGCCCGTGAGAAGAGACTTCCATCGCCGCAAAGGTCGCACCCTGCCCCGCCAGACCGGCCAGCACGTGCTGTACGTCAACGGCAGAGCCGGTGGTATTTTCCGTTGGGTTCACTTTGCCCAGCAGACCATTGCCCACGGTACCCATTACCGCGCTGGTTTCACCCAGCAGTTGCGCCCACTGCGCCATCAGCTGCGTGGTGGTGGTTTTACCGTTAGTGCCGGTCACGCCAACCAGACGCAACCGGTCAGAAGGTTCGTTATAAAAACGTCCCGCCAGCGCAGAGAGACGTTCATTCAGCTGGCTGAGATAGATGACCGGCACGCCGTGAATTTCACGGATTTCACCGTCAGTGGCCTCATCTTTTGCCTCAGCAATAATGGCAGCAACACCTTGCGCTATCGCCTGCGGGATATAGCGACGCCCGTCCGCCTGATGACCTACGACTGCCACAAAAAGATCGCCCGAGGCAGCCACACGGCTGTCGAGTACCATCTCTCGCAGTTCTCTCGCAGGTAAGCCTGTTACCCACGGAGCAAGAAGGTCGCGCAAATTACGATCTGCCACCTGTTCCCTCGCCTTGATTAATTACAAATTCACTTTTCTCGCCCGTTGCCAGCGCATCCGGCTCGATGTTCATGGTGCGCAGTACGCCGCCCATGATGGCACCGAAGACCGGCGCGGAAACGGCGCCACCGTAGTATTTACCCGCCTGTGGATCGTTGATGACGACCACCAGCGCAAAACGCGGATTACTCGCAGGCGCAACGCCTGCGGTATATGCAATGTATTTATTGATGTAGCGGCCATCTGGCCCGACTTTTTTCGCCGTACCGGTTTTGATGGCGATGCGATAGCCTTTGATCGCCGCCTTCACGCCGCCGCCGCCGGGCAGCGCCACGCTTTCCATCATGTGAACGACGGTACGGACGATCGATTCCGGGAAGATACGCTCACCGGGAACCGGGGGATCAACTTTGGTAATTGAGAGCGGGCGATAGACGCCATAGCTGCCAATCGTTGCATAGACACGCGCCAACTGTAACGGCGTTACCATTAGCCCGTAGCCGAAAGAGAAGGTGGCCCTCTCTATGTCAGACCACCGTTGTTTTTGAGGATATAAGCCACTGCGTTCTCCGACCAACCCCAAATTGGTCGCCTTTCCCAGCCCAAAACGTGAGTAAGTTTCTACTAACGCTGAGGACGGCATCGCTAACGCCAGCTTAGAAACACCAACGTTACTCGACTTCTGTAAAACCCCGGTGAGGGTCAATTCGCTGTAACGCGCCACGTCTTTGATCTCGTGACCGTTGATGCGGTAAGGCACGGTATTCAGCACGGTGTTTTCATTGACGATACCGCGCTGCAGGGCGGTCATCACCACCATCGGTTTCACCGTGGAACCCGGCTCGAAGACGTCGGTGATGGCACGGTTACGCATGGCGTCTTTGGCCGTGCCGGTAAAATTGTTCGGGTTGTAAGACGGGCTGTTGGCCATCGCCAGCACTTCACCGGTGCTGACATCCACCAGCACGGCGCTGCCGGATTCCGCTTTGTTAAAGGCGACGGCGTTATTCAGCTCACGGTAGACCAGCGCCTGTAAACGCTCGTCAATACTCAACGCCAGATTGTGCGCCGCCTGGCTGTCGGTTGAAGAGATATCTTCAATCACGCGACCATAACGGTCTTTACGCACCACGCGCTCGCCCGGTTGACCGGTCAGCCATTTATCGAAACTCTTCTCAACGCCTTCAATCCCCTGGCTGTCGACGTTGGTAAAGCCAATCAGGTGGGCGGTCACTTCCCCGGACGGGTAGTAGCGACGCGACTCTTCACGCAGGTGAATGCCGGGCAGCTTCAGCTTTTTGATGTAGTCGGCCATGTCAGGGTTTACCTGACGCGCCAGATAGATAAAGCGCCCTTTCGGGTTAGCATTGACGCGAGCGGCCAGCTGATCGAGCGGCATTTTCAGCGCATCCGATAGCGCCTTCCAGCGGTTATCCAGTGAGATCCCGCCAGCGTCATGCAGCTCTTTAGGATCCGCCCAGATCGCTTTTACCGGTACGCTGACCGCCAGCGGACGACCAGAACGGTCGGTAATCAGGCCACGCGATGTCGAGACTTCCTGAACGCGCAGAGAGCGCATATCGCCCTGGCGCACCAGCATGTCGGGGGCAATGATCTGCAGCCACGCCACGCGTCCCAGCAGGAAACCCAGCGCCAGTAAAATGCAGCCGCACAGCAACGCAAAACGCCAGCTGATAAAGCTGGCCTGTTCTTCCTGACGTTTTGGTTTTAGCGCCTTCGCCGCGGATTTCATGCGTCGCGTTTTTCCTTATTTTTGTACTACGATATTTTCCTGAGAGGGATCAACATGCTGCATCTGCAGCTTTTCCGTTGCGATCCGTTCCACCCGGCTGTGATCGCCGAGCGCATTTTCTTCGAGGATCAGATTTCGCCACTCGATATCCAGCGCATCACGCTCCAGCACCAGCTGTTCGCGCTGCGCCGTTAACAAACGGGTATGGTGAGCGGTGGTCACAACGGTGACCGCCGACACAATGATGCAAATAAACAGGCACAGTGGCAGCTTGCCGAAACGCAACAGATCGTCCCAGATCACGCCCGGCAACGCATGACGCTCGTTGCTGCCTAACGTCTCTTTGACCTTGCTTAAGGTGCCTGCCACTTTGCCGATCATGCACTCGTCCTTTCTGCAATGCGCAGCACTGAACTACGGGCGCGGGGATTCTCTTCCACTTCTGCCTCGCCCGGCATTAACTTGCCCAATGCGCGCAGCTGACGGCCCCCCAGCTTTTTGAGCTGCTCTTCCGTCATCGGTAACCCGGCCGGCACCTGCGGACCACGGCTTTGCTCGCGCATAAAACGCTTCACGATGCGATCTTCCAGCGAGTGGAAGCTGATAATCGACAGGCGACCACCCGGCGCGAGTACGCCAAGCGAACTTTTCAGCGCCTGCTCGATCTCCTCGAGCTCGCTGTTCACCCAGATGCGAATTGCCTGGAAAGTACGGGTGGCGGGATGTTTGTACTTATCCTTCACCGGCGTTGCCGCCGCGATCACTTCAGCCAGCTCTTTGGTACGGGTCATCGGCTCAATGCGGTTGCGCTCAACGATGGCGCGCGCGATACGCTTGCCAAAACGCTCTTCGCCGAAGGTTTTGATCACCCAGGCGATATCCGCTTCATCAGCCGTTTGCAGCCACTCGGCGGCGGACTGGCCGCGCGTCGGATCCATACGCATATCCAGCGGACCGTCGCGCATAAAGGAGAAGCCACGTTCAGCATCATCAAGCTGCGGTGAGGAGACGCCAAGATCGAGAAGAATGCCGTCGATCTTGCCGGTTAAATCGCGCTCGCTGACGTAATCAGCCAGCGCGGAGAAAGGACCATGAACGATAGAAAAGCGTGGGTCATCAATAGTTTTTGCCACCGCAATCGCCTGCGGATCGCGATCGATCGCCAGCAAACGGCCTTCCGCGCCCAGTTGGGAGAGGATTAAACGTGAGTGGCCACCCCGGCCAAAAGTGCCATCAATATAGATGCCATCAGGACGAATATTCAGGCCATTGACGGCCTCATCCAGTAGCACCGTCGTATGTTTATAATTTTCCATCATATTTATAGAGACAAATCCTGCAATCGTTCCGACAATGTCGCGGAATCAGACTGCTCAGCGTCGATATCTTCCTTGACCCGTTGATACCAGGCCGTTTCATCCCACAGTTCAAACTTATTGAACTGTCCGACCAGCATCACTTCTTTTGTCAGACCCGCATGCTGCCGCAGCACTGGCGCAATCAATAAACGCCCCGCGCTATCCATCTGACATTCACTGGCATGACCCAATAACAGCCGCTGTACGCGACGCTCCTGCGGGTTCATGCTCGACAGTCGAGACAGCTTTTGCTCAATGATTTCCCATTCAGGCAAGGGGTAAAGCAGCAGGCAGGCGTGGTTGATGTCAATGGTGCAGACCATTTGACCAGAAGCGCTCTCGTTCAGCTGGTCGCGATATCGGGTTGGTACCGACAAACGCCCTTTGCTGTCGAGATTGACTAACGTCGCTCCACGGAACATGCCAGTCTCACCCCTCCTCACCACTTTTACCCACAAATTCCCACTTAAGGGAGTTTACGGAGCGATGGAAAAGCTTGTCAAGCCAGGACTTCCGCGACATCAGTCTAAATGTTACTGATTTACGAACGGAAGTTAATCAGGCTATTAACCGTACAACTGGCGAGGCAAAATTAACGTGATGAATATTTGTGAGAAAAAACTCGAATATGCAGACCAGCGTTAAAAATCACTCATCTCGCCGCAACCAAATATAAAGTGTCAGTTTGCGACGCGGGCGGCATTTTAAGCCATATCGTCAGGGGTGAACAGCGCCAGATTCAACGCTGACGCCGCGTCGAACGCTGGCAAGCGGATGGCGACAAATTTGCGGGGTAAAAATGGCTGATAATTCAGCAATGATGATCGGTTGTGTAACAAAATAATACAAATAATCTCATTAATGACAATTAAATAAACATGAAAAGAAATTTTAAATAGCAAAGTGAAATAAAAAGGCGCTCAGGCGATACTTTTTAAAGAATTATCTTAAAAAGAGTAGGGGAATTGCTGAGTGGATAAATGCAATAAATTCAGGGCAGTTTCCACTGCCCTGCGTCCCTTATGACCGGCTCAATATGCCGCGACGATAGAG
Organism: Leclercia sp. M-A074-M; assembly: GCF_965195605.1. Taxonomy (NCBI): domain Bacteria; kingdom Pseudomonadati; phylum Pseudomonadota; class Gammaproteobacteria; order Enterobacterales; family Enterobacteriaceae; genus Leclercia; species Leclercia sp. M-A074-M. The sequence goes on along the minus strand of NZ_CBDAHM010000002.1, from coordinate 515,708 downwards.
GTTACGACGGATGCGCGTCAGCCCCGGTTTAGGCTTACGCGGCTCATCGAGACTCGCCAGCACAATCTCCAGCACCCGCTCTGCCACGTCACGATGACGCTGGGCGACTGCCAGCACCGGACACTGCAGGAAATCGAGCAGTTCGTGATCGCCAAAGGTCGCAATTGCCAGATTGGAAGGCAGCTTACCTTCGCGGCGCAGCGTCACGTCCATCACTCCCTGCAACAGGGCAAAAGAGGTGGTGAACAGCGCCTGCGGCATCGGATGAGTTTCCAGCCACTTCTCAAACAGCTGCGCCGAGGCTTCGCGCTCGTAGCTATTGGCATAGAGGAAATCCACTTTACGGGGATCGTCTTTCCAGGCGGTGCGGAAACCCTGCTCGCGCAGGAAGCTCACGGAGAGTTCCGGCAACGCCCCCAGGTAAAGGACATTTTCCGCCGGGAAGGTGCGCAGCTCCGCCGCCAGCATTTCAGCATCGTCCTGATCGGCACCGACTACGCTAGTGAAATGCTCGCGATCTAACGCACGGTCGAGGGCGACAATCGGGAATGAATCATTGGCCCAGCGCTGATAGAAAGGATGCTCCGGGGGTAACGAGGTTGAAACGATAATGGCATCGACCTGACGCTGGAGCAGATGTTCAATGCAACGCATTTCGTTATCGGGCTGATCTTCTGAGCAGGCGATCAACAGTTGATAGCCGCGCTGACGCGCCTGGCGCTCAAGATAGTTTGCGATCCGGGTGTAACTGGTGTTTTCCAGATCCGGGATCACCAGGCCGATCGAACGGGTGCGTCCGGCACGCAGGCCCGCGGCGACAGCATTCGGATGGTAGTTATGTTCACGAACCACTGCCATGACTTTCTCAACGGTCTTGTCGCTGACCCGATACTGCTTCGCTTTACCGTTAATCACATAGCTTGCCGTAGTTCGTGACACGCCGGCGAGCCTGGCGATTTCATCCAGTTTCACAATTGCCCCTTAAAAAATATAAAAGAGTCCATGACCTTGTCAGGGTTATGACTTAATCTTGTAACATCTAAACGCAGAATAGTCTGTGCGGCAACCGCTTTTGTCGCGACTCCGGCATCGGTGCGCAAAAAAAAGCCCGGTAAATCGCACCGGGCAATAGAGAGGCGAACTTTTTATCTTTAACGCATCACTTTGTCACCGCGGGAAAGTCCCACAACGCCTGAACGCGCCACTTCGACAATTTTTGCCACATCCCGCACCGAGGCGAGGAAAGCATCCAGCTTATCGCTGGTGCCAGCAAGTTGAACGGTGTAGATAGAGGGGGTGACATCAATGATCTGCCCGCGGAAGATATCCGCATTGCGTTTCACCTCTTCACGCCCATAACCGGTGGCCTGAATTTTCACCAGCATAATCTCACGTTCAACATAGGCTCCCTGCCCCAGCTCGCTGACGCGCAAGACATCCACCAGTTTATGCAGCTGCTTTTCGATCTGCTCCAGCACCTTGGCATCGCCCACCGTCTGGATGGTCATGCGGGAAAGCGTGGGATCGTCCGTCGGCGCTACCGTCAGGCTTTCAATATTGTAGCCACGCTGTGCAAAGAGCCCAATCACGCGCGACAGCGCACCGGACTCGTTTTCCAGTAATACAGATAATATCCGGCGCATCAGGTTCTCTCCGTTTTGCTTAACCACATTTCATCCATACCGCCGCCGCGAATATGCATCGGATAAACATGCTCGGTGCCATCCACAACCACATCGACAAAGACCAGGCGGTTATTTTTAACGTGCTCAAGGGCTTCACTGAGCTTCGCTTCCAGCTCTGCCGGATGACTGATACGCATACCAATGTGGCCGTAAGCCTCTGCCAGACGCACAAAATCCGGCAATGAATTCATATAGGATTGCGAATGGCGACCGGAATAGATCATATCCTGCCACTGCTTCACCATCCCCAGATAGCCGTTATTCAGATTGAGCACCAGCACCGGCAGTTCGTACTGCAGCGCGGTGGAGAGTTCCTGAATATTCATCTGGATACTGCCATCGCCGGTCACGCAAACCACTGTCTCTTCCGGTAATGCCAGCTTCACGCCCAGCGCGGCAGGCAGGCCAAAGCCCATAGTGCCCAGACCACCGGAGTTGATCCAACGACGTGGCTTATCAAACGGGTAATAGAGGGCGGCAAACATCTGGTGCTGGCCGACATCCGAGGTCACATAAGCGTCGCCTTTGGTCAGCTGCCAGAGCGTTTCGATCACCGCCTGCGGCTTAATGTTCTCACTTTGGGTATCGTATTTCAGGCACTGACGCGCACGCCACTGCTCAATCTGCAGCCACCAGTCACGAATCTCATCCAGCGGCTGAGCATAATTTTCCTGCGCCAGCAGCTCCAGCATCTGATCCAGCACATGACGCGCATCGCCCACAATGGGCACATCCGCCGGCACGGTTTTGGAAATCGAGGTGGGATCGATATCAATGTGCAGCACCGTGGCATCAGGGCAATATTTCGCCAGGTTATTGGTGGTGCGATCGTCAAAGCGCACCCCAACGGCAAAAATGACATCGGAGTTATGCATCGTCATATTGGCTTCATATGTGCCGTGCATACCGAGCATGCCAAGCGCCTGTCGATGGGTGGCTGGAAACGCCCCGAGCCCCATTAATGAAGAGGCCACCGGCAGGTTCAGCTTTTCGATAAGCGCGCGCAGCTGTGCTTCACACTGGGCGTTCACCGCCCCGCCGCCAACATAGACCACCGGCTTTTTAGCCGCCATCAGGGTTTGCAGGGCGCGCTTAATCTGTCCCTTATGTCCCTGGGTCGTGGGGTTATACGAACGCATGCTGACCGACTCCGGCCAGACATAAGGCAATTTATTGGCCGGGTTGAGAATATCTTTCGGAAGGTCAACTACCACCGGCCCGGGACGCCCGCTGGCCGCCAGCCAGAAGGCCTTTTTGAGCACGCCCGGAATATCTTCCGTCTGCTTGACCAGGAAACTGTGTTTCACTACCGGACGGGAGATGCCGACCATGTCACACTCCTGAAAGGCATCATAGCCAATCAGCGAGGTTGCAACCTGACCGGAGAGCACCACCATTGGAATGGAGTCCATATAGGCGGTGGCGATACCCGTAATGGCGTTCGTCGCGCCAGGACCGGATGTTACCAGCACGACCCCCACCTCACCTGTCGCGCGTGCCAGTCCATCAGCCATATGCACGGCAGCTTGCTCATGACGCACCAGGACGTGATCGATACCGCCAACGGTATGTAGTGCGTCATAAATATCGAGGACCGCGCCTCCCGGGTAACCGAACACTTGCTTCACGCCCTGATCGATTAACGATCGGACGACCATTTCGGCGCCAGACAACATCTCCATGATTTGCCTCCAGGCTTATCGTTTCAGACGGACAGGAGAAATATGCACTGCGCCGTCTTTTTTGTCAGGGTTACCCCTGGCGATTTTTATTGTGCAGAGTGACAGTTACCATAACCGCTAGCCGTGAGGCAGGCAATTAGCAAACCTCAGCTGGCGCGGGATCCCAAAAGAAGAAAGATAAGGTATTAATAATTGTTATGGATAAATCTACTGCGAGAACGGGAGGGAGTGAGCGTTCATCATTTAAAAAGGCGGCGCCACAGTAATTCATCCATTTTTACGGCCAGGAAAAGGCAATGAAAATATCTTCAGCAGAATAATATTTCAGAAACGATAAGAAAGTCAGGATAAATAGCAATAACACTGAAATTTATCCTGACCGCATTTATCGCCGGCAGACGTTAACCAGCAGCTCTTCCATCCACTGATGGCCTTTATCGCGACCGGCTGCTTCATGCCATGAGAGATAGCAGGTGCGTGAGTTAAGGTTCAGCGGCAACACCATAATTCGCAGGTTCAACGGATCGGCAAACTCTTCAGCCAGCCAGCGCGGGGCGATGGCAACCAGGTGAGTTTGCGAGACAACATTTAATACGCTGACCATTGCCATCCCCTGATAGGCTACACAGGCCTGCTTATCTGGCGTGTCGTACCACGGCTGGCTAAAAGAGGCGTAGCGATCGAGGGCAACAACCGCATGCTGTTCGCGATAAATATCGCTCTCCTGCAACATACCATTAAGGCGCGGATGCGCTTTGCTGGTAACCAGTACCATTTCGTCCTTAAATAATGGTACGCAAGAAAATTCGGGGCGACGAAATTCTTCGTAGCCAATAACAAACTCCGTCTCCTGATATCGCAGCTGATGTTCCGTATTCTGGTTAAGGGATGACTTGAAAACCAAATGTATATTGGGCGCAACTTCCTCGACTTTATTATAAATAAGTGAGGTCAGATAATTATCCAGAGGGCTGCAAACGCACAGATGGAAAACACGCTCGCTGCTGCTTGAATCAAACCCGGAGCCCGGAAGTTCATTCTGCACAAGCTGAAGCGCCTGACGTACCGATGCAAACAGCTGATAGGCACGGGCAGTAGGCTGGATACCGCGGCCATAACGAACGAATAACTCGTCATTAAACATAACCTTGAGTCTTGCAACGGCATTACTGACAGCGGGCTGAGACATTCCCAGCGACTGGGCGGCACGCGTAATATTTTGTTCCTGCATGACCGCATCGAAAACCGTTAAAAGATTCAGGTCCACCGTACGGAGCTGTGGTTTTGCCCCCTCTGACACAGACGATTTTTCGCTACTTTCTTCACACATACCCTGCTCCACTGTCACGCTGAACTCCTTTCCTCGTGTGTAACAATAAATTTAGAAAATATGATTTATCACGCATATAAAACAAGCTAAAGAGAAATGTTACAAATTAGGAATATATAAATACCCGCCAGCCGTGACAGAGCTCAGGCATAAGATAAGAAAACATGCTTAAAAAAGCGAGAAAGCATATCGATTAGTTTATATTGCGAATGAAACCATAGATTTCATAAATAAACAATATGGCATTTCGTTAAGGCCTATTTAAGTTTTAATGAAATATTAACAGTGACTTAATTAAATTAGTTAACATTCTCTTATCAGACCAATCACCTTCTAACCTGCAACACCCAAATTATTATGGTAACGTGATGAAAGTTAAGGAATTCAAAACGCTGGCTTATTATTCCTGGATTTTAAACAATTGCAATAAAGTATATGCAAACGATTCAACTGATAAATTCGCACACATAACTCAGAATAAGAAAATGGCAAAAAAGGGAAAAACCAGCACAATAAGCTAATTCTTTCTGCCCGGGTCGCGAAGGCGAAGAGGTGTTTTCGCCTGGCAGGGGTTGACATCATTCCGCGTATCCAGTACCACTAAAAGCATATCTTATTTATCTGGAGCTTGATTCATGATTCGCAGCATTCGTTTCACCGGTCTACTACTACTAAACGCATCCACTGTGCGCGGTAGACTGGCGGGCGAAATTCAGCGTTGAATCGTTCTCTGGTTAAGACAAAAAACCCGCGCCACTGCGCGGGTTTTTTTATGCTCGTAGCAAGGCGCCCAAATTCAGACAAGGACCTAACCCATGAGCCAGCAAGTCATTATTTTCGATACGACCTTACGTGACGGTGAACAAGCATTACAGGCAAGCCTGAGCGTTAAAGAGAAATTGCAGATTGCTCTGGCCCTTGAACGTATGGGCGTAGACGTAATGGAAGTGGGCTTCCCGGTCTCTTCCCCGGGGGATTTTGAATCCGTTCAGACCATCGCCCGCAGCGTAAAAAACAGCCGTGTGTGCGCCCTGGCTCGCTGCGTCGAGAAAGATATCGATGTGGCCGCCGAGTCGCTGAAGGTCGCCGAAGCCTTCCGTATTCACACCTTTATTGCTACCTCGCCGATGCATATCGCCACCAAGCTGCGCAGCACCCTGGATGAGGTGATCGAGCGCGCCATCTATATGGTGAAACGCGCCCGCAATTATACTGACGACGTTGAGTTCTCCTGTGAAGATGCAGGCCGCACGCCGATTGAGGATCTGGCCCGTGTGGTTGAAGCGGCCATCCGTGCCGGTGCCACCACTATCAACATCCCGGACACCGTCGGCTACACCATGCCGTTCGAGTTCTCCAGGATCATTACTGGCCTGTATGAGCGTGTGCCGAATATTGATAAAGCGATTATCTCCGTTCACACCCACGACGATTTAGGCCTGGCTGTCGGCAATGCCATTGCCGCGGTCCACGCCGGGGCGCGTCAGGTTGAAGGTGCCATGAACGGTATCGGTGAGCGCGCCGGCAACTGTTCACTGGAAGAGGTGATCATGGCGATCAAGGTGCGCAAGGACATCATGGATGTGCATACCCGCATCAATCACCAGGAGATCTGGCGCACCAGCCAGACCGTGAGCCAGATCTGCAACATGCCGATCCCAGCGAACAAAGCGATTGTCGGCACCGGTGCCTTCGCTCACTCCTCCGGTATTCACCAGGACGGCGTGCTGAAGAACCGCGAAAACTACGAAATCATGACCCCGGAATCGATCGGTCTGAATCAGGTGCAGCTGAACCTGACCTCCCGCTCTGGCCGCGCGGCGGTTAAACACCGCATGGAAGAGATGGGCTATAAAGAGACCGACTACAACATGGATCATCTGTACGACGCCTTCCTGAAGCTGGCCGATAAAAAAGGCCAGGTATTTGACTACGACCTGGAAGCGCTGGCGTTTATCAACAAGCAGCAGGAAGAGCCAGAGCATTTCCGTCTGGACTACTTCAGCGTGCAGTCGGGTTCAAGCGACATCGCGACCGCCTCCGTCAAGCTGGCCTGCGGCGACGAGATCAAAGCCGAAGCGGCCAACGGCAACGGTCCGGTAGATGCCATCTACCAGGCCATTAACCGCGTCACGGAATATGACGTTGAGCTGGTGAAATATGACCTGACGGCGAAAGGCCAGGGTAAAAACGCGCTGGGCCAGGTAGACATCGTGGTCAACTATAACGGCCGCCGCTTCCACGGCGTGGGCCTGGCGACCGATATCGTCGAATCCTCCGCTAAAGCGATGGTTCACGTCCTGAACAATATCTGGCGCGCCGCGGAAGTCGAAAAAGAGTTGCAACGCAAAGCTCAGAATAAAGAGAACAATAAGGAAACCGTGTAATGTCGAAGAATTACCATATTGCTGTGTTACCGGGCGACGGAATTGGTCCCGAAGTTATGGCACAGGCGCTGAAGGTGCTGGACGCTGTCCGCACCCGTTTTGCGATGAAAATTACCACCAGCCACTACGATGTAGGCGGTATCGCGATCGATAACCACGGTACGCCCTTGCCGCAGGCAACCGTGACCGGCTGTGAGAATGCCGACGCGGTCCTGTTCGGCTCCGTAGGCGGCCCGAAATGGGAACATCTGCCACCGGCCGAGCAGCCAGAGCGCGGGGCGCTGCTGCCACTGCGTAAACACTTCAAGCTGTTCAGCAACCTGCGTCCGGCCAAACTCTATCAGGGGCTGGAAGAGTTCTGTCCGCTGCGCGCCGATATCGCCGCCAACGGCTTCGACATTCTGTGCGTCCGTGAGTTGACCGGCGGTATCTACTTTGGTCAGCCGAAAGGCCGCGAAGGCAGCGGTCAGCACGAAAAAGCGTTCGATACCGAGGTGTATCACCGTTTTGAGATTGAACGTATCGCCCGTATCGCGTTCGAATCTGCCCGCAAACGCGGCCATAAAGTGACCTCGATCGATAAAGCTAACGTGCTGCAATCCTCCATCCTGTGGCGCGAAATCGTTAACGAGATTGCTCAGGCGTATCCGGACGTTCAGCTGGCGCATATGTACATCGACAATGCCACCATGCAGCTGATTAAAGATCCGTCCCAGTTTGACGTCCTGCTCTGTTCCAACCTGTTCGGGGACATTCTCTCTGACGAGTGCGCGATGATCACCGGCTCCATGGGGATGCTGCCGTCCGCCAGCCTGAACGAAGAAGGTTTTGGCCTGTACGAACCGGCTGGCGGATCCGCACCGGATATCGCGGGTAAAAACATCGCCAACCCGATCGCGCAGATCCTCTCTCTGGCGCTGCTTTTGCGCTACAGCCTGGATGCTAACGAGGCAGCTACCGCGATCGAAAACGCCATCAACCGCGCCCTGGAAGAGGGTGTGCGCACCGGCGATTTAGCCCGCGGCAACGCGGCGGTCAGTACTGAAGAAATGGGCGATATCATTGCCCGCTATGTCGCTGAAGGGGTGTAATCATGGCGAAGACGTTGTACGAAAAAATTTATGATGCTCACGTGGTCTATGAAGCGCAGAACGAAACCCCGCTGCTCTATATCGATCGCCATCTGGTGCACGAAGTGACCTCGCCACAGGCGTTCGATGGCCTGCGCGCGCACAAGCGTCCGGTGCGCCAGCCGGGCAAAACCTTCGCGACGATGGACCATAACGTCTCAACCCAGACTAAAGACATCAACGCCTCCGGTGAGATGGCGCGCATTCAGATGCAGGAGCTGATCAAGAACTGCAACGAGTTTGGCGTTGAGCTGTACGATCTGAACCACCCTTACCAGGGCATCGTCCATGTGATGGGCCCTGAACAGGGTATCACCCTGCCGGGCATGACCATCGTTTGCGGCGACTCCCACACCGCGACCCACGGCGCGTTTGGTGCCCTGGCCTTTGGTATCGGCACCTCCGAAGTGGAACATGTGCTGGCGACCCAGACCCTGAAACAGGGCCGTGCGAAGACCATGAAAATTGAGGTGACCGGCGAGGCCGCACCGGGCATCACTGCCAAAGACATCGTGCTGGCGATCATCGGTAAAACCGGTAGCGCAGGCGGCACCGGACATGTGGTGGAGTTCTGCGGCAGCGCAATCCAGGCCCTGAGCATGGAAGGCCGTATGACCCTGTGCAACATGGCGATTGAAATGGGTGCGAAAGCTGGTCTGGTTGCGCCTGACGAAACGACTTTCAACTATGTGAAGGGGCGTTTGCACGCCCCGAAAGGCCAGGATTTTGACGACGCGGTCGCGTACTGGAAAACCCTGAAAACCGACGAGGGTGCGGTATTCGACACCGTGGTCACCCTGCAGGCCGAAGCGATTGCGCCGCAGGTCACCTGGGGCACGAATCCGGGGCAGGTCATCTCCGTTAACGACAGCGTTCCCGATCCGGCCTCGTTCGCCGATCCGGTTGAGCGCGCCAGCGCAGAGAAAGCGCTGGCCTATATGGGACTGAAGCCGGGCGTACCGTTGACCGACGTGAGCATTGATAAAGTGTTTATTGGTTCCTGCACCAACTCGCGCATCGAAGATCTGCGCGCCGCGGCAGAAGTGGCGAAAGGCCGTAAAGTGGCGCCGGGTGTGCAGGCGCTGGTGGTCCCAGGCTCCGGCCCGGTCAAAGCGCAGGCGGAAGCTGAAGGTCTGGATAAGATTTTCATTGAAGCAGGCTTTGAATGGCGTCTGCCGGGCTGCTCCATGTGTCTGGCGATGAACAACGACCGCCTGAACCCGGGCGAGCGCTGCGCTTCCACCAGCAACCGTAACTTTGAAGGTCGTCAGGGGCGCGGTGGACGCACGCATCTGGTCAGCCCGGCGATGGCCGCGGCAGCCGCAGTGACCGGCCACTTCGCCGATATTCGCAGCCTGAAATAAGGAGACCATCATGGCAGAGAAATTTACCCAACATACTGGCCTGGTGGTCCCTCTGGACGCGGCTAACGTCGACACCGACGCCATCATTCCAAAGCAGTTTTTGCAGAAGGTAACCCGCACCGGTTTTGGCGCGCACCTGTTTAACGACTGGCGTTTTCTGGATGACAAAGGCCAGCAGCCGAACCCGGAGTTCGTGCTGAACTTTCCTGAGTACAAAGGCGCATCTATCCTGCTGGCGCGGGAAAACTTCGGCTGTGGCTCATCGCGCGAGCATGCGCCGTGGGCGCTGACCGATTACGGTTTCAAAGTGGTAATTGCCCCGAGCTTTGCCGACATCTTCTACGGCAACAGCTTCAACAACCAGCTGCTGCCGGTCACGCTGAGTGATGAACAGGTCGACGAGCTGTTTACCCTGGTGCAGGGCAACCCGGGCATGACCTTTGAAGTGGATCTGGAAGCGCAGGTCGTAAAAGCCGGGGATAAAATCTACAGCTTTAACATCGACGCGTTCCGCCGCCACTGCATGATTAACGGCCTTGACAGCATCGGACTGACCCTGCAGCACGAAGAGGCCATTGCCGCCTACGAGAGCAAGCAGCCAGCCTTTATGGGCTAATCACGCTAAAGAGTCCATTGCACAGTCAATGGACTCTTTTTTTATTCAGACATCTTTAACCCGCCAGGTGAGCACCAGCGTCACCAGCGAAATCCCCGCAATAGCCATGTAAACCGCAGAGTGGCCGTAGCTTTGTGCCAGCGCGCCCTGAATCACCCCCGCCAGGATCACGCCGGTAGAGATACTGTTGGTAAAGAGCGTGGTTGCCGACCCCGCCCTGCCCGGCATCAGATCCTGGAACCAGAGCATGCCAATCCCGGCGATGATTCCAATAAAGATCGCGTTAAAGAGTTGCAGGCCAAGCAAGGCCTCGCGGCTGTGGAAGAGGATCAGCCCCAGATAAAAGAGCACCCCCGCCGCCACCGCGATCACCATCATCCGCCGTTTACCAACGTGTTTGACGTAATAACCCGCAAGGATCATTGCCGGGATCTCCAGCCCGGCGGCAGTGCCCATTAAGATCCCGGCCAGCTTGTCCGGCAGCCCCAGATCGCTGCTGATCCACAACGGCATGTCGATGATATACATGGTGTTACAGGTCCACATTAGCGTGGAAGCAATAAACAGCCTGCGGACATTTTTATCTTTCCAGCCGCTGACCTCCGTCACCGGAACGGCGGTCGCCGAATTCACCCTGTCCACAGAAGGCAGCGCGAAGGCGATCAGCGCCAGGCTGATGGCAAAAATGGCCGCCGCAATAGAGAACATAGTGGTAAAGCCGTAGTTAAGCGCCAGCATAAACGCCAGCGGCGGACCGATGACCCACGCCAGCGAAAGCTGCGCACGCATCACCGAGCTGAACATCACCACCTCACGCGCAGAGCTGTCGGCATATTCCCGCGCCAGAGCAAACAGCTGCGGCATGGCGGTATTGGCAACCGAGGCCAACAGTACGCCGCAGGTTAATAAGGTCAGGTAGTGGCGGTTAAAGGCAAACAGCAGCGCGTTGCCAATCGCCATCGCGCAGCAAAAGAGGATCAGCTTGCGGCGATCGCCCTGGCTGTCCGAACGCTTCGCCAGCCACAGGCTGACCAGGATCCCAGCGACGGCATTGACGGTATAGAACAGCCCCACCCAGAACGGTTGGGCGCCCACCTCGCGGCTCAGGAACAGACTCAGGGTCGGCGCCTGCAGTGCTCCGGCTACGCCCATCATAAACGCCACCATTAAAAAAGCGGCATACACACCGTTGAGACGGCGTCCCATCGTCATTAACCAGAGCATCACTGTTCCTTTAGCGCACGAGAAAACGAAAAAAGCCAGCAGATGATACCTGCTGGCGTGGTGATTAGCACCAATACTCAGTCACACATGATCGAAGCAATTCAGCGTTCCGAGGTCGACGTTGTCACCTCCCACTGCATCAGCTCTTCCAGTATTTTCAGCCGTTGCTCTGCACACCGGCGGGCCAGCCAGGACACTCCCTTTGTCGCTGAGAAGTACTGTTGGTAAAACTGATTTGTGGCAGACCTCTTCATATTTACCTCCTCGCTTCATCGAAGTGAATTATTGGCTTAATATAGGGATTAATAAATTGCTGATTTTTTGTCAGGAGTTCCTCTTTTATGCCCTCTGGTCGTCTGCAACAACAATTCATTCGCCTCTGGCAGTGCTGTGACGGCCAGACCCGGGAGACCACGCTCAGCGAACTGGCCGACCTGCTCAGCTGTTCGCGCCGCCATATGCGCACCCTGCTCAACACCATGCAGCAGCAGGGGTGGCTGAGCTGGGAAGCGGAGGCCGGGCGCGGCAAGCGCTCGCGCCTCACCTTTTTGTATACCGGCCTGGCGCTTCAGCAGCAGCGGGCGGAGGATCTGCTGGAGCAGGATCGCATCGAGCAGCTGGTGCAGCTGGTCGGCGATAAAGCCGCGGTGCGCCAGATGCTGGTCTCCCACCTCGGGCGCAGCTTCCGCCAGGGCAAGCACATTCTGCGCGTGCTCTATTATCGCCCGATGAAAAACCTGTTGCCGGGGAGTGCATTACGGCGCTCCGAAACCCATATGGCGCGGCAAATCTTTAGTGGGCTGACGCGCATAAATGAGGAAAATGGGGAACTGGAAGCCGACATTGCCCACCACTGGCAGCAACTTTCCCCGTTGCACTGGCGCTTTTTCTTGCGGCCTGGCATCCATTTCCACCATGGACGCGAGCTGGAGATGGCCGACGTCATTGCCACCCTGCAACGGGCCCGCGAATTGCCCCTCTATTCACACATCAGCCGGGTCCAGTCGCCCACCGCCTGGACGCTCGATATTCAGCTTACGCAGCCCGACCGCTGGCTGCCGTGGCTGCTGGGGTATGTGCCGTCGATGATCCTGCCGCGGGAGTGGGAAACGATGCACAACTTTGCCAGCCTGCCGGTGGGCACCGGGCCGTATGCGGTTTCCCGTAATAACAATAACCAGCTTAAGATCCGCGCCTTCGATGATTACTTCGGCTACCGGGCGCTGATTGACGAGGTGAACGTCTGGGTGTTGCCGGATATCAACGAAGAGCTGAGCGTCGGCCTGACCCTGGAGGGGCCAACCGAGGGGGAAAAGGCGGTGGAAAGTCGGCTTGAAGAGGGCTGTTACTATCTGCTGTTTGACGCCCGCTCCCACCGCGGGGCCAGCGCCGAGGTGCGCCAGTGGGTAAGCCGTATCCTCTCCCCGGCGAACCTGATCTATCAGGCTGAGGAAGTGTATCAGTCCTACTGGTTCCCGGCGTATGGCCTGCTGCCGCGCTGGCACCATGCCCGTCCGGGACGTGGCGACAAACCGGCCGGGCTGGAGAGCCTCACCCTGACCTTCTACCGCGAACATATCGAACATCGGGTGATCGCCAGAATGATGAGCGAGCTGCTCGCCGCCGAGCAGGTGACGCTGAACATTCAGGAGGTCAGCTATGAGGAGTGGCATCGCGGCGAGATCGTGAGCGACATCTGGCTCAACAGCGTCAACTTCACCCTGCCGCTGGATTTCTCGCTGTTCTCACATCTCTATGAGGTGCCGCTTCTGCAAAACTGTATTGAGCGCGACTGGCAACAGGACGCCGCCGAGTGGCGCGCGGGTGAGATGAATCTTGCGGTCTGGTGCCAGCAGCTGCTCGCCCAGCAGGCGATCGTCCCGCTGATCCACCACTGGCTGATGATCCAGGGGCAGCGCAGTATGCGCGGCTTGCGTATGAATACGCTGGGGTGGTTTGATTTTAAATCGGCGTGGTTTGCGCCGCCGGAACCATAACACTTTCGTAATATTCACCAAATCATTACAATACTGCCGTTCTCAACGGGGTGCTGCGTGAAAGCGTGTGCTGAGAAAATACCCGTCGAACCTGATCCGGATAACGCCGGCGAAGGGATTTGAGGCTGTTGCTCAAAATCCTTTGCCACTCTCAAACAATGAGGTGCAAAGTGTTCAAAACTGTTCTTCCCCTGTTGGCGCTGGTTGCGCTGCCTGCCGTTGCCAGTCCTGTCCTGACGGTCTACACCTATGACTCTTTCGCTGCCGACTGGGGCCCGGGCCCGGCGGTCAAAAAAGCCTTTGAGGCCGACTGCAAGTGCGAGCTGAAGTTCGTGGCGCTGGAGGATGGCGTCTCGCTGCTGAACCGCCTGCGCATGGAAGGCAAAAACAGCAAAGCCGACGTGGTGCTGGGGCTGGATAACAATCTGCTGGAAGCAGCCACCCAGACCGGGCTGTTCGCCAAAAGCGGTGTGGCGGCCGATGCGGTTAACGTCCCTGGCGGCTGGAAGAACGACACCTTTGTGCCTTTCGATTACGGCTACTTCGCCTTCGTCTACGACAAAAACAAGCTGAAAAATCCGCCAAAGAGCCTGAAAGAGCTGGTTGAGAGCGACCAGAAGTGGCGGGTGATCTACGAAGATCCCCGCACCAGCACCCCGGGGCTGGGTCTGCTGCTGTGGATGCAAAAGGTCTACGGCGACAAGACCCCGGAAGCCTGGCAGAAACTGGCCGCCAAAACGGTCACCGTGACCAAAGGCTGGAGCGAAGCCTATGGTCTGTTCCTGAAAGGGGAAAGCGATCTGGTGCTGAGCTATACCACCTCCCCGGCGTACCACATCATCGCCGAGAAAAAAGAGAACTATGCCGCCGCTGACTTTGCTGAAGGTCACTATCTGCAGGTTGAGGTCGCCGCCCGGACCGCAGCCAGCAAACAGCCGGAGCTGGCTGAGAAGTTCCTGAAATTTATGGTTTCTCCGTCGTTCCAGAATGCCATCCCGACCGGCAACTGGATGTACCCGGTGACCAATGTGACGTTACCGGCAGGTTTTGATACCCTGGTGAAACCGCAAACCACGCTGGAATTTACTTCGCAGGAAGTGGCCGGGAAACGTGCAGCATGGGTCAGTGAATGGCAACGCGCCGTCAGCCGTTAATCGCCGGCTGGTTGCTGCCGGGGCTGCTGGCCGCCACGCTGATGGTGGCCGTCGCCCTGGGCGCATTTCTGGCGCTGTGGTTTAACGCGCCAGCCACCGACGTCGCGGCGCTTCTGCACGACAGCTATCTGTGGCACGTTATCCGCTTCTCGTTCTGGCAGGCGTTTCTCTCCGCCCTGCTCTCCGTGGTGCCCGCGATATTTCTTGCCCGCGCGCTCTACCGGCGTCGCTTCCCTGGCAGGCAGGCGCTGCTACGCCTGTGCGCCATGACCCTGATCCTGCCGGTACTGGTGGCGGTATTTGGCATTCTCAGCGTTTACGGGCGTCAGGGCTGGCTGGCCGCGCTATTCCAGGCACTCGGGCTTGAGTGGCGCTTCTCGCCCTATGGCCTGCAGGGGATCCTGCTGGCGCACCTCTTTTTCAACATGCCGATGGCAACGCGCCTGCTCTTACAGGCGCTGGAAAATATCCCCGGCGAACAGCGCCAGCTTGCCGCCCAGCTTGGGATGCGTGGCGGGTCATTTTTCCGTTTTGTCGAATGGCCATGGCTGCGCCGCCAGATCCCCCCCGTCGCCGCCCTGATCTTTATGCTCTGCTTTGCCAGCTTCGCCACCGTGCTCTCGCTCGGCGGCGGGCCGCAGGCCACCACCATCGAGCTCGCCATCTATCAGGCCCTGAGTTACGACTACGATCCGGGCCGCGCGGCCCTGCTGGCGATGGTGCAGATGGTCTGCTGCCTGGGGCTGGTGATGCTGAGCCAGCGGTTGGGAAAAGCGATCCCCATCGGCGCCAGCCAGCTTGCCGGCTGGCGCGATCCGCAGGATAGCCTGCGCAGCCGCCTGACCGATGGCCTGCTCATTACCCTCGCCCTGCTGTTGTTGCTCCCGCCGCTGCTGGCGGTGGTGGTGGATGGCCTGAATCTTAACCTGGTGTCGGTGCTGCAACAGCCGGTGCTATGGCAGGCGCTGGGCACTTCGCTGCGCATTGCCCTGGGCGCCGGGCTGCTTTGCGTCCTGCTGACCATGATGCTGCTGTGGAGCAGCCGGGAGCTCTATGCCCGTCAGGCGATTGTGGCCGGACAGGCGCTGGATCTCAGCGGCATGCTGATCCTGGCGATGCCCGGCATCGTGTTGGCGAGCGGCTTTTTCCTGCTGTTCAACAGCACCATTGGCCTGCCCGAATCGGCCGATGGCATTGTCATCTTCACCAACGCCCTGATGGCCATTCCCTACGCGCTGAAAGTGCTGGAAAATCCGATGCGCGACCTCAGCGCCCGCTACACCCTGCTTTGCGACTCGCTGGGGATGCACGGCTGGCAGCGGCTGAAGGTGGTAGAGCTGCGCGCCCTGAAGCGCCCGCTGGCCCAGGCGCTGGCCTTTGCCTGCGTACTGTCGATCGGCGATTTCGGCGTGGTGGCGCTGTTTGGCAATGATGATTTCCGCACCCTGCCGTTCTGGCTCTATCAGCAGATCGGCTCGTATCGCAGCCAGGACGGGGCCGTCACGGCGCTACTGCTGCTGCTGCTCTGCTTTGCGTTATTTACCGTTATCGAAAAACTACCGGGGCGTGATGTTAAAACTGACTGATGTAACCTGGCTTTATCAGCACCTGCCGATGCGCTTCAACTTGTCCGTGCGCCGGGGCGAACTTATCGCCGTGCTCGGCCCCAGCGGCGCCGGGAAAAGCACCTTTCTCAATCTGATCGCCGGTTTTCTGCAACCGGCCAACGGCAGCATCATCCTTAATGGTCACGATCACACCCGCACGCCGCCTGCTGCGCGCCCGGTGTCGATGCTGTTTCAGGAAAACAATCTCTTTACTCATCTGAACGTGCGCCAGAACATTGGCCTGGGCATGCATCCCGGCCTCAGGCTCAACGCAGTGCAACAGCAGAAGCTAAGCGACATCGCGCTGCAGATGGGGATCGGCGATCTGCTGGAACGTCTGCCGGGTGAGCTTTCGGGCGGTCAGCGTCAGCGCGTCGCGCTGGCGCGCTGTCTGGTGCGTGAGCAGCCTGTCCTGCTGCTGGACGAGCCCTTTTCGGCACTCGATCCCGCCTTACGCCAGGAGATGCTGCTGCTGGTCAAAGAGGTGTGCGGGCGCCAGCAGCTGACGATGCTGATGGTATCGCACAGTGTGGAAGATGCGCTCAGGATCGCCCCCCGGTCGGTGGTGATTGCCGATGGCCGTATCGCCTGGGATGGCGATACGGAACAGCTGGCAAGCGGAAACGCGAGCGCGTCGCGCCTGCTGGGGATCCACTGATGCCGATCAGCGGCTGACAACCTTAAGCAGGATCTCGCCATACACCGGCATCATCGGGTGACGGACCAGCATCACCAGTGCCACCAGCGCCACGCCCAGGGTGACGGGAGCCAGCCAGAATAAGCGTCCACGCGGCAGATAGCGGCTGAGGCGATCCGAGGACGCTTTCCCGCTGCGCCACAGCCGCCAGCAGAGCCAGGCCGCCAGCCACAGCAGCAGCGCGGTCGCCAGCAGCAGCCAGCGGAAGCCCCCGCTCTGTACACCGGCAGGAATATCGATTGCCGCGCCGGCCAGGATGCCCGGCAGGAAGTAAATTGGCGGCCAGAACAGACAGCCAATCAGGTTCGGCACGATAAATTTCGCCACCGGCAGATCCAGCATCCCCGCCACCATCGGCACCAGGGGGCGCGTCGGGCCAACAAATCGCCCCACCAGAATGGTGAACATGCTGTGTTGATGCAGGGCATGCTCGGTTTTATCGAGCAGGGCTTTGTTCTTTTTCATGAATGACCAGCGGTGCAGCGGCTTTTTAAAGCGCCAGCCCAGCCAGAATGAGATCCAGTCGCCCAGCAGACAGCCGACGATCCCCGCCAGCCACGCCTGCCAGAAGTTAACCTCGCCACTGCCAATCAGCGCGCCGAGCCCGGCCATCATCACCGTGCCGGGCAGGATCAGTCCAACCAGCGCCAGAGATTCCAGGAAGGCCACGAGCGCGACGGCGACGAGCGAATAGGTAACGGACTGGGTAATAAAATGTTCCAGCAATGCCTGCATAACAGTTCCGGTCAGGTGACGAAGCAGGGATTCTGCGAAGAGCGCCCTGCTGCGTCAAGACAACAATTGTCTGAATAGTTTACCGGGTGTGAACAGGATCCAGCGAACTTGTTTAGTTTTATTTACTTTCTATTCACACCCTGCGCGAAATTCGCTGGGGCTGGCGCCGGTGCATTTTTTAAAGACCCGGGAAAAGTAGAGCTGATCCTCAAAGCCCACGTTGCGCCCGACGGTGGCAATTGGCATGCGGGTGGTGCTGAGCAGCAGCTTGGCCTGGCTGATGCGCTGATCCTCGCGCCAGCTCAGTACGCTCACCCCCAGCTGCTGGCGGAACAGGTGCGACAGACGCGACGGCGACAGGCAGACATGCTGGGCGACGCTGGCGATATCAAACTGGCTGTCCGCCAGGTGGTCGCTGATGTACTGGCAGGCTTCGCGCACCCGGTGATCCAGCGGCGGGTTGAGCGATTCATTGATCGCCTCCATCCGGCGCAGCAGTAGCTGTTCCAGCAGGTTGATGGCCAGCAGCTCGGCATAGCGCCCCCCGCCCTGCCCGGCCTCGATGATCTGGGCAAACAGTTCCCGAAACTGCGGCTGATGCGCTTCATCCGGGCGATAAAAACCGGTATGGGCAAACATCGACGGCCAGGCCAGCCACTCCTGCCAGTAAGCGCGCGGGCGGAAGTAGACCCACTGGTGATACCACTCCCGGGCATCGGGATGACGGCCATAGTGATGAATTTCACCCGGCGGGAAGAGCAGAATATCGCCCGGACGGCAGACGAAGGTCTGATCGCCATTCTTGATCACCCCCTCTCCGCGCACGGTCAGGTTGAGGATATAGCCCTTCATCCCCAGCGGTCGGTCAACGTAAAAATCGAGATAGCCGTCAGCCTCAATGGGCGTCAGTCCCGCCACCAGATGCGCGTTAAACGAGTAGCCCGGCAGCAGCGGATCGCTTTGCGTTTCAGCCATATTTTCAGTCCTCCTGGCAGTCCTGAAGGAAACCATTTGTCCATATCATCAAAAGCGGCATAAAAACGGGCTACACAAAGATCGAAAAGGTATCAGCCCGCTTTCAGATCCGCCATCATAACGCTTCCGTTGCGATTTATCCGTAACATCGAGCGGGTCGGCGGTAACAAAAGTGTCTATAACCACGGCAGAAATGTCCACATGGATTATTTGCTCGGCGTCACACTTTCCCATGTCACAGCAAAATCATCCATAAGATTAGCGGATCCCGCCTGACGATTTTCCCCCTCACTCTCTAATGTTCATTCATATCTGTTTTTTGATGGAGCAACACCATGGCAATTGCGATTGGCCTCGATTTTGGCAGTGACTCAGTACGCGCCCTGGCAGTGGAATGCACTACGGGTCAGGAGATAGCAACCAGCGTCGAGTGGTATCCGCGCTGGCAAGAGGGGCGCTATTGCGATGCGCCAAACAATCAGTTCCGCCATCATCCACGTGACTATATCGAGTCGATGGAAGCGGCAATCAAAACCGTGCTGGCAGAGTTAAGCGAGGCGCAGCGCGCTCAGATCGTCGGGATTGGCGTGGACAGCACCGGCTCTACCCCGGCGCCGATTGACGCCGATGGTCACGTTCTGGCACTGCATCCGGCATTCGCCGATAACCCGAACGCCATGTTTGTGCTGTGGAAAGACCATACCGCGGTGGAAGAAGCCGAAGCCATCACCCGTTTGTGCCATCAGCCAGGCAAAAACGACTACTCCCGCTACATCGGCGGCATTTACTCCAGCGAGTGGTTCTGGGCGAAGATCCTGCACGTTACCCGTCAGGATCCGCAGGTGGCAAAAGCGGCAGTCTCCTGGATTGAGCTGTGTGACTGGGTTCCGGCCCTGCTCTCCGGCACTACCCGTCCGCAGGATATCCGTCGCGGTCGCTGTAGCGCCGGGCACAAATCCCTCTGGCATGAAAGCTGGGGTGGCCTGCCGCCTGCCGCCTTCTTTGACGAACTCGACCCGATCATCAACCAGAACCTCGACTACCCGCTCTTTACCGATACCTGGACCGCTGATATCCCGGTCGGCACGCTCTGCGCCGAGTGGGCGGAACGCCTGGGCCTGCCCCAGACGGTGGCCATTTCCGGCGGCGCTTTTGACTGCCACATGGGCGCAGTCGGCGCGGGCGCACAGCCCAACACACTGGTGAAAGTGATCGGCACCTCCACCTGCGACATCCTGACAGCGGATAAAGCCAGCGTCGGGGATCGCGCCGTAAAAGGTATCTGCGGCCAGGTTGACGGCAGCGTGGTACCGGACTTTATCGGATTGGAAGCGGGTCAGTCCGCCTTTGGCGACATCTACGCCTGGTTTGGCCGCTTGCTGGGCTGGCCGCTGGATCAACTGGCCGCCGCCCATCCGGAACTGAAAACCCAGATCGCAGAGAGCAAAAAACAGCTCCTGCCGCAGCTGACCGACGCCTGGGCGAAGAATCCTTCCCTCGATCATCTTCCGGTCGTTCTCGACTGGTTTAACGGCCGCCGTACGCCGAATGCCAACCAGCGCCTGAAAGGGGTGATTACCGATCTGAATCTCGCCACCGACGCCCCGGCGCTGTTTGGCGGGCTGGTAGCGGCTACCGCCTTTGGCGCGCGCGCCATTATGGAGTGCTTTACCGAACAGGGGATCGCCGTCAATGAGGTGATGGCGCTGGGCGGTATCGCCCGTAAGAACCCGGTGATCATGCAGGCCTGCTGCGACGTGCTGAACCGTCCGCTGCAGATTGTCGCCTCGGATCAGTGCTGTGCCCTGGGCGCGGCGATCTTCGCGGCGGTGGCGGCGGGCGTACACACCGACATTCCGACAGCGCAGCAGCATATGGCGAGCAAGGTGGAAAGTACCCTGCAGCCGCGCGCGCAGCAGGCGCAACGTTTTGAACAGCTTTATCAGCGCTACCAGCAGTGGGCGAAGAGCGCTGAGCAGCACTATCTCCCTGTCGCCGCCCCGGTTAAGAACATCCCGGAATCTACGGCAACCCTGACACATTAAGGACACGATAATGACGATTTTTAATAATTATGAAGTGTGGTTTGTGATTGGTAGCCAGCATCTTTATGGGCCGGAAGCCCTGCGCCAGGTGACTCAACACGCAGAACATGTCGTAAACGCCCTGAATGCGGAAGCAAAATTGCCGTGCAAGCTGGTGCTGAAGCCGCTGGGCACCTCCCCGGATGAAATTACCCATATCTGTCGCGATGCTAACTACGACGATAAATGCGCGGGTCTGGTGGTGTGGCTGCACACCTTCTCTCCGGCCAAGATGTGGATCAACGGCCTCTCCATCCTCAACAAACCGCTGCTGCAGTTCCATACCCAGTTCAACGCGGCGCTGCCGTGGGACAGCATTGATATGGACTTTATGAACCTGAACCAGACCGCGCACGGCGGCCGTGAGTTCGGCTTCATCGGCGCGCGTATGCGCCAGCAGCATGCTGTCGTCACTGGCCACTGGCAGGACAAGCAGGCGCACCAGCGGATTGGTTCCTGGATGCGCCAGGCCGTATCGAAGCAGGATACCCGCCAGCTGAAAGTGGTGCGCTTCGGCGACAACATGCGTGAAGTGGCGGTAACGGACGGCGATAAAGTGGCCGCGCAGATCAAATTTGGTTTTTCCGTCAACACCTGGGCGGTGGGCGATCTGGTGCAGGTCGTCAATGAAATCAGCGATGGCGACGTTAATGCGCTGGTGGATGAGTACGAAAGCAGCTATCGCCTGACGGCGGCGGCACAGGTGAATGGTGATAAGCGCCAGAACGTGCTGGATGCAGCCCGTATTGAGCTGGGCATGAAACGCTTCCTGGAACAGGGCGGCTTCCATGCCTTTACCACCACCTTTGAAGATCTTCACGGCCTGAAGCAGCTTCCGGGCCTGGCGGTACAACGTCTGATGCAGCAGGGCTACGGCTTTGCCGGTGAAGGCGACTGGAAAACTGCCGCTCTGCTACGCATCATGAAAGTGATGTCGACCGGTCTGCAGGGCGGCACCTCCTTTATGGAGGATTACACCTACCACTTCGAGGACGGCAACGATCTGGTGCTGGGTTCGCACATGCTGGAAGTCTGCCCGTCGATCGCCGTGGATGAAAAACCGATCCTCGACGTTCAGCATCTCGGCATCGGCGGCAAAGCCGATCCAGCGCGTCTGATCTTCAACACCCGTACCGGTCCGGCCATTAACGCCAGCCTGATCGATCTGGGCGATCGTTTCCGCCTGCTGGTGAACTGCGTCGACGCCGTTGAAACGCCGCATTCCCTGCCGAAACTGCCGGTGGCGAACGCCCTGTGGAAAGCCCAGCCGGATCTGGCAACCGCTTCCGAAGCCTGGATCGTAGCAGGTGGCGCGCACCATACCGTCTTCAGCCATGCGCTGGATCTCAACGACATGCGTCAGTTCGCGGAACTGCACGATATCGAACTGACGGTCATTGATAACGACACCCGTCTGCCAGCCTTTAAAGATGCGCTGCGCTGGAACGAAGTCTACTACGGTTCAAAACGTTAACAGGGGAACCTTTGGCCTGCCGCAGGGCGGGCCTTTTTTCCTGGAGGATACATGCTGGAAGATCTCAAACGTCAGGTGCTTGAAGCCAACCTCGCCCTGCCGGAACATAATCTCGTTACCCTGACCTGGGGCAACGTCAGTGCCGTGGACCGCGAAGCAGGCGTGTTCGTCATTAAACCGTCCGGCGTCGACTACCGGGTAATGACTGCCGAGGATATGGTGGTGGTGAGCATCGCCACCGGTGAAGTGGTTGAGGGGAAGAAAAAGCCCTCCTCCGATACGCCAACGCATCGCCTGCTCTATCAAGCCTTCCCGTCCATCGGCGGCATCGTCCACACTCACTCCCGCCACGCCACTATCTGGGCGCAGGCAGGCCAGCCGATCCCGGCGACCGGCACCACCCACGCCGACTACTTCTATGGCACCATCCCCTGCACCCGCAAGATGACCGATGCCGAGATCAACGGCGAGTATGAGTGGGAGACCGGCAACGTGATTGTTGAAACCTTCGAGAAACAGGGTATCGACGCCGCGCAGATGCCGGGGGTGTTGGTTCACTCTCACGGCCCGTTTGCGTGGGGTAAAAATGCCGAGGATGCGATGCATAACGCTATCGTGCTGGAAGAGGTGGCCTATATGGGCATCTTCTGCCGCCAGCTGGCGCCGCAGCTGCCGGATATGCAGCAGACGTTGCTGGATAAACACTATCTGCGTAAGCACGGCGCGAAGGCCTATTACGGGCAGTAAAACCCGCCCGGTGGCGCTACGCTTACCGGGCCTACAGGTCTCCCAGGCCGGATAAGCGCAGCGCCATCCGGCAAAGCATACCTGTATAAAACCCCAGCAAACCCCCCTTAACCAGGCTATAATCAGGCCTGGTTTTGTTTTATGAGAGAACGGCGTGGCGCAGGCGCAACAAGGCTTTTTACTCACCCGGCACTGGCGGGATACGCCCCAGGGTACCGAAGTTGAATTCTGGCTGGCGACAGATACCGGCCCGCTAAACGTCACCCTGTCTGTCCAGGAGTCCGTTGCCTTTATTCCCGAGCCTGACGTCGAAAAAGCCCGCCAGTTGCTGCAGGGTGAAAACGGCTGGCGGCTGACGCCCCTTGAGCTGAAAGATTTCCACCGTCGTCCGGTTTACGGCCTATACTGCCGTGCCCACCGCCAGCTGATGCGTTATGAAAAGCTGCTGCGCGAGGCGGGCGTGACCCTGTACGAAGCCGATATTCGCCCCCCGGAGCGCTTTCTGATGGAGCGCTTTATCACCGCCCCGGTCTGGGTGGACGGTACGCCCCAGGGCGCACGGCTGATCAACGCCCGTCTCAAACCCAATCCGCACTATCGCCCGCCCCTGAAATGGGCGTCGCTGGACATTGAAACCACCCGGCACGGGGAGCTGTACTGCATCGGCATCGAAGGCTGCGGCCAGCGGGTTGTCTATATGCTGGGCCCGGCCAACGGCGATGCCTCGGGGCTCGATTTCCAGCTGGAGTACGTCAACAGCCGCCCGCAGCTGATCGAAAAACTGAATGCCTGGTTTGCCCGGCACGACCCGGACGTCATCATCGGCTGGAACGTAGTGCAGTTTGATTTGCGCATTCTGCAAAAACATGCCGAGCGCTACCGCATCCCTCTGCTGCTCGGACGCGGCAACAGCGAGCTGGAGTGGCGCGAGCACGGCTTTAAAAACGGCGTCTTCTTTGCCCAGGCGAACGGGCGCTTAATTATCGACGGCATCGAGGCGCTGAAATCTGCCTTCTGGAGCTTCTCGTCATTCTCGCTGGAATCGGTATCGCAGGAGCTGCTCGGGGAAGGTAAATCCATCGACAATCCCTGGGACAGGATGGACGAAATTGACCGCCGCTTCGCCGAAGATAAACCGGCCCTGGCGACCTATAACCTGAAAGACTGCGAGCTGGTGACGCGGATTTTCCACAAAACCGAGATCATGCCGTTTCTGCTGGAGCGCGCCACGGTCAATGGCCTGGCGGCCGACCGCCACGGCGGCTCCGTGGCCGCCTTCAGCCATCTCTACTTTCCGCGCATGCACCGGGCGGGCTATGTAGCCCCCAATCTCGGTGACGTGCCGCCCCAGGCCAGCCCCGGCGGCTATGTGATGGACTCCCGCCCCGGCCTGTACGACTCGGTGCTGGTGCTGGATTACAAAAGCCTCTATCCGTCGATCATTCGCACCTTTCTTATCGATCCGGTCGGCCTGGTGGAAGGGCTCGCCCAGCCGGATGAGCAGCACAGCACTGAGGGCTTCCTCGGGGCGCGTTTCTCCCGGGAAAAACACTGCCTGCCGGAGATCGTCAGCCAGATCTGGTACGGGCGCGAAGAGGCCAAGCGCCACGGCAATAAGCCGCTTTCCCAGGCGCTGAAGATCATCATGAATGCCTTTTATGGCGTGCTCGGCACCAGCGCCTGCCGTTTCTTCGACCCGCGCCTGGCCTCGTCGATTACCATGCGCGGCCACGAGATCATGCGCCAGACCAAAGTGCTGGTGGAATCCCAGGGCTATGATGTGATTTATGGCGATACCGATTCGACCTTCGTCTGGCTCAGGGGCGCCCACGCCGAAGCGGAGGCTGCCGCCATTGGCCAGTCGCTGGTGGAATTTGTTAACAGCTGGTGGCGAACGCATCTGCATCAGGCTGGCCTGACCAGCGCTCTGGAGCTGGAGTATGAGACCCACTTCTGCCGTTTTCTAATGCCCACCATTCGGGGAACCGATCAGGGCAGCAAGAAGCGCTATGCCGGGCTTATCCAGGAGGGGGAAAAGCAGCGGATGGTATTTAAAGGGCTGGAAACCGTCCGTACCGACTGGACCCCGCTGGCGCAGCGTTTCCAGCAGGAGCTTTATCTGAAAATTTTTCGGCGCGAACCCTACCAGGAGTTTGTGCGCGAGACCATCGCCAGCCTGATGGCGGGCGAACTGGATGACCAGCTGGTCTACCGCAAGCGCCTGCGTCGCCCGCTGGCGGAGTATCAGCGCAACGTGCCGCCCCACGTTCGTGCCGCCCGGCTTGCCGATGAAGAGAACGTCCGTCTTGGGCGCGCGCCGCAATACCAGAACCGAGGCACCATCAAGTATGTCTGGACCACCAGCGGCCCGGAGCCGGTGGATTATCAGCGTTCGCCCCTTGACTATGAGCACTACCTCACGCGCCAGCTACAGCCCGTCGCAGAGGGAATTTTACCGTTCATGGACGACGACTTTGCTACACTGATGACAGGTCAGTTGGGGCTATTTTGACAGGTGACGAAATCGCTGCCATCCAGTACCATAGCGCCCTTTCCATTCCCGGACCCATTATTCGACGACCGTCATTCCTGAACGGTGGTTGAACTATTGCCTGCAATTAAAGATTAGAGCCGAACAAATATGCCTTTTACACTTGGTCAACGCTGGATCAGCGACACAGAAAGCGAACTTGGGTTAGGAACTGTAGTGGCGCTGGATGCGCGTATGGTGACTCTCCTTTTCCCCGCCACCGGTGAAAACCGTCTGTATGCTCGCAATGATTCCCCTGTCACCCGCGTGATGTTCAACCCGGGCGACACCGTTACCAGCCATGAAGGCTGGCAGCTGAAGATTGAAGACGTAAAAGAAGAGAATGGACTGCTCGCCTATATCGGAACCCGACTGGATACCGAAGAGACGGGCGTCATGCTGCGCGAAGTGCTGCTCGACAGCAAACTGGTCTTCAGCAAACCTCAGGATCGCCTGTTCGCCGGTCAGATCGACCGTATGGATCGCTTCTCGCTGCGCTACCGTGCGCGCAAGTTCCAGAGCGAGCAGTACCGCATGCCGTGGAGCGGTCTGCGTGGCCAGCGCACCAGCCTGATCCCCCATCAGCTCAACATCGCCCATGACGTTGGCCGCCGCCATGCGCCGCGCGTCCTGCTGGCGGATGAAGTCGGTTTAGGTAAAACCATCGAAGCGGGCATGATCCTGCACCAGCAGCTGCTCTCCGGCGCGGCCGAGCGCGTGCTGATTGTGGTGCCAGAAACCCTGCAGCACCAGTGGCTGGTGGAGATGCTGCGCCGCTTCAACCTGCGTTTCTCCCTGTTTGATGACGAGCGCTACGCCGAAGCCCAGCACGACGCCGATAACCCGTTCGAAACCGAACAGCTGGTGATCTGCTCCCTGGACTTCGTGCGCCGCAGCAAGCAGCGTCTTGAGCACCTCTGTGATGCCGAGTGGGACATCATGGTGGTCGATGAAGCGCACCATCTGGTGTGGAATGTCGACGCGCCGAGCCGTGAATATATGGCGATTGAACAGCTGGCCGAGCGCGTACCTGGCGTACTGCTGCTCACCGCTACGCCGGAACAGCTGGGTCTGGAGAGCCACTTCGCGCGTCTGCGCCTGCTGGATCCAAACCGTTTCCATGACTTTGACCTCTTTGTCGAAGAGCAGAAAAATTATCGCCCGGTGGCGGATGCCGTTGCCCTGCTGCTGGCGGGCAAGCACCTCTCCAACGACGAGCTCAACACCCTGAGCGATCTGATTGGCGAGCAGGATATCGAGCCGCTACTCCAGGCGGCCAACAGCGATCGTGAAGGCGCCGACGCCGCACGCCAGGAGCTGGTCTCCATGCTGATGGACAGGCACGGCACCAGCCGCGTGCTGTTCCGTAATACCCGTAACGGGGTGAAAGGCTTCCCGAAACGCGAGCTGCATACCGTTCGCCTGCCGCTGCCCACCCAGTATCAGACGGCGATCAAAGTTTCCGGCATCATGGGCGCGCGTAAAACAGCGGAAGAGCGCGCCCGGGACATGCTCTATCCGGAACAGATTTATCAGGAGTTTGAAGGCGATACCGGCACCTGGTGGAACTTCGACCCGCGCGTTGAATGGCTGATGGGTTATCTGACCGCCAACCGTTCCCAGAAAGTGCTGGTCATCTGCGCCAAAGCCACCACCGCGCTTCAGCTTGAGCAGGTTCTGCGCGAGCGGGAAGGTATTCGCGCGGCGGTGTTCCATGAAGGTATGTCCATTATCGAGCGCGACCGCGCGGCGGCATGGTTCTCCGAAGAGGACAGCGGGGCACAGGTGCTGCTCTGCTCCGAAATCGGCTCCGAGGGGCGTAACTTCCAGTTCGCCAGCCGTCTGGTGATGTTCGATCTGCCGTTCAACCCGGATCTGCTGGAGCAGCGTATCGGTCGTCTGGACCGTATCGGTCAGGCGCACGACATTCAGATCCACGTTCCGTATCTGGAAAAAACCGCCCAGTCGGTGCTGGTGCGCTGGTTCCACGAAGGGCTGGATGCGTTTGAACATACCTGCCCGACCGGTCGTACCATTTACGATAGCGTGCATAACGAGCTGACGGGCTATCTGGCGGCGCCGGAAAATACCGAGGGCTTTGACGAGCTGATCAAAACTTGCCGTGAACAGCATGACGCCCTGAAAGCGCAGCTGGAGCAGGGTCGTGACCGTCTGCTGGAGATCCACTCCAACGGCGGTGAAAAGGCCCAGCGGCTGGCAGAGAGCATTGAAGAGCAGGATGACGATACCAGCCTGATCAGCTTCGCCATGAACCTGTTTGATATCGTCGGTATCAACCAGGACGATCGCGGCGAGAACTTGATTGTGCTGACCCCGTCCGATCACATGCTGGTGCCGGACTTCCCGGGCCTGCCGGAAGATGGTTGCACCATCACCTTTGAACGTGATGTGGCGCTGTCCCGCGAGGATGCGCAGTTCATCACCTGGGAACACCCGCTGATCCGCAACGGTCTGGATCTGATCCTCTCCGGCGACACCGGCAGCAGCACCATTTCGCTGCTGAAGAACAAGGCGCTGCCGGTGGGTACCCTGCTGCTGGAGCTGATCTACGTGGTAGAGGCCCAGGCACCGAAACAGCTGCAGCTCAACCGTTTCCTGCCTGCCACGCCGGTGCGTCTGCTGCTGGACAAAAACGGTACCAACCTGGCGGCGCAGGTCGAGTTTGAGAGCTTTAACCGCCAGCTGAGCGCGGTGAATCGCCATACCGGCAGCAAGCTGGTGAATGCGGTGCAGCAGGATGTCTACGCCATCCTCCAGCAGGGTGAGTCTCAGGTTGAGAAAGCAGCGCGCGCCCTGATTGACGCGGCGCGCAGCGAGGCGGATGAAAAACTGTCTGCGGAGCTCTCTCGTCTCGAGGCCCTGCGTGCGGTGAACCCCAATATTCGTGACGATGAACTGGCGGCGATTGAAACCAATCGTCAGCAGGTGCTTGAGAGCCTGAATCAGGCGGGATGGCGTCTGGATGCGCTGCGCCTTATCGTTGTGACGCATCAGTAAGCGGAGCGAAACATGTTGATGGAACCCTACAATCCGCCGCAGGATCCGTGGCTGGTCATTCTCTATCAGGATGAGCATATTATGGTGGTCAACAAGCCAAGCGGCTTGTTGTCCGTGCCGGGCAGGCTGGATGAGCACAAAGACAGCGTGATGACGCGCGTTCAGCGTGATTTTCCGCAGGCGGAGTCCGTCCACCGTCTGGACATGGCCACCAGCGGAGTGATTGTAGTGGCGCTGACCAAGGCGGCAGAGCGCGAGCTGAAACGTCAGTTTCGTGAGCGTGAGCCGAAGAAGCAGTACCTGGCGCGCGTCTGGGGTCATCCACAACCGGCGGAAGGGCTGGTTGATCTGCCGCTGATCTGCGACTGGCCTAACCGCCCGAAGCAGAAGGTTTGCTACGAGACCGGCAAGGCGGCGCAAACCGAGTATGAAGTGCTGGAGTACGCGGCGGACAACAGCGCCCGCGTGCTGCTAAAACCGATTACCGGCCGCTCGCACCAGCTGCGTGTGCATATGCTGGCGCTGGGTCACCCGATTCTGGGGGATCGCTTTTATGCCACGCCGGAAGCCCGGGCGATGGCGCCGCGTCTGCAACTGCATGCACAGATGCTCACCATCACCCACCCGGAATACAGTACGCCGATGACCTTTAAGGCACCGGCAGACTTTTGATCCGTTGCCCGGCAGCACCTTGCCGCCGGGCCAACCGCTTCCTTACTTAAAGCCCTTCTGCTCTTTGATAAGCTCGTAGGCTTTCTGAATTTCCTGCGCTTTTTGCTTCGCCATCTCCATCATCTCTGGCGGTAAACCTTTGGCCACCAGCTTATCCGGGTGATGCTCGCTCATCAGCTTACGGTAGGCCCGCTTGATGGTCGTCGGTTCATCGGTTGGCTTCACGCCCAGCACATTACAGGCATCTTCCAGGGTAGGACCACGCTGCGCCTGCTGCCAGCCGCCACCGCCCGCCTGCTGTTGCTGATAGCCGCCGCCAAACTGTGCGCCGCCCTGCATCATGCGCAGGAACTGATCGAACTGGGTGCGGGAAATGCCCAACTCTTCGGCGATAACATACAGCACTTCACGTTCGTTCGGGTGGAGCGACCCATCGGCAAACGCCGCCTGGATCTGAATCTCCAGAAACATCCGAATTAAGTCGAAGCGCCCGAAGCAGATGCTGCGGAACTGACGCATTTTTTCGCGCAGGGGATAGTTATCCGCCTTACCGATACGAAATGCGTTTTGCGCGGCCGCCCGGGAGTCACCGTGCAGGTTCATGCGATCCATAAACTGGCTGGCGACATGGATGTCGGCCTCGGTGACACGCCCTTTCGATTTGGTCAGATGGCCCATTACCTCGAAGGTTGTCGCAAAAAAAAGCGCCTGGCGTTCACGCTGGTTAGCGAACCAGGCCATCTTGCGACTGCGCGCTTTATCAAACATATGGCCGATAAGCAGCCCCAGAACGATACCCCAGAAGCCCGCGCCCATCAGTAAAGCGAACGCTACGCCGATAATTTTTCCCCAATACTGCATATACTCCCCAAATGGTGATCGATTTGATCCAGCGCAACGCCATCATTCCGGTGGCCTGGCCACGGTCAAGTGAAGGACATCGCCTATAATTTGCATTATCATACTCGTCATTCAATAACGAGCCTATCACCATGGCTCGTTTACGGGCAGGATTAACGCTGGCACTGTGATGATGAGTAAGATAGTCTCTGACCGTTTGCCAGCGATAAGCCACTGATGACGGAACAATAAATAAAACGTATGAAAAAACGTATCCCCACCCTTCTGGCCACGATGATAGCTACGGCTCTGTACAGTCAACAGGGTCTGGCAGCCGATCTCGCCTCGCAATGTATGCTGGGTATCCCCAGCTATGATCGCCCGCTGGTACAGGGTGATACGAACACGCTACCGGTTACCATCACCGCTGACAACGCAAAAGGGAACTATCCTGACGACGCCCTGTTTAGCGGGAATGTGGATATTAACCAGGGCAACAGCCGCTTGCAGGCCGATGAAGTGCAGTTGCACCAGAAACAGCCAGAAGGCGCAGCCGAACCGGTACGTACGGTCGATGCGCTGGGTAATGTGCACTATGACGATAATCAGGTCATCCTGAAAGGTCCGAAAGCCTGGTCGAACCTGAATACCAAAGACACTAACGTCTGGGAAGGTGATTACCAGATGGTTGGCCGCCAGGGTCGCGGTAAAGCGGACCTGATGAAACAGCGCGGTGAAAACCGCTACACCATTCTGGAAAACGGGACCTTTACCTCTTGTCTGCCAGGCTCGGATACCTGGAGCGTGGTAGGTAGCGAAGTGATCCACGACCGCGAAGAGCAGGTTGCGGAGATCTGGAACGCCCGCTTTAAGCTCGGCCCGGTACCGGTCTTCTATAGCCCGTATCTGCAACTGCCCGTGGGTGACAAACGTCGCTCCGGCTTCCTGATCCCGAACGCCAAGTACAGCACCTCAAACTACTTTGAGTTCTACCTGCCGTACTACTGGAATATCGCGCCCAACATGGACGCGACGATCACGCCGCACTATATCCACAAGCGCGGCAACATCATGTGGGAGAACGAGTTCCGCTATCTGACGCATGCGGGTTCGGGTCTGATGGAGCTGGACTATCTGCCATCGGATAAAGTGTATGAGGATGATCCAAGAAACACCTCCGGGGATAATCGCCATCGCTGGTTGTACTACTGGCAGCACTCGGGCGTAATGGATCAGGTGTGGCGTTTTAACGTCGACTACACCAAAGTCAGCGACTCGAGCTATTTTAACGACTTTACCTCTAAATACGGCTCAAGTACCGATGGCTACGCCACGCAGAAATTCAGCGCGGGCTATGTAGTACAGAATTTTGACGCGACCGTTTCCACCAAACAGTTCCAGGTCTTTAGCGACCAAACGCAGAGCACCTATGCTGCAGAGCCACAGCTTGATGTTAACTGGTACCAGAATAATGTGGGTCCTTTTGACACCCGGGTCTACGCCCAGGCGGTGCATTTCGTCAATACTGACTCTGACATGCCTGAAGCAACGCGTCTGCACCTTGAGCCAACGATTAACCTGCCTGTTTCAAACGACTGGGCCAGCCTCGATACCGAAGTGAAGCTGATGGCGACCCACTATCAGCAGGATAATCTGGAAACGTACAATGCCAATCATGGCACGCGTCTGGAAGATTCCGTTAACCGCGTGCTGCCGCAGTTTAAAGTGGACGGCAAGCTCGTCTTCGAGCGCGACATGAACTGGAGCGAGGGCTATACCCAGACGCTGGAGCCGCGCGCCCAGTATCTCTATGTGCCGTACCGCGATCAGAGCAATATCCAGAACTATGACTCTTCATTCCTGCAATCTGATTACAGCGGCCTGTTCCGCGACCGTACTTACGGTGGTCTGGACCGTATTGCATCGGCCAACCAGGTGACCACCGGGGTCACAACGCGTATTTATGATGATGCTGCAGTTGAACGTTTTAATGCTTCTGTGGGTCAAATCTACTACTTCACCGAAGCACGTACCGGTGATGACAATATCCAGTGGGAGAAGGACGACAAAAAAGGATCGCTGGTATGGGCCGGAGATACTTACTGGCGCATAACCGATCGTTGGGGTCTGCGCAGCGGCGTGCAATATGACACGCGGCTGAACAATGTTGCCACCGGTAGCGGTTCAATCGAGTACCGTCGTGATGCAGACCGAATGGTACAGCTCAGCTATCGTTACGCCAGCCCGGAATATATCCAGGCGACGTTACCTAACTTTGCCACGTCCGAACAAACGAAAGAGGGCATTTCGCAGGTGGGAGGCATCGCAAGCTGGCCAATTGCCGATCGTTGGTCGGTGGTGGGAGCCTACTACTTCGATACCAACCAGAATAAGTCTGCAGATCAGATGCTGGGTGTGCAGTACAACTCCTGCTGCTACGCGATTCGCGTTGGATACGAACGTAAGCTTAACGGCTGGGATCCAGACAAAAATCAGAGCGAGTACGATAACGTCATCGGCTTTAACATCGAACTCCGTGGCCTGAGTTCCAACTATGGTCTGGGTACTCAGCAGATGCTGCGCTCACCGATTCTGCCGTACCGTAGTTCATTGTGATGTACTTGATTTAACACGTAATCCGCTTTGCGGTTAATTGATATGGAAAAAGTATGAAGAACTGGAAAACGCTGCTGCTCGGTATCGCTATGGTCGCGAATACCAGCTTCGCGGCCCCACAGGTTGTCGACAAAGTCGCTGCCGTTGTGAACAACGGTGTGGTACTTGAGAGCGACGTTGATGGTTTAATGCAGTCTGTGAAGCTCAACGCGGGTCAGGCAGGTCAGCAACTTCCGGACGATTCCACGCTGCGTCATCAGATCCTTGAACGTTTGATCATGGATCAAATCGTTCTGCAGATGGGTCAGAAGATGGGTGTGAAGATCTCTGATGAGCAGCTCGATCAGGCTATCGCCAACATTGCGAAGCAGAACAATATGTCCCCGGACCAGATGCGCAGCCGTCTGGCCTATGACGGCATCAGCTATTCGACCTACCGTAATCAGATCCGCAAAGAGATGCTGATTTCAGAAGTGCGCAATAACGAAGTGCGTCGCCGCGTTACCATCCTGCCGCAGGAAGTGGATGCCCTGGCGAAACAGGTGGGCAACCAGAACGATGCCAGCACCGAACTGAACCTGAGCCACATCCTGATCCCCCTGGCAGAAAACCCATCTTCTGACCAGGTGGCCGAGGCGGAAAGCCAGGCACGTTCCATCGTCGATCAGGCGCGTAATGGCGGTGATTTCGGCAAACTGGCGATCACCTATTCCGCTGACCAGCAGGCGCTGAAAGGCGGCCAGATGGGCTGGGGTCGTATTCAGGAGCTGCCTTCTATCTTTGCCCAGGCGCTGAGCACGGCGAAGAAAGGCGACATCGTGGGTCCAATCCGTTCCGGCGTGGGCTTCCATATTCTGAAAGTGAACGATCTGCGCGGCCAGAGCCAGAGCATCTCCGTGACGGAAGTGCACGCCCGCCACATTCTGCTGAAAACCTCGCCGATCATGTCTGATACGCAGGCGCGTACCAAGCTGGAGCAAATTGCCGCCGATATTCGCAGCGGTAAAACCTCCTTCGCCAACGCCGCGAAAGAGTTCTCTCAGGATCCAGGTTCCGCGAATCAGGGCGGCGATCTGGGCTGGGCGGCTGCGGATATTTACGATCCGGCCTTCCGCGATGCGCTGATGAGAATGAACAAAGGTCAGATGAGCGAACCGGTTCACTCCACCTTCGGCTGGCACCTCATCGAGCTGCTGGATACCCGCAATGTGGATAAAACCGATGCGGCGCAAAAAGATCGTGCATACCGTATGCTGTTCAACCGTAAGTTCTCTGAAGAAGCAGCGACCTGGATGCAGGAACAACGCGCCAGCGCCTACGTCAAAGTCCTGAGCAACTAATGAAACAACATCGTGTTGTCATCACTCCCGGCGAACCCGCCGGGATTGGTCCCGACCTGGTCGTCCAGCTTGCCCAGCGCAGCTGGCCGGTCGAACTGGTGATCTGCGCCGATGCCAGCGTGCTCGAAGCGCGAGCGAAACAGCTTAATCTCCCGCTCACGCTTCTGCCGTATCAGGCAGAAAACGCTCCCCTTCCCCAGCAAGCAGGCACCTTAACGCTGCTACCTGTCCCGCTACGCACGCCGGTTATCCCCGGCCAGTTGAGCACTGAAAATGGTCATTATGTGGTGGAGACGCTGGCGCGCGCCTGCGATGGCTGTCTGAGCGGGGAATTTGCCGCGCTGATCACCGGCCCGGTCCATAAAGGGGTGATCAACGATGCCGGCGTGGCCTTTACCGGTCATACCGAGTTTTTTGAAGAGCGGTCACACAGCGCAAAAGTGGTGATGATGCTGGCAACCGAGGAGCTGCGGGTCGCCCTGGCGACGACGCACCTGCCCATCAAAGCCATTTCCGACGCCATTACGCCGGATCTGCTGCGCGACGTCATTACCATCCTGCACCACGATTTACGCACCAAATTCGGTATTGCCGATCCGCACGTGCTGGTATGCGGCCTGAACCCACATGCGGGTGAAGGTGGGCATATGGGTATGGAAGAGATCGACACCATCATTCCGGTGCTGGAAGAGATGCGCGCGAAAGGCATGAATCTCAGCGGGCCGCTGCCTGCCGATACCCTGTTTCAACCGAAATACCTCGATCATGCAGACGCCGTGCTGGCGATGTACCACGATCAGGGCCTTCCCGTGCTAAAATACCAGGGATTTGGCCGCGGGGTGAATATTACCCTCGGTTTACCCTTTATTCGTACTTCTGTTGACCACGGTACTGCGCTCGATTTAGCAGGCCAGGGAAAAGCAGATGTCGGCAGTTTTATTACGGCGCTTAATCTCGCCATCAAAATGATTGTTAATACTCAATGAATAATCGCGTCCACCAGGGCCATTTAGCCCGTAAACGTTTCGGGCAAAACTTCCTCAACGATCAGTTCGTGATCGAAAGTATTGTTTCGGCTATCAATCCACAGAAAGGCCAGGCAATGGTCGAAATCGGGCCGGGCCTCGCCGCTCTGACCGAACCGGTTGGCGAGCGTCTGGATGAGCTTACCGTCATCGAACTGGATCGCGATCTGGCAGCGCGCCTGCAGACGCACCCGTTCCTCGGGCCGAAACTGACCATTTATCAGCAGGATGCCATGACCATGAACTTCGGCGAACTGTCGGAGAAAATGGGCCAGCCGCTGCGCGTATTCGGCAACCTGCCGTATAACATCTCCACGCCGCTGATGTTCCACCTGTTTAGCTATACTGATGCCATTGCTGACATGCACTTCATGTTGCAAAAAGAGGTCGTTAATCGACTGGTTGCAGGGCCGAACAGTAAAGCGTATGGTCGTTTAAGCGTGATGGCACAGTACTACTGTAACGTGATCCCGGTACTCGAAGTACCGCCATCGGCATTTACGCCGCCGCCAAAAGTTGACTCAGCGGTTGTGCGCCTGGTGCCGCATAAAACGAAGCCGTATCCGGTGAAGGATCTGCGCGTGCTGAGCCGCATCACCACAGAAGCCTTTAACCAGCGTCGTAAAACGATTCGTAACAGCCTTGGCAATCTGTTTACTGTTGACGTGTTAGCTCAGTTGGGTATCGACCCGGCGATGCGCGCGGAAAACATTTCCGTAGAGCAGTACTGCAAGCTGGCTAACTACATCAGCGAAAATGCGCCGCCGAAGGAGAGCTAAGCCATGATTAATTCGCCCCGCGTATGTGTTCAGGTGCAAAGCCTTTACATCGAGTCTCAATCCACACCGGATGAAGAACGTTTTGTTTTTGCTTACACCGTGACCATTCGCAATCTCGGGCGAACCCCTGTCCAGCTGCTGGGGCGTTACTGGCTTATCACTAACGGCAATGGCCGTGAAATTGAAGTGCAGGGCGAAGGTGTGGTGGGTGAACAGCCGCACATTGCGCCCGGCGAAGAGTATCAGTATACCAGCGGTGCAGTAATCGAGACGCCGCTGGGAACCATGCAGGGCCATTATGAAATGGTCGATACCGAGGGCAATGCATTCCGCGTTGCCATTCCTGTTTTCCGTCTGGCTGTACCAACACTCATTCACTAAACATGTCTACATATCTCATTGGCGACGTTCACGGTTGCTACGATGAACTGATCGCCTTGCTAAAGCAGGTGGATTTTACCCCAGGTACAGACACGCTGTGGCTTACGGGCGATCTCGTTGCCCGCGGCCCTGGCTCGCTGGAAGTCCTGCGCTATGTCAAATCGCTGGGCGATAGCGTGCGGATCGTCCTCGGCAACCACGACCTTCATCTGCTGGCGGTCTACGCCGGGATCAGCCGCAATAAACCGAAAGACAGGATCACGCCGTTGCTGGAAGCGCCCGACGCCGATGAGCTGATTAACTGGCTACGTCGCCAGCCGCTGCTGCAGATCGACGAAGAGAAAAAACTGGTGATGGCGCACGCGGGCATTACCCCGCAGTGGGATCTGCAAACCGCCAAAGAGTGTGCCCGGGACGTCGAAGCGGTGCTCGCCAGCGACTCTTACCCGTTCTTCCTCGATGCGATGTATGGCGACATGCCCAACAACTGGAGCATGGAGCTCAGCGGCGTTGCGCGCCTGCGTTTTATCACGAACGCCTTCACCCGCATGCGTTACTGCTTCCCGAATGGTCAGCTGGATATGTATTGCAAGGATGTGCCGGAAAACGCGCCGACGCCGCTCAAGCCGTGGTTTGCAATCCCTGGCCCGGTAACGGAGCAGTACAGTGTCGTCTTCGGCCACTGGGCATCGCTGGAAGGGAAAGGCACGCCTGAAGGCATTTATGGGCTGGATACGGGTTGCTGCTGGGGGGGAGAACTCACCTGTCTGCGCTGGGAAGATAAAGCCTGGTTTATGCAGCCTTCGAACCGGCATCTGGATTTGGATGAAAATGAAGCCGTAGCGTCGTAGAAGAGCGCTGCACCTCTCCCGGCGGGAAAGGTGCAGTAACCACATTAGCGGCGTTCAAGGATCTCGAAGCAGTAGCTATGCGAGTTTTGCGCATCCGCGTCGTGGAATTCGCTGAACACCGATTCCCACTCGTCAGGATCGTAGTCCGGAAAATGGGTATCCCCTTCCACTTCAGCATCAATGTGGGTCAGATATAGTTTCTGCGCTTTCGGCAGGAATTGCTCATAGATACGCCCCCCGCCAATCACCATGATCTCTTCAGCATCGCCGCAGGCAGCAATGGCTTCGTCGATGGATTTAACCCACTCAACACGATCGTCCGTGCCGGGTTGGCTACTTATTACGATGTTTTTACGGCCCGGCAACGGGCGCCCGATTGACTCCCAGGTCAGGCGGCCCATTACTACCGGCTTGTTCAACGTTGTACGTTTAAACCACGCGAGATCGGCAGGCAGATTCCACGGCATGGCGTTTTCCATACCAATCACGCGATCTACCGCAAGCGCCGCAATCAGACTGATCATTGATTATTTCCCGGATGCAAAAAATTGCCGCCACTATACGGAAAGCTTAATCTTTCGTCGACTGGCGGCAGAGTAAAGAACAGGAAATTTTTTATATTTGCTGGCAACCCCTCTTCACGCTACAGGTTTGCTCTCCGGCTCATCGTGCGGATCGCCGGTATGCTTACCCTCTTCCGTTCCCTGCCAGCCATGACGCTGGGTCAGTGAGAGGTGATTACGATCCTCATTGATGATCTCGGTCAGCATGGCGCTGGTGCGTTTAACCACTGCCGCGCGGGATTTGGCATCGTTCTCCGCCATTTCCGCCATCTCCTCCAGCATCTCAATATTAAAGCGACGGAACAGATCGGCCCGCTCCCGGGCTTCATATGCCCCGAGGCCAAGGCTCTCCAGCGCCAGCCGTCCGGATTTGAGCGCGCCTTCAAAGGTTTCACGCTCCGGGGCATCGACACCTGTCTGACGCAGTTTGATGTAGTGATCGATATCGCGCGCGCGGGAGATGATTTTCAGATGCGGGAAGTGCGTCTTCGCCAGCTCAACCAGCTGCAGGCTGTTCTTCGGATCGTCTATCGCGTTGATCAACACTTCGGCCTTGTGCGCCCCGGCGGATTCAAGCAGGTCCACGCGGGTGGCATCGCCATAAAAGACCTTCATATCAAACTTACGCAAGGTTTCAATATGATCGGGATCGTGATCGAGGATGACCATTTTTACCCCACTGGAGAGCAGCAAACGGCCCGCAATCTGACCGAAGCGACCAAACCCGGCGATGATGACCCGCGGTTGCTCTTCATCAATTTCATCAGCCTCGTGCTGTTGACCAGTGTTGGCAGCGTCGAGACGGGTCAGCACCACCAGCAGCAGCGGGGTTACCGCCATTGACAGCGCCACCGCCAGCGTCAGCGCCTTCGCCCATTCGGGATCGAGCACGTTAGCCATGTTTGCCGCGCCAAACACCACAAAGGCAAACTCACTCCCCTGCCCCAGCAGCACCGCAAACCAGCGCCGCTGTTTCGCGGGAACCTTCAGCGGGCGAGCCACCAGCCAGAGCATGAGCATTTTAATGGCCAGGAAGCCCACCAGCAGGATCGCGATGCGCAGCGGATGGGTGACTAACGTCCCGAAATCAACCGACATCCCCACGCCAATAAAGAACAGCCCCAGCAGCAGCCCCTTAAAGGGCTCGATATCGCTTTCCAGGGCGTGGCGGTACTCGGAGCTCGCCAGCAGAACGCCTGCCAGAAACGCCCCCATCGCCATAGAGAGCCCGGCCTCCTCCAGCATCAGACCAAAGCCGAAGACCAGGAATAAGGCCACGGCGCTGAAGACTTCACGCAGGCCGGAGCGGGCGACAAAACGCAGCAACGGTCGGCTGACGTACCGCCCGAGCAGGACCACCAGCGCCAGCGCCCCGACAACTTTCAGGGCCGAAAGGGCAAAGGCGCCCAGGGTAGTTGACGCCCCGGAAGCGGCCAGCAGCGGGATCATCGCCACCAGCGGAATGGCGGCGATGTCCTGAAAAAGCAGCACTGAGAAGGCGCTGCGACCCATCTGCGAAACCGTCAGGTTACGTTCATTCATGGCCTGCATGGCGATCGCCGTGGATGAGAGCGCCAGCGTCATACCGATCAGCTCCGCCACTTTCCAGTCCATGCCCAGCAGGATGCAGAATCCGCCCAGCAGCAGACCGCAGGCCAGCATCTGCAATGCCCCGCCGCCAAATACCGAGGCGCGCAGTTTCCACAGGCGACGCGGATCCAGCTCCAGACCAATCACGAACAGCATCAGCACCACGCCAATTTCCGCAAAGTGCAGAATCGACTCGGCATCGGTGACCAGCCGGAAACCCCACGGACCAATGACGCAGCCGGCAATCAGATAGCCCAGCACCGACCCCAGCCCCAGACGCACCGCAACCGGCACAATCAGCGCCGCGGCACCCAAATAGATCAGCGCCTGAATCAGCGTATGGCTATCCATGATGCGCCTCCTGCCAGTCGAGTAAACGTTGTTTGTAGTGGCGCGCCTGCGCCTGAAGGGTTTCGTCGTCGCAAACGAAGGTGCAGTGCATAGCAAATGGCGGGAGCCAGTTGAGCCCGCAATAGAGCGCGGTCGCCTGCAGCGGCTGCGCCAGCACCTCAAAGCCGGGGAAGGAACCGATATCGAAATGGCTTTCGCCGCCACCGGTGGTCACCGCCCACAGCAGGCTTTTACCCTTGAGCGCTCTGCCGTTATGACCGTACGCCCAGCCGTGCGAGAAGACTTTATCGATCCACAGTTTCAGCAACGGAGGCGTGCTGTACCACTGCATCGGATGCTGCCAGACGATGAGATCGGCTCTGGAAATCGCCTCCTGCTCTGCGGCGATATCAATATTAAAGTCAGGATAGAGCTGATAGAGCGAGCGGATTTCTACACCCTCCAGCGTCTTTACCTGATCGAGCATTCGCTTATTCGCATGCGAATGGTGCGGATAAGGATGGGCGTAGATAATGAGTATCATGATTAACCTGGGTAAACGGCTTTCTTGTTGTGACTGTCAGTGTAGTCAGGAAAGCGAGGCGTTTGAAGGGGTCTCTGGCCTTGCTGGCATTAACCGCAAAGATTGGTAAATGGCTTTGCTTGGAAATCTATTATTTTTATTGATTCCATAAAAAATAAACATCATATTTGGCATTAAGATTATTCTCTTTTGATTAATGCAAAAACATTATCAATAAAATGAATTTAATCCATAATTTTAAAACACCATTCATAAAAAAACCTCTGATAACTCAATTGGTTAACTTAATATTAATAATACACCATTAAAAAGCAGTGATTTACAAAAAATCACCTCATTACTAAAATATGCTTTCTTAAATCACAAAACGGATGTGACAATGACAAGCAAAACCCCTCAATTAAATAAGACAACGGCATCGTTGAAAAATATTTTTCCAGCTTTATCAGCATTAATAGTATTTACCCCGTTAATGGTATCCGCAGAAATCATAATTAATGACAACACGGATGCCCCACAGACTTTTTCATCAGATAATACATACATCATTCCTGAAGATGTCAGCATTACCAATTCCACTGACATGCCCACTGTTACGGTCAAAGGGCAGGTAATTGACGGTGTCACGAACTATGGGAAAGTGTCTGGCGTAGGCGATGGAATGCTTATCGCTACAGGCTCACAAAAAGTAATCATAAATAACCAGCAAAGTGGATTAATCGAATCCACGGGTGCCACCGGAATTTATGTCGAAAATATGGGTGGGGACATAAACAACGCCGGTAAAATTCTGGGGGCAGAATACGGTATTAAAATTCATGAAGATTCAAGTAACGTCAACATCACAAATACCGGTACGATCCAGGGTAAAACCGCGTTCACCTCCGGTGCCAGTGTCATCATTGATAATGATGGAATGTTAAAAGGCGGCACCGATAACGGTATCCTGCTTGATGCTTCAGGCAAAAGTAATCTTAATA
Organism: Leclercia sp. M-A074-M; assembly: GCF_965195605.1. Classification (NCBI taxonomy): domain Bacteria; kingdom Pseudomonadati; phylum Pseudomonadota; class Gammaproteobacteria; order Enterobacterales; family Enterobacteriaceae; genus Leclercia; species Leclercia sp. M-A074-M. The sequence goes on along the minus strand of NZ_CBDAHM010000002.1, from coordinate 474,761 downwards.
ATCGGGGGCAGATCGAGGCTGATGTTAACGGTGTTGTCGTCACGGGTAATCACAGACTTAATATAGGAAATAATGGCCTGATAAAAGGTTCAGAAAGTGCAATTACCTTTGAGAGTACCCAGGCTAATACGCTGACTTTGGGGCAAGGATCTGTGCTTGATGGCGATGTCATCTCCACCAATTCCACAACAAACACCTTAGCGTTACTGGATAGCGGCTCAGAAGACAGCAATTTCCGCGGCCTGAACGCAGGTGATGGCTTTGCTTCGCTGTCTATGGACGGTACTGACTGGTCACTGACCGGCAACATCGATATTATCGGCGCGGGTGACTCAATTAAGATCAACTCAGGTAAACTGACTCTGGCGGGCATCGTAAAAAACGACGCCGGTAATACCCTGATTTCAGAGGCAGGCCATCTTCAGCTGGGTAATGGTGACCAAACAGGCTTTCTGACCGGCACCCTGACCAATAACGGCACCTTCACGTTCAACCAGGGCTCCGACTCTGTTTTCGCAGGGGATATTACCGGCAGCGGCAACGTTAAAAAAATCGATGCTAATCTGTTAACCCTGACCGGCAATAACAGCTATACCGGCAATACCCTACTGAATAGCGGTACCACCCTGATCGCAGAAGGCGCAACCCTGGGCACCAGCGGCAATACCGCTACCGTCACCGTTGGCAATAGAGCAACCTTTGCCAGCGCCGGAACCGTTAATAACAACATCAATATTCTTAACGGCGGTACCCTCGCCTCCTGGAATGCCATCTCTGGCAATAGCGTAACGCCTTCAACTGCGAATACCATCAACGGTAATGTGACCAACAGCGGTACGCTGCAGGTCAATGGTCTTAATGACCACGTCGGCAACAGATTCGTCATTAACGGCAACTATACCGGGACGAGCGGTAGCCAGATCCTGATGAACAGCGTGTTGGGAGAGGATGATTCTGCTACCGATCACCTGACCATTACCGGTGATAGTGCCGGCCAGTCCGGTATCCGCATCTCGAATATCGGTGGTCTGGGTGCGCAAACCGTTAACGGTATGCAGGTTGTCAAAGTTAGTGGTAACTCCGACGCCGCATTCTCCCTTTCCCGACCTGTCGTTGCCGGTGCCTGGGAATACAGCCTGAACAAGCACACCGACGGTAACTGGTACCTGGAATCTGCGAACACTTCGCCTTCCCCTGCGCCCGAGCCAACACCCGATCCAACGCCAGACCCAACGCCAGCCCCTCAGCCGGCACCAGAGCCGGATGATAACGGCAACAATACCAACCCTGATGATGGTGGCTATACCCCACCAGCACCGTCTAACATGGCCCCTGAAGTCGGCGCCTATATGGGTAACTACCTGGCAGCCCAGGGGATGTTCCTGCACAAACGTGACGATCGCGATCAGCTGACGCTGCGCGATGGTGAGGATCTCAATACCTGGATGTATGTCAAAGGCCGCTATCACGACAATGACGTGGCAGGCGGAAAAGTAAACTATGACACGACCCAGTACGTCATGCAGGTTGGCAGCGATTTCATCAGCAAGCAGATGGATACTGGTGTTCTGCATAGTGGGATGATGTTTGGCGCAGGCCAGGCGAAAACCGACTCCACCTCTACCGGCAGCCACCGTTCCGCGCACGGCAAGGTCGATGGTGTGAACGTTGGCGTCTACGCCACCTGGCAGGAAGATCAGAAGCTGCGTAAAGGCAGCTATATCGACAGCTGGGCCTCTTATGGCTGGTATCACAACGGCCTGAGAAGCGATGGGCGCGACAATGAATCTTACAACAGCCACGGTTTTGCCGTGTCGCTGGAAGCGGGCCATGCCTGGATTGTTGATTCAGAAAACGAGAGAACCTGGAAAATCGAGCCGCAAATTCAGGCGATTTACAGCTACCTGGACCAGGAAAATCATAAGGATGCCGACGGCGTACGGATCTCTACCCTTGATAACGACAGCGTACTTGGCCGCGTAGGGGTGAAATCCAGCTACTTTGACCAGAAAGATGTTCAGGCGTGGCAGCCTTATGTGGCAGTTAACTGGCTGAAAGGGGCAGGACAGAACGACATCGCTTTCAACGGCGAAACCTTCAGCAACGATACCCCGGACGACCGCGCACAGCTGGAGCTAGGCGTAACGGGCAAGCTGAACGAGACCACCCTGATCTCGCTGCGCGCCAGCGGCGAATGGGGCGAAAACAGCTACGACGCCTATGGCGGTCATATCCTGTTAAATCACCGCTGGTAATCCTGTTACCGCAACAACCGATGCAGTGGCGCAGGCCACTGCATTTTTTTATCAGTTATCCAGTTCACCCATGGATTTCACCTGATCGCGGTTAATCTGTTCCGTCTGACCGGTTTCGGCATTATCAATAGACATCATTCCAGTATCGTCATCTACCTGCGGTTTTCCGTCGGTGACGATGGTTTTACCGTCAGTAGTTTTCACCGCCTGGTTAGAGGAACAACCGGCAACGGTGAACAGAGCTGCGGCAGCAAAAATTGAAGTCAGTAGAAGATTCTTTCGCATGGTGTTCTCCCTGCTTTTCAGTTGGATTTAATTATCGACCTGATAATTTTAGGCTAACTGACTGATGGGAGATGAGAAAGCAGAAGGTTCTGAAGAGGGAGGCAGCCATCGTAGGGCGGGTAAGCGAAGCGCCACCCGCCATTTGCCCGGCGTCGCTTTCGCTTACCGGGCCTACGATAACAGGCTTGTTACTTGCTAATCTGCGCGTGCATCTCCTGCACAGAAATCACCTTCTCGGTGGCATCCGCGTTCAGCGCCATCGCTGTCGCAAAACCGCCGTTCAGGGTAGTGTCATAGTGCACTTTGTACTGCAGCGCGCTGCGGCGAATCAGCTTGGAGTCTTCAATCGCCTGCCGCCCTTCGGTGGTGTTGATGATGTAGGTATATTCGCCATTCTTGATACGGTCCTGAATGTGCGGACGACCTTCATGCACCTTGTTCACCAGACGCGGGTTGATACCCGCTTCACCCAGCACAATCGCGGTGCCGTGGGTCGCATCCAGCTCAAAGCCATACTTCAGCAGCTTCGCCGCCAGGTCCACCACGCGCTCTTTGTCGCCTTCGCGCACGGAGAGCAGCGCACGGCCCTGTTTCTTCATGGTGGAGTTACTGCCCAACTGCGCCTTGGCAAACGCTTCCGCGAAGGTACGGCCCACGCCCATGACTTCACCGGTTGAGCGCATCTCTGGCCCTAACAGCGGGTCAACACCCGGGAACTTGTTGAACGGCAGCACCACCTCTTTCACCGAGTAGTACGGCGGGATAATCTCTTTGGTTACGCCCTGCTGCGCCAGCGTCTGGCCAGCCATCACGCGCGCCGCCACTTTCGCCAGCGGGATACCGGTGGCTTTGGAGACGAACGGGACGGTACGTGCCGCACGTGGGTTCACTTCAATCAGGTAGACTTCATTGTCTTTCACCGCAAACTGCACGTTCATCAGACCGCGTACCTGCAGCTCGAAGGCCAGTTTCTGCACCTGCTCGCGCATCACGTCCTGAATCTCTTTGCTCAGCGTATAGGCTGGCAGAGAACATGCGGAGTCGCCGGAGTGCACGCCCGCCTGCTCGATGTGCTCCATGATGCCGCCAATCAGCACTCTTTCGCCGTCGCAGATAGCATCCACATCCACTTCTACCGCATCGTCCAGGAAGCGGTCCAGCAGGACTGGCGCATCGTTAGAGACGCTGACCGCCGTCTGGAAGTAACGACGCAGGTCGGCTTCGTCGTAGACGATCTCCATTGCGCGGCCACCCAGCACGTAAGAGGGGCGCACCACCAGCGGGTAGGTGATCTCTTTGGCTTTCTCAACCGCCTGCTCAATGGTGGTAACGGTGGCGTTAGCCGGCTGTTTCAGCTTCAGACGGTCAACGGCGTGCTGGAAACGTTCGCGGTCTTCCGCACGGTCAATCGCGTCCGGGCTGGTACCGATAACCGGTACACCTGCCGCTTCGAGCGCGCGGGCCAGCTTCAGCGGAGTCTGGCCGCCGTACTGCACGATAACCCCTTTTGGCTTCTCGATACGCACGATTTCCAGCACATCTTCCAGCGTTACCGGCTCGAAGTAGAGGCGGTCGGAGGTGTCGTAGTCGGTCGAGACGGTTTCCGGGTTACAGTTGACCATAATGGTCTCGTAACCGTCTTCGCGCAGCGCCAGGGAGGCATGTACGCAGCAGTAGTCGAACTCGATGCCCTGGCCGATACGGTTTGGACCGCCGCCCAGCACCATGATTTTGTCGCGGTCAACGGACGGGTTCGCTTCGCACTCGTCTTCATAGGTGGAGTACATGTAGGCGGTGTCGGTCGCAAACTCTGCCGCACAGGTATCCACGCGCTTGTAGACCGGGTGCAGGTCGTACTGGTCACGCAGCTTGCGGATCTCCGCTTCGCGTACGCCCGCCAGTTTAGCCAGACGCGCGTCGGCAAAGCCTTTACGCTTGAGCATGCGCAGGAAGTCAGCGTCGAGGCCGTTGATGCCCAGCTCTGCCACCTTCTCTTCCAGACGCACCAGCTCTTCAATCTGCACCAGGAACCAGCGGTCAATGTTGGTCAGGTTGAAGACGCCATCGACGGACATGCCCGCACGGAAGGCGTCGGCGATATACCAGATACGCTCGGCGCCCGCGTCTTTCAGCTCACGACGGATTTTGGTCAGGGCTTCCGGATCATCCAGGCTTACTTTCGGGTCGAAACCGGTGGCGCCCACTTCCAGACCGCGCAGCGCTTTCTGCAGGGACTCCTGCTGGGTGCGGCCAATGGCCATCACTTCGCCGACAGATTTCATCTGGGTGGTCAGACGGTCGTTCGCACCGGCAAATTTCTCGAAGTTGAAGCGAGGAATTTTGGTCACAACGTAGTCGATAGACGGCTCGAACGAGGCCGGAGTACGACCGCCGGTGATGTCGTTCATCAGCTCGTCGAGGGTATAACCTACCGCCAGTTTCGCCGCCACTTTGGCAATCGGGAAGCCGGTGGCTTTCGATGCCAGCGCAGAGGAGCGGGATACACGCGGGTTCATCTCGATAACAATCAGACGACCGTTCTTCGGGTTAACCGAGAACTGCACGTTAGAGCCGCCGGTTTCGACGCCAATCTCACGCAGTACCGCCATCGAGGCGTTACGCATGATTTGGTACTCTTTGTCGGTCAGGGTCTGGGCGGGTGCCACGGTGATGGAGTCACCGGTGTGGATGCCCATGGCGTCGAAGTTTTCAATAGAGCAGACGATGATGCAGTTGTCGTTTTTATCACGCACCACTTCCATCTCATACTCTTTCCAGCCGATCAGCGATTCATCAATCAGCAGCTCGTTGGTTGGAGAAAGATCCAGACCGCGGGCACAAATCTCTTCGAACTCTTCACGGTTGTAAGCGATACCGCCGCCGGTGCCGCCCATGGTGAAGGAAGGACGGATGATGCACGGATAACCCACGTCAGCGGCAACCGCCAGCGCCTCTTCCATATTGTGTGCAATACCGGAACGCGCGGTGTCGAGGCCGATTTTTTTCATTGCCACGTCGAAGCGACGGCGGTCTTCCGCTTTATCAATCGCGTCGGCGGTGGCACCAATCATGGTCACGCCGAACTCTTCCAGCACGCCCTGACGCTCCAGCTCCAGCGCACAGTTCAGCGCCGTCTGGCCGCCCATGGTTGGCAGTACGGCATCCGGACGCTCTTTTTCGATGATTTTGCGTACCACTTCCCAGTGAATCGGCTCGATATAGGTCGCATCGGCCATCTCCGGGTCGGTCATGATGGTGGCCGGGTTGGAGTTCACCAGAATAACGCGGTAACCCTCTTCACGCAGGGCTTTACACGCCTGGGCGCCAGAGTAGTCAAATTCACAGGCCTGGCCGATAACGATCGGGCCAGCGCCAAGGATCAGGATGCTTTTTATGTCTGTACGTTTTGGCATGGTCTTCTCGGCTCCTGATTATTTAGCGGTCTTACGGTATTGCTCGATAAGTTCGATGAAGTGATCGAACAGCGGCGCGGCATCGTGCGGGCCTGGGCTTGCCTCCGGGTGTCCCTGGAAGCTGAACGCCGGTTTGTCGGTACGATGAATGCCCTGCAGGGTGCCATCGAACAGCGACTTGTGCGTGACGCGGAGGTTGGCAGGCATGGAGGCTTCATCGACAGCAAAACCGTGGTTCTGTGCGGTAATCATTACCGTGTTGTTGTCGATATCTTTCACCGGGTGGTTGCCACCGTGGTGACCGAACTTCATCTTCACGGTTTTCGCACCGCTCGCCAGCGCCAGCAGCTGATGGCCGAGGCAGATGCCGAATACCGGAATGTCGGTTTCAAGGAAAGTTTTAATCGCGTCGATAGCGTAATCGCACGGTGCCGGGTCACCCGGGCCGTTAGAGAGGAAGATCCCGTCCGGGTTCATCTTCAGTACTTCGTCTGCCGGGGTTTTGGCCGGCACAACGGTCAGGCGGCAGCCGCGATCCACCAGCATACGCAGGATGTTGCGCTTGGCGCCGTAGTCGTAGGCCACCACGTGGAACGGCAGCTCTTCCTCTTTTTTCGCTTCCGGCAGTTCGCCAGCCAGCGTCCAGCTACCCTGCGTCCAGCTGTAGGACTCAGCGGTGGTCACTTCTTTTGCCAGATCCATACCGTTCAGACCCGGGAAGGCTTTGGCTTTTTCCTGCGCCAGAGCCGCATCCAGGTTGTCGCCAGCGATGATGCAGCCGTTCTGGGCACCTTTTTCACGCAGCAGACGCGTCAGCTTACGGGTATCGATATCGGCAATCGCCACGATGTTATGGCGTTTCAGGTAGGAAGAGAGGTCTTCAGTACTGCGGTAGTTACTGGCAATCAGCGGCAGGTCACGAATGATCAGACCTTGTGCGTGGACCTGGGAGGACTCTTCATCAGCGGCGTTGGAGCCGACATTACCAATATGGGGATAAGTTAAAGTGACGATTTGGCGGGAATAGGAAGGATCAGTGAGGATTTCTTGATAACCGGTCATTGAAGTATTGAAAACGACTTCCCCAACCGCCGAACCTGTTGCCCCAATGGCCCGACCGATAAACTGGGTTCCGTCTTCCAGAACCAATAGCGCTGACTTAATCAAAACACCCTCCAGAGAATATTCACTCACTTTATTTGCATATTAATTCATAACCAGGGTTCAAATCAATGCAAATCTGCTGCCAGTGGATTTTCGGCAAACGGCGGCATTCTGGAGATTAAGCAGGGGAAAGTCAACTCAAAAAGTGGGTTTTGTCTGTCATTTTTATGCCACTGGTGGGAAAGAGAGTTGTTAACGGGCAAAAAGATCAACTAAATCACTTGGGAAAACGCTTGCTAACCCATTTTATTGTTAGAACTGCCGTTGCGGTCCAAAAAAGTGGACCATTTGGTCAAAATTCACAAGTTTGAAACAAAAATAGAGGTGAAAAAGAAGATTTATGGGAAGTTAATATAAAAATCATGCCAAAGACTTAAAAATTAAAGGGCAATAAAATATTGCCCTTTGCAATCAACTAATTACGACTGCAATAACCACATCACGAAGGGTAACTATGATTACAAGTTGTTAAGATCAAGCACATCTCGCATGTCAAAAAGACCATCTTTTTTGCCTTTCAACCAAATAGCAGAACGTACAGCCCCATTTGCAAAAGTCATACGACTGGAAGCCTTATGGGTGATTTCAACGCGCTCACCAACATCGGCAAACATCGCGGTATGTTCGCCTACAATGTCACCGGCACGCACCGTGGCAAAACCAATGGTGCCCGGAACGCGTTCGCCGGTATGACCTTCACGGGTGTAGACGGCACACGTTTTCAGATCCTTATCCATCGCCTGGGCAATCGCCTCGCCCATCGCCAGGGCCGTACCTGACGGTGCATCCACTTTGTAGCGATGGTGCGCTTCAACGATCTCGATATCGGTATAGTCGCCCATCACCTTCGCCGCTTTCTCCAGCAGCTTGAGCATCACGTTCACGCCCACGCTGAAGTTGGCCGCAAATACGACAGGGATGACTTTCGCCGCATCCTGAATCGCCTGTTTGCCCGCATCGTCAAAACCGGTGGTGCCGATCACCATGCCCTTGCCGTGCTGGCGGCAAAACGCCAGGTGATGCAGCGTGCCTTCCGGGCGCGTAAAATCGATAAACACGTCAAAGTCATCTTTTACTGCATCAAGGCTGCTCTGCACGGTAACGCCCGTCTTAGCCACGCCTGCCAGCTCACCGGCATCCGCGCCTAATAAAGAAGAGCCTTCGCGCTCCAGCGCGGCGCCAAGCGCAACGCCATCCATCTGCAGCGTAGCCTGAATTAACTGACGGCCCATACGGCCACCCGCGCCCGCAATTGCGACACGGACCTGTGCATCATGCATAGTTATTCTCTTACGTTAAAATGATGTAAATCGTTTCCAGAGTAACCAGCCAGCAAGATTGCCGCCATCTGAAAACGCCGATAATTAGAATTTAATGATAAAACGGGTCAGATATCAGTAAAAAACATAGGTGTCAGCGAAAACCGCACGATTCACGCACCACCAGCGTAGGGGGCAGGATGATCCGCTTTGGCGGCTCGTCATTCCCCTGAATGCGGCTAAAGAGCAGCTCGCCCGCCTTACGACCGATCTCTTTGGCGGCCACGGAGACCGTGGTTAACGCAGGCTGAACCAGTCCCGCTTCGGTAATGTCATCGAACCCGACCAGCGCAAAATCACTGCCCGGCTCGCGCCCCAGCTTGCGTACACTCTGCATAACGCCCAGCGCCACGATGTCCTGGTAACAGATAGCCGCTGTGATCTGCGGATGGCGCGACAGCAGAGCCAGCGCAACGCGCGCCCCGTCACTTTGGCTGGCCTGGGCGGTGACGATCCACTCCGGATTCGGCGTTACGCCATACTCCAGCAGCTTGCTGGTAAATCCCCCGAGGCGCTGCGCCCGCGAGCCGGAGCGCGCGCTTCCTCCGATAAAGGCGATATGGCGATGGCCCATCCGCAACAGATGCTCCGTGGCTAACTGGGTGCCGAGGAAGTTATCAGTGCCAACGAAATCAAAATCTGGATCGTTCAGCGGGCGCACCACCATAATCGCCGGAATAGTGCGGCGCTTCAGGCCATCAAAAAAGGCCTGCGGCGTTTCGCGCGCGGCACACAGCACCATGCCGCAGACGTTGTTGCGCATCAGTGAATCAACAAACTTCTGCTGGCGCGATGAAGACTCTTCGCTGTTGGCCAGGAACAGCAGCAGGTCGTGGCGCTCCATCTCGTGGCTCAGCCCCGCCGTCATTTCGCCGTAGAAGGGGTTGGTAATATCGTGAAGCAGCAGCCCGACCTGGTTACTTCGCCGGTTGCGCAGATTAGCCGCCGTCTGGTTATAGACGTAGCCCGTCTCGTCCAGCGCCCTGAGTACTTTCTCCCGCGTGGCCTGGGAGATCCGCCCTTTGTTGCACAGCACCATTGATACCGTTGCAGTTGATACGCCTGCCCGTTTTGCCACGTCCGCCAGCGTTATTCCCGTCATGGTGACTCCTTTTTTCTTTAGATTAATCGAATAACCTAATTTTTGCATTTTTCCCTGTGACCTCCTTCACAGAACCGCCGCAGATTACCCGTAAATGCCGTGGAATGCCGGGTTAATCGCGTTAACCACTCTTTTCAAAGCCGGTTAATCGAATAACCTAATCAATATTGAAGGAGAGAGACTATGACCACCTACGATAAACATCCTGAAGTCAACATAAGCGGCTTCGACCACCGCGCCTGGCAGGGCTGGGAGGCGATTGGACGTACGCTTGCACAGCAACAGCACCCGAAACGCACCGTGCTGGTTATCGACTGCTATCCCGGCGTACGTCTCGACGAACTGGAGCAGATGTTGTTCTCATCGCTCCGTCCGGCGCTGACGATTAATGCCGAACGGGCCCGCCGCGATGAGGATGCGCTGCATGCGATGCTGGCGCGTAACCTCACCGATGACCGCGTTTTTGGCGTGCTTTCATGCCACCAGCTAGTGGAATTTATGGACAGGGAGAAGCTAAAGGCTCTGCAAGAGCAGGTCACCGCTTGTGAAGAGGGGCTGGTGGTGATTTATGGCTCCGGCGCTGCCCTGGTCCATCCGGGCGACGTGCTGGTCTACGCCGATCTGCCGCGCTGGGAAATTCAGCAGCGTATGCGCAAAGGCGAGCTGGGCAACTGGGGCGTCGAAAACCAGACTGAAGATATGCTCCGCCGTTATAAGCGCGCCTTCTTTATTGAGTGGCGGGTGTTCGATCGCCACAAAACACCGCTCCTTAAACGCGCTGATTTCCTGCTGGATACCACCCTCGCTAACGCACCGGCGATGGTCTGCGGAGACGCCCTGCGCGCGGGCCTGGCGCACACCACCCGGCGTCCTTTCCGCGTGGTGCCCTTCTTCGATCCCGGCGTCTGGGGCGGCCAGTGGATGAAACAACAGTTCGATCTCGATCCCGCCGCGCCCAACTACGCGTGGTGTTTTGATTGCGTGCCCGAGGAAAACAGCCTGTTACTGCGTTTTGGCGCGGTGCGGATCGAGATCCCCTCCCAGGACCTGGTTCTGCTTCAGCCCCGCTCGCTGCTGGGGGAAAAGATTCACGCCCGGTTTGGCGCAGAATTCCCAATCCGCTTCGACTTTCTCGATACCATCGGCGGGCAGAACCTGAGCTTTCAGGTGCACCCGGTAACGGAGTACATCCAGCAGCAGTTCGGTATGCACTACACCCAGGATGAGAGTTACTACATTCTGGAGGCGGAGCCCGGCGCGGTGGTTTACCTGGGCACCGTGAGCGGCACCCACCCACAGGCAATGATGGACGATCTCAAACGCGCCGCTCAGGGTGAAAAAGCCTTCGATGACGCCCGCTTTGTGAACAAGATCCCGGCGCATAAACACGATCACTTCCTGATCCCCGCCGGCACGGTTCACTGCTCAGGTTCCGGCACGATGGTGCTGGAGATCAGCGCCACGCCTTACATTTTCACCTTCAAACTCTGGGACTGGGGCCGTCTCGGCATGGACGGTCTGCCCCGCCCTGTTCACCTCGAGCATGGCGAGCAGGTCATTGACTGGCAGCGTGACACCCGCTGGGTACAGAAGCATCTCGTGAACCAGTTTGAGCCTGTCAGCGAAGGAAAGGGCTGGCGCGAAGAGCGCACCGGCCTGCACGAACGCGAATTTATTGAAACCCGCCGTCACTGGTTCAGCGAACCAGTCCTGCACAACACGGAAGGCGGCGTAAACGTGCTGAACCTGGTGGAGGGGGCAGAAGCGCGAGTGGACAGTCCTGACAACGCCTTTGAACCCTTCGTGGTGCATTACGCCGAAACCTTTATCGTCCCTGCTGCCGTGGGCGAATACCGCATCTCTCCCTGGGGTAAAGGCATCGGCCAGCAGCTGGCCACCGTTAAAGCCTGGGTAAGGGGGTAAGCATGATTCAGTTTATCGTTGCCACACACGGCCCCCTGGCCGCCGCGCTGCTGGAAAGCGGGGAGATGGTGTATGGCGAACTGCCAAATCTACGCGCCGTATGCCTCACCGGAGAGAGAGGCATTGAAGGATTTCGCCATGATTTCACTACCGCTCTGGCGCAGGCCAGCGAGGGGGCCAGCGGCATTTTGGTGCTGTGCGATATGCAGAGCGGCACGCCCTGGAACGTGGCCTGCGAAGCCGCATTTACCCCCTTAACCCAGCCGCCCATCGCCGTGGTAGCGGGGGTGAATTTCCCGATGCTGCTGCAAACCGATGAGGTCACTGAGCTGGACGATGTGCAACACGCCGCCGCACAGCTTCTTGAACTGACTTTCCCCACGCTCATCCAGGCCAGGACCGTGGTGACCGAACAGACAGACGATTTTTAAGGAGAGAGCTATGACGATTTCTTTCGTACGCATTGATGACAGGGTAATCCACGGCCAGCTGGTCACACGCTGGGCAAAAGAGCTGCCCTGCGACGGCATCGTCGCCATTGACGATGCCGTCGCGGCCGACCCACTGCTCTCGTCGGTCATGAAAGGGGCGGTATCCGATACCAAAGTGTGGCTATTTGATACCGCTACGGCCATTGAGAAGCTGCCGAAGGTCATTGCCAGCGAGAAATGCTATTTCGTGATCGGCAAATCGCCGGTCACGCTGCAGCGCATTGAACAGGCGGGCATTAGCCTGAAAAACAGCAACGGGAAAATTAATGTCGGGCCAATGAGCGCCCGCGCCAACACCACGACCATCGGGCCTAACCAGTCCGTCAGCGCTGAGGAGGCCGCAGCCTTTGAGTGGCTTGCCGAACGGGGCCATGTGATTGAGTTTCGCCTGGTGCCGGATGCCAGCTTCTTTAGCTGGCAGGACGCTAAACAAAAAATAAAATAAGGAGCCAGAAATGATTGTCGAAGCATCATTAATCGGCCTGTTTTGCTATCTCGGGGCGCTCAGCAGTCCCTGGCTGTTCGGCCTGACAGGCGGCTGGTATCTCATCTCCAGGCCGTTGATTTCGGGCATGCTGGTAGGGCTTATCCTTGGCGACGTAAAAACCGGTATCATGATTGGCGTGGCGGTTCAGGCTGTCTATATCGCCATGGTCACCCCGGGCGGCTCGATGCCAGCGGATTTAAACTTCGTCGCCTGGCCTGCGATAGCCCTTGGCATTCTCTCCGGTAAAGGTCCCGAAGTCGCCGTTGCCCTGGCGGCCACCATTGGCATCGCCGGCACCATCCTCTTTAACGCCATGATGGTCCTGAATTCGTACTGGAACCACCGGGCGGATGTTGCGCTGGAACGCGGCGACGAACGGGGACTCTTTCTCAACAGCGCGATCTGGCCGCAGGCGATGAACTTTGTACTGCGCTTTGTTCCGGCCTTCATCGCGGTCTATTTTGGTGCCCAGTACATCAGCAGCTTTATGGATAGCCTGCCACAAATCGTGCTCTCCACGATGAACGTGCTGGGCGGCATCCTGCCTGCCGTGGGCATCGCCATTCTGTTAAAGCAGATCATCAAAAGCTATACCATGCTCATCTACTTCCTGGTCGGTTTCGTCTGCATTGTCTTTCTGAAGCTGAACATGGTGGCGCTGGTGATTGTCGGCGCGCTGCTGGCGCTGATCCATTACAACTACAAGCCGGAGGCACCGCAACCCGTTGCCGCAAGACCGACGCACGACGACGAGGATGAATTCTGATGGAAGAACGTAAACTCACCCGTAAGGATCTGCGCCGCTGCTGGCGGGCATGGATGATGCATAACCTGTCGTCGATGAGCTTTGAACGCCTGGAATCCTTCGGCTTTTGCCTGAGCATGCTGCCGGTGGCAAAAAAGCTCTATCCGGACGCAACGCAGCGCACCGAAATGCTGCGCCGTCATGCCTCGTTCTACAACACAGAACCGCAGATTGGCGCGATAGTTAACGGCATGGTGCTGGGCCTGGAAGAGAAAAAAGCCAACGGTGAACCCATTGACGGCGACACCATCAATACCCTGAAGGTGGGCCTGATGGGGCCGATCGCCGGCATCGGCGACTCAATGATCCCCGGCATGCTGATCCCCATTCTGCTGAGTATCGGAATGGCGCTGGCGGCGGGGGGGAATATTCTCGGGCCGCTTTTTTATGCTATCGCCTGGCTGGCGATCGTGCTCCCTGGCTCCTGGTTCCTGTTTCTTAAGGGCTACCGGATGGGTTCCGGCTCGGTGGAGATGCTGGTAAGCAGCAAATCCGCACGCCTGCGTGAGGCGCTCTCGCTGCTAGGGGTTTTCGTCATGGGCGGCGTGGCGGCAAGCTACGTGAAGCTGGGCACCGGGCTGGAGTTCATCACTAAAGATGGGGTGAATATCCACGTTCAGCAGATGCTCGATGGGATCTTCCCGCAGTTGCTGCCGCTGGCGGTCGTGCTCGGCACCTGGTATCTGATGGCAAAAAAAGGGGTCTCGCCGGTGAAAGCCATGCTGCTACTGCTGGTGCTGGCCGCGCTTGGCGTGGCATCCGGTCTGTTTGCCGGTTAAACGAGCCGGGGCGATGCCCCGGCTTACGTTACGGATGGAAGTTGCGCCATAGCTCCGCCGTTTTATCCGGGCGGGAGATAAACTGAAAGCGGGCGGGATCGTCAATAAACTGCTGGTAGACAGGCGCATCGGTGATGCCAAACTCGCTGTAGCAGCGCGGCGTAATCATCTGCAGCCTGCCTGCCATATAATGCTTATTATGTTGCCAGACGATATGCCTCCCCTGCACCAGCGGATACCAGGCGAGCCCCCTGCGGGCGCGAATGGCCTCATACTCAAAGCCATATTCTCTGTCGCACCAGGCGCCAAAGGTTAAGGGCTCCTCCGGCGAGGCGGAAATAGTGGCATGGCCCCACCCCGGCGGCACCAGTACCTTTTCACCCGGCCCCGCCAGCACCGCAAAGCAGCGGCCGGGATCGTCATCAACATACTCTTGCATGTAGACGATCGCTTTCCCCTGCCAGATCTCATACAGTTCGGGCGGTGACCATCCACTGTGTTGGCTGATACGGTGAACATGCCCCTGGCTACGCACCGGCTCATCGCCGAGCGTACCCGCGGCATAGGTGACCACGCCAAACAGCAGTTTCCGCTTTTCCAGCTCCTCTCTGTCTGCAAGCCTCGCCACGTCCATCGCGATGGCATACACCTGCTCTGGCCCTTCGCAGTCCGGATTGCGCAGCGACGGACGGATCTGATCCAGCGTTCGGATCTCCGGCATCGGGCCAGTGACGTCGCCTCCGTAGCTAAAACCCAATGGACGGTGTGTAATGGTCATATCCAGCCCAACGTTAAGCATGGCTGACCTCCCATCCCTGTGGGTGAAGTTCAGCGGCAAATACGCGAAGCGCATAACCGCCGGCCGATGCCACCTGGGGTGGCGGGGTAATATCAGGATTCATGTTTATCTCCGGCCCGAGGAGAACAACACAACAAGCTTACCAGATTAACCTGTCCCCCTCCCGCGAAGCCTTCCGCTCTGTCGGGTTAATCACGCTCCAGTTACGCCTGCTCGTGAAGGGCATAAGTGACGACCAACTGCCCTTTTTTTATTTTCATCCCCAGGATCTCCATCTCACCTATTTCCGCCAGCTGGCTAACATGCGTTCCGCCACAGGCATAAGCAGGAAGATCGCCAAAGCGAACCTGGCGTCTGCCCGCTTCCATTGCTGTATGACGGGGCAGATTGTCCGCTTTCCAGCCGTTAATAAGAACTGTCAGCGCGCTAGCATCAGGCATTGCGCTATTAAGGTCCCGGGCCGTAAAGGTAATCCGTCCTTCACCGGGCCAGTGGTGGGCTTTTACCGGTTCCCAACCACATCGCTCGCCGGCATAACCGATCAAATGGCCTGCGCTGTGCCAGCGGGAATGTCGCACCCGCGCACTTTTATCCACCTGAATGTCCACCTCACCAGGCATAAGCGGCCGGGCCAGAATGTGAATGACCTGCTCTCCACGCAGGTTCACGCTCTCCACCGCGATCCCAGCGATGAAGCCCCGATCTGCTGGTTGTCCGCCACCCTGCGGATGGAAAAGGGTTTGATCCAGCTCGACGGCGTAACGGCCATCCGCCTCTTCAGTGCAACGGATGACTTTCGCGCGGCCTTCCGTCGCTTCACTGATGTAATAAAGTCGTTCTGTCATGGTTGTTCTCCTCTGTACCCTGACAGTATATTCATCACTTAAGCATCGATAATCTGGCTTTCAAACAATGCACTCTTGCCTGGTATGCACAAATGAAACCTGCACTGCTTCCCGATCTCGCGACCTTCGTTACCATTGTCGAACATGGCAATTTTTCAACCGTAGCCCGTATTACGGGCGCGACCCCCTCAGCGATCAGCCGCTGTGTTTCACGCCTGGAGAAGGAGATGGGGTGTAAGTTACTGAACCGTACCACGCGCAAGCTGGCGCTTACCGAAACCGGAAAATCAGTTTATGAACATGCCCTGGATATGCTGGACGCGGCCCAACAGGCAATGGATTCCGGCAGTAGTCTGCAAACCATTGCGCAGGGAAAGCTCACGATAAGCGTACCGAAAGCCGTGGGACGGTTCGTGATCCATCCGCTGATGCCAGCATTCCTGGCGCGCTATCCGCAAATAGATGTCTGCCTGCGCCTGGAAGATCGCTACATGGATCTGATCGATGACGGTGTCGATCTGGCATTACGGATCACCGATACCCCTTCGCCAGGCCTGTACGGAAAACCGCTGATGCCGGTAACCCATATTATTTGCGCGACGCCAGAATACCTTCGTCGCGCAGGCACGCCTCAGCATCCGCACGACCTCCGGGGGCATAGTTGTATTTCGCTCGGTGAAACCCCGGCCGATTCACGCTGGAAATTTACCTCGCAGGGAAAAACGGAGATGGTACAGACACACGGCCGCTACGCGGCTAACCACACGGGCGTGCGGCTGGATGCGGTCAAACACCATGTAGGTATCGGGAGTTTACCGCTGTTTACGGCGCGTGAGGCGCTTGAAAAAGGGGAAATAGTACAGGTTCTGCCGGAGTGGACGTTTATCAGCAGCTATTCGGGCGATTTATGGCTGCTCTGGACGCGTAACAAGCATATGCCAGCCAGAATGCGAGCCATGATCAACTATCTGAATGAAAAAATGCCAGTCACCTGATGACTGGCATTTTTAAACCTTATTCTACTTCGCGGGCGTCGATTCGCAGCTCTTTCGGGACTTCGAAGACGATGTTCTCTTCGCGCCCTTCCAGCGGAACGGCTTCACCCCCACCCAACTCCTGAAGGCGAGCAATCACATTCTGCACCAGAATATCCGGCGCGGAAGCCCCGGCGGTGACACCGACACAGGCCGCGTTTTTAACCCACGCTTCCTGGATGTCCGTCGCGTCGTCGATCAGGAACGCCGCCTTGCCCATTCGCTGCGCCAGTTCGGCCAGACGGTTGGAGTTAGAAGAGTTTTTCGAGCCGACTACCAGCACCACATCCGCCTGTTCAGCCAGGGCACGCACCGCTTCCTGACGGTTAGTGGTTGCATAGCAGATATCATCTTTACGCGGCCCGACGATTTTCGGGAAGCGCTGGCGCAGGGCGTCAATCACATCCGACGTATCATCAACCGAAAGCGTGGTCTGCGTCATAAACGACAGACGGGCTTCGTTTTTCACGTTCAGCGTCAGGACATCTTCTGGGGACTCAACCAGATACATCCCTCCTTCCGGGTTGCTGTACTGGCCCATGGTACCTTCGACTTCCGGATGACCGGCGTGGCCAATCAGGATCGACTCTTCACCACGACGGCTGGCGCGGGCCACTTCCATATGCACTTTCGTCACCAGCGGACAGGTAGCGTCGAATACGGTCAGATCGCGGCTTTTGGCTTCGTTACGCACGGCCTGGGAAACGCCATGAGCAGAGAAGATCAGAATAGCGCCGTCCGGCACTTCGCTGATTTGCTCGATAAAGATCGCCCCACGCTCGCGCAGACTGTCGACCACGTAGCGGTTGTGTACCACTTCATGGCGCACGTAAATCGGCGCGCCGTAGATCTCCAGCGCGTTTTCAACAATGCTGATAGCGCGGTCTACACCGGCGCAGAAGCCGCGCGGGTTAGCCAACAGGATCTGCATTTCAGGCCTCCAGTGCCGGATCGATTTCCAGCACTTCTACATCAAAATGAACGGTACGCCCGGCAAGCGGATGGTTGAAGTCAACGGTAATCGAGTCGCCGTTGATTTCACGGATCACACCTGGCATTTCGCTGCCATCCATAGCGGTAAAGAGCATAATCGCCCCGATCTCAGGCTCTCCTGCATCCATAAATTCACGACGCGAGAAGTACTGGATCAGGTCCGGGGACGGCACGCCAAACGCTGCATCCGGCTCCAGTGAAAAGCTTTTTTTATCCCCCTCTTTCAGCCCCAGCAGCTGTTGCTCAAGACCTTCAGACAGAGAGGTATCACCCAGACGGAACAGCGCCGGTTTGCCGTTATTGCGGGTGGACTCCGCCGTGGAGCCATCATCGAGTTTCAGCGTGAAATGAACCAGCATCGCGCTGTTGGACTGTACGGATTTAGACATGCAGAGTGCTCACTCATTTTGCCCGGTGGCGCTGCGCTTACCGGGCCTACTCATCGTAGGCCGGTGCAAGCGCAGCGCCGCCCGGCGGGTTTGTTACGCCTGCTCTTTCGCTGCGGGCTTCGGCAAGAAGCCTTCCAGCACAATCAGCGCCGCACCGATACAAATCGCCGTATCGGCCAGATTGAAGGTGGCGAAGTGCCAGTTGCCGACGTAGAAGTCGATCATATCGACCACAAAGCCGTGCCACAGACGGTCGAACAGGTTACCCAGCGCGCCGCCAATGATCAGCGCGTAGGCGATGTTGTTCAGCTTTTGCGTGGCTTTCGAACGGTACATCAGCACAGCCAGTACCACGCAGATACCGAGGGCGATACCGGCAAAGAACCAGCGCTGCCAGCCGCCGCTGTCCGCAAGGAAGCTAAACGCTGCGCCATAGTTACGCGCATAGTGCAGATTAAGCGACGGGAACAGCGGAACCGTATCCCCCAGAGCAAAGTTCTGGAGGATCAGGAACTTGCTGCCCAAATCAATAATCAGCACGACCACCACCAGCCACAGCCAGCGCAGCCCTGTTGAAGAGAGTGATTTACTCATCAGGCAAACTTACGTTTTTCGCCATCACCGGCGACGTTGCTGACACAGCGTCCGCAGATCTCTGCGTGTTCCGCCACCTGACCGACATCGGTCGTGTAGTGCCAGCAGCGCGGGCACTTCTCGCCGTCGGCTTTTGCCAGCGCCACTTTCAGCCCTTTGAGCAGTTCGCTCTGCTGGGCATCAGCGCTCGCATCGGCATAATCCGCAACTTTTGCACCGGAGGTCAACAGGACAAATCGTAATTCATCACCCAGCGCAGTCAGCTTCGCCGCCAGCTCTGGTTCAGCGAACAGGGTTACTGCCGCTTCCAGAGAGCCGCCCACTTTCTTGTCGGTACGCGCCTGCTCGATGACTTTGTTCACTTCGCCGCGCACTTTCAGCAGCTCGTCCCAGAAGGCATCGTTCATGGCTTCGGTTTCGCCCAGACCAAACAGACCTTCATACCACTCGCCGGTGAAGACATACTTCTCACGGTCGCCTGGCAGGTAGCCCCAGATCTCATCTGCGGTGAAGGACATGATCGGCGCCATCCAGCGCACCAGCGCTTCCGCGATGTGGTACAGCGCAGTCTGGCAGCTACGACGCGCCACGCTGTCCGCTTTGGCGGTGTACTGACGGTCTTTGATGATGTCGAGATAGAACGAGCCCATCTCGATGGAGCAGAAGCGCATCAGGCGCTGCACTACTTCGTGGAAGTCGTAGGAGTCGTACGCCTTGACGATATCTTCCTGCGCCGCCTGGGCACAGCCTACCGCCCAGCGATCCAGCACCACCATCTCTTCCGGTTTCACCATATCTTTTGCCGGATCGAAACCATTCAGGTTCGCCAGCAGGAAACGCGCGGTGTTACGGATACGACGATAGCTGTCGGCAGCACGCTTCAGGATCTCGTCAGAAACCGCCATTTCGCCGGTGTAGTCGGTAGATGCCACCCAGAGACGCAGAATATCCGCGCCCAGCTTGTTCATCACGTCCTGCGGAGAAACGGTGTTACCGATAGATTTAGACATCTTGCGGCCCTGACCATCGACGGTGAAACCGTGGGTCAGTACCTGACGGTAAGGCGCTTTGCCCTTCATGGCGGTGGAGATCATCAGGGATGACATGAACCAGCCGCGGTGTTGGTCAGAACCTTCCAGATACATGTCGGCAGCGTGACCGGCAAACTCAGGACGCACGTCAACCACGGAGGCGTGGGTAGATCCGGAGTCGAACCAGACGTCCAGCGTATCCGGCACCTTCTCGTAGCTATCCGCATCTGCGCCCAGGATGTCACGGGAATCGAGATCCCACCACGCCTGAATGCCGTCCACTTCAACGCGCTTAGCCACTTCTTCCATCAGCTCCAGCGTGCGCGGGTGCAGCTCCTGCGTCTCTTTATGCACGAACAGAGACATCGGTACGCCCCAGGTACGCTGACGGGAGATACACCAGTCAGGACGGTTCGCCACCATGGACTCGATACGCGCCTGGCCCCAGTCCGGGATCCACTGCACGCCTTTGATCTCTTTCAATGACTGCGCGCGCAGCCCTTTCTGGTCCATGCTCACGAACCACTGCGGGGTCGCACGGAAGATGATTGGCGTTTTGTGGCGCCAGCAGCATGGATAGCTGTGCTGCATTTTTTCAACGTGCAGCAGCGAGCCGTTGTCGCGCAGCATGTTGACGATGATATCGTTGGCTTTAAAGACGTTAACACCGTCCAGCGTCGGGTATGTGCCAGGCAGGTACGCGCCATCCGGGCCAACCGGGTTAGCGATTTCCAGACCGTACTGCAGGCTGATGTTGTAGTCGTCCGGGCCGTGGCCACCGGCGGTATGTACCGCACCGGTACCCGCTTCCAGGGTAACGTGCTCGCCCAGGATCGCCGGAACATCGAAATCGAGGAACGGATGCTTAAAGCGCATCAGCTCCAGCTCAGCGCCCTTCACGGTGCCGAGTACCTTATAGTCGGTGATATTCGCGCGCTTCAGCACGCTCTCAACCAGATCTTTCGCCAGAATCAGCGCGCGGCCTTCAACCTGCACCAGCGCATATTCGAACTCCGCAGAGAGGGAGATCGCGCGGTTGGCAGGTAGGGTCCACGGCGTGGTGGTCCAGATGACCAGCGAGATTGGGCCGTTGACGCCCGGCAGACCAAATTTGCCCTGCAGCGCATCCTGATCGACGCCTTCAAAGGCTACGTCGATGGACGGAGAGGTTTTGTCGTAATACTCAACCTCTGCCTCTGCCAGCGCAGAGCGGCAGTCCACACACCAGTGCACCGGCTTAGCACCTTTATGCAGGTGGCCGTTGCCGATGATTTTACCCAGCGCACGGATGATGTTGGCTTCGGTTTTGAAGTCCATGGTCAGGTACGGATGCGACCAGTCGCCCAGTACGCCCAGACGGATAAAGTCTTTACGCTGACCATCCACCTGCGTGGCGGCATATTCGCGGCATTTAGCACGGAATTCAGCAGCGGTGAATTTTTCACCCGGCTTGCCAAACTCCTGCTCCACTTTCAGCTCGATCGGCAGACCGTGGCAGTCCCAGCCTGGAACGTAAGGCGAGTCATAGCCCATTAAGCCTTTGGACTTAACGATAATATCTTTCAGAATCTTGTTTACAGAGTGACCAATATGAATGCTGCCATTCGCATAGGGAGGGCCATCATGCAGAATGAAAGTTTTTTTACCTTTTTTGGCTGCACGGATGATGGCGTACAGGTCATCATCGGTCCAACGCGCCAGCATTCCCGGTTCGCGCTTGGCGAGATCGCCGCGCATCGGGAACCCTGTTTCCGGCAAATTCAGGGTTGATTTATAGTCACTCATCAGATTCTCGGTTCCGTATTTATATCTCAGGCATTAAGC
This sequence comes from Leclercia sp. M-A074-M, assembly GCF_965195605.1. Lineage (NCBI taxonomy): Bacteria > Pseudomonadati > Pseudomonadota > Gammaproteobacteria > Enterobacterales > Enterobacteriaceae > Leclercia > Leclercia sp. M-A074-M. The sequence continues at coordinate 453,229 of NZ_CBDAHM010000002.1, read as the reverse complement.
CGGGTTCGATAGCCCAAATATTTCGCGGGCTGTTAATTCATCTCTCGCGATTTGCGCTTTCAGCTCATCAAGCGAGGCGAATCGCTGCTCATTGCGTATTTTTTTACGCAGGATTACATCTATATGGCGACCGTAGAGGTCCATTACAACGTCCAGCAAATGCACTTCGAGCTGCTGGCGCACGCCAGCAACTGTCGGACGGGTACCAATATTGGCAACACCCGGTAAAGGCTTATCACCCAGCCCCGTCACTTCTACCGCATAAACCCCTTTAACCGGGGAAACCTGACGGCGCAGCGGTACATTCGCCGTAGGGAAACCAATGGTGCGACCCAGTTCATCGCCGTGCACGACGCGTCCGGAAATGGAGAACGGGCGTCCGAGCAGTTTTGCGGCGGTATCCAGATCGTCATCGGCTAGAGCCTGGCGAACCGCCGTGCTGCTGATGCGCACGCCGCCTTCGCAAAAGGTCTGGGTGCTGGTGACGTCAAAGCCATACTCCAGACCAGCCTTCTGTAATAGCAAGAAATCCCCCTGACGACCAGCGCCAAAGCGGAAATCATCACCCACCGCCAAAAACTGTACCCCGAGGCGATCGACCAGCAGGTCGCCAACAAAATTTTGTGCCGTCAGGGCGGCAAAGCGTCGGTCGAACCGGACGCACAGGACATAGTCCACGCCACACTGCGCCAGATAGCGTAATTTTTCACGCAGACGGGTCAGTCGCGCAGGCGCCTTCTCGCTGGCGAAGAGCTCCAGCGGCTGCGGTTCAAAAATCATTACGACGACCGGCAGACCCCGTGCCCGTCCCTCTTCACGCAATCCCTGCAACAGCACCTGATGCCCACGATGCACGCCGTCGAAATTACCAATAGTCAGCACACACCCGTGCGGGGCCTGACTGAGATTATGTATGCCGCGTATCAGCTTCATGACTGGCTCAAAACAGTGAAAATCGCCAGAGTATACCTTGTACAGCGGTTAAGGTTAACCGGCGATTGTTGCCGCAAAACAGAAAGCTGTAATGATTTCATCATGCTGACCTTTCAGAGCGAAAAAAACTGTCGGCAGATAACGTTTTTTGTGCCGAAAAGCTGTATTCAGACACGACAAGCTGGTAGAATCCTGCGCCATCACTACGTAACGTAGCGTCGCCACATTAACGGCGCTTATTTGCACAAATCCATTGACAAAAGAAGGTATAGAGGGCATATTCCTCGGCCTTTGAATTGTCCACATAGATCATATTTGGGAGTTGGACCTTGGCTAATATCAAATCAGCTAAGAAACGTGCTATCCAGTCTGAAAAGGCTCGTAAGCACAATGCAAGCCGTCGCTCTATGATGCGTACTTTCATCAAGAAAGTATACGCAGCTATCGAAGCTGGCGACAAAGCTGCTGCGCAGAACGCATTTAACGAAATGCAACCAATCGTGGATCGTCAGGCTGCTAAAGGTCTGATCCACAAAAACAAAGCAGCGCGTCATAAGGCTAACCTGACCGCGCAGATCAACAAACTGGCTTAATCGCTATTTGTTGTTGCTTGTTTTAAAAGAACCCGCTTAATGCGGGTTTTTTTATGCCTTCAGAGTACCGGTGGCGTAAACAGCGCAGCGTAATCCTGATTACAGATACGCTGCACCGCCGGATGCTGGATCATCCTTTCGGCAAAAATGGCGTGATACTCTTCCATCACGTTGTCCACCCGGCCTATCTCGGTAATCTTCTCATCCGCATAGAGATCCTGCGCATAGAGCGTCGGGGCGACAAAAATGGCGTTATGCGCTTCCCCGAACGCTTTCATCAATGCGGCATCGTCAAACTCACCCAGAATTTCAACGTTCAGCCCCTGGGAGTTAAACCAGTTCAGCAGCTTGCGTCCCAGCATCGAACGACGCCCGGGAACCAGTAAACGGCGCTCTTCCAGACAGGCGGGGAACGGTTTTTCTGGCGGCGGATTGCTGCACCAGAAGCTGACGCCGCATTCGCCAATCTTCACCGAAAAAAGGCCTTCCTGCTGCGTGGAGTCGATGGGGCAGTCAGAGATAATCATATCCAGCTTATGCTGGCTCAGCTGCTCCAGCAGCATCTCGTGCGTCGATTCAAAACAGCGCAGGTGGATCTGCTCATCCTTCACGACTGCCGCATCCAGCACCCCGCTGACCAGCCGCTTTGACAGCGCATCTGCAATGCCCACATCAAAAAGCAGGTTCGACTCCTTACGGTAATTCACAATATCGAGCATCTCCTGGCTCAGGGTGAACATTTTGTCGGCGTAGCGAAACACCAGTTCACCCAGTTCGCTTGGCTCAATACCGCGCCCCTTACGCTTGAAGAGCTTGCCCTGCAGGCGCTCCTCCAGCGCTTTTATCTGCCCGGTAATCGTCTGCGGCGTCAGGTAGAGCGCCTCTGCAGCGCCGACAACCGACCCCTCTTTGTAGACATGCCAGAAGTAGTAAAGATGGTTGTAGTTAAGATGAGACATATGATCCTCGCTCCCTGATTGTGTTAACGGGAGGGCTGCCTGTCCCTCCCGGAGTCCCGTTACGCCGGATGCGCCTGCGAGGGCAATTTCGTCTTCAGCAACATATAACCTACAAACGCAGCCAACAGCGATCCGGTTAAGATAGCCAGCTTAGCCCAGATGATAAGCTCAGGGGCATTCGCGCCAAACGCCAGTGTTGAGATAAAGATCGACATAGTAAAGCCGATCCCGCACAGCACGCCGACGGCCATGATCTGCCGGCAGGTGGTTCCGTGCGGCAGGGTGGCAAGCTTCAGTTTCAGCGCCATCCAGCAGAAGAGGCCAATCCCCAGCGGCTTACCGATAAACAGCCCGGCGATGATCCCCAGCGGCAGCATCGACATCAATCCATCCAGCGTGACGCCCTCAAGGGAAACACCCGCGTTTGCGAAGGCGAAGAGCGGCAGGATCATAAAGGCGACCCACGGATGCAGCACGTGCTCGAGCTGCTTCGCCGGCGATTCACCCTCTTGCGCCTTCAGCGGCACGAAGAAACCGATAATCACGCCGGCCAGAGTGGCATGCACGCCCGATTTCAGTACAGCCGTCCACAGCACCATACCCACCAGGAGATAGATACCAATACGACGGACATTGCAGATATTGAGCAGCGCCAGTACCGCGATGGCCGCCGCCGCAACCGCCAGCGACAGCACCGACAGCTCGCTGGTATAGAACAGGGCAATAATGACGATTGCGCCCAGGTCATCGATGATCGCCAGGGCCATCAGGAAGATTTTTAACTCCATCGGCACGCGATTACCTAACAGCGCGAGAACGCCCAACGCAAAGGCGATGTCCGTTGCTGCCGGGATCGCCCAGCCATCCCGGGCAATGGGATCCTGATAGTTAAAAGCCAGAAAGATGAGGGCCGGAACCACCATCCCGCCGATGGCGGCAATCACCGGAAACGCCGCGCGCTGACGGCTTGCCAGGGAGCCCTGGACCAGCTCACGCTTGACCTCCAGCCCCACCAGCAGGAAAAAGACCGCCATCAGTGCATCGTTGATCCACAGCAGCATGTTCTTGTTGATTTCCAGCACGCCGACACGTAACTCAACGGGTGTTTCCAGAAAAGCGTGATACAGGCCGCGGGTTGGGCCCAGGTTTGCCAGCAGCATAGCGATGGCTGCAGCCAGCATGAGTATGATGCCTCCAGAGGCCTCATTGCGGAAAAAACGATTCAAAAGTTTCACTATTACTCTCTCTTTTTACGACAATCCTTCGTTAAAACCATCATACGCACGGATATTCATCGGCAAAAGCAGGTTAATGTTAACTATAGACTCAGTTTTTTCGATCTGATTACTTCAGGGATAAAAAAGCCCGGAATCGCTTCCGGGCTTCGGGGACAACGTTAGCTCAGCATTAGCGAGTCAAATCGTCAAAGAATTTTTTCACGCCATCAAAGAAGCTTTTGGAGCGCGGGCTGTTGTTTTCACCTGTTGGGCCACCAAAGCTATCCTGCAATTCTCTCAGCAGTTGCTTCTGTTTTTCGTTCAGGCCAACCGGGGTTTCTACCACCACGCGGCAAAGCAGGTCGCCCTGCGCGCCGCCACGGACGGATTTCACCCCTTTGCCGCGCATACGGAACAGCTTGCCGGTCTGGGTTTCGCCAGGCACTTTCAGGTTTACACGACCGTCCAGCGTTGGCACTTCAATCTCACCGCCCATCGCCGCCATCGCAAAGTTGATCGGCACTTCGCAGTACAGGTTGTTACCTTCACGTTCAAAAATCGCGTGCTGCTTCACCTGTACCTGAACGTACAGATCGCCTGCCGGTGCGCCATGCTCGCCTGCTTCGCCTTCGCCAGAGAGACGAATACGATCGCCGGTATCCACGCCCGCCGGGATTTTAACGGAGAGGGTTTTGGTCTTCTCGACGCGACCGTGACCGTGACATTTGTTGCACGGATCCTTGATCAGCGTACCGCGACCCTGACAGTGCGGACAGCTCTGCTGCACCGCGAAGAAGCCCTGACGCATCTGCACCTGACCGGAGCCATGACAGGTTGGACAGGTCTGCGGCTTGGTGCCCACCTTCGCGCCGCTGCCGTGGCAAACATCACACTCTTCCAGCGTCGGGATGCGGATCTCTTTCGTCACGCCACGGACCGCCTCTTCCAGCGTCAGCTCCATGTTGTAACGCAGGTCTGCACCACGGGCTGCACGCTGGCGACCGCGGCCGCCGCCGAAGATATCGCCGAACACGTCACCAAAGATATCGCTGAAATCTGCGCCGCCGCCGCCAAATCCGCCGCCGCCCATACCGCCCTGTTCAAACGCGGCATGACCGTACTGATCGTAAGCCGCACGTTTCTGCGCATCGGTCAGGACTTCGTAGGCTTCTTTGATCTCTTTAAATTTGGCTTCGGCCTCTTTGTCACCCTGGTTGCGGTCCGGGTGATATTTCATGGCCAGGCGCTTGTACGCCTTTTTGATTTCACGCTCTTCCGCTGTTTTGGAAACGCCTAAAATCTCGTAATAGTCTTGCTTTGCCATCTTGTTTTATCTGCCCCTAACATGCGTGCACGGGCGGAGAGGAAACCTCTTCGCCCGTGCCAGTGTATTACCCGTTCAAAGGGCGATTATTTTTTGTCTTTCACTTCTTCAAACTCTGCGTCGACAACATCGTCATCTTTCGCGTTGTTCGCAGAAGCGTCAGCGCCTGCGCCAGCCTGCTGCTGTGCGTGCTGCTGCTGTGCGATCTCCATCAGCTTCTCGGAAACCTGCGCCAGTGCCTGCATTTTCGCTTCGATATCGGCTTTGTCTTCACCTTTCAGGGAAGTTTCCAGCGCGCTCAGTGCAGACTCGATAGCCGTTTTGTCGTCAGCAGGCAGTTTATCGCCCGCTTCTTCAACCTGCTTACGGGTGCTGTGCAGCAGATGGTCACCCTGGTTGCGGGTCTGAACCAGCTCTTCGAACTTACGGTCAGACTCGGCATTCGCTTCTGCTTCGCGAACCATTTTCTGGATCTCTTCTTCGTTCAGACCAGAAGAGGCCTTGATGGTGATCTTCTGCTCTTTACCGCTGTTTTTGTCCTTCGCGGAAACGTGCAGGATACCGTCAGCATCGATGTCGAAGGTGACTTCGATCTGAGGCATACCGCGCGGCGCCGGGCTGATACCGTCGAGGTTAAACTGGCCCAGATCTTTGTTATCTGCGGCACGTTTACGCTCACCCTGCAGCACATGGATGGTTACCGCAGACTGGTTGTCTTCAGCGGTAGAGAACACCTGGCTGTGCTTGGTCGGGATGGTGGTGTTTTTGGCGATCAGCGGAGTCATCACACCGCCCATGGTTTCGATACCCAGAGACAGCGGGGTAACGTCCAGCAGCAGTACGTCTTTAACATCACCGGTCAGTACGCCGCCCTGAACAGCAGCACCGATAGCAACGGCTTCGTCCGGGTTAACGTCTTTACGCGGCTCTTTACCAAAGAATTCAGCGACTTTCTTCTGAACCATTGGCATACGAGTCTGACCACCTACCAGGATAACGTCCTGGATTTCAGATACGGACAGGCCCGCATCCTGCAGCGCAACTTTCAGCGGCTCGATGGAACGGTTAACCAGGTCTTCTACCAGGCTTTCCAGTTTCGCGCGAGTCACTTTGATGTTCATGTGTTTTGGACCGGTGGCGTCTGCAGTGATGTACGGCAGGTTCACGTCGGTCTGCTGCGCAGAAGAGAGCTCGATTTTCGCTTTTTCTGCGGCTTCTTTCAGGCGCTGCATCGCCAGCGGATCGTTACGCAGGTCAATGCCCTGATCTTTCTTAAATTCGTCAACGAGGTAGTTGATCATACGGCTGTCGAAGTCTTCACCACCCAGGTGGGTATCACCGTTGGTTGCCAGTACTTCGAAGGTTTTTTCGCCGTCAACTTCGTCGATTTCGATAATAGAGATATCGAAAGTACCACCACCAAGGTCGTATACCGCGATGGTGCGGTTGCCAACTTCTTTATCCAGACCGTAAGCCAGTGCCGCTGCGGTTGGTTCGTTGATGATACGTTTGACTTCCAGGCCCGCGATACGGCCCGCGTCTTTGGTCGCCTGACGCTGTGCATCGTTGAAGTAGGCTGGTACGGTGATAACCGCTTCAGTTACCGGCTCACCCAGGTAATCTTCCGCCGTTTTCTTCATTTTTTTCAGCACTTCAGCAGAGATCTGCGGCGGTGCCATTTTCTGGCCTTTAACATCAATCCAGGCGTCGCCGTTTTCAGCGCCGATGATTTTGTAAGGCATGATGGCTTCATCACGCTGAACTTCTTCGTCCTGGAAGCGACGGCCAATCAGGCGCTTAATCGCAAACAGCGTGTTTTGCGGGTTTGTCACTGCCTGACGTTTAGCCGGCTGACCAACCAGAGTTTCACCATCCTGGGTATAGGCAATGATAGAAGGCGTGGTGCGATCGCCCTCGGCATTCTCCAGCACACGTGCAGTTGTGCCGTCCATAATCGCTACACAAGAGTTGGTAGTACCCAGGTCGATACCAATAATTTTACCCATCTAAACGTCTCCACTATAAATTCGGTCAACATGTGGTTGTGTACCTGTAATAAGGGCAAAAGGTGCTTTTTCAACTGCCCAGATTTGAATTTTTTCAGGTCCACACACTGCGGTTGACTACAAGATGGGGTCGCAACGGCATCCATCAAGGGGGACGGATAAAAAATTTTTTAATTTCACCCTGATTAGATCATAGACGGCATCGATGGCGCCCATTATGATGCCGCGCCCCGCCAGGGAGTATTGGCGTGGGAACCACTATTTCACCATATTAATGATGATTTTTTTGAGGACTTATGGGCAACACTAAGTTGGCTAATCCGGCTCCGCTGGGCCTGATGGGTTTTGGCATGACCACCATTCTGCTGAACCTGCATAATATCGGGATGTTCCCGATGGATGGCATTATCCTGGCGATGGGCATTTTTTATGGCGGTATCGCACAGATCTTCGCGGGCCTGCTGGAATATAAGAAAGGCAATACCTTCGGTTTAACCGCATTTACCTCTTACGGTTCATTCTGGCTGACCCTGGTCGCCATTCTGCTGATGCCGAAAATGGGCCTGACCGATGCGGCTAATACGCCGTTCCTGGGTGTCTATCTGGGCCTGTGGGGCGTCTTCACGCTGTTCATGTTCTTCGGCACGCTGGTGGGTAACCGCGCGCTGCAGTTCGTCTTCCTGAGCCTGACCGTGCTGTTCGCCCTGCTGGCAGTGGGTCACCTGGTGGATAACGGCGAAGCCATTATCCACGTGGCGGGCTGGGTTGGCCTGGTCTGCGGTGCCAGCGCCATCTACCTGGCAATGGGTGAAGTCCTGAACGAGCAGTTCGGTCGCACCGTTCTGCCGATTGGTGAAAAACACTGATCCCTTTCGTGCCCGCTCCGCGGGCACGACTCCCCTCTCCGGTTATACCTTCCCCTTCTAATCTGCTTGTTTTTTGCCCGCATCAGAAACGATACGTAAACAGAACGGCAATAATCCTCATATTCAATTGATAAGCATTATCATTGCGAATAGTGTTGCCCGGGCATCCCGGATAATGGATATCAGACGGCCGCCAAAATGGAACGCGCAGGGGATAAATGATTCTTTTGTGTTGCATAGGGTTATCTGATGAACTCCAGCCTTGCCGCTCGCGAGCAAACTGGCGAAGCCATTATCGCGTCGCATTACCGTAAAGTCCTGGTCAGGCGTTTTACTCTGGCAGGCGTACTGCTCTTCTTCATTATCTGCTCCCTGATCCTCGATTTTATCCTCGGCCCGTCGGGCATCTCCGTTTCCACGCTCTGGCACACCTTAATGGATGCCGCTTCTGTCGATGCCGGCACGCGCGTTATCGTCTGGGAACTGCGGCTGCCGTTCGCGCTGATGGCTGTCGCCGTTGGCATGGCCCTGGGGCTTGCCGGGGCAGAGATGCAAACCATCCTGAATAACCCGCTCGCCAGTCCATTTACGCTGGGCGTGTCGTCTGCCGCCTCCTTCGGTGCCGCGCTGGCGATAGTGCTCGGGCTGGGCGTTCCCGGCATTGACGATAAGTGGTTTATTCCGGCAAACGCCTTTATCTTTGCCCTGCTGGCCTGCTTTATTCTGGATGGCATCAGCCGCTGGACCCGCGTGGCCACCTCCGGCGTGGTGTTGTTCGGTATCGCGCTGGTCTTTACCTTTAACGCGCTAATCTCCATCCTGCAGTTTGTCGCCAGCGAAGATACGCTGCAGGGACTGGTATTCTGGACGATGGGCAGCCTGGCAAGAGCCTCATGGGATAAGCTGGCGATCCTGGCCGTAGCCCTGCTGATTATCGTGCCGCTGTCGCTGAAAAATGCATGGAAACTCACGGCGCTGCGTCTGGGCGAAGATCGTGCCGTCAGCTTCGGCATTAACGTAAAAAAGCTGCGTCTGGCGACGCTCTTACGCATCAGTATTATCTCGTCGCTGACGGTCGCCTTTGTCGGGCCAGTGGGTTTTATAGGCCTGGTGGCGCCGCATATCTCCCGCATGATGTTTGGCGAGGATCACCGTTTTTATCTCCCTGGCAGCATGCTGGTTGGCGCCCTGGTGCTTTCGCTGGCCTCCGTTTTTTCCAAGAACATCGTTCCCGGCGTCATTATTCCTGTAGGGATTGTCACCTCGCTGGTGGGCGTGCCGTTCTTCCTGAGCATCATTATTCGCAACCGGGGGAACGTATGACCGACGGCCTTCGCGTCCGGGAACTGCACACCGGCTATCGCAAGACAAAGATCATCAGCGGGCTCACCACGCCCCTGCTCCCCCGCGGCGAGATCACCGCCCTGCTGGGGCCGAACGGCTCCGGTAAATCGACCCTGCTGCGCGCCCTGGCGGACCTGAATCCTGCGCAGGGCGAGTTACGGCTGAATGGCGAGGATCTGATGATGCTGCCCTCGGCAACGCGGGCGCAGAAGGTGGTTTATCTCCCGCAATCCCTGCCTCAGGGTGTGCACCTGCATGCGCTGGAATCGGTGATTGTCGCCCGTCGGGCCAGCGGCAGCGTCGATACGCAAAATGTTGAACAGGAGGCGTACGCCATCCTTGAAAAACTGGGTGTTGCTCATCTGGCGATGCGTTTTCTCAACCGGCTCTCCGGCGGGCAAAAGCAGTTGATTGGCCTCGCTCAGTCCCTGATCCGCCAGCCCGATTTGCTGTTGCTGGACGAGCCCCTGAGTGCCCTCGACCTCAACTATCAGTTCCATGTGATGGATATCGTCGCCCGCGAAACGCGGCTGCGCAACATCGTCACTGTCGTGGTGATTCACGACATCAACATTGCCCTGCGCCACGCTAACTATGCCCTGATGCTGAAAGGCGGTGAACTGATTGCCAGCGGCCTGCCGGGAGAGGTTGTTACCCCTGCTAATCTGGCGACGGTATATGGCGTGGAGGGACGAGTCGAATACTGTTCCCGCAGGCTGCCCCATGTGGTGGTCGACGGATTAACACCCTAAAAGAGATGGAAAACAGGATGCTAAAAAAACTCATCGCAGCCGCCGGGGGGCTGGTCCTCTTCATTACCCCGCTTATCGCCCAGGCGCAAAGCTGGCCCGTGACGGTCAAGGATATGGATAACCGCACGGTGACGGTGGAACACGAACCGCAGCGCATCATTTTGCAGGACGGGCGGGACATCTTCGCGCTGGCGCTGTTGGTGCGCGAGAACCCGTTCGCCAGGGTGGTGGCGTGGAACAATCTGCCGAAAAAGCAGGATACCGAAACCTGGAACGTGCTGAAGCGGAAATGGCCAGAAGCGGAGAAGATCCTCGACATGAAGTTTTCCGACCAGGGCAATGTCGATCTCGAAACGGTGCTCTCCCGCCAGCCGGACCTGATGATCGCCCAGCTTCGCGCTAAACCGTCGCTGGTGCAATCTGGCGTACTGACGAAGCTCGAGGCCCTGCACATTCCGGTCCTCTTCGTGGATTACGAGCTGCATCCGGTAAAGAATACCCTGCCGAGTATCGCCCTGTTGGGCCAGGTGCTGGGTCAGACCGAACGCGCGCAAGCCTACATCGATTTCTATCAACAGCGTCTGGATAAAATCCACCAGCGTCTGGCGACCGTCAGCAAAAAACCGCTGGTCTTTATCGAACCGATCGCCGGTGTTGGCGGGCTGGATAATGGCTGCTGTTTTACCCATGCGCGTAACGGCTGGGGGGGACTGGTTGAAGCGGCGGGTGGCACCAACATAGGCTCACAGCTGCTGCCTGGGGCGAGCGGGAATGTTTCGGTGGAAAAAATCATCTCCCTCAACCCGGACTACTACCTGATGACCGGCTCTAAGCGTCCGGGCAAAGGCTCGGCCATTATCCCGTTTGGCTATAACGTCCCGGCAGAGAAGGTCACCGCAGCGTTCAATGCGCTTGTGGCGCGTCAGGGGGTTGCCGCTATTCCGGCGGTGGCGCAGGGTCATACCGGGGCGCTGTATCACCACTTCTATAACAACCCATACAACATCGTCGCCATCGAGGCGTTGAGTAAAATTTTCTATCCAGCACTCTTTAACGACATGGATCCACAGGCGGATTACCACGCGATTATCGCTGACTTCACCCATATCCCGGATGAGAACATCATCCTGAGCTACACCCCTTCGCACTCATAAAAATGCCGGGCCCAGCCCGGCATTTTGCTATCCCGCGAGGACCGGTACTTCTACCGGTTTCTGGCGCAGCCAGATCCCCAGCGCCAGTCCCATCAACGAGAGCGCCAGCACATACCAGGCGGGCGCCATCGGCGATATCCCCATCAGCAGGGTTACGGCAACCGGCGTCAGGCCGCCGAAGATGGCGTACGAGACGTTATAGGAGAACGAAATACCGGTGAAGCGCACCTCAGGCGGGAAGGCGCGGACCATCACATACGGCACCGCCCCAACCACACCTACGCAAAGCCCCACGGTGCCATACAGCAGGAACAGCTGTTCAGGATGGCTACCCGCAAGATGGTAAAACGCCCAGCTCGACCCGGCCAGCAGCAGGCTGCCAATAATAAAGGTCAGGCTGGAGCCGATACGATCCACCGCCAGCCCGGCAATCAGGCAACCAAAGCACAGCATGATGGTGGCGATGCTGTTAGCCTGCAGCGTCACCGCCGGCGCAAAGCCATACTGTTTTTGCAGCCAGACCGGCGACATCAAAATCACCACCACGATACCCGCCGAGAGCAGCCAGGTGAGCAGCATTGACACCACCACCGCCTTTCTGTGCCGCACCACCACCGCTTTCACCGGCAGCTCCTGCGCCAGCGTCTTACGCTGCTGCATCTCAAGGAATACCGGTGTCTCCTGCAGCCAGCGGCGCAGATACATGGCGACCAGACCAAACGCGCCGCCCAGCAGGAATGGAATACGCCAGCCCCAGTCGTGTACCGCCTGTTGGGTCATGCTGGTATTCACCAGCGTCGCCACCACCGAGCCCAGCAGAATGCCGACGGTCAGTCCTGCGGTCAGTGTGCCGCAGGCAATGCCGATCCGCCGGGCCGGAACATGTTCCGCCACAAATACCCATGCCCCTGGTACTTCACCGCCGATCGCCGCCCCCTGCAGAATACGCATCAGCAGCAGCAGGACCGGCGCGAGAATGCCCATGGAGGCATAGGTAGGCAGCAGGCCAATCGCCAGGGTAGGTACCGCCATCAGCAGGATGCTGAGGGTGAACATCTTCTTGCGCCCGACCAGATCGCCGAAGTGGGCCATCACGATGCCGCCCAGCGGGCGCGCCAGATAACCGGCGGCAAAAATGCCAAAGGTCTGAACCTGACGCAGCCATTCGGGAATATCAGCCGGGAAGAACAGCTCCCCGACGACAGCGGCGAAGAAGACGAAAATGATGAAGTCATAAAACTCCAGCGCGCCGCCGAGTGCGGCAAGCGTGAGGGTTTTATAATCCTGTCGATTGAGGGGCCGGTTGTAATGTGACATAGCGAACCATTCTGGGCTGAATTGTTGAGTAATATTTACAGCTATCGTAAAGAAAAAATTACTATACCGTAAATCAATCAGCACGCTACTGCCGTTACAGCTTATGTCACATTCTGGTTAATTTCAGGATATTGTTTCACGTCTCGCGCTTTTAGGACGAAAAGCTGCTACTACCTGCGGATCGGTTTCGACGTAAGGTCCTTCCAGAAGCTGTACACAATACGGTACACTTGCAAAGATTCCCGCCACCACCACTTTGCCGTCAGCCTCTTTAACGCCTTCCAGCGTCTCTTTAATCGACTTTGGCTGGCCCGGTAAATTGAGAATCAGAGCCTGCTTGCGGATCACACCGACCTGGCGTGACAGGATGGCCGTTGGCACAAAGTGTAGGCTGATCTGGCGCATCTGTTCGCCAAAGCCCGGCATTTCACGGTCGGCGACGGCAAGCGTTGCGTCCGGGGTCACATCGCGTCGTGCCGGACCGGTACCGCCGGTTGTCAGCACCAGGTGACAGCTCATTTCATCCACCAGTTCACACAGGGTTTGCTCAATCACGGCCTGCTCGTCGGGGATCAGACGGGTTTGTACTTCAAACGGCGTAGTCAGGGCAGACGCCAGCCAGGCTTCCAGCGCGGGGATGCCTTTATCTTCATAGACACCGCTGGAGGCGCGATCTGAGACGGAAACTAAGCCAATGCGTAAGGTATTCATATCCATTCCATTCAAACAATACAGATTGAGGGGAATGATACACGCAGGAAGGCGATTCAGACAGGGTATGAGAAAGGTAGCGTGACCGGGAGCCCGGTCACGCTGGAATGATTACAGCAGGTCGCCGATCATTTTTTCCAGTTTTTCCTGGTCGATGGCAAACTTACGGATACCGTCCGCCAGTTTGTCTACCGCCATTGGATCCTGGTTGTGCTGCCACAGGAACTCAGATTCAGTGATGCGCTCTGGACGGGCTTTCACTTCACCGCTGAAGCTCAGCTTACGCTCGATTGCGCCTTCGCTTTCTGCCAGCTCTTTCAGCAGCGCAGGGGCGATGGTCAGACGGTCACAGCCAGCCAGTTCCAGGATCTCGCCCACGTTACGGAAGCTTGCGCCCATCACCACGGTTTCATAACCGTGCTGTTTGTAGTACTCGTAGATCTCGGTAACGGAAACCACACCCGGATCTTCCGCTGCCGCGTACTCTTTCTTATCGGTGTTGGCTTTGTACCAGTCCAGAATACGGCCCACGAATGGCGAGATCAGGTAGACACCCGCTTCTGCACACGCACGCGCCTGCGCGAAGGAGAACAGCAGAGTCAGGTTACAGTTGATGCCCTCTTTTTCCAGCTGCTCTGCAGCGCGAATGCCCTGCCAGGTGGAAGCCAGTTTGATCAGGATACGGTCGTTGCTGATACCCGCATCGTTGTACAGCTTGATCAGGCGTTTGGCTTTCGCGATGGACGCTTCGGTGTCGTAAGAGAGACGCGCATCCACTTCAGTGGAGATGCGGCCCGGAACCAGTTTCAGGATCTCCAGACCGATGTTCACTGCCAGTTTGTCGGTAGCATCCACTACCTGCTGTGCGCGATCGCTGCTCTGGCTTTTCGCCCAGGCAACGGCATCGTCGATCAGTTTACGGTATTCAGGGATCTGTGCAGCGTTAAGGATCAGAGAAGGGTTCGTTGTGGCATCCTGCGGCTGGTACAACTTCATTGCCGCGATATCTCCGGTGTCAGCGACAACAGTCGTGAACTGACGAAGGGAGGTTAATTTATCCGTCATGATAGTGTTTCTCTTTAACTTGCCCTGGATAATTCGCGTTACCAGCAAGATGCCAGAAACGGAAAAATGACAGGTTTACTTGTTAGGGGGATGTAACCGGTCTGCCCTGATGATAACACGACGGAAGGTCAGCGCAACCGCAGACAATGCGCTGAAAGATACTGTGATAAACTCAGCAAATTAACAGATTACCCATTCACTGTTTGTTCAATCGCTCGAAGCGATTACCTATGCACTTTGGCATCAACACGAGGGACGTTAGTGCCTGATTATCTGTCGTTTATTAATGAAATTCTGTGGGGTTCGGTGATGATATACCTGCTTTTTGCGGCAGGTCTTTGGTTCACTGTTCGCAGCGGGTTTATTCAATTTAGCTCCCTTCCTCAACTGCGCATTAATCTGAAAAATAGCCTGAGCCCCCAGCCGGGAGGCTTAACCTCATTCCAGGCGCTCTGTACCAGCCTGGCGGCCCGGCTCGGTAGCGGTAACCTGGCCGGAGTCGCGCTGGCCATCTCCGCTGGCGGCCCGGGGGCGATATTCTGGATGTGGATGACCGCCATTATCGGCATGGCGACCTCCTTCGCAGAGTGCTCGCTGGCGCAGCTTTATAAGGAAGCGGATAAACAGGGGCAATTTCGCGGTGGCCCGGCCTGGTACATGGCCCGGGGCCTCGGCATGCGCTGGATGGGCGTGCTCTTTTCACTCTTTTTGCTCGTCGCCTACGGTCTTATTTTTAACACCGTCGAGGCCCACTCGGTGGCCCATGCGCTGCGCTTCGCCTTCGACTGCCCGGAAATCATCACCGGCGGCATGCTGGCCGCGTTCACGCTGCTGGCGATCGTCACCGGCATCAAAGGCGTCGCCCGGCTGATGCAGTGGATGGTGCCGACGATGGCGCTGCTGTGGGTCATGAGCAGCCTGGTCATTTGCGTCTGGCATGCCGGACAGTTACCCGCCGTCTTCAGCCTGATCGTCAAAAGCGCCTTTGGCTGGCGCGAAGCGGCCGCCGGGGCGCTGGGCTACACCCTGAGCCAGGCCCTGACGGCAGGTTTCCAGCGCGGCATGTTTTCCAACGAAGCGGGCATGGGTTCAACCCCGAATGCCGCCGCAGCCGCCGCCTCCTGTCCCCCTCACCCGGCCTCTCAGGGACTGGTGCAGATGATCGGCGTCTTCGTCGATACCATCATTATCGGTACCGCCAGCGCCATGATTGTGCTGCTGGCAGGGCCTATGGATCTGCCAGCAGATACCGCAGGCATACAGCTGCTGCAACAGGCCCTGATAAACCTGACCGGGGGCTGGGGAGCGGGATTCGTCGGGTTTATCCTCATCCTGTTCGCGTTCAGCTCCATCGTGGTGAATTACATCTATGCCGAAAATAACCTGATCTTTCTGCATCCCGATGCCCGGCGATCGCGCTGGGTATTACGGGGCGGCGTTGTGCTGATGGTGCTGCTCGGATCGCTGTTAAGCCTGCCGACGGTCTGGCAGCTGGCGGATATCATCATGGCCCTGATGGCCATCGCCAACCTGACGGCTATCCTGCTGCTCTCCCCGGTGGTGACCCTGATTGCCCGGGACTATCTGCGTCAGCGCAAGCTGGGTGTCCAGCCGGTCTTTGATGTCTCGCGTTATCCCGAGATTGAAGCACAGCTCGCCCCCGGCGCCTGGGATGATTTGCCGCGTCAATAACAGCCATCGATCACCCAGGGCGTTTTTTTTGCTAAAGTCGCACTCATTCTTCTGCAAGGACTGGATATGCTGATTCTGATTTCACCTGCCAAAACGCTCGACTACCAGAGCCCGCTTGCCACCGAGCGCTATACCCAGCCGGAACTGCTGGATCACTCGCAACAGCTGATCCGCGAGGCGCGTAAGCTTTCGGCTCCGCAAATTGCGACCCTGATGAGCATCAGCGACAAGCTGGCGGATCTGAATGCCACCCGTTTTCACGACTGGCAGCCCGATTTCACCCCATTCAACGCGCGTCAGGCGATTCTGGCCTTTAAAGGCGATGTTTATACCGGCCTGCAGGCAGAAACCTTTAGCGAAGCGGATTTTGATTTTGCCCAGCAGCATTTGCGCATGCTCTCCGGCCTGTACGGGGTGTTGCGCCCGCTGGATCTGATGCAGCCTTACCGCCTGGAGATGGGGATCCGCCTGGAAAACGCGAGAGGGAAAGATCTCTATCAGTTCTGGGGAGAGACCATCACCGACACGCTGAACGCGGCGCTGGCGGCCCAGGGTGATAACGTTATCATTAACCTGGCATCAGATGAGTACTACAAAGCGGTCAAACCGAAAAAGCTGAACGCGGAGATCGTCAAGCCGGTCTTCCTGGACGAGAAGAATGGCAAATTCAAAGTGATCAGCTTCTACGCCAAAAAAGCCCGCGGGTTGATGAGCCGCTACATCATTGAAAACCGTCTGACCCAGCCAGAGCAGCTGAAAGCATTCGACAGCGAAGGCTATTTCTTTGATGAGGAAGCGTCAGGGAAAGGTGAGCTGGTGTTTAAGCGTCACGAGCAGTAATCACCTTCCCCGCCGCCCGGCGGGGAAATCTTAGTGATGCTTCCAGCCCGGTCCCGGACGGTGGTCATCATGGCGATCGTGATGGCGATTATCGTGATGCTCGCCATGCGGATGCCAGCGGTTATCCCGCCACTCGTAGTGAGATTTCCACCAGTCATGGTCGCGCCAGTGACCGCCATCCCAGTAGTGTCCACGATTATCCCGATCGCCAATTTGCAGTTTGACCGCCGGTACCAGAGTGATTTCAGAGGCCTGAGCCGCCATCGGAGCCACCAGCATCAGAGAAAGCGCGATCAGCACAGGTTTCAGTTTCGACATAGGTTACTCCTTATTCATCCTGCCCGTTGTGGGCCGATGTAAGGAGATTACGTGAGGGATAGGCAGGATGTTATTCTCTGCAATCCTATTCTGTAAGTATCCGCATTTATTGGGAATTTCTACTTTTTCCCTGCTATTTCTCTCCTTAATTTCTCCATAAAAAAGCCGGGTAACGCAGAGGCGTCCCCGGCTGGATTGTGCGGCCTGATGCCCGGCGGCGCTGTGCCTGGCGGGCCTACAATTCGAGCTCGTGTAGGCCGGGTAAGCGAAGCGCCACCCGGCAACAAACAATCACCCGCGCGTCATCATCAACTTACGCAGCGCCGCAAAATCGGCCGGCAGGTTGTGCGACAGCAGCGGCAGATCGGCACGTTCGGCCAGCTCTTTCGGCAGCGGCAGGGAATCGCCCAGGATCGCGTCCACGCTCTCTTTGAACTTCGCCGGGTGCGCGGTGCCGAGGAACAGGCCGTACTCGCCCGGGTTCAGCTGATCGCGCAGGGCGCGATACGCCACCGCGGCATGCGGTTCAGAGACGTAGCCCAGCTGCTTCAGCTCACGCATTGTCTCTTTGGTGGTTTCGTCAGTCACCGCAGCGTAGCCCAGCTCATTCAGACGCCAGATTTTACGGCGGAACAGCTCCTCCACACGCGGCCAGTTATTAGGCTGTGACACATCCATCGCGTTAGACAGGGTGGCCTGCGTCGCATTTGGCGTCCACTTGCCCTCTTTCAGGAAGCGGGGAACGGTGTCGTTGGCGTTGGTGGCCGCGATAAAGCGTTTCACCGGCAGGCCCAGAGACTTCGCCAGCAGGCCGGCTGTCAGATCGCCAAAGTTGCCGCTCGGCACCGAGATCACCAGCTGATTACGCGCTTCCTGCGGCAGTTGCGCCACCGCTTCGAAGTAATAGCAGATCTGCGCCAGCAGGCGGCTGATGTTGATGGAGTTGGCGGAGTTCAGACCCAATGCCACTTTCAGCTCTTCATCATCGAAGGCCTGCTTAACCAGCGCCTGACAGGCATCGAAATCCCCGTCGATAGCGACGGTTTCAATGTTGCCGCCGAGCGTACAGAAGAGTTTTTCCTGCAGCGGGCTGATTTTACCCTGCGGGTAGAGGATCACGACGCGGACGTTTTTCAGGCCGTAGAAGGCATGCGCGACCGCCGCCCCGGTATCGCCAGAGGTAGCCGTCAGGATGGTTACTGGCTTATCGCCGCTGATGTGAGTCAGCATCTGCGCCATAAAGCGGCCGCCAAAATCTTTAAACGCCAGCGTCGGACCGTGGAACAGCTCAAGGCAGCCGACATCCGGCTCGACCTGGCTTACCGGTGCCGGGAAGGCAAAGGCCGCACGAACGCGCTCTTCGAGCAGCTCTGGTGGGATCTCGTCGCCGATAAACGCCGAGAGAATTTTGGTGCTGCGGGTGACGAAATCCTGCTTCAGCATCTCGTCAATTTTGGTCAAACCGAATTCCGGCAGATCGTGCGGGAAGAACAGCCCCTGGTTTTTGCCCAGCCCCTGCGTTACTGCCTGTGCAAAGCTTACCTGCTCGTTATGATCTTTAAGATTGTAGAGTTTCATCGTTTATCCCAGTACTCGTGCGCCCGCCGTATCCAGACGGCAAATATGAACAAAGCCTTCCTGATTTTGCAGGTAATTTTTCTCCAGCCAACCTGCCACCCGCTCAGCCGTATCCGGTTTGTCGCACAGCGCAAACAGGGTCGGTCCGGAACCGGAGATGCCGCAGGCCAGTGCGCCAATATCCAGTGCGGCACTGCGTGCCTCGTCAAAGCCAGGCAGCAGTTTAGTGCGGTACGGCTCGGCAATAACATCTTTCATCAGTTTTGCTGCAAGCCCTGGCTGACGGGTATAGCAGGCATGAATAAAGCCTGCCAGATGACGGCCATGGGCGATGCAGTCCTGACGGCGATACTGCGCCGGCAGAATAGCGCGCGCTTCCGCGGTCGACACTTTGATGCCCGGATAGGCCAGCACCCATAGCCACTCATCAAAGCCTGGCACCTGCTGGCTGATAATGCCGTTCTCTTCGATCATCAACTGCATGCCGCCCAGGAAACAGGGGGCGACATTATCATAATGAATGCTGCCGGAGATGCGTCCTTCCAGCTCGCCCATCAGGGCCAGCAGGCGGGTGTTATTCAGCGGCTTGCCGCAATGTTCGTTCATCGCCACCAGCGCAGCGACGACGGAACAGGCGCTGGAACCCAGCCCGGAGCCAATCGGCATGCTTTTTTCCAGCGTCATGGCGACCGGGACGTTTTTACCGATCTCCTGACAAAAACGCTCCCAGCACTGATAGACAATATTTTCGCGCGGTTCGCTCGGCAGCTTGCTGGCGAAACGCCCGACGTTGTTCAGACTGAAGCTATCCGCCGCTTCTACCGTAACCGTATCACCCAGCAATGCGCCATTCACTGGCGTCACCGCCGCACCCAGCACATCAAACCCGACGCTCATATTGGCGCTGGAAGCCGGGGCATAAACTTTGACCATATTAAACTCCTAACTTCCATGACAGGGTACGCAGCAGGTCGGCAAATACGCCCGCCGCCGTCACATCATTTCCCGCGCCATAGCCGCGCAGGACCAACGGCAGAGGCTGATAATAGTGGCTGTAAAACGCGAGGGCGTTTTCGCCGTTTTTCACTTTGAAGAGCGGATCGTTACCGTCTACCGCCGCCACTTTGACACGGCAGACGCCATCTTCTTCAATGTTGCCAACATAGCGCAATACCTTGCCTTCATCACGGGCTTTTGCCACCCGGGAGGCGAAAGCGTCATCCAGCTGCGGCAGATTCGCCATAAAGGTGGCGACATCGCCAGCGTGGTCAAAACTCTCCGGCAGCACCGGCTCGATGACGATATCCGACAGCTCCAGCTCACGCCCCGTTTCGCGGGCGAGGATCAGCAGCTTGCGCGCCACATCCATGCCGGAGAGATCGTCACGCGGATCGGGCTCGGTGTAGCCCAGCTCACGCGCCATTTTGGTCGCTTCCGACAGGCTCATGCCTTCGTCCAGCTTGCCAAAGATAAAGGAGAGCGAGCCCGACAGGATGCCGGAGAAACGCTGCAGTTCATCCCCGGCATTGAGCAGGTTTTGCAGGTTTTCGATAACCGGCAGCCCGGCGCCGACGTTGGTGTCGTACAGGAACTTACGGCGGGATTTTGCCGCCGCGTGGCGCATCTGATGGTAGTAATCCATCGACGAGGTGTTGGCCTTTTTATTTGGCGTCACCACGTGGAAGCCTTCACGCAGGAAGTCGGCATACTGATCGGCCACCGCCTGGTGGGAGGTACAGTCGACGATCACCGGGTTCAGCAGATGGTACTCTTTGACCAGGCGGATCAGGCGGCCAAGGTTAAACGGCTCTTTCGCTTCCGCCAGCTCTGCCTGCCAGTTCTCCAGATTCAGTCCGTGGACGTTAGTCAGCAGGGCTTTTGAGTTAGCGATGCCGCAGACGCGCAGATCGATATGCTTTTTCTTCAGCCACTCCTGCTGGCGCTTCAGCTGCTCCAGTAACGCACCGCCGACGCCGCCGACGCCAATCAGGAACACCTCGATCACCTGGTCAGTGTTAAACAGCATCTGGTGGGTGACGCGCACGCCGGTGGTTGCATCATCATTATTCACTACCACGGAGATGGAGCGCTCCGATGAGCCCTGGGCAATGGCGACAATATTGATGTTCGCCCGCGCCAGCGCCGCAAAGAACTTCGCGGAGATACCACGCAGGGTGCGCATACCGTCACCGACTACGGAGATGATCGCCAGATGCTCCTGAATCGCCATCGGCTCCAGCAGCTCCTCTTTCAGCTCAAGATAGAACTCCTCTTCCAGCGCACGGCGGGCGCGCAGGCAGTCCACCTGCGGGACGCAGAAGCTGATGCTGTATTCAGAAGAGGACTGGGTGATTAACACCACCGAGATGCCGTTGCGCGACATGGCCGCAAACACGCGCGCCGCCATGCCAACCATCCCTTTCATGCCTGGCCCGGAGACGCTGAACATCGCCATATTATTGAGGTTGGAGATACCTTTTACCGGCAGACCATCTTCATTGCTGCTGGCGCCAATCAGCGTGCCTGGCGCCTGTGGATTACCGGTGTTTTTAATCAGGCAGGGGATCTGGAACTGGGCGATAGGGGCGATAGTACGCGGGTGAAGCACTTTGGCCCCGAAGTAGGAGAGCTCCATCGCCTCCTGATAAGACATCGACTTCAGCAGGCGGGCATCGGGCACCTGGCGCGGGTCGCAGGTATAGACGCCGTCGACGTCAGTCCAGATCTCACAACAGTCGGCCCGCAGGCAGGCGGCCAGCACGGCAGCGGAATAGTCGGAGCCGTTACGGCCCAGCACCACCAGCTCCCCTTTTTCATTCCCGGCGGTGAAGCCCGCCATCAGGATCATATGGTCGGCAGGAATCTTGCCTGCCGCAATGCGTCGGGTAGATTCGGCGATATCTACAGTTGATTCGAGGTAATGGCCAACAGCGAGCAGTTTTTCGACGGGATCGATCACCGTGACGTTATGACCACGGGCTTCCAGCAGACCCGCCATAATGGCGATAGAGAGTTTTTCGCCGCGGCAGATCAGTGCCGCGTTGATGCTGTCCGGGCACTGCCCCAACAGGCTGATACCATGCAGAACGTGTTTAATCTGAGCGAACTCTTGCTCAACGAAGGCTTTCAGCTGGGCGTGAGGAAAGCCAGGCTGTGCATCCGCCAGGCCCTGTAGCAGGTTGGCAAAGATCTGTTCAGCGTCGCTGATGTTCACCAGTGCATCCTGACCCCCGATGGTTTTTTCAATCATCGCCACCAGGTGATTGGTAATTTTAGCCGGGGCAGAGAGAACCGTCGCCACCTGCCCCTGCCTGGCATTGCTCTCCAGGATGTCGGCAACACGCAGAAATCGTTCTGCATTTGCCACTGATGTACCGCCGAACTTCAACACTCGCATGGTTGTTACCTCGTGATCTTTAGCCGAAAAAAAAGCCCGCACTGTTCAGGTGCGGGCTTTTTTCTTTTCTTTCCTGTACGCGTCAGCCCGCACCGTTACCTGTGGTAATGATGATGGTGGTGGTAATGGTGGTGATGCTGATGCGTTTCATGGATGTTGTGTACTCTGTCATTATTATCTGTCTGTGCTGTCTGACCCTATTGGTTAAAGCATACGTGCCGGTAAGTCAACGAATTTCTAATTTGATCACATTTTCCGGCCCTTTCACGTATCTCTGCCTGAGTTTTTATTTCCGTCCGGATCGGACCGTGCGCAGTACGCTTTTTGGCGCATTCAACCATAACAAAAAAGTATGACAGAATTTTACTCTGCCAGTTTTTTTTCGATATCGTGCAGTAATCGGTGCAACATTGCCGTGTCTCGCTGACCTAACAGACCTAACCGCTGCTGTAGCCACTCCGCCATTTTTTGATCGTCGGCGACATTCAGCGAGGTCAGCAGGCGTTCGGTACGCGCACGCAGAGCAGAAAGCTGGTTTTCATCCACCTCAGCCGGAGGTGGAGCAGGATTTTGCATCAAGGATGCTAATTGATAGCAGTACACCATCACGGCCTGACCTAAATTTAGCGACGGATAATCTGCCACCATCGGCACGCCGGTCAGCACGTCTGCGAGTGCCAGTTCCTCGTTCGTCAGGCCGGAATCTTCCCGGCCAAAAACCAGCGCCATGTTGGGCAGCCACTGGCTTTTTTCTGCCAGTAACGGCACCAGTTCAGCGGGCGTGGCGTAGTAATGAAACTTAGATCGGCTGCGTGCGGTGGTAGCGACGGTATAAGAGATATCGTGCAGCGCGTCGGCCAGCGTTTCGTAAGTCGTTAAATTATCTAAGATATCTCCAGATCCATGGGCAACCCAACGCGCCGCAGGTTCGTTGTGCGCGTCGCTGGCAACGATTCGTAAATCGGTAAACCCCATGGTCTTCATTGCCCGTGCGGCGGCACCGATATTTTCTGCTCTTGCTGGGGATACCAGTACGATAGACAAATGCATTTATGCTCTCTTTTTAGGCAGTTAGCCGATAAAAATGTGATACACATCATCATATTACGCATCACGAATTTACAAATTCGTAACAGAAATCACTGAAATAGCATTTCACTACAAATTAAAAATACTAAACTATTTCGTGAATGAACTTTAAGCGATAATGTTAATGAACAATACTTATCCCTATGTTTAATAATGATAATGATTTCTCAGGTTCAATGTTGACATTGGATTCACCTTGTTTATTAATTAACGGTCGCAACTAGTTGGTTTGTTGAAAATTTGTGACAAAGGCTAGCGATCCGCTACGATGATTTCATCAAACTGTTAACGTGCTACAATTGAACTTGATATATGTCAACGAAGCGTAGTTTTATTGGGTGTCTGGTGTCACTTAGCCTGTTATGTTGCTGTTAAAATGGTTAGGATGACAGCCGTTTTTGACACTGTCGGGTCCAGAGGGAAAGTACCCACGACCAAGCTAATGATGTTGTTGACGTTGATGGAAAGTGCATCAAGAACGCAATTACGTACTTTAGTCACGTTACGCCGGTCATGTTAATTTGTGGCATGTATCAGGCAGGTCAGGGACTTTTGTACTTCCTGTTTCGATTTAGTTGGCAATTTAGGTAGCAAACATGCAGACCCCGCACATTCTTATCGTTGAAGACGAGTTGGTAACACGCAACACGTTAAAGAGCATTTTCGAAGCAGAAGGCTACGATGTCTTTGAAGCGACCGATGGCGCAGAGATGCATCAGATCCTTTCTGAAAATGATATCAACCTGGTTATCATGGACATCAACCTGCCGGGTAAAAACGGCCTTCTGCTGGCACGTGAACTGCGTGAACAGGCGAACGTTGCGTTAATGTTCCTGACCGGCCGCGACAACGAAGTTGATAAAATTCTTGGCCTGGAAATCGGCGCGGATGACTATATCACCAAACCGTTTAACCCACGCGAGTTAACCATTCGTGCACGCAATCTGCTGTCCCGCACCATGAACCTGGGCACGGTCAGCGAAGAGCGTCGTAGCGTAGAGAGCTACAAATTCAACGGCTGGGAACTGGATATTAATAGCCGTTCTCTGGTGAGCCCGCAGGGCGACCAGTACAAACTGCCGCGCAGCGAATTCCGCGCCATGCTGCACTTCTGCGAAAACCCGGGCAAGATCCAGTCCCGTGCAGAACTGCTGAAAAAAATGACCGGCCGTGAGCTGAAGCCACACGACCGTACCGTTGACGTGACTATCCGCCGTATTCGTAAACATTTCGAATCCACGCCGGATACACCAGAAATTATCGCCACCATTCATGGTGAAGGCTATCGTTTCTGCGGCGACCTGCAGGAATAATTCTGCACATAAGTCATAAAAAACGGCGCCCTGGCGCCGTTTTTTTTATTTCCATAACCGCATCGTATCTTTATCCGATGACCCGGATGGCGCCGTGCGCTTCGGCTGGGAGAGCGAGTACCAGTCAAAGTGGCGCGTGAGATACATTACCGCGAACAGGGCCAGCACCAGCACCGCAGAGCCCAGCAGCAACGCACTCTCTTCTGAACGCAGCAGGAACCACATCACCACGTCCAGCCCCAGCAGCGCCAGCACAAACAGGCCACTGCGTTTCCAGCTTTTCAGCACTGCCTGCAGATAGACGCCGTTCATTAGCGCCCCTACCAGGCTGGCGATAATCCATGCGGGTGTAAAGCCCACATGCTCAGACAACGCCAGTAGCACCAGATAGAACAGCACCAGCGCCAGTCCCACCAGCAGGTACTGCATCGGGTGCAGCCGCAATCCGGTTAAAGTTTCAAAGACGAAGAAGGCCATAAACGTCAAAGCAATCAGTAAAATGGCGTACTTAATCGCGCGGTCGGTCAGCTGATACTGATCCGCGGGGGTCGCCACCGTGACGCTAAACGCCGGGATCGCACTCCATTCAGGGATCTCGTTGTCGTTGAACCAGCCCGCAAGATTGTTCGCAAACCAGCTACTTTTCCAGTTTGCCTGGAAACCAGACGCGCTAATCTCGTGCTTAACCGGCAGGTAATTGCCCATAAAGCTCGGGTGCGGCCAGTTACTGTTCAGGGTCATTTCGCTGTTACGTCCCACTGGAACCACGGCAAAGCTGCCGGTACCGGCCAGATTGAGCGACATCTCCAGCGAGACGGTTTTTGCCGCCAGCGCGTTGTCGGTCAGTGGGATGTGAATGCCGGATAACGCCCCGTACACCCCGGCGCCAGGCTCGATGCTTAACGTCTCACCATTGATTTTTGAGATGCTCACTGCCCCTATCCCGCGCGCATCCCCGACGCCGACCACGATAAACGGCTTGCCGAGCGTCATCGTCTCACCCTGCAACTCCGCCAGTTTTTCCGTCGTAAACTGCGCCTTAATGTTGAGATCGGTATTCCAGATTTGTCCGTCATAGATGCCGATATTGCGCGTTTGCACGTGCTGATTGCCCTCAACCAGTAGCGTCTCCGGCAGAATGAAGTGCATATAACGCTTCTTATACTCCACCTTTTTCGCCTCTTCCTGTTTGTAATAGATCTCCGTTACCGGAATGGCGATCAGCGGGCCCACCAGCTGCTGCGGGCCGCTGGTACTCTGGCGAAGGGTGTTTTCGACCTCGTTGCGATAGCTCTCACGCTCCGAAATCAGATTGCCCACCAGCATCAGTGGGATGAGTAACAGCAGAATGCACCCTAACAGGGTGCTGACTTTCCAGAACAGGGGGGATTTCATATCAGGTCTCCTTTGTGATGAGGAGAGCCTAACCAGGCTATGTGGGGTCAGTTTGAAGTTATGTGAAGGGACGGTGAAGTATCAGGGTGGCCGTCACGCCGCCGTCAGTCCGGTTTCGCAGATCGATGCTCCCCTGATGCAGACGCGCCACCTCCAGCACAAAGGCCAGCCCCAGCCCGCTACTTTTCAACCCGTTCTCGCGCGGGAGGGAGTAGAAGCGCTCAAAGATTCGCGCCTGCGCATAATCCGGGATGCCGCTTCCGTTATCCGTCACGGTGATGGTGACCTGCCTGAACGCCTGCGTAGCGGCAAGCTGGATCGCCCCACCCGGCGGGGTAAAGTCGATAGCGTTATCCAGTAAATTGCCCAGCGCCTGCTCAAGCAGATCGGCATCGCCCTCCACGCAGCACCCGCTCCTTTGCCAGTTCAGAGTGATGTTTCGGGAGGCGAGCGTCGCCGCGCGCGCATCGGCAAGGCGTGTGAACAGCTCATCAATGCTGACACTGACCGGAACGATCTCGACCCTGTTTTCCAGCCTGGCCTGAGCGAGAAGTTTTTCAACCAGCGACTGCATGCGCGCGTTTTGCGCCAGAATATTATCAATAAACCGCGCCGCCACCTGCGGCGGGGGCTGCTCTGCCAGGATCTCGGCCGCACCGCGGATCGCGGCCAGCGGGCTTTTCAGTTCGTGGGTGAGCGCATGCACATAATTTTCGATATCATTTTTTCCCTCCAGACGAACACGCATGTTCTCCAGCGCCTGCGCCAGTTTGCGCAGTTCACTGCTGCCCGGATCGGGCAACGGCAGCGGGGTATCATTGGTCACCGAGTCGGCATAGCGCGACAGGGTGTTAATCGAGCGGTTGATCCACCAGGCCACCGCCAGACCAATGAGCAACGCAATCCCCAGCAGCGCGCCGCCGGCCCACAGGATCCGTCGCTCGCTGCGCTGGATCACCGGCGCCATCGCGCTATTGGGCTTTCCTACCGACAATACGCCGATAATCTTGCCCCGATCGACCACCGGCGCGGCAACGTACATGACCGTACTCTCCGGATCCTGCGGATCGCTCGGCGTACTGCGGGCGCCATACTCCCCGCGCAGCGTCAGCCAGACGTCATTCCAGCGCGCGTAATCCTTCCCCACGGCCAGGCCGGTGGAATCAAATACCACCCGGCCGCGGGCATCGGTCATGTAGACGTGATATTCGTTACGCACTTTATGAATGCCGCCAATATTGGCGCGAAACGGGCGCTGGTGGAGCCGGGAAAAGGCCTGCGCCAGCTTGCCCTCCTGCGGGTTGCCTGCGAGCAGATCGTCTCGCCCCACTTCCGCCAGCAGCGTCGCGGTGTCAATCAGCGTGCCTTCGGTTGCCCTGCGCACGCCGGGCTTGATCTCCTGAACAAAGATCGACAGCACAAACCACGCGGCGATGGCCACAATCAGGAAGTATCCCAGCAACAGCCGCATGCCTATGCGCATTAATATAATCCCAGGCTATAACCCATGCCGCGGTGGGTGCTGATAGGGGAAAGCTGGTCATTCACGGCCCGCAGTTTGGCGCGCAGGGTTTTAATATGGGTATCCACAGTGCGATCGAAGCTGTCGCCCTCCTCTCCCCAGACTTTATCCATCAATTGCTGGCGGGAATAGACGCGGCCCGGCGCGTTCAGCAGCGTTTTAAGCAGCAGGAACTCGTAGCGTGTCAGGGGTAATGGCTCACCAAACCAGCTGATCCTGGCGGCAGGTTCATTCAGTTCAAACTCGCTGATACGGACAATCTCTGAAGGCGCAGCGGACTTTTGCATGCGCCGTAAAATGGTCCGCACCCGGGCGCATACCTCCCGGGGCGAGAAGGGTTTGGCGACGTAATCATCTGCGCCAATCTCCAGACCGAGCAGCTTGTCCACTTCATCGCTGCGGGCCGTCAGGAACAGCACCGGTAGCGAAGGATGCCGGGCCAGCAGCTGACGGCAGAGCTCAAAACCGCTGATATCCGGCAGCCCCACGTCCAGGATGGCGAGCGCCGGGCTTTGTCGGCGCGCTTCCTCCAGCACCGGAAGGCCACGTTCAAAGGCCTTTACCGCAAATCCCTCCTGCTGGAGCATGTAGATCAGCGTATCGGCGATGCTGATTTCGTCTTCAACCAGCCAGACCACAGGTTGCTGCATGGCGTGTCCCTGAATTAATGCCACGGCATAATGGGCACCGCGCTCAGCGCGTTCTTAGGTGAACCTTCAACGACCTTATCCGAGTAGGCCAGGTAAGCCAGCGCGTTACGTTTCGCATCATAGAAACGCACCACCTGCAGTTTTTTGAACACCAGCGAGGTGCGTTTCTGGAATACTACATCGCCCTGTGCCTTACCGTTTTTGATCTTGTCGCTCAGCTCAACTGGCCCCACCTGCTGACAAGAGATCGCCGCGTCGGAGGTGTCTTCCGCCAGCCCAAGGCCCCCTTTTATCCCGCCCGTTTTTGCCCGGCTGATATAGCAGGTCACGTTCTTTACATCGGGATCGTCAAAAGCTTCGACAACAATTTTATGGTCCGGCCCGAAAACTTTGAATACGGTATCGACAGAGCCAATCTCCTCGGCCTGCACGGCGCGCCCCACTAATAACAGCAGCGTCATAACGATCAATGTCTTGTATTTCATATTGTTACCATATTTGAAGATTGAACTGCGTAATTATTCAACAATGATATAAAAAAAGCAGCAAGATCACAGCATTAGAAAATATCTCCCTGGATAACAAGGAAAATCGCATTTAAGCGCAAAAAAAACACTGAATGCTAAAACATCAAAAAATGCTATTATCCGCTAACCTGTTAGCAGGGTATCTGCTGTTTAAAGGATGAGGATAGTATATGGATCAGGCTGGAATTATTCGCGATCTTCTTACCTGGCTGGAAGGCCATCTGGATCAGCCGTTGTCACTCGATAATGTGTCGGCAAAAGCGGGATATTCTAAGTGGCATTTACAGCGGATGTTTAAGGATGTCACCGGTCATGCCATTGGCGCCTATATCCGCGCACGTCGCCTCTCCAAGTCCGCCGTGGCGCTTCGCCTGACTGCGCGTCCAATTCTGGATATCGCCTTACAGTACCGCTTTGATTCACAGCAGACCTTTACCCGCGCGTTCAAAAAACAGTTCTCGTTGACCCCTGCGCTCTACCGCCGCTCCCCGGACTGGAGTTCATTCGGTATGTGCCCGCCGCTGCGCCTTGGCGAGTTCACCCTGCCTCAGCATGAGTTCGTCACTCTGCCAGAGACGCATCTGGTCGGCACGACGCAAAGCTACTCCTGCTCGCTGGAACAGATCTCCGAATTCCGTCATCAGATGCGGGTTCAGTTCTGGCGTGATTTCCTCAGCCATGCGCCGGCCATTCCGCCGCTGCTGTATGGCCTGAACGAGACGCGTCCAAGCCTGGAAAAAGATGACGAGCAGGAAGTGTTCTATACCACCGCATTAACGCCGGAAATGGCCAATGGCTATATTCAGGGGTCGAAACCGGTCGTGTTGGAAGGCGGCGAATATGTGATGTTCACCTATGAAGGGCTGGGTACCGGCGTGCAGGACTTTATCATGACGGTGTACGGCACCTGTATGCCGATGCTGAACCTGAACCGCAGAAAGGGGCAGGATATTGAGCGTTACTATCCGTCAACGGATGTGAGACCGGAAGAACGCCCAATCGACCTGCGCTGCGAATACCTGATTCCTATCCGCCGTTAACGCTGTAGCTCATCTAACGCAGGGGCATCGAGATGCGAGATATCCCCTGCCATCTCCACAATCCAGCCTGAAGCCAGCCACGGACTTTGCTGATAGTCGATGCGGGAAAGCGAGCAGTTACGCAGACGCAGGCGGCGTTCAGCCCAGGCCGGAAGCCCAAGGATGGTGCTGACCAGACAACCCAACGCCATCCCGTGACTCACCAGCAATGGCCGACTGCCCTCGGGAAGATCCAGACAGGCTGCCAGCGCCGCATGCATCCGCTCGCTCAGCTCCAGCATGGATTCGCCTTGTGGAATTCGGCCATCTTCGCTGCCGTTGACCAGCGTACGACGCCAGGACTCTTCTTCTTCCGTCAGGGTATCGATAAGACGCTGTTCCAGCACCCCCATATCCAGCTCACGCAGGCGGGCATCCACGGTGACATCGCAGCCGCAGGCCTGCGCGATAATCTCCGCTGTGCGTCGCGTGCGACCTAAATCGCTGGCGATGATGTGGGTGATGCCCAATGTTTTGGCACGTTCGCCAACCTGCCAGGCCTGATGTTCGCCCTTGGCAGTGAGTGGACTGTCTGACTGGCCTTGAATACGTCGCTCGGCGTTCCACTGCGTTTCACCGTGGCGAACAAGGTATACCTGTAACATGCTTTTTTTCCGTTATACTGCGATGATATTTTTAGAGTTAGGCTTAATTATGCACCAGGTTGTCTCTGCTACCACTAATCCTGCCAAAATTCAGGCAATTCAAAGGGCATTTGACGAGATCTTCGGCGAAGGATCCTGCCATATTGAATCCCTCAACGTCGAGAGCGGCGTCCCGGAACAGCCAATCGGCAGCGAAGAAACCCGCGCTGGCGCACGGAACCGCGTAGCCAATGCGAAGGCCGCCTGTCCAGATGCGGACTTTTGGGTGGCGATTGAAGCGGGCATTGACGAAGGCGCAACTTTTAGCTGGGTGGTTATCGAGAGCCGGGAGCAGCGCGGCGAAGCCCGTTCCGCTACCCTGCCCCTTCCGGAGATCATCCTGGATAAAGTGCGCGAAGGGGAAGCCCTTGGGCCGGTGATGTCGAAATACACCGGCATTGATGAGATTGGGCGCAAAGAGGGGGCGATTGGGGTCTTTACCGCCGGGGCGCTGACGCGCTCAAGCGTTTACCATCAGGCGGTGATCCTGGCGTTAAGTCCGTTTCATAACGCGATATACAGGTAATTACGCCTTATCCGGCCTACGGTACACACGTCTTGTGTAGGCCTGATAAGCGCAGCGCCATCAGGCGTTTTTCAGCAGCACCTGCTCCAGCCACTGGCGCAATTCAACCGGCGCCGATTTCAGGCTGTTCGATCCGCGGGTGATGGTGGCGATCCCCGCCCCCAGCTCGCTTTTCAGCTCGCGCTGGCTCATCTCACCGCGCAGCAGCTCCTCGATGATCCGCACCCG
This sequence comes from Leclercia sp. M-A074-M, assembly GCF_965195605.1. NCBI lineage: Bacteria > Pseudomonadati > Pseudomonadota > Gammaproteobacteria > Enterobacterales > Enterobacteriaceae > Leclercia > Leclercia sp. M-A074-M. The sequence continues at coordinate 422,190 of NZ_CBDAHM010000002.1, read as the reverse complement.
GGTGCCCAGCGCCTCGCGCTCGTCGGGGGTCAGCATCAGCTGCAGCAGCGGCAGATGCAGATCCTGTTCATAAGACTGACGAAGCAGCTCCACAAAACGAAGCCACTCCTGATGACGTTGCTCGGCCATCGCCGATGAATAAGGGGAATGCTGGGTCATGTTATGCCGCCTTTCGTACTCTTAAACGAGTACAAGCATAACATAACCCCACCGATCAGTAACGTCGCTGCCACTCACTGTCGCTCATCAGGGTATCTTTCTCTCCCATGAAGTAGCGATAGTAAGCATCATACGCCAGGACGTTCTTCACATAGCCGCGGGTTTCTGAGAACGGAATGCTCTCGACAAACGCCACCGCGTCAATGCGGCCGGCACTGTTGCCAAGCCAGGTGCGCACGCGGCCCGGACCGGCGTTATAGGCCGCCGAGGCGAAGATACGGTTATCGCCGAACTGATCGTAGACGCTCTGCAGATAGGTGGTGCCAATATTGATATTGGTCTCCGGATCCAGCAGCTGCGACGGGCTGGTGTAACCCGGGATACTAAACTTCTTCACCGTATGGGCGGCGGTGGCGGGCATCACCTGCATCAGACCGCTGGCCCCCACCGGCGAGCGCACTTTCGGGTTCCAGGCGCTCTCCTGACGGGCAATCGCCATCGCATAGCTCTGCGGGATAGTTTTGCCGCGGGTATAGCGTTCGAACAGATCCTTATAGGCCAGCGGGAAACGCTCCTCAAGATGATCCCACAGCTTACCGGCGATCGTCGCCTGGACGCTGAGATCCCACCAGTGATTATCAAAGGCATAGCGCGCCAGCTGCGCTTTTTCGTCGACGGTGCGGCTGGTGACCAGGTTCGCCCATTCGCTGCGGGCGGTGTTGTCCAGATTCCAGTACATCAGCTCGCGCACCCGCGCCATCTCCGGCCCATTTACCAGAGCCGCGTTGACGCCGGACGGCGCTTTATCAATCTTTAAGGTGTACTCCTCGCCGAGTCGCTGGGCCGCGACCATCGGATAGAAACCGCGCTGCTGCATCAGGCTGTGCAGAATGGATTTCGCCTCCTCCTCACGCCCCCGCTCCAGCAGAAGATCCGCCTGCCAGTAGCGCCATTCATCCTTCTCTTTCGCCTCCATCGGCAAGCGCGCCAGCCAGGTATTCAGGCCGCGGCGATCGCCGTTGCCCAGCGCCATGCGCACGCGGCGCTCCACCAGCGAGGTGGACTGGGAACGCATGATGGCGTCATCGCGCCAGCGCGCCTGTTCATCGGTGACATCGCTGCCCATCAGTCGCCACGCCACGATATCGCGCAGCTCCTGGGTCTGATCCTCATTGAGCTGCTGCGCCTGGGCAAGGGATGGGATCATCAACCGGGCGTTTTCCACGTCGTCCCGCGCCACGCTGGTGAACGCCACTGCCGCCATCTGGCGGGTAAAATCGGTGGCGCCCGTGGTGCGGGCAAAGTCCATCACCGTCTTCGGATCGTTCGCCAGCTGGATCAGCGCGCTGGAGATGGTCTGATACTCCGGCGGCATCTGTCCGGCGAGCGCGGTCACCAGACGGGTGTTGCCCGCTTTCATCGCCAGACGGATGCGCTCCAGATACGCTAAAGGATCCTGCTTGCCGGAGGCGCGCCAGGCGCCGAACAGCGAGTCGCAGGCGTTGGGCTGGCTTTTACCGGTGAGCCATAGCGCTTTGGCGCCGTTCCAGGCCTCTTCCTGCTGGCCTGTCGCCCACTTCGCGTAGTAGTAGTTACACTGCGCTTCGGTGGTACCGGGTTTTTCAGGGCTAAAGGCCAGCAGGCCGCGCCAGTCTTCACGGCGGGCCAGCTCGTTGACAAAGCGCGACTGTAGGGTACGCGCCGGAGGCAGCGTCGGGTTGGCCTGGATAAAGTTTTGGACGGTGATCGTCGGCTGGTTCATCAGATCGTCGGTGAGCTGGCGGTATTCCAGATAGGGGTAGAGCGGGTAATCTTTCAACGTCGGCATCAAGGCCTGCACCGTCTCCATCTGTCGCTGATCCCATGCCTGTTTGATCTGGGCATAGCGGTTACGTTGTTCATCCAGTGAATCGGCTCGCGCCGCGCTGCTGATGGTCAGCACGCAGACGCTGGCAGCCAACAGTCGCCAGCCCACTTGTTTGGCTTTTACCACACGCTCATCCTCTGTTAATCGTCATTAAATGCAGCATCGTGCCGCGCAAAAACGTAATTAACTTATGCTAACCAGGCATCCCGCAACGCGCCACGTTACCGACACATTTTTACCTTTCTTGCGCGTTTTAACACTCCTGCCGTCGATGGCTGGGATTAGGCGGGGAAAAAGGCTACACTTCGCCACTATTCTCATCACGATAAAAGAGGCGAAGTCCAACGTGGCTCAATTCGTTTATACCATGCATCGTGTCGGCAAAGTGGTACCGCCGAAACGTCATATTCTTAAAAATATCTCGCTGAGCTTCTTCCCGGGCGCAAAAATTGGTGTGCTGGGTCTCAACGGTGCCGGTAAGTCCACCTTGCTGCGCATCATGGCGGGCATCGATACAGAGATCGAAGGTGAAGCCCGTCCGCAGCCTGGCCTTAAAATCGGTTACCTGCCCCAGGAACCGCAGCTGAACCCGGAGCACACCGTTCGTGAATCTGTTGAAGAAGCCGTTTCCGAAGTGGTTAACGCGCTGAAAGGTCTGGACGAGGTGTACGCGAAGTACGCAGAGCCGGATGCAGACTTCGATAAGCTCGCGGCCCAGCAGGGTAAATATGAAGAGATCATCCAGGCACACGACGGTCATAACCTGAACGTGCAGCTGGAGCGTGCGGCCGATGCCCTGCGCCTGCCAGACTGGGATGCAAAAATCGCCAACCTCTCCGGTGGTGAGCGCCGCCGCGTGGCGCTGTGCCGTCTGCTGCTGGAAAAGCCAGACATGCTGCTGCTCGACGAACCCACCAACCACCTGGATGCGGAATCTGTGGCGTGGCTGGAACGCTTCCTGCACGACTTCGAAGGCACCGTGGTGGCGATCACCCACGACCGTTACTTCCTTGATAACGTTGCCGGCTGGATCCTGGAGCTGGACCGCGGGGAAGGTATTCCGTGGGAAGGTAACTACTCCTCCTGGCTGGAGCAGAAAGACCAGCGTCTGGCGCAGGAAGCCTCTCAGGAAGCGGCCCGTCGCAAATCCATTGAGAAAGAGCTGGAGTGGGTTCGTCAGGGCACTAAAGGCCGTCAGTCTAAGGGCAAAGCCCGTCTGGCGCGCTTCGAAGAGCTGAACAACACCGAATACCAGAAACGTAACGAAACCAACGAACTGTTTATTCCACCTGGAGCCCGTCTGGGTGACAAAGTGGTTGAAGTCAGCAACCTGCGTAAATCCTACGGCGATCGCGTGCTGATCGACGATCTGAGCTTCTCGGTACCGAAAGGCGCGATCGTCGGCATCATCGGTCCGAACGGCGCGGGTAAATCGACCCTGTTCCGCATGATGTCCGGTCAGGAACAGCCTGACAGCGGCACCATCACCCTCGGCGAAACCGTGAAGCTGGCCTCCGTGGATCAGTTCCGCGACGCAATGGATAACAGCAAAACCGTCTGGGAAGAAGTTTCCGGCGGCCTGGATATCATGCGTATCGGCAACACCGAAATGCCAAGCCGCGCCTATGTGGGCCGCTTTAACTTTAAAGGGGTTGATCAGGGTAAACGCGTGGGCGAGCTGTCCGGCGGTGAGCGTGGTCGTCTGCATCTGGCAAAACTGCTGCAGGTTGGCGGTAACATGCTGCTGCTCGATGAACCGACCAACGACCTCGACATCGAAACCCTGCGCGCGCTGGAAAACGCCCTGCTGGAGTTCCCGGGCTGCGCCATGGTGATCTCCCACGACCGTTGGTTCCTCGACCGTATCGCAACCCACATTCTGGATTATCAGGATGAGGGTAAAGTGGAGTTCTTCGAAGGTAACTTCACCGAATACGAAGAGTACAAGAAACGCACGCTGGGCGCCGACGCGCTGGAGCCAAAGCGTATCAAGTACAAGCGTATCGCCAAGTAAAGGCAAAACGGCAACCCACGGGTTGCCGTTTTTATGTGTGCCGGGTGGCGGCTTCGCCTTACCCGGCCTACGGTTTTGTCGGCCCGGCAAACAGAGCGGCAAAGGGCTTACCCCTTCTCGCCCATCATCTCTTTCACCAGCTCCACGCAGCGCAGGAATCGGTTGTCATAGTCCGCCTCTTCCACATGCACAAAGTCGATATTGTTCGCTTCAAGCATCTCCACCAGCATGGTCTGGAACTCTCTCCTGTCCACCGAGCTGCCCAGGCTGCGCATCCCGTCCGCCACCCAGGGGGTGTTGTTCTCCAGCAGGATCACTAAGTCGAAGCGGTACTCGTCGATCAGCGCCTGCACAAACGGGTGCTCGCGCCCTTCATATTTTTTACAGAACGCCTGGGTAGTGACGAAATCGGTATCGACAAACGCCACTTTATTGGCGTATTTCACCGCAAAATCAATGTACTGGGCGTGCCCCAGTGCAATCTTGTCGTAGTCGGAATATTGCAGCGCCATCTCGTCGCCGCCGAGGTGCGAGAAGACGTAATCCCGGCCATACTCCCAGGCGCTGGTGGTGTTGAAGATGTTCGCCAGCTTGTTGACCAGCGTGGACTTACCGCTGGACTCACCACCGAGGATCGCCACGGTGCGCACGAAGAACGGCTTCACTTCCGTCGGGATGTATTCCCAGTAGCGGAACGGGTTTTCGCGGATCTGGGCGCCACTGATATTCATAAAGGTACGTTTAGGGTCGATCAGCACCGTTTCGGTGCCCAGATGTTCGGGATATTGCGAGGCGTCAGACTCTTCAGAGGTGTAGATCCAGTTTGGCTGGATCCCTTTCTCTTCCATAAAGGCTTTTATACCGTTGCTCCAGACATCCCAGCCGTGGGGATAGGGCTCCATCCCCTCTTCGTTAAAGGCATGAATGCGGATGTTTTTCTGGTACTTGAAGGTCTGAAGCAGCCAGCGCAGGCGGTCCGGGACGGTGGGCTGCTGGGACATGGCGCTCGCTTCAAACAGCTCGCGGTCGCGCTTGTCGTCGTAGCCCATGATGATGTGCAGCTCGTCCACCTGGCTACAGGCGCGCTGGATGAGGTAGATATGCCCGGTATGCAGCGGATAAAACTTGCCGAACACCACGCCGATGTTCTTCTGCATACGTGGAAACTCAAGCCCCAGAAAGCGGTGCAGCGCTTCCAGCTTCTGCGCGCTGGGGCTTTTGATTTTGGCATTCAGCAGCTGGCTTAAATAGCCCTTGGTCATACCGCTGGCTTCCGCCACCTGCTGCAAGGTGCAGCCTTTCTGGCGGATCGCGGTCTTGATATAGTCAAATGACGACATAAATTATGGTGCCTCCTGCAACATCGATCAGGTAATTATAAGTCGTCAAAGACATTTAACGCATCAGCAAGTTTTTTCACGCCAAAGACCTTCATCCCTTCCGGCACTTTTTTCGGCACGTTGGCGGCGGGGACAATCGCCCGGCGGAAGCCATGTTTTGCCGCCTCGGAGATGCGCTCCTGACCACTCGGCACCGGGCGGATTTCGCCGGCCAGGCCGACCTCGCCAAAGACCACCAGATCCTGCGGCAACGGGCGATCACGTAGGCTGGAGACCATCGCCAGCAGCAGCGCCAGGTCGGCACTGGTTTCGGTGACCTTGACGCCGCCGACCACGTTGACAAACACATCCTGATCCGCCATCTGCAGGCCGCCGTGACGGTGCAGCACCGCCAGCAAAATTGCCAGACGGTTTTGCTCCAGCCCCACCGCCACGCGACGGGGATTGCCCATCATCGAGTGATCGACCAGGGCCTGGATCTCCACCAGCAGCGGGCGCGTCCCTTCCCAGACCACCATTACCGAGCTGCCGGAGGTGACTTCGTCGCCGCGGCTCAGGAAGATGGCGGACGGGTTGCTCACTTCACGCAGCCCCTGCTCGGTCATGGCAAAGACGCCCAGCTCATTCACCGCGCCAAAGCGGTTCTTATGGCTGCGCAGGGTACGGAAACGGGTATCGGCGTCACCATCCAGCATCACGGAGCAGTCGATACAGTGCTCCAGCACTTTCGGCCCCGCCAGGGCGCCATCTTTGGTGACGTGGCCGACCATGATGATCGCCACGCCGCGCGTTTTCGCAAAGCGCGTCAGGTAGGCGGCAGTTTCGCGCACCTGGGCGACGCTCCCCGGCGACGACTGGATATCGGCCATGTGCATCACCTGAATGGAGTCGATCACCATCAGCTTCGGCTGCTCTTCTTCAGCAATCATGCAGATCTGCTCGATGCTGGTTTCGGAGAGCATATTCAGCTCGCTGGTGGGCAGCCCCAGCCGGTGGGCACGCATCGCCACCTGCTGCAGCGACTCCTCCCCGGTGACGTAGAGTGTTTTCATCTGCGCCGCCAGCTTGCAGAGGGTTTGCAGCAGCAGGGTCGATTTCCCGGCGCCCGGGTTTCCGCCAATCAGAATGGCGCTGCCCGGCACCACGCCGCCGCCCAGCACCCGGTCAAACTCTTTAAAACCGGTTGAGAAGCGCGGCAGGGCTTCAAGGCTGATGTCGGAGAGCTTCTGGACTTTCGATACGCCTGCGTTGCCCGCATAACCGCTCAGACGCTCATTACGGGCAACGGTGGGTGAAGCGGCAACTCCGCGCACTTCGGTGATGGTGTTCCAGGCATGACAGGCGCTGCACTGCCCCTGCCAGCGCGGATAATCCGCACCACATTCATTACAGACAAATGCGCGTTTTGGAGCTTTCGCCACGTTTTACCTCTTTATTTCTGGTTTACGCTGCCAGAGAGAATGCAGAACACCCCCATCAGGTCAGCATGACGGATAGTGACTTCCGTCTTTTCGTTCACGGTCGGTTTGGCATGGTAGGCGATGCCAAGCCCGGCCACTTTAATCATCGGCAGATCGTTCGCGCCGTCGCCAATGGCCACCGTCTGGGCAACCGGGATCTCATATTTTTCCGCCAGACGCGTCAGGGTGTTGGCCTTGAACTGGGCATCAACGATATCGCCAACCACGTTTCCGGTCAGTTTGCCGTCGCGGATCTCAAGCTCGTTGGCGACCACCGCGTCCAGGCGCAGCTTGTCACGCAGATACTCGGCAAAGAAGGTGAACCCGCCGGAGGCGATGGCCACTTTCCAGCCCAGGGTTTCCAGCTTCAGCACCAGCTGCACCAGCCCCGGCATCAGGGGGAGCTTTTCCCGGACCTGCATCAGGATATTTGCGTCGGCATCTTTCAGGGTCGCCACGCGCTGTTTCAGGCTGGCGGTGAAGTCCAGTTCGCCGCGCATGGCCCGTTCGGTCACTTCGGCCACCATCTCGCCAGTACCCGCCAGTTTAGCAATTTCGTCGATGCACTCGATCTGGATGGCGGTTGAATCCATGTCCATCACCAGCAAGCCCGGCGTTTTCAGATGCGGGATTTTACCCAGCGGCGCGACATCGAGACCCGCATCATGCGCCAGACGGGTGGCACGCTGGGTCAGAGAACCGGCCAGACGAATCACCTGATAATCTTCCACACACCAGGCTGCCACGATCACCATTGCCGCGCCCAGCTTGCGCTGATACGTCGTTAACTGCTGTTTATCCAGGCCGCGTCCATACAGCAGCCAGCCGCTACGACCAGCATGGTAATCCAGTGGCATTACCTCATCACCACTTAATGAGAGCGGCAATCCTGGCCAGAGAGAGAGATCATTGGGCAGGTCGCACCAGGTAATGTTTGGCATTAAAGCTCCTGTAAAATCGTTCGCGCCGGGAATCATCCAGGGGAGGGAAAATAACGCATGAGGCTACCTTGTAACCATCACTTCTGGCAACATTAACCCCGAAAATTTTCAGCAGGTGGAATATGGCTCGTGCAAAACTGAAATTCCGGCTTCATCGTGCCGTGATTGTCCTCTCCTGTCTCGCCCTGTTAGTGGCGCTGATGCAGGGCGCATCGTGGTTCAGCCAGAATCATCAACGGCAGCGTAATCCGCAGCTTGAAGAGCTGGCGCACACCCTTGCGCGTCAGGTGTCGCTCAACATCGCCCCGCTGATGCGCACCGAAACGCCGGATGAAAAGCGCATCACCCAGGTGCTGCATCTTCTGACGGAAGAGAGCCGCATCCTGGATGCCAGCGTTTACGATGAAGAAGGAGCCCTCATTGCCCGCTCCGGCGAGCATGTCGACGTGCGCGACAGGCTGGCGCTGGATGGTAAAAAAGCGGGCGGCTACTTTAACCAGCAGCTGGTGGAGCCGATTCAGGGTAAAAACGGCCCGCTCGGCTATCTGCGTCTGACGCTCGACACCCATACCCTGGCCACCGAGGCCAAGCAGGTGGATAACACCACCAATATTCTGCGCCTGATGCTGCTGTTGTCGCTGGCGATCGGCGTGGTGCTGACCCGCACGCTGCTGCAGGGCAAACGCACCCGCTGGCAGCAGTCGCCATTCCTGCTCACCGCCAGTAAATCGGTGCCTGAAGAGGAAGAGAGCGAAAAGAAAAGCGAGTGATTGAGTCGATAACCGTTTCAGGAAAGGAAATCTGCATGTCTACATTGCGTCTGCTTATCTCAGATTCATACGATCCCTGGTTTAACCTTGCGGTAGAAGAGTGCATCTTCCGCCAGATGCCCGCCACGCAGCGGGTGCTGTTCCTGTGGCGCAACGCCGACACGGTGGTCATTGGCCGGGCGCAAAACCCGTGGAAAGAGTGCAACACGCGGCGCATGGAAGAGGACAATGTGCGCCTGGCCCGTCGCAGCAGCGGCGGCGGCGCGGTATTCCACGACCTCGGCAACACCTGCTTTACCTTTATGGCCGGAAAGCCGGAGTACGACAAAACCATCTCCACCAGCATCGTTCTGAACGCGCTGCAGGCGCTGGGGGCCACGGCGGAAGCCTCCGGGCGCAACGACCTGGTGGTAAAAACAGATGAAGGTGACCGGAAGGTCTCCGGCTCGGCCTATCGCGAAACGATGGACCGGGGTTTCCATCACGGCACCCTGTTATTAAATGCCGATCTCAGCCGCCTGGCGAACTACCTCAATCCCGACCAGAAAAAGTTGCAGGCCAAGGGCATTACCTCCGTGCGCGGGCGGGTTGCCAATCTGGTGGATCTGCTGCCGGGCATCACCCATGAGCGGATCTGCGACGCTATCCGCGAGGCGTTTTTTGCCCATTACGGCGAGCGGGTTGAAGCCGAACTCATTTCACCTGACAAGACGCCGGATCTGCCGAACTTTGCCGAAACCTTTGCCCGCCAGAGCAGCTGGGAGTGGAACTTCGGTCAGGCGCCTGCCTTCTCGCACCTGCTGGATGAGCGCTTTACGTGGGGCGGCGTGGAGCTGCACTTCGACGTCGAGAAGGGCCATATCTCGCGTACCCAGGTCTTTACCGACAGCCTGAACCCGGCGCCGCTAGAGGCGCTGGCGGCGCGTCTGCAGGGCTGTTTGTACCGTGCGGATAGGCTGCAACAAGAGTGCGATGCCCTGATCGGCGATTTCCCGGAACAGGAAAAAGAGCTGCGGGAGCTGTCAGCCTGGATTGCACGGGCGGTACGGTAATAAAAAAGCCCGCTTGCGCGGGCCTGTAACCGTAGGCCGGGTAAGGCGAAGCCGCCACCCGGCAGAACATTCACGCCATTCTCTGGACCATTACTGCAATATCGCTTAACCGCGTTTTCATCCCCGCGGCGATCGTGCGGAAATTTTCACTTATCCGCTTTTCATCCATCACCTGCTGCCAGAATTGTGCCGCCAGTGGCAGGGCAAATTCCCATGCCTGACGCGATATTGTGCTATCGAAACGCAACTCGCACGCCTCTTCCCGCATCATACCCGCGCTGGAAGGCGCAAACGCCATGGGCAACATGTCATAAACCGGGGCAAGGGATAACGGGAACGCGGAATAGTAAAAAGAGAGGTTCCCCGCGTGCATATCGCTGTTAGCGATAAGGCGCCCAAACGCCCATATCTTTTCGACCTGTCCCGCAGCGGTTGCCTCTACGATGCCAGCCTGCACGAGCTTCTCAACCGTGTGCGGCCATGCTCCGCTCGCGGTGACAAATTCACTTTGTACCGCCTCAAGGGAGAGGATGGCGCGTCTGCCCGTGACGCCTTCGCAGTCAAAGCGTTTAGCCTCAAGAAAAACCTGGCCGCTTTCCCCTTGTAGCGCGATGGCATCGCTTGCCGCGAGCCCTGCCCGGGTAAGCGTGCTGTGCGCGATAGCCTCGGCAAACAGCAGATCGCCCCATCGTACAGAGACTGCGCTACTTTGTGGCGCAGTAAACTTGACCAGCATATGCGCGTCACCCGTTGCCGTTTGGACAAAGCAGGAGAACTTGGGTTGTTCCCCACCCGCAGAAGAACCTACGATCTCCCCTGCCAGCGCCTCCCGGGATAGCTGCGCATAGACCCGGTTTTTTTGAAAGTCGGTAATGGGCTGCGGAGGGGTTGCACAGAGCCAACGTTGGTAGTTCTTCTCACCCACCAGCCAACCACCGGAATGCTCACCAGGAAACTGGCTAAGGGCATAAAGCACATCGCTTTCCTGCCAGAGACGAATATCTTCCGGCAGCGAGAATTGCTGTGCCAGGCGGCGGCCCCACGCCCGTCCTAAAAAACCCTGAGGGCGAAGGTCGGTCAGATACCAGGGAAGACTATCAAACCATTGCCATTGCCCATCAGCCTGTAGCACAAGGCAGCTTCCCTGCGGCCAGGTGGGGTAAATCTCCCCGCCTCTGATGGCCCGACCCTCAGCATTCACTTGCCAGAAAGGAAATACGCTGCTGCCCCGCACAGGGCGCAGCAGGGCGTAGCGCGTGGCGCGCGCTTTTCCAAACTGGATCACCTGTTGCTGGGTAGCCACCAGACGCGAAAATGTCGCCTGGCTGATGCCCAGATGCTGGCGAAGCTCAGGCGCTCCACGCGGGCCCTGTAGCAGCAGATCATTAATCGCTGTCATCAATGAATGGTTTCATGAATAGATACTTGAATAAATTTCATAGCATATTCAGATGAAATGTAAAGAAAAATGCGGAGGTTGGATGTGAAAGGTGAATAGATAAAAAAACGGGGGCAGAACGCCCCCGCAGTAAATCTTACTCTTTATCGCCCAGCAGAACGGATTCCAGCGCGATCTTGATCATGTCGTTGAAGGTGGTCTGACGCTCAGCGGCAGTGGTCTGCTCGTGAGTACGGATGTGGTCAGACACGGTGCAGATGGTCAGGGCTTTCGCACCGAACTCAGCCGCCACACCGTAGATACCCGCCGCTTCCATCTCCACGCCCAGGATGCCATATTTCTCCATCACGTCGAACATCTCACCGCCGTCTGGCGCGTAGAAGAGGTCCGCAGAGAAGATGTTGCCCACGCGGGCATCAACGCCCAGCGCTTTGGCGGCGTCAACGGCGTTACGCACCATGTCAAAGTCGGCGATGGCCGCGAAGTCATGATCTTTGAAACGCATGCGGTTAACTTTGGAGTCGGTGCAGGCGCCCATGCCGATCACGATGTCACGCAGCTTAACGTCCATACGCACGGCACCGCAGGAGCCGACGCGGATGATTTTCTTCACGCCGAAATCGGTGATCAGCTCTTTGGTATAGATGGAGCAGGATGGGATACCCATGCCGTGACCCATAACGGAAATTTTGCGGCCTTTGTAGGTACCGGTGAAGCCCAGCATACCGCGAACGTTGTTCACTTCACGCACATCTTCGAGGAAGGTTTCGGCGATGTGCTTCGCGCGCAGCGGGTCGCCCGGCATCAATACGACGTCAGCGAAATCACCCATCTCTGCATTAATGTGAGGAGTTGCCATCTTCAGTTCCCTTATTAGTATGTTGTTTTGCCGGGCGGCGGCTGCGCCTTACCCGGCCTACAAAAAACGTAGGCCCGGCAAGCCACGCGCCGCCGGGCAGCGTCATCAGAACATGGCTTTGCCATATTCCATGTCAGACGTACCAAAGTATTTTGCAATCGTCTGGCCGATATCCGCGAAAGTTTCACGATGGCCCAGAGAGCCTGGTTTCACTTTCGGACCGTAGACCAGCACCGGAATGTGCTCGCGGGTGTGGTCGGTACCGGTCCAGGTTGGGTCGCAGCCGTGGTCGGCGGTCAGGATCAGAATGTCATCTTCACCCACCAGTTCCATCAGCTCCGGCAGACGGCGGTCGAACAGCTCCAGACCGGCAGCATAACCCGCAACGTCGCGACGGTGGCCCCAGGAGGAGTCGAAGTCCACGAAGTTGGTAAAGACGATGGTGTTATCACCCGCCTCTTTCATCTCTTTGACGGTGGCGTCGAACAGCGCATCCAGACCGGTGGCTTTCACTTTTTTGGTGATGCCGCAGTTAGCGTAGATATCGGCGATTTTACCGACAGAGACCACCTGGCCCCCTTTCTCATCAACCAGTTTCTGCAGCACGGTCGGCGCTGGCGGTTCAACGGCCAGGTCGTGACGGTTACCGGTACGCTGGAAGTTGCCCGGCTTGTCACCCACAAACGGACGCGCGATCACGCGGCCAATGTTGTAGCCGCCTTCGGTCAGCTCTTCACGGGCGATTTCGCACAGCTCGTACAGGCGATCCAGACCAAAGGTCTCTTCGTGGCAGGCAATCTGGAACACAGAGTCAGCGGAGGTGTAGAAAATCGGCTTCCCGGTTTTCATGTGCTCTTCGCCGAGCTGATCCAGAATGACGGTACCGGAAGAGTGGCAGTTGCCGAGGTAACCCGGCAGGTTCGCACGCTCAACCAGCTTATCGAGCAGCTCCTGCGGGAAGCTGTTTTCGTGATCGGAGAAATAGCCCCAGTCAAACAGAACCGGCACACCGGCGATTTCCCAGTGACCTGACGGGGTGTCTTTCCCGGAAGAGAGCTCGTGCGCCCAGGCGTACGCGCCCACCACTTCCGCGTTAGCGTCCATACCGGCGGCAACGTTGCCGGTAGAACCTTCGTGGGCCTTAACCAGACCCAGGCGGGTCAGGTTTGGCAGATTCAGAGGGCCCTGACGACCGTTGTTCGCTTCGCCTTTTGCACAGGCTTCAGCAATGTGACCCATGGTGTCTGCACCGTTGTCACCAAAGCGATCTGCATCTTCTGTAGCGCCGATGCCGAAAGAGTCCAGCACCATAATAAATGCACGTTTCATATGTTCTCCGTACTCAGTGCTTCATAAAAAAGCGATCAGATCAGTATACCGCTATTCGGTAATACGACGATAGACCGAAGGCGAGCTTTCTGGGGCATTATCTGCCAGGGTAATGGCCGCTTTCACCGCTTTCGCCGCCTCCTGCCAGCTGTTTTCATCCTTCGCATGGATCACCGCCAGCGGACGTTGACCGTCAACGCTGTCGCCCAGACGGGCCATATCGGTGAAGCCGACGCTGTAATCAATGCTGTCGGAAGCCTGACGACGACCGCCGCCCATCGACACCACCGCCATCCCCAGCGCGCGGGTGTCCATTGCCGAGACAAAGCCTTCGGTATCCGCATAGACCGCTTTGCTGAGCATCGCGGTAGGCAGGTATTTGGCGTAGTTTTCCACGAAGTCGGTCGGGCCTTTTTGCGCCGCCACCATGCGGCCAAAGATCTCCGCCGCTTTGCCGTTGTCCAGCACCGCCTGCAACTTCGCGCGGGCGTCGGCGTCATCTTTCGCCAGCTTACCGGAGATCAACATCTCGACGCACAGCGCCATGGTGACGTCAAACAGACGCGGGTTACGGTACTCACCGGTCAGGAACTGCACCGCTTCGCGGACTTCGACCGCGTTACCCGCGCTGGAGGCGAGCACCTGGTTCATATCGGTAAGCAGCGCGGTGGTGCGCACCCCAGCGCCGTTAGCCACGCCAACAATCGCTTCGGCAAGCTGGGCTGAGAGTTCGTAAGTCGGCATAAAGGCGCCGCTGCCCACTTTGACGTCCATCACCAGCGCATCCAGCCCTTCGGCCAGCTTCTTGGCGAGGATCGAGGCGGTGATCAGCGGGATGGAATCGACGGTCGCGGTAATGTCACGCGTGGCGTAAAAACGCTTATCCGCCGGGGCAAGGGAGCTGGTCTGGCCGATAATCGCCACACCCACATCTTTAATGATGTCGCGGAAGCGATTGTCATCCGGGAAGATATCGAAGCCCGGAATGGCTTCCAGTTTGTCGAGCGTGCCGCCGGTATGACCGAGGCCGCGCCCGGAAATCATAGGAATGTAGCCGCCGCAGGCAGCGACCATTGGCCCCAGCATCAGCGAGGTGACATCACCCACGCCGCCGGTGGAGTGTTTGTCCACGATTGGGCCATTAAGGTTAAGGCCTTTCCAGTCCAGAACGGTTCCTGAATCCCGCATTGCCATGGTCAGCGACACGCGCTCCGGCATCGCCATATCGTGGAAGAAAATGGTCATCGCCAGGGCGGCAATCTGCCCTTCAGAGATGGTATTGTCGCGAATGCCGTTGATAAAGAAACGGATCTCTTCGTCGCTTAAAGCATGACCATCACGTTTTTTACGAATAATTTCTTGTGCGAGAAACAAAATAACCCCCTGAGGAAGTGAGTCGAAGGCTAACCGTAGGCCGGGTAAGCGTAGCGCCACCCGGCGAAGCGGAATAACGCCGGAGGGCGGCTACGCCTTATCCGGCTTACAACGAGTAGTGCTATTAGTAGCTGCTTGCGCTCTTACCGTCGCCGTGACCCAGCGCTTTCAGCAGGCTCGCCAGCAGGCTGGATGCGCCAAAACGGTAGTGACGGGCATCGGCCCAGTCGGCACCGAACAGCTCATCGGCAATCGCCAGGAACTGCTGCGCATCTTCTGCGGTACGCACGCCGCCCGCCGGTTTGAAGCCCACGGTTTTTTCCACGCCCATGTCGCGGATCACTTCCATCATGATGCGTGCGCTTTCCGGAGTGGCGTTCACCGGCACTTTACCGGTGGAGGTTTTAATGAAGTCTGCCCCGGCTTTGATGGAGATTTCAGACGCTTTGCGAATCAGCGCCTCTTCTTTCAGTTCGCCGGTTTCGATGATCACTTTCAGCAGTACGTTTGCCGCGGCGCAGGCCTCTTTACAGGCTTTCACCAGATCGAAACCGACCTGCTCGTTACCCGCGATCAGCGCGCGGTACGGGAAGACCACATCCACTTCATCAGCGCCATAGGCAATGGCGGCGCGGGTTTCGGCCAGCGCGATCTCGATGTCGTCGTTGCCGTGCGGGAAGTTCGTCACCGTGGCAATACGCACCTCCGGCGTGCCCTGCTCTTTCAGGGTCTTACGCGCGATGGGAATGAAACGCGGGTAGATACAGACAGCCGCGGTGGTGCCCACCGGGGTTTTCGCCTGATGACACAGCGCGATCACTTTTTCGTTGGTGTCGTCGTCATTCAGGGTGGTCAGATCCATCAGTTTCAGTGCGCGCAGGCTGCTGGCGGTTAAATCGGTCATAACATTCTCCGGGCATATAGCCGTAAAATTTCACCTTGCGGGTCTGTGAGTATTCTAACATTCACCCGCATTCTCACTTCGACATTCATCACAGTTAATGAAAAATGCATACAAATTTGCATTACCGTAATGCGATCAACTTCAAATAATTAAGCTGCAACTGCGGATTAAAGCGTCAGGCACCCGCGCAGGATCAAAGGCAGCAGGCGGGACTCTTTTTACACTCTTCCTCTGTCCATGCAGAACAATAAGGAAGCGACAATGTCCCTCTCCACACCCGCCGCCCTGCAACAACGTTGCCAGAAAATTGTGACAAGCCCGATGTTAAGCCCCGAACAAAAACGCCATTTTCTGGCGCTGGAGGCGGAAAACAACCTGCCCTATCCCGCGCTGGATAACGATGCGCGCCTGGCGCTGGCCGGGGGGTTTATCTGCGATATGTTTGAAGGCCACGCGCCTTACAAACCGCGCTACGTGTTGCCCGACTATGCGCTGTTCCTGAAACAGGGTTCGGCGTGGCTGGAGCTGGAGGGCGCTCAGGATCTGGATGATGCGCTGTCGCTGCTGACAATCCTTTATCACCATGTTCCCTCCGTCACCGGCATGCCGGTCTTTCTCGGCCATCTCGATACGCTGTTGCAGCCGTATGTTAAAATTCTAACACAAGAAGAAATCGATATTCGAATAAAACGTTTCTGGCGCTACCTCGATCGCACCCTGCCTGATGCCTTCGTCCATGCCAATATCGGCCCGGCAGAGGGGCCAGTCACGCGCGCCATCTTACGTGCCGATGCAGAGCTTAAGCAGGTTTCACCCAACCTTACCTTTATTTATGATCCGGATATCACCCCGGATTCCCTGCTGCTGGAGGTGGCGAAAAACATCTGCGAATGCAGCAAGCCGCACATTGCCAACGGTCCGGTGAATGATAAAATTTTCACAAAAAAGGGCTACGGTGTGGTCAGCTGTTACAACTCGCTGCCGCTGGCGGGCGGAGGCAGCACCCTGGTGCGCCTCAACCTGAAAGCCATCGCCGAACAGAGCGAGACGGTGGAGGCGTTCTTTACCTGCACCCTGCCGCACTACTGCCAGCAGCAGATAGCCATTATCGATGCGCGCTGCGACTTCCTGTACCAGCGTTCCGGCTTCTTTGAGCATAGCTTCCTGGTTAAAGAAGGGCTGATCGATCCCGACAGCTTTGTGCCGATGTTCGGTATGTATGGCCTGGCTGAGGCGGTGAACGTGCTGTGTGAAAAGGCCGGGATCAACGGGCGCTACGGCCAGGATGACCAGGCTAATGCGCTGGGATATCGCATCAGCGAACAGCTGGCAGCGTTCGTGGAAGCGACCCCGGTTAAACATGGCTGGAAAAAACGCGCCATGCTGCATGCCCAGTCGGGGATCAGTTCCGATGTGGGCACCACGCCGGGGGCGCGTCTGCCGTATGGGGACGAGCCCGACCCCATCAACCACCTGCTGGCGGTGGCCCCGCATCACCGTCACTATCACGCCGGGATCAGCGACATCCTGACGCTGGATGAAACCGTGAAACGCAATCCGCAGGCGGTGGTGGAACTCTGTCTGGGTGCCTTCCGCGCCGGAATGCGTGAATTCAGTGCCAACGTGTCGGGCAACGATCTGGTTCGCGTGACGGGCTATATGGTGCGGCTGTCCGAGCTGGAAAAATATCGCGCAGAAGGTTCCCGCACCAACACCACCTGGCTGGGAGAAGAGGCCGCCCGCAACACCCGCATTCTGGAGCGCCAGCCGCGCGTGATAAGCCATGAACAACAGATGCGCTTTAGTCAGTAAGGTTATCCCGTTCTCCTGCGTCGACGGGCCCGGCAGCCGCCTGGCCCTGTTTCTGCAGGGATGTAACCTGCGCTGCAAAACCTGCCACAACCCGTGGACAATAGGACGTTGCAACGACTGCGCCGCCTGCGTGCCGCACTGCCCGCATGAGGCGCTGAACGTTCAGGCCGGGCGCGTCTGGTGGGATGAGGCGCATTGCCAGCAGTGCGACACCTGCCTGCAAATGTGCCCGCAGCAGGCGACGCCTATGGCGCAGCGCTATAGTGTGGAAGAGATGGTGGCGCAGATCCGCAAGGTCGCGCCGTTTATCTCCGGCATTACCGTCAGCGGCGGGGAGGCCACCACTCAGCTGCCGTTTCTGGTGGCGCTGTTTTCGAGGCTAAAAGCCGATCCGCAGCTACTGCATCTGACCTGCCTGGTGGACAGCAACGGCCTGCTAAGCGAAACCGGCTGGCAGAAACTGCTCCCGGTGTTTGATGGCGCGATGGTGGATCTCAAGGCCTGGGGTAATGAACACCACCGCTATCTGACCGGACGCGAAAACCCCCTCATCAAGCACAGCATCCGCTGGCTGGCAGCGCACAGCCGGCTGAGCGAGCTGCGCCTGCTGGTGATCCCGGATCGCTGTGATTACCTGACGCACCGTCGCGAACTGATCAAATTTATCCGCCAGTTGGGGGATGTTCCCGTCAGGATCAACGCCTTTCACGCGCACGGCGTCTATGGCGAAGCCCGGCACTGGCGCAGCGCAACGGCTGAGGATGTTGAGCCCCTGGCGCAGCTGCTGGAGCGCGAGCAGATCAGCGTGATCCGCCCGGCGCTCTATCTATAGCGACAGGCCGAACAGCGCGCGGGTATTGTCCAGCAGCGCCTGGGCGATCTCCTCCGCGGGCTCCGGGCGCAGTTCACACAGGGTGGTAAAGACCCTTGCCGCCTGCTCCGGGCGGTTCGGCTGCCCCTGAAACCCGTTGAGCGGCATATCCGGGGCATCGGTTTCCAGCACCAGCGCGGAGAGGGGGAGCTGCGCCATCACCTCACGGGTTTTGTTGGCGCGGGGATAGGTAATGGTGCCGCCGACGCCAATGTTATAGCCCAACGCCACAAAGCGCTGCGCCTGTTGCAGGCTGCCGGCAAAGCCGTGTACCACCCCGGTACGCGGCAGATTGTGGCGCTTAAGGTGCATCGCCAGCTTGTCATGGGTGCGCCGGGAGTGGAGGATCACCGGCAGATCGTAGCGTTTGGCCAGCTTCAGCTGCGCATCGAGGATCGTCTCCTGCCGCTCGAAGTGAGGATCCTCGCGATAGAGATCGAGGCCGATCTCCCCCACCGCCACCAGCCTTTCCGGACGTGCCGCGAGCGCCGCCTCCAGCTTTTCCAGATCGGCATCCTGATGGTTTTCGATCACAATCGGATGCAGACCCAGCGCCATATAGAGCGCCGGGTAGCGCGCGCCGAGATCCAGCACGCGATCGATGCTCGCCGCATCAATGGCCGGCACCACGATCGCCATAACCCCCGCTCCGGCGGCACGCTGGATGCTGGCGGGCTCATCGCCGGTGAAGGGAGAAAAATCAAAGTGGCAATGGGTATCAATAAAGCGGTAAGTCACGCCAGATCCTCATTATCAAACAGAGTGTCGTTCGCCTGCGGGGCATCGATTAACGGTGTGGCAACAACATCGTTGGCCACGCTTGCCGGGGGAACCACCACCGTAGCAGGGGCGATGATCCGCTGATGGCGGCGCAGCGGTGGACGCTCGGCCAGCATTTTGCCCACCGTCGCCAGGAAATAGCGTCCGCACAGACGCCCGGTTTTGTAATCGTCCCGCAGGGCCGGTACGCGGCTGCCCAGCGCCATGCTGTTGAGCGGCTTTGGCGGATAGATTTCAAAGATCCTCAGTTTACCCGGTGGTTTTTCAATAAACTGCTGGATGGCGTGATAGCTCGCCTCATGGTGCGACACCAGATTGAGCATCGGTTGCAGACTGCTTTCACCCAGCCAGCGTTCCATCCGCTTAAACCACTGCGGCGTATAGTACATCTGCGAGGGCACGGTGCGGATCACCACAATGGTGTTTGCCCCCCGCCGGGCCGCTTCCTGCACCGGGACCGCATCGCTGACACCACCATCGAGATAGCTTATCCCATCCAGCAGCGCCCCCGTCCGGTAGAAGCCGGGGATGGCGCTGGTGGCGCGAAGAATATCGAGCCAGGTCTCTTTTTGCGGCGAAAAATAGCTCGCCGAGTAGTCGTCGCCGCGGCAGGCGCACATCCAGAAGGCTTTGCCGGTATCGAACAGGCGCGAGGCGTTGTCCATCGCCAGCGGCATTTTGCTTGCGGTAGCATCCAGCAGCCAGTCGAGATCGATAAGATTGCCGCCACGCACAAAGCGCAACGGATCGAAGAAGTCGCGGGAGGTGGTGTAACGCATGATCACTTTGCGGGCGTAGCCCGGCTGATTACAGACGTAGGCCGAGAGGTTCTGCGCCCCGGCGGAGGTGCCAAAATAGAGATCGAACGGGTTAAATTGCGCGCGCATAAACTCATCCAGCACGCCAGCCGTGAAGATCCCTCGCTGCCCACCCCCTTCGCAAACCAGCGCAATCTGGCCTGGCCGAAAGGGTTTCAGTGCTAACGGCGCAATATTGCCGAGCGTAACCGGAATTCGCTGCCCCACCTCTGCTTTCCTGTTTTTTATTTGTTATGTCACTACACAGTAGCCTACACCGGCGGGTTTCCCAAACAGGATGTATGCGAAAAGGTCAGCCAAAGAAAAAGGCCCATGCTTAACATGGGCCTTTTCATCAACATACGGTTACCTGAGCTATGGACGACGACGTCCGGTGAACAGGCTTACCAGGAACAGGATAATACCGACGACGAAGACAATTTTCGCCGCGCCCGCCGCGGTACCCGCCAGACCACCAAAACCCAGAGCGGCGGCAATTAACGCGATAACCAGAAAAATGATGCCCCAACGAAACATATGACTCTCCTTTACCATAGTTAATGTCGACCGCATGGTGAGCGCTCAGGTTGCTCACGGCGATATCTACATGTGTAATTCTTATCTCGCCTTCTGGCCTCAGCCAGAAGGACGAATTTTGGAGTTTTATTTCACTTTCAGATCGTTTTTAACGCTTTTCACGCCATCAATGGCTTTAGCGATACTTTCAGCACGGTCGCTCTGTGCCTTAGACTCGACTTCACCGCTGAGCTGTACCACGCCGTCGGTGGTTTCCACTTTCACATTACGTGAAGGGACGATGTCATCGGCAAGCAGTTTCGCTTTGATTTCGCTGGTAGTAGCAGCGTCACCGGCATAGCCTTTAGCAGACTGTTCCTTGCCGTCGCGAACATGCAGTTTGTCGCTGACAGATTTTACGCCCTCAATGCCTTTCGCCACGGAGACCGCTTTTTCAGCCTGCGCCTGGCTTTCAACGAAGCCACTCAGCGTGACGACGTTTTTATCGGTTTCTACAGAGATATCGGTGCTTTTAATGTCATCAGCGTCTACCAGCGCAGCTTTTACTTTTGCTGTGATAGAGCTGTCATCCATGAAGTTACCGACTTTATTCATAGAGTTATCGATTTTTTCCCCTGCGGTGTTCGCGGTGGATTGCGCTTTGTCGGTTGCAGTGGTTTCTGCCATTGCAGAACCGCATACCAGAGCGCTACCCATCATTACCGCCAGCAGAGTTTTCGAAATCTTCAGTTTTTTAGTATTCATCGATGTATTCCTGTGGTTTGCTCCGAATTCGAGCGTCAAACATCACGTGCAAGTAGTCTTTAGTACTACCAATCAACACTCGGGCGAGATGAGAACCTTATCAACACGCATTGAATGAAACTTTCATCTGCGCCCGGTGTTAAACACTGAGTTAAATATAGATCACTCTCACAGGTCCGCTTTCAGAATTGGGCAAAAAATGAGCAATAAGCAGCAAAAGCCGTTGAATTAAGAACATTCCGCAAGGGATTAATAAGGCAGGGATTTAAGCAGAGCACGGCAGCTGCCGTGCTCCGGGAAGGGATTAATGCTCGCGGGTTTTGCGGAACTGAATATCGGGATAACGCTCGTGCGCCAGGTTCAGGTTAACCATGGTTGGGGCGATATAGGTGAGATTATCACCGCCATCGAGCGCCAGCTGAACCTCGTTTTTACGCTTGAACTCTTCGAATTTCTTCACGTCAGAACACTCTACCCAGCGCGCCGTCGCCACGTTGACCGATTCGTAAATCGCTTCAACGTTGTACTCGCTCTTCAGACGGGCAACCACCACGTCAAACTGCAGCACGCCCACGGCGCCGACAATCAGATCGTTATTGGCGATAGGACGGAATACCTGCACCGCCCCCTCTTCCGACAGCTGAACAAGCCCTTTCAGCAGCTGTTTCTGCTTCAGCGGATCTTTCAGGCGGATACGGCGGAACAGCTCCGGTGCGAAGTTCGGAATACCGGTGAACTTCATCATCTCACCCTGAGTAAAGGTGTCGCCAATCTGGATGGTGCCGTGGTTATGCAGGCCAATGATGTCGCCCGGATACGCCTCTTCCACGTGGGAACGGTCACCGGCCATAAAGGTCAGCGCGTCGGAGATCACCACATCTTTACCGGTACGCACCTGGCGCAGCTTCATGCCCTTTTCATATTTGCCGGATACCACACGCATAAACGCCACGCGGTCGCGGTGTTTCGGGTCCATGTTGGCCTGAATCTTGAAGACGAAGCCGGTAAACTTCTCTTCGCTGGCAACTACTTCACGGGAGTCGGTATTACGCGGCATCGGCTGCGGCGCCCACTCCACCAGACCGTCCAGCATATGGTCCACGCCAAAGTTACCCAGCGCGGTACCAAAGAAGACCGGCGTGATTTCACCGCTCAGGAACAGCTCTTTATCAAATTCGTGGGAAGCGCCTTTGACCAGCTCCAGCTCTTCACGCAGCTGTTCTGCCAGCTCTTCGCCGACAGCCGCGTCCAGATCAGGGTTATCCAGCCCTTTAACGACGCGCACTTCCTGAATGGTGTGACCTTTACCGCTCTGGTAGAGGTAGGTTTCGTCTTTGTAGAGATGGTAAACGCCTTTAAACAGCTTACCGCAGCCAATTGGCCAGGTGATTGGCGCACAGGCGATCTTCAGCTCACGCTCTACCTCATCCATCACCTCCATCGGATCGCGGATGTCACGGTCGAGTTTGTTCATGAAGGTCAGGATCGGCGTGTCACGCAGACGGGTAACTTCCATCAGCTTACGGGTACGATCCTCAACGCCTTTTGCGGCATCGATCACCATCAGACAGCAGTCCACCGCCGTCAGGGTACGGTAAGTATCTTCGGAGAAGTCTTCGTGCCCCGGGGTGTCCAGCAGGTTCACCAGGCAGTCGTGATACGGGAACTGCATTACGGAGGTGGTAATCGAGATCCCACGCTGCTTTTCCATCTCCATCCAGTCCGATTTTGCATGCTGGCTGGAGCCACGGCCTTTTACCGTACCGGCGGTCTGGATCGCCTGTCCGAACAGCAGCACCTTTTCGGTGATGGTGGTTTTACCGGCATCCGGGTGAGAGATAATGGCAAAAGTACGGCGTTTCGCCACCTCTTGCAGATAAGGAGACAACGTCATAATTCAATCTTCTTTAAAAAGCGCGGCAGCGGGCCGCGCATCATGAATACGAAAATGCGGCTATTTTACCCATCAATGGGGGGCAGGCAATCAATGTTTACACAGGAGTTGCTCCAGTTCGCTCAGGGAGGTCACGGTCCAGGTCGGTGTGATCCCCTCCGGCAGGGTGCGGTTGTGCGCGTTCAGCCAGCAGGTGGAGAGCCCGGCGTTCATTCCACCAAGGATATCCGACTCCGCCGTGTCCCCCACCATCAGCACTTTCGCCCGGTCAGGGTTTCCGGCCTGGGCCAGCGCATAATCAAAGATTTGCGGGGCCGGTTTCGCCACGCCCACCTGTTCTGAAATCACTAATAAATCAAAGTAGTCACGGAAACCGGTCCGCTCAAGGCGGATCTGCTGGAGCGCGGTAAAGCCGTTGGTGATGATCCCGAGCTTCGCCTTGCCTTTCAGGGAGGCGAGCAGCGACGCGGCGCCCGGCAGCGGGGCGCAGATTTCAGCCATTGCATTAAGGAAGGCGTCGTTCAGATCGCCTGGCGGAACGTTCAGACGCTCCGACCACCCCTGAAAACGCTGGTGCTGCAGCTGTAACGCGGTGATCGCCCCGTTCTGGTAATCCACCCACAACGGTTTATTCACCGTCTGGTAAGCCTGGAAATCTTCAGCAGTAAAGGTCACGCTGTAGTCGAGAAACATCCGCTGTAAGCCGCCGTACGAATCGAAGGTAAACAGCGTTTCATCGGCGTCAAAGAAAATCCAGTCCCAGTTCATTGTTACAACCTTTTTAGTTATCCAAGCGGCAGAGCCATGATGATGGCGTCTTCACGTCCTTCTGCGGTGGGGTAATAGTTACGGCGGATCGTCGCCTCGTTAAAGCCCAGGCTTTCATAGAGTGCGATGGCGGCGACGTTCGACGCCCGTACTTCCAGCCACAGCGTGAACACGTCTCGTGCTTCCAGCTCGCGAATTAAATGTTCCAGCAGTTCTCTGCCCAGCCCACGGCGCTGGAAAGCAGGATCCACAGCGATGTTAAACAGCGTCGCTTCATCCAGAACGACCTGCGTGATGGCGAATGCCGCCAGCTGATTATCGACATCCAGCCGATAGTTCAGGTAACGCTCACCCTGGTTGCTGGCAAAGGTTTTTTCACTCCACGGAAAGGCGTGGGCGCGTTTTTCGATCTCAAAAGCCTGCGCTAAATCAGTCGTCGTGAGGGAAGAAATTGTGTTCATGTTCGCAGATTTGTTGCCACAGCGCGCGACGTGCCGCCGGGTTTACGTTAAGTTCGTCCAGCGCCGGAGAGGCCATACTCGCCCCCTCCAGAGCAATCTCTTCTCTTACGCCAAGCTGCCAGCTGTTGCAGCGGCTGCCCTCGGGCAGCATGGCCACGCGATCGGGCGTCAGTTGTAGCACCTGATCGGCACCCAGCCTCAGCGCCCGAAGTACGTCGGCGATCACCGGCTCGCTCAGGGCGGGCAGGCTTTGCGCCACCATCACCAGACGAATATGCGCCGGTAGCGAGATGGCGATTTCGCCCTGCAATGCCGCCGGGCGGCGCAGCGCCCACTGGGTGATGCCCAGTTGCTGTAGTTGCCTGTCTCGTCGGGATGCCATTGCAAAAACTCCTGTTTGTCAGGCGCGCAAATATACCAAATGTGTCGAATCTGCGCCATCTACCTACTATAATCCCCGCCTGTGTTTATTGAGGAACAATTCATGTCTGCATTTACCCCGGCAAGTGAAGTCTTGCTGCGTCACAGTGATGATTTCGAACAAAGCCGTATTCTGTTTGCCGGAGATATGCAGGATGACCTGCCTGCCCGTTTCGAGTGCGCCGACAGCCGTGCGCACACCCAGCAGTATCACCACTGGCAGGTCCTGAGCCGTCAGATGGGCGAGCGCGCCCGTTTCAGCCTGGTGGCGGAACAGGCCGACGTGGCCGACTGCGATACGCTGATCTACTACTGGCCGAAGAACAAACCCGAAGCCCAGTTCCAGCTGATGAACCTGCTCTCCCTCCTGCCGGTGGGTTGCGATATCTTCGTGATCGGTGAAAACCGCAGCGGCGTGCGCAGCGCTGAGCAGATGCTGGCGGAGTACGTCACGCTGAACAAAGTCGACAGCGCCCGCCGCTGCGGCCTCTACCATGGCCGCCTGGACAAAAAACCGACCTTCGACGCGGAAAAATACTGGGGCGAATATCAGCTGGATGGCCTGACCATCAAAACCCTGCCGGGCGTCTTCAGCCGTGACGGTCTGGACGTGGGCAGCCAGCTGCTGCTCTCCACCTTTACGCCGCACACCAAAGGCAAAGTGCTGGATGTCGGCTGTGGCGCAGGCGTGCTCTCCGCTGTGCTGGCAAGCCACTCGCCGAAAGTGCGTTTAACCCTCACCGATGTGGGTGCATCCGCCATCGAAGCCAGCCGCGCGACCCTGGCGGCCAACAACATTGAAGGCGAAGTTTTTGCCTCCAACGTCCTCTCCGACGTGACCGGCCGTTTCGATATGATTATCTCTAATCCGCCATTCCATGACGGTGTGGAAACCAGCCTCGAAGCAGCACAGACCTTGATTCGTACCGCGGTACGCCATCTGAACAGCGGCGGTGAGCTGCGAATCGTGGCGAACGCCTTCCTGCCGTACCCGAAAGTGCTGGATGAAGTCTTCGGCTTCCACGAAGTGCTGGCGCAAACTGGCCGCTTTAAGATCTACCGCGCCATCATGACTCGCCAGGCGAAGAAGTAACGTCTCCCGCTGGCCTGAGCCGCCCGTTCAGGCCATTTTTGCAGCAAATAATATCTCCCGCACAATTATCTGTTGACGAAAAGCTGAAAACATCTAGAATGCGCCTCCGTGGTTACGATACTTTTACTGTATCGATGGTCTGCGAAGGTGGCGGAATTGGTAGACGCGCTAGCTTCAGGTGTTAGTGTCCTTACGGATGTGGGGGTTCGAGTCCCCCCCCTCGCACCAATAACCATGATTGATATTGCTCGCACTGGGCGAAGGTGGCGGAATTGGTAGACGCGCTAGCTTCAGGTGTTAGTGTCCTTACGGATGTGGGGGTTCGAGTCCCCCCCCTCGCACCAACGAGGCGATATCAAAAAATAAGATGACTGTGCGAAGGTGGCGGAATTGGTAGACGCGCTAGCTTCAGGTGTTAGTGTCCTTAGGATGTGGGGGTTCGAGTCCCCCCCCTCGCACCAATTATCTTATCTCTCCTGATTTTCTCTCTTTTTCTCCCGTTAGTTCAGATTCATTACCAGCACCCACATTCCCGCAATCAGCGCAACACATGATGGCAGCAGCACGAAATGCCGCAGTTGTTTATGCCAGATCATGGCGGATGAAATCAGCAAACCCGACGCGATAATCACTTTCCAGACCGCTAACGACAGATCGGTACACGCCAGCCCGGCCATGACCATTCCCGGCAGTATCACGCCCCAGCCACTTCCCAACGCTCTGCTCAACATGATTCATCTCTCAAACCGATAATGATAACCAATATCATATGATAGATTTTCTCATTTGTCAGCGTTAAACCTGAATGTGTAAAAAGCCTTGCGCACGGATTTATCTATAGTTAGGATTGGCAATCATTATCATTTAGATTTTTATCCAGCTAACTTATGGCCACACGTTCCGCACACGCTGTTGAGAATATTATCTGGCAAACGCCACTGTCGGCCGGGCCTTCAGGGCTTGCGGACGCGATGCGTGAGGCTATCGGTCAGACGCGTGCCTATCTGCTGGATGTCATCAAGCTGGATGAACCCCATCCTCATCACGCCATGACGCTGGCGCAGTGGCAGCGTCCTGCCGAACTGCAGTCTTTGCTGGCGACCTACTCCGATCATATCTACCGCAACCAGCCCACGATGGCGCGGGAAAACAAGCCGCTGCTGTCGCTGTGGGCACAGTGGTATATCGGGCTGATGGTCCCACCGATGATGCTGGCCCTGCTGACCCAGGATGTGGCGCTGGATATTTCCCCGGAACATTTCCACGTTGAGTTTCACGAAACCGGGCGCGCAGCCTGCTTCTGGATCGACGTTCAGGAAGACAGCCAGGCAACCTCCCTTTCGGCCCGGCAGCGTATGGAAATGCTGGTGACACGCGCGCTGGTCCCGGTGGTTGACGTCCTGGAAGCGACGGGTGAGATCAACGGCAAACTTATCTGGAGCAATACCGGCTATTTAATTCACTGGTATTTGACCGAAATGAAACCCCTGCTGGGGGATGAGAAAGTGGACGCGCTGCGTCAGGCGATTTTCTTTGCCCGCCAGCTCTCCGATGGGCGTGACAACCCGCTTTATCGCACCGTCGTCCCGCGCGACGGCCTGCTGGTGCGTCGTACCTGCTGTCAGCGCTATCGCCTGCCGGACGTTCAGCAGTGCGGCGATTGCACGCTGAAATAGTTTATCAGGTCCAATAGATGAAAACGGCAACCCAAGGGTTGCCGTTTTGCTTTTATTACGCGACCTGCTGACTCTCTTCTTCTGCACGCTGGGCCTCTTCGGCCTCCTGCGCCAGCAGCTGCTTCTCGTACACCTTAAAGAACGGGTAGTAGATGATGGCGGAGACCATCGCTAACAGCAGGACCAGGATCGCCGCCCTGAAGTCCCAGCCCAGCGCCCAGGCAGCCCCCACCGGCGCAGGAGCGGTCCAGGGAACCACCGAAATCACGCGGCCAATCAGATCCAGCTTCATCGCCGCCCACGCCAGCACCGCGTTGACCATTGGCGCCAGCAGGAACGGGATAAAGAACACCGGGTTCATCACGATAGGCGTACCGAAGATCACCGGTTCGTTGATGTTGAAAATACTCGGCACCACGCTCAGCCGTCCAATGGAACGCAGGTGCGCCGAACGGCTACGCAGATAGCAGAACACCAGCCCCATCGTGGCCCCGGAGCCGCCAATCACAATGAAGAAAGTCCAGAACGCCTCCATAAAGATGTGTGGCAGCGGCGCGCTTTGCGCCAGCGCGGTCTGGTTCATCCCCAGGTTGGTGAGCCAGAACATCTGCAGCATACCGGAGACAATCGCCGCCCCGTGGATGCCCGCAAACCACAGCAGGTGACCAATCAGCACCGCCAGCAGGATTGCCGGCAGCGAGTCCGCCGCCGCCACCAGCGGTTTAAAGATGGCCATGATCGCCTGCGGGATCAGCATGCCAAACTGCGACTGAATAAGCAGGCTCAGTGGATAGAGGGTTAGCACCACCACCAGCACCGGGATCAGCAGGTCGAAGGAGTTCTTGATCATCGGCGGCACCTGGTCGGGCAGGCGAATACCGATATTGTGCGCCTTCAGAAAACGCATCATCTCCACGCAGTAGATCGCCACCAGAATGGCGGTGAAGATCCCCGTCCCGCCGAGGCTGTCCACCGGCAATGCGCCTTTGGTTTTTGGCGCGGCGATCAGCAGGAAGGCCATCAGCGACAGCATGGCGCACATGAAGGGATCGAGCTGATACGCTTTTACATAATGCTTGCCCAGGTTGTAGGCGATAGCGGCACAGATATAGAGGGACATCACGCCCATCGTCATATCGAAGGGGGTGAGGATCTGGCCTTCAAACTGTTTTGCCATATCCAGCCAGGCGCGGGCAAAGCCCCATGTGGTGTCCGGCGAAAACGGCGGGTAAGCAAACACTAATAAGAACGAGCCCACAATCATAAACGGCATCGCGGAGATAAAACCGTCGCGGATCGCCATCACGTGACGCTGGGAGGAGATGCGTCCGGCAATGGGGCTGACATAGTTTTCAACAAATCGGAATATCAGGTTAAACGCAGCATGGTTGGCAGACATAACGGCTCTCCTGTCAGACGATCGTTTCGGGCGTTGTGACGCCGCACGGTGTTCCATATACCACTTTCACCACCTTGCTGGCTCGCTTACCAGCGGGACTGCTCAAACGGATAGGTTTCATAATCGACTCTTATTATTGGATACAGGGGAAGTGACGTAATCAGTATTAATCTCCGCATCATGGTCTGCAACCGGTTACTGTAACCGGTTTCCGTGATTGTGAAGATGATCCAGAAATCGCTGATATCAGAAGCGTGTGACCTGGTAAATATTTAAAGGGCATCATCTCTTATGAACGACTACGCAGAATATTTTTCTGGAGGAAACAATGAGTTTGCAGTCTGTGCGCCAGTTTTTCGCTGACCACGCCCCGGATGTTGAAGTCATCGAACTGGGTCAAAGTACCGCTACCGTTGCGCTGGCTGCCGAGGCCCACAACGTCGCGCCGGGTCAGATAGCGAAAACGCTGTCGCTAAAAATTAAAGATGAGGTGATCCTCGTGGTTGCCAAAGGCGATGCGCGTCTTGATAACAAAAAGCTGAAGCAGACGTTTGGCGCAAAGGCCCGAATGCTGAGTAGTGACGAGGTGGTGACAATCACAGGGCATCCTGTGGGTGGCGTCTGCCCTTTCGGACTGGAAACGCCGCTGGCGGTCTATTGCGACATCTCTCTCAGACAGTATGCGGAAGTGCTGCCCGCTGCCGGTGCGATCCACAGCGCGGTGCGTATTTCTCCGGAAAGAATGGCCGAGCTCACTCAGGCAACATGGGTAGACGTTTGTCTGTAAGTCCCGCGCCAGAACCGTTCTGGCGCAGACTTTTGCATGGGTTATGAAAAGTGTTGGGAAATGAAGCGCGAGTTGCGGGGATCCGGGACGGGAAAATGGGTCAGGATATCCGCTGCGTGCAGTAATCCCACGTCGGAACGCACCCCGAGCTTAATCATGGCATTGAATTTATGCGCACGAATGGTTTTGATGTTGCGATCGAGCCGGGTGGCAATTTCCGGGATGGAGAAGCCGCACGACATAAACTGCAAAATGGCGCGCTCGGTTGGGCTAAGCAGTCTTCCACGATGAATATTCCAGTGGTTATTATGCCCGTCATTAACCCGTCGGTTCTCGCTCAATATTTTGCTCAGGTGCTCCTGCAGGTCGGCGAGCGGCTCAGATTTGAGAATCACCCCATGCAGGCGTGACGGCGAAAGCTGATTAATCAGGCTCGCTTCTGCCTCATCTGATGCCAGTACGATTCGCTGAATCATGCCGTATGTGGCAGCCACTTCCTTAATACAGACCAGGCAATTACGCCGCTCTTCCCGCTCATCCGAGAGGGAGTAAATTAACGACGTGTATGGAACAAAACTAAGTGAGGACTGGAAACTATTAATGTTATTAAACAGGTGGACTTCATAATTTTTAAGTGCGGGGCTGGCAAAAAGATGCTTAAGCCCCATACCACTCATCATGCACTTTTCGACGATAGCGATATGTCTTTTGTTCGCGTTCTTTTCCATTCGTCTTGCTCTCCATAGGCAGAGAATAAACTCAGCTCTTTCATTCCCTTAGTGCTGTTAATCCACGCGTACATTTCGGCATTACTCGTTAAAGCAAGTCTTCTCATGGCACTGTTTTTTTGCGCACTTACCGTTTTATTACTCTTTTTCAGCAATGCGGCGATTTGATTAATTCCCCATCCTTTTCCCAGTAAGCGTAATACTTTGCGCTCCGAGAAGGTCAACATGACTTCATCCTGGTTGTCATATAAATCATCTGGATCGGGTATTAATAGCGTCTGGCTAATACGTTCAGCGTTTTCGCTACCCGCCTGGATAGCCTTAACCACACTTTCGACGGGCTCCATGTTGGATAGCAACGTACTTTCTGGACGCATCAAGTGCTCAACAGCGAGGGGATAAATTGCCCGAGAAACCAAAAATATCCAGTGAATATCCCGATACTGATTTTGTAATGCGTGATACTGATTGCATATATTAAGCGGATTACGCTGTTCATCTGAAATATCAACGATGACCACAACTGCGCGACGCAATTGGAGAAGCGTCAGTTCTTCATGGGTCCGACAGTAAGAACGATCGTAGTCCGGGAAATAGCGTGACATAATGCTACCGAGGCCGGTCTGCATTATGGGTGATTTTCCAATTATTATTACACTTTTACAGATCAATGACGGCATTTGCGCTCCGAATCCATTCATACGTTCATTCCACGTCGTTCATCTAACTTAATTACCTGTTTGTTTAACAGGGCGACGTAAAAATGTAATGTCTTTCCTTTTTCATTAGCTGAGCGAAATGAGAGTGCGATAAGAACCAGCATCACAAATATATACACCGCCAAAACAGCATTAATATCGCAAAATAACTCTTCAATGTTAACCTGTAGTGCATTATATTTTTAAAAAGAGAAAGTTAGATATTCTAAATATAGATTTAATAAATATGTAAATATAAAAACCATAGAAATTAATAATTAATTCGCTCAACGAAAAGTATATTTACCGCATCAATCTGCTCAAACCTTGATCTGGCCCAGAGCAAACGCTACCGGCTTGTGTGCTAAAAGTAGACATTCCGGCTATCCACCCGTCACTCTCTCCTCAGGGCAAAAGATGCAGGCAGATCAATCCTCACAACGCGCCGTCACGCGACTGTGTATTCAGTGCGGCCTTTTTTTATTGCAACACGGTGCCGAAAGCGCCCTGGTGGAGGAGCTCTCTACCCGACTGGGGCTGGCTCTGGGTATGGACAGCGTAGAGAGCGCCATCTCCTCTAACGCGATTGTGCTGACCACCATTAAAGCGGGCCAGTGTCTGACCTCAACGCGTAAAAACCACGATCGTGGGATCAACATGCACGTCGTCACCGAGGTGCAACACATCGTGATCATGGCGGAACACAAGCTGCTGGATGCGCAGGGGGTCGAAAAACGCTTCAGCCAGATCAAGCCGTTGCGCTATCCACGCTGGCTGGTAGTGCTGATGGTGGGCCTCTCCTGCGCCTGCTTCTGTAAACTTAACAACGGCGGCTGGGATGGCGCTATGGTGACCTTTATCGCCAGCACCCTCGCCATGTACGTGCGTCAGGTGCTGACGGGCCGGCATCTGCACCCGCAAATTAACTTCTGCATCACCGCCTTTGTCGCCACCACGGTTTCCGGCCTGCTGCTGCGGCTGCCGGGTTTTGCCACCACCCCGACCATCGCCATGGCCGCCAGCGTGCTGCTGCTGGTGCCGGGCTTTCCGCTGATTAATGCCGTGGCCGATATGTTCAAAGGTCACATCAATACCGGTCTTGCCCGCTGGGCGATAGCCAGTTTACTCACCCTCGCCACCTGTATTGGGGTGGTGATGGCCATGACGTTATGGGGACTTCGCGGATGGGCGTAATCGATTTTCTCTGGGCGCTGGCCCAGGACATGATGTTGTCGGCCATTCCGGCGGTGGGTTTTGCCATGGTATTTAACGTACCCCATCGCGCCCTGCCGTGGTGTGCGCTGTTGGGGGCGATCGGCCACGGCTCGCGTATGACGATGATGACCGCCGGGATGAATATCGAATGGTCGACCTTTATGGCCTCGATGCTGGTGGGCAGCATTGGGATCCAGTGGTCACGCTGGTATCTGGCGCATCCGAAAGTCTTTACCGTCGCGGCGGTGATCCCCATGTTTCCGGGCATCTCTGCCTATACCGCGATGATCTCGGCGGTGAAAATTAGCCACTTTGGCTACAGCGAAGCGCAGATGATCATGCTGCTGACTAACTTCCTGAAAGCCTCGTCAATCGTCGGCGCCCTCTCAATCGGGCTGTCGATCCCCGGGCTATGGCTCTACCGCAAACGCCCCCGGGTTTGAGAGTTGTGTTCTCCCGCTGCCGTGGTGATAATCCTCTGCTCTCATGTGGCTAAGTAAGGAGCAGATGTGTCTAACCCCGGCAGCGAAAACGCGGAAAACGGTGACGGCTCCCGCCTGAAAGACAAAATCTTCCTCAGCGCCCTCTCGCTGTTTGCCGAGTACGGGCTTAACGGCGCACGCATGGAGCAGATCGCCGAGAAAGCGGGCACCACCAAACGGATGGTGGTGTATCACTTTAAGACCAAAGAGAACCTCTACCTGCTGGTGCTGGAATATGTCTACACGCAGATCCGCGCCAGTGAGATGCAGCTCAGCCTGGATGCAATGCCGCCGGTAGAAGCGCTGGTGGAGCTGGTGGAAACCACCTTTGACTATCACGCCGACCATCCGGACTACATCCGCATTATCTGTATGGAGAACATGCAGCGGGGCCGGTTTATGCAGCAGTCGGCCTTGCTGCGCCAGGTGAACCGCAGCGCGCTGGATCTGCTGGAAACCATCCTCAAACGCGGCAAAGAGAAGCAACTCTTTAACCAGACGGTGAACGCCCGGGATTTGCATCGCCTCATCAGCAGCTTCAGCTTTCACTATGTGGCCAACAGCTACACCTTCACCCTGCTGTTTGAGGATGGCGCTGATGAACAGGCCCAGCGGCAACACTATCGAAAAATGGCGGTTCAGGTTGCCTTGCGTTATACCTGTCCTTAGCGCTTTCACCCCTGAGATAAGGAACCTACCATGTCTTTAGAAAAAGTTGTCTATACCGCCAAAGCCAAAGCTACCGGCGGCCGTGATGGTCGCGCCACCTCGTCCGACGGCGTGCTGGATGTCAAACTGGGCGTCCCCAAAGAGATGGGCGGCGCGGGCGGTGAAGTCACCAACCCGGAACAACTGTTCGCGGCGGGCTACTCAGCCTGTTTTCTCGGCGCCATGAAATTTGTGGCTAACCGCGACAAAATCACCATGCCGCAGGATGCCTTTATTGAGGGCGAAGTGGGGATCGGGCCGCTGCCAACCGGGTTTGGCATCGAAGCGAAACTGAATATTCACCTGCCAGGGATGGACGCCAGTGAGGCGAAAAAGCTGGTGGATGCGGCGCACATTGTCTGCCCGTACTCTAACGCCACCCGCAACAATATCGATGTGACGCTGAATATTATCTCCTGATTTTTCAGGGGGTCAGGGAGCGGGTTTCAGACCCCTGCCTGCCCCCTCCTCTCTGTGCTACCATAAGCCCATATCTCGTCCGCAGTAACTCAGTAGAGAAGTATTATGTCCTCCAGAATCCTGACCACCAGCGTCACTGGCATTGATGCCTTTATGCACGATCCCCGCGGCGTGCTGTCCAGGGCGCAAGGCGGTACTGTCGCCGTTTTCGCCGATAACGCACCGGCTTTTTACGCCATCACGCCGCAGCGTCTGGCCGAGCTGCTGGAGCTGGAAGCGCGCCTGGCGCGCCCGGCCAGTGACGTCACTCTGGATACTCAATTCTTCGAGGAGCCTACCAGCGCGCCGGTTGCGGTGCCGATGGGCAAATTCGCCATGTACAATGGCTGGCAGCCGGACCCCGATTTCCAGCGTCAGGCGGCGCTGTGGGGCATTGCCCTCACCCAGCCCGTCGCCCCTGAGGAGCTGGCCGCTTTTACCGCCTACTGGCAGGCGGAAGGGAAAGTCTTTCACCATATCCAGTGGCAGCAGAAGCTGGCGCGCAGCGTGCAGATCAACCGGGCCAGCAGCGGCAACCAGGCCAGACGCGATGTGAATACCTTTTCAGAACCGGATAAACAGATCCCCCACGGATTCCGAGGTGCCAAATGAAAGAGTTCGGCGAACTGATGAAACGTCTGCAGAAGATCATGCCCGCTAACGTCAAACCGGCCTTTACCACCGGTGAAGAGCTGCTGGCGTGGCAAAAAGAGCAGGGTAAGATCCGTGCGGCGGCGCTGGCGCGGGAGAACCGCGCCATGAAGATGCAGCGCACCTTTAACCGCTCCGGCATTCGTCCTCTGCATCAGAACTGCTCCTTCGACAACTACAAGGTGGAGACCCAGGGACAGCTCCAGGCTCTGCAACAGGCGCGCCAGTACGTAGAAGAGTTTGACGGCAACATCGCCAGCTTTATCTTCAGCGGCAAGCCGGGCACCGGCAAAAATCATCTCGCGGCGGCCATCTGCAACGAGCTACTGCTGCGCGGTAAATCGGTGCTGATCATCACCGTGGCTGACATCATGTCCGCCATGAAAGATACCTTCAGCAACCGGGAGACCAGCGAAGAACAGCTGTTGAACGATCTGAGTAACGTGGATCTGCTGGTGATTGATGAAATCGGCGTGCAGACCGAATCGCGCTATGAAAAGGTGATCATTAACCAGATTGTCGATCGCCGCTCCTCCTCCAAACGCCCGACCGGCATGCTGACCAACCATAACGTTGAAGAGATGACCCGTCTGCTGGGCGAGCGGGTGATGGATCGCATGAAACTGGGTAACAGTCTGTATGTGATTTTTGACTGGGAAAGCTATCGCAGCCGCGTTACCGGTAAAGAGTATTAGGATATTTACCCAAGTCCTGCACTGTCGCGAGGTTTATACTGGCTGCCATTCCGCCCCGGCGGGCAATCGACAGAGTAGGTCTTATGAAAACACATTTTCTTCTTAGCGCCGCAGTCAGCGCCCTCCTGATGACCGGTACAGCCCAGGCGGCCTCCTCCTGGCAGGATACGCTCAACAGCGCCGCCAGCCAGCTCAGCGCGGGCAGCAGCAACAGCACCACCACAACCTCCCAGAGCGGTGGCCTCTCCCTCTCCTCGCTCACCGGTCTGCTCAACAACGGCACCCAGTCGCTCTCTGCCAGCAACATGAATAACGCAGCCGGGATTCTCGAGTACTGCGCCAAAGAGAAGCTGGCCTCGATGACCGACGCCACCAACATTAAAAATCAGGTGCTGGGTAAGCTGGGTCTCGACACCCAGGAAGAGCAGCAGCAGGACACTAACTATCTGGAAGGGATCCAGGGTCTGCTGAATGCCAATAACGGCGAACAGCTGAATCTGGAAACCATCGGCAACTCTCCGCTGGCGAAGAAGGTCAAAGCCCAGGCCTGTGATTTTGTCCTGAAACAGGGAATGAGCTTTATCTCCTGATCCCCGACACGCCGCGACGGCTGCCGCGGCGTTTCTCCCCTTCCCCGCAGAAAGCGACGCCCGTCAAACATTCGATTTTCTAAACCAAATCCTAACAACAGCACAATTGCGTGACACTACAATTGCAGCTTGATGGCATCGCCATTACATTGGATCACCCAAAAATTAAACAGTTAATCCGCCAATCGGCGGATGCCTTTGTTGAGGATAAGCTGTTGTCAGAGTTTATTTCTGTTGCCCTGTTTATCGCCTCGGTGGTTATCTATTCCCGCAAAGCGGGTCGTAACACCTGGTGGTTTGCTGTCACCCTGCTGGTGCTGGGGCTTTTTGTCGTACTGAACATTACCCTCTACGCCAGTGACTACTTTACCGGCGACGGCATTAACGATGCTGTTCTCTATACCCTGACCAACAGTCTGACCGGTGCCGGGGTTAGTAAGTACATACTTCCAGGTATTGGTGTGGTGGTTGCCCTGGTGGCGGTATTCGGCCTGCTGGGCTGGATCCTGCGCCGCCGCCGTCATCATCCGCATCATCTCGGTTATAGCCTGCTGGCGCTGGTACTGGCCCTCGCCTCGGTGGATGCCAGTCCGGCGTTTCACCAGATCACCGAGCTGGTGAAATCCCAGTCCCGCGATGGCGATCCCGACTTTGCGGCGTATTACAAAGAGCCGGGTAAAACCATTCCAAACCCGAAACTCAACCTGGTCTATATCTATGGCGAAAGCCTGGAGCGCACCTACTTTGATAATGACGCCTTCCCGGATCTCGCGCCGGAGCTGGGTGCTATCAAAAATGAGGGGATCGATTTCAGCCACACCGCGCAGCTGCCTGGCACCGATTACACCATCGCCGGCATGGTCGCCTCCCAGTGTGGCATTCCGCTGTTCGCCCCGTTTGAAGGTAACGCTTCCGCATCGGTGTCGAGCTTCTTCCCGCAGAATATCTGTCTCGGCGATATCCTGAAAAACTCCGGGTACGAGAACTACTTCATGCAGGGCGCCAACCTGCGTTTCGCCGGGAAAGATGTGTTCCTGAAGTCCCACGGTTTTGACCATCTCTACGGTGCAGAAGAGTTAAAAACCACCGTCGCGGATCCGACCTACCGTAACGACTGGGGCTTCTATGACGATACGGTGCTGGATGAAACCTGGAAAAAATTCGAGGCGCTGTCACAGTCCGGCAAACGCTTCTCGCTGTTTGCCCTGACGGTGGATACGCACCACCCGGACGGCTTTATCTCCCGCACCTGCCAGCGCAAGCGCTATGCCCTTGACGGCAAGCCCAATCAATCCTTTAGCGCGGTGGGCTGTAGTCAGGAGCACATTGCGGCGCTGATCGAAAAAATCAAAGCCTCGCCGTACTTCAAAAACACGGTGATTGTGGTCTCTTCCGACCATCTGGCGATGAAAAACACCGCCTGGGATGCGCTGAACAAGCACGATCGCAGCAACCTGTTCTTTATCCTGCGTGGCGATAAGCCGCAGCAGGAGGTGATGGCCGTGAAGCGCAACACCATGGATAACGGCGCGACGGTGCTGGATATCCTCGGCGGGGATAACTTTATCGGCCTGGGCCGCAGTAGCCTCTCCGGGCAGTCGCTATCTGAAGTGTTCCTCAACATGAAGGAAAAAGTGCTGGCGTGGAAACCGGACGTCATTCGCCTGTGGAACTTCCCGAAAGAGCTGAAAGAATTCACCATCGACAGCCAGAAAAACATGATGGCCTTCTCCGACAGCCACTTCCGCCTGCCGCTGCTGCTGCGCGTTTCCGATAAGCGAGTGGAACCGCTGCCGGAAAGCGAATACTCGGCTCCGCTGCGCTACCAGCTGGCGGATTTCGCCCCGCGGGATAACTTCGTCTGGGTCGATCGCTGCTACAAGATGGGTCAGCTCTGGTCGCAGCCGCTGGCGCTCTCTACCGACTGGTGTGTTTCTCAGGGCCAGTTAGGCGGCGAGCAGACCGTGCAGCATGTCGATAAAGCGCAGTGGAAGGGCAAGACGGCGTTTAAAGATACAGTGATCAGCACCGATCGCTATCAGCGCAACGTCGACATGCTCAAGGTGTCCGACAACGACATCCGCTACAAGGCTGACAGCTTTGTCTTTAACGTGGCCGGGGCACCCGAAGAGGTGAAGCAGTTCAGCGGGATCTCGCGTCCGGAATCCTGGGGACGCTGGTCTAACGCCCAACTGGGTGATGAGGTGAAGATCGAATATAACCAGCCGCTGCCGGCGAAATTCGACCTGGTGATCACCGCCAAAGCCTGGGGACCAAACGCTAACAAACCGATCCCGGTACGTATTGGCGATAAAGAGCAGACCCTGACGCTGGGGAACGAGGTCACCACCACGACGCTGCATTTCGACAACCCGTCGCACAGCAGCACGCTGGTGATTGTTCCGCCTGCACCGGAGTCCACTAACGAGGGGAATATTCTCGGCCACTCTCCGCGCCAGCTGGGGATCGGGATGGTGGAGATCAAAGTGGTTAACGCGGAAGGGTAACCCCGGGAGAGGCTCGCCTCTCCCGCTTCGCAAGAAAAAAACAGCGCCCAACACCTCCCCGGGCGCTGCATGGCAACCGTTAAAAGCCAATCACGCCCTTAATCAGACCGCGATTATTAATCACCTCCGCCTCATACACTTCCGCCAGCTCACGAAACGCGTAGCGGTGGGTCAGCATCATCCCTGCCGTCAATTTGCCTTCAGCCATCAGCCGTCCCACTTTGGCGAAATCCTCCCCGGTGGCGTTGCGGCTCCCCATCATGGTGGTCTCTTTCTTATGAAACTCCGGATCGGAGAATTGCAGATCGCCCTTGTGCAGCCCGACAAAGACGATGGTGCCGCCGTGGCGGATCAGATTGACGGTATTGTTCATCGCCTGCGGATTACCGGTAGCGTCAATCACCTTCTGCGCCAGGGCCCCGTCGTATTGCGCCCGCAGCCGATCGGTAAAATCGGCTGCCGAGGGATCGAGCGCCGCTACGCCCAGAGAGCGCTGCACATGTTCTCGCCGGGCGGGACTGGTATCGGCGACCACCACCTGCGCGCCATCCGCATGCGCAATCGCCGCCGCCCCCAGGCCAATCGGTCCGGCCCCCACAACCAGCAGGTGCTCTCCCGGCTGAATGGCTGCGCGGCGTACCGCATGGGCGCTTATCGCAAACGGCTCGATCAGGGCCGCCGCCTCGGGGTCGATCCCGTCTGCGGGCAGCAGGTTGCTCACCGGCACCGACAGATACTCGCTAAAACCGCCGTCCTGATGTACGCCGATCACCGAGATAGCTTCGCAGCAGTTGGTTTTGCCGCTCAGGCAGGCCGGACAGTGCTGGCAGGCGACGTAAGGAATGACGGCTACCTGCTGGCCTTGATGCAGCGTGCGAATATTTTTGCCGATCCCTACCACCTCGCCACATATTTCATGCCCAAGCACACGGGGATAATTAAAAAAGGGTTGATTGCCGCCCCAGGCATGTATATCGGTCCCGCAAATGCCCACCGTTTTTATTTTTATCAGCGCCTCATTATCGCCGGGAACGGGCACTTCCCGCTGCGTCCAGAGTAATTTTTTCGGTTCCTGACATACCAGCGTATTCATCGTCATCATTTTTTGTTTCTCCCGTTCTGTCGTGGTTTCAGATATTGATGAAAACGCAAAATAACGGGTGGGCAATAAAGGGATTTGTGAATTGCCGCGCATAAAGCCGTTTTAAATAGGGTTTTAATGCCCCCTTTTCTGCCAGAAGGAATCTTTCATGAGCCGTTCGCAAAATTTGCGTCATAACGTGATTAACCAGGTGATCGACGACATGGCGAGGGGCCACATTCCGTCACCGCTGCCCTCACAAAGCGCGCTGGCGGAGATGTACAACATCAGTCGCACCACCGTGCGCCACATCCAGGCCCATCTCTGCGACTGCGGCGTACTGACGCGGGTGAACAATGACTACGTGATTGCCCGCAAGCCCGACGCCAGCGATGGTTTCACCTGCGAGATCGCGCCGCTGGCCGAGCAGACCCGGCTTTTTGAGCAGAGTTTTTTGTCGATGATCAACCAGCGCATTCTGCGTGCCGGAGAGGCCTTTTCGGAGCTGGCGCTGGCGCGTAGCGCAGGCGTCAGCCCGGTGGTGGTAAGGGAGTACTTACTTAAATTTAGCCGCTACAACCTGATCGAGAGCGAAAAGCGCGGCCAGTGGCGAATGAAGCAGTTTGACCAGTCGTGGGCTGAGCAGCTATTCGAGCTGCGCGAAATGCTCGAAACCCACGCCCTGCAGCATTTCCTCAATCTGCCCGACAGCGACCCGCGCTGGCTCCAGGCCCGCACCCTGCTGGAGGAGCACCGCGCCCTGCGCGACAGCATCGGCGACAGCTTCCGCCAGTTCTCCCGGCTGGATCGCGACTTCCACTCCCTGCTGCTCTCCGCCGCCAACAACATCTTTTTCAACCAGTCGCTGGAGATCATCTCATTCATCTTCCATTTCCACTACCAGTGGGACGAGAGCGACCTGAAGCAGCGCAATATCATCGCCATCGATGAGCATATGACCATCCTTAGCGCGCTTATCTGCCGCAACGATCTGGATGCCAATCTGGCGATGCGTAATCACCTGCATACCGCGAAACAGTCGATGATCCGCTCCATTAACCAGAGCGCGACGGTCTTTTATTAAGTACCGATTAAAAACAGCAAATCTTTACGGACAGCACGCTTCCGCGATCGGACACACGCGGGAAAATAACGGCTGCCTATGCTCACCGGGAGTCGACTTAATTTTTTATTGCGCGGTGAGGAATGCGGATATTCCATCACTTATCGTTATAGATATTTCTCTAATAAAAGATCAGAGAATACCCCTACAATAATTCAGGAGTCCGGCGTGGAAAAAAGCAATATAACTCTCGACCCGCAGACCACCTTTGACAAAGAAAAGACAACAGATATTTCTCTGCCGCCAACAGGTGCTATTCAGCGTAGCGCGCGAATAAAGCGCATCCAGACGACAGCGATGCTGTTATTGTTTTTTGCCGCGGTCATTAATTATCTCGATCGCAGCTCGCTGTCGGTGGCAAATCTTACCATTCGCGAGGAGCTGGGTCTCAGCGCCACCGAGATCGGCGCCCTGCTATCGGTGTTCTCGCTGGCGTATGGTATCGCCCAGCTGCCCTGCGGCCCGCTGCTGGACCGCAAAGGCCCGCGCCTGATGCTGGGGCTGGGAATGTTCTTCTGGTCGCTGTTCCAGGCGATGTCCGGGATGGTTCACAGCTTTACCCAGTTCGTGCTGGTGCGCATCGGGATGGGGATTGGCGAAGCGCCGATGAACCCCTGTGGCGTAAAAGTAATTAACGACTGGTTCAACATCAAAGAGCGTGGCCGTCCGATGGGCTTTTTCAACGCCGCCTCGACCATCGGCGTGGCCATCAGCCCGCCGCTGCTGGCGGCAATGATGCTGGTGATGGGCTGGCGCGGGATGTTTATCACCATCGGCGTATTGGGTATTTTCCTCGCCATTGGCTGGTACATGCTCTATCGCAACCGCGAGGAGCTTGAGCTGAGCGGCGTCGAGCAGGCGTACCTCAACGCCGGTAGCGTTAACACCCGTCGCGATCCCTTAAGCTTTGCTGAATGGCGCAGCCTGTTCCGCAACCGCACCATGTGGGGAATGATGCTGGGCTTTAGCGGCATCAACTATACCGCCTGGCTCTATCTGGCCTGGCTGCCGGGCTATCTGCAAACGGCCTATAACCTGGATCTGAAAAGCACCGGCCTGATGGCGGCCATTCCGTTTCTGTTTGGTGCGGCGGGGATGTTAGTCAATGGCTTCACCACCGATGCGCTGGTGAAACGCGGCATGGCGCCGGTACGCAGCCGTAAGCTGTGCATTATCAGCGGGATGCTCTGTTCGGCGGCCTTCACCTTCGTGGTACCGGAAGCGACCACGGCTATGAGTGCGGTACTGCTGATTGGGATGGCGCTGTTCTGCATCCACTTTGCGGGCACGTCGTGCTGGGGATTGATCCATGTGGCCGTGGCATCACGAATGACCGCCTCGGTGGGCAGCATTCAAAACTTCGCCAGTTTCATCTGCGCCTCGTTTGCCCCGATTGTCACCGGGTTTATCGTCGACACCACCCACTCGTTCCGCCTGGCGCTGATCATCTGCGGCTGCGTCACGGCGCTGGGGGCGTTAGCCTATATCTTCCTGGTGCGTCAGCCGATCAGCGATCCGCGCCAGCAGTAATAGTGCCGGGTGGCGGCTTCGCCTTACCCGGCCTACAAAATCGTAGGCCCGCGCAAGCGCAGCGCCGCCGGGCACAAAAACAGCGCCCTGCCTGAACAGGGCGCTATTCACATCAGAAGGTTTCCCAGTTGTCACCGCTGTCGGTAACCGCCGCTTTGCGCGTCGTTACCGGCGACGTCACGGTTTTCACCGCCGCGTGTGCATGGGCTTTCTGCTGCTCCTGCTGAATGCGGAACACCGCCACTGCCTGAGTCAGACGGCTCGCCTGCTCTTCCAGTGCCGCTGCCGCAGCCGCAGATTCCTGCACCAGCGAGGCGTTCTGCTGGGTGACGCGATCCATCTCGGCCACCGCCAGACCCACCTGGTCGATCCCGCGGCTCTGCTCATCAGAGGCAGAGGCGATCTCACCCATAATGTCGGTTACGCGGGTCACCGCGCTGACGATTTCACCCATGGTCTCACCGGCGCTTTCCACCAGCGTGGAACCCACTTCGACGCGACCCACGGAGTCCTCAATCAGGCTCTTGATCTCGCGTGCGGCCTGGGCGCTGCGCTGGGCCAGGTTACGGACTTCACCCGCGACCACCGCAAAACCACGCCCCTGCTCACCGGCACGCGCCGCTTCTACCGCCGCGTTCAGCGCCAGGATGTTGGTCTGGAAGGCAATACCGTCGATGACGCTGATGATGTCAGCAATCTTCTGCGAACTTCCGGCGATGTCACGCATGGTTTGCACCACGTTATCCACCACTTTGCCGCCTTTCTGCGCGGTTTCGGATGCGCTCAGCGCCAGATGGCTCGCCTGACGGGCGTTCTCGGCGTTCTGCTTCACGGTGGCGGTCAGCTCTTCCATGCTGGCTGCGGTCTCTTCCAGCGAGGCCGCCTGCTGCTCGGTACGGGAGGAGAGATCGTTGTTACCCATGGAGATTTCGCTCGCGCCGCTGTAGATGGCATTAGCGCCATTACGCACGTCGCCGACGGTACGCATCAGTTCAGCCTGCATGTGACGCAGCGTATCGGCCAGCTGCCCCATCTCGTTAGAACCTTCCACTTCGATGCGTTTCACCAGATCGCCGCCGGCGATATGACGAATGCTGTCAGTCAGACGGTTCAGCGGAGAGATCAGAGAGTGACGGATACCCAGCCACACGCCGACAATCACCACCAGCACCAGGATCAGCACGCTGAGCAGGATCCAGAGGGCCTGGCTGTAAGAGCTGTTGCTGTCGTCCACGGCGGTCTGATACAGATGATCGTTCTGCTGCAGATAGTTAACGTACTGCTTCTCAAAGCCATCCTGGTAGCTCTGGGTCGGCTGATCGAAGAACTCATTGATCTTGCCTGCGCCCAGCAGCTGGATCAGTTCGGCCAGCGCACCATGATAGATATCGTAGTTACGTTTAATTTCCAGCGCGGCGCCTTCACTCTGACGCGGGTCACGCGGCAGGGCTTCGTACTCCGCCCAGCTTTTTTCCGCCTGCTTCAGTGAAGCAGCAGCAATCTGCATCAGATCGTTCACGGTGGCACCGCTACCGATGTTGTTCTGATCCATCATGTAGCGGA
Organism: Leclercia sp. M-A074-M; assembly: GCF_965195605.1. NCBI lineage: Bacteria > Pseudomonadati > Pseudomonadota > Gammaproteobacteria > Enterobacterales > Enterobacteriaceae > Leclercia > Leclercia sp. M-A074-M. The sequence goes on along the minus strand of NZ_CBDAHM010000002.1, from coordinate 378,653 downwards.
TGCCCGCGCGGTTCAGGGTGTTACGGGTTTGCAGCAACGCTACCCAGCTGCTGTTAAGCGTGGATTGTTGCTGACGAATGGTTTGCAGGACGGTGAAGTTTTCTTTGTCATGCTTCAGGGCATTAAAGAAAAGACCACCGGATGTGAGCTGTAATAGGCCAAAAATAACCAAAACCAGCAATAAGCTGGTAACAATCTTGATACGATTTAACATGATTTCTCATTCCACCAGACAGGTACAGAATTTTCGGCCTGGAATGGGAAAACTTTACGGAAATTGTGTTGATGACCGAAGCGATCTACTCCTTTTCCTGGCTGTTAGCCTGCCCATCGCCCAGCGCAATAAACTCCTGTAGCAGCGCCGTCAGCTGCTGCATTTTTTCCGGCGTGTACCGCGCCTCAATCTGCTGATAGGCCTCTTCCACCCGCGCCTGGGCGCGTTCATACAGGGCGTTCCCCTCTTTGGTGAGGGAGACATAGAGCTTGCGCTGGTCGTTGAGCGGCTTTAAGCGCAGCACCAGCCCGTCGCGCTCCATACGCGTCAGGATCCCGGTCAGGCTCGGGCGCAGAATACAGGTGCGGAAGGCCAGGTCATGAAAATCCATCGACGGATGCTCCGCCAGCACGCGCACGATCCGCCACTGCTGCTCCGTCAGATTCTGCTGCTTGATAATCGGGCGAAAAAAGGTCATCGCGGTTTCCCGCGCCTGGAGTAGTGCGATAGTTAACGAATCGTGCATGGCGCTCCCACCTCAACATCATTAATAACGAAACAATCAATGCATAACGCTCTCTCTGCGCACCAGCGGCGCGACTGAAAAGTCTAACAGATATCACATTAAAATATTAACCAACTGATATATATCATTAATTTTAGGTAAATGTGAATTTATTGTTATCACTATCACAAAATATTCACTTTTGTTTGCCAAACAGACAGCGAGGGACTAAAAACTAATCATTAACATATTAATGAACTCAAAACCCGCGACCCGGGCCCGAGGAGAAAGTAATGAAAGGTACTGTTTTTGCGGTGGCACTCAATCACCGCAGCCAGGTCGACGCCTGGCGCGACGCGTTTAACCAGCCCCCGTACAACACGCCACCGGAAACCGCCGTCTGGTTTATCAAACCGCGCAACACTCTGATCCGCGCCGGCGATGCTATTCCGCATCCTGAAGGGGAACAGGTGCTGAGCGGCGCCACGGTGGCGCTGATTGTCGGCAAAACCGCGAGCAAAGTCAGCCCGGAAGAGGCCGCCGACTACATTGCCGGGTACGCGCTGGCAAACGAGGTGAGCCTGCCGGAAGAGAGCTTCTACCGCCCGGCAATCAAAGCCAAATGCCGGGATGGATTTTGCCCGCTGGGTGAACTCGCCGCCGTCGACAACGTGGATAACCTGAACATCATCACCGAGATCAACGGTCGCGAAGCAGACCACTGGAACACCGCCGATTTGCAGCGTAACGCCGCTGAACTGCTGAGCGCCCTGAGTGAGTTTGCAACGCTCAACCCCGGCGACGCGATTCTGCTCGGCACCCCGCACTCGCGCGTGCCGCTCCAGCCAGGCGACCGCGTGCGCATTCTGGCAGAAGGCTTTCCGGCGCTGGAAAACCCGGTTGTCGATGAACGCGACGTCGCCATCGCTCAGGGTGTAAATCCTCACCCCACGCTGTTTGCCCTCGGCCTGAACTACGCCGATCACGCCAGCGAGCTGGACTTTAAGCCCCCCACCGAACCGCTGGTCTTTATCAAAGCGCCCAACACCTTCAACGGTGACAACCAGACTTCGGTGCGCCCGGACAACGTCGACTACATGCACTACGAAGCGGAGCTGGTGGTGGTGATCGGCAAAACCGCGCGTAAGGTCAGCGAAGCTGAGGCGATGGATTTTGTTGCGGGCTACACGGTCTGTAACGACTACGCCATCCGCGACTATCTCGAAAACTACTACCGCCCGAATCTGCGGGTCAAAAGCCGCGACGGGTTAACCCCCATCAGCCCCAACATCGTGCCAAAAGCAGCCATTCCCGATCCGCATAATCTCACCCTGCGCACTTTCGTCAACGGTGAATTACGTCAGGAAGGGACCACGGCGGATCTGATCTTCAGCATCCCGTTCCTGATTGCTTACTTAAGTGAATTTATGACCCTGCAACCGGGGGACATGATCGCCACCGGCACGCCGAAAGGGCTCGCCGACGTGCGCCCGGGAGATGAAGTGGTCGTGGAAGTGGAAGGCGTTGGCCGTCTGGTCAACCGGATTGTCAGCGAGGAGGCCAAATAATGAAAAAGATTAACCACTGGATCAACGGTAAAAACGTGGCGGGTAGCGACACCTTCCACACTACCAACCCGGCTACCGGCGAGGTGTTGGCGGAGGTGGCTTCCGGCGGCGCAGATGAGATCAACCAGGCCGTCGAAGCAGCCAAAGCGGCGTTCCCGAAATGGGCCAACCTGCCGATGAAAGAGCGCGCACGCCTGATGCGTCGCCTGGGCGAGCTGATTGACCAGAACGTGCCGGAGATCGCCGCGATGGAGACCGCCGACACCGGTCTGCCGATCCACCAGACCAAAAACGTGCTGATCCCGCGCGCCTCGCACAACTTCGAGTTCTTCGCCGAAGTGTGCCAGCAGATGAACGGCAAGACCTATCCGGTCGATGACAAGATGCTGAACTACACCCTGGTGCAACCGGTGGGGGTCTGCGCCCTGGTCTCGCCATGGAACGTGCCGTTTATGACCGCCACCTGGAAGGTCGCCCCCTGCCTGGCGCTGGGTAACACCGCGGTGCTGAAGATGTCCGAGCTGTCGCCGCTCACCGCTGACCGCTTAGGCGAGCTGGCGCTGGAGGCGGGCATTCCGGCGGGGGTGCTGAACGTGGTGCAGGGCTATGGCGCCACGGCAGGCGACGCGCTGGTGCGCCATCACGACGTGCGAGCCGTCTCCTTTACCGGCGGCACCGCCACCGGACGGCGCATCATGCAGAGCGCCGGGCTGAAAAAATACTCCATGGAGCTGGGGGGCAAATCGCCGGTGCTGGTGTTTGAAGATGCCGATATCGAACGCGCCCTGGATGCCGCCCTGTTCACCATCTTCTCCATCAACGGCGAACGCTGCACCGCGGGCTCGCGCATCTTCATCCAGCAGAGCATCTACCCGGAATTCGTCAAACGCTTCGCCGAGCGCGCCAACCGCCTGCGGGTGGGCGATCCGACCGATCCGAATACCCAGATCGGGGCCCTTATCAGCCAACAGCACTGGGAGAAAGTCTCCGGCTATATCCGCCTGGGCATTGAAGAGGGGGCGACCCTGCTGGCGGGCGGCCCGGATAAACCGGCGGATCTGCCTGTCCATCTGAAAGGCGGCAACTTCCTGCGCCCAACGGTGCTGGCGGATGTCGACAACCGCATGCGCGTGGCGCAGGAGGAGATCTTCGGCCCGGTGGCCTGCCTGCTGCCGTTTAAGGACGAAGCGGAAGGGCTGCGCCTGGCGAACGACGTGGAGTACGGCCTGGCGTCCTACATCTGGACCCAGGACGTCAGCAAGGTGCTGCGTCTGGCGCGCAATATCGAGGCGGGCATGGTGTTTGTGAACACCCAGAACGTGCGCGACCTGCGCCAGCCGTTTGGCGGCGTGAAGGCCTCCGGCACCGGACGCGAAGGCGGCGAGTACAGCTTTGAAGTCTTCGCCGAGATGAAAAACGTCTGTATCTCGATGGGCGACCATCCGATCCCGAAGTGGGGGGTATGAAATGGGCAAGTTAGCGTTAGCAGCAAAAATCACCCACGTTCCGTCGATGTATCTCTCTGAGATCCCCGGTAAAAACTTTGGCTGCCGTCAGGGGGCCATCGAGGGGCATAAAGAGATCGGCAGACGCTGCCGCGAGATGGGCGTCGATACCATTATCGTCTTCGACACCCACTGGCTGGTGAACAGCGCCTATCACATCAACTGTGCGGACCATTTTTCGGGCGTCTACACCAGCAATGAGCTGCCGCACTTTATCCGCGACATGACCTACGACTACGACGGCAACCCGGCGCTGGGCCAGCTGATTGCCGACGAGGCGGTGAAGCTTGGCGTGCGCGCCAAAGCGCACAACATTCCGAGCCTGAAGCTGGAGTACGGCACCCTGGTGCCGATGCGCTACATGAACGCCGACAAGCACTTCAAAGTGGTCTCCATCTCGGCCTTCTGCACGGTACATGACTTTGCCGACAGCCGCAGGCTGGGTGAGGCAATCCTGAGCGCCATCGAGAAATATGACGGCACCGTGGCGGTGCTTGCCAGCGGCTCGCTCTCACACCGCTTTATTGACGACCAGCGCGCCGAAGAGGGGATGAACAGCTACACCCGCGAGTTTGATCGCCAGATGGATGAGCGGGTGGTGAAGCTGTGGCGCGAAGGCCAGTTCAAAGAGTTCTGCAGCATGCTGCCGGAGTACGCCGACTACTGCTACGGCGAAGGCAATATGCACGACACGGTAATGCTGCTGGGCATGCTCGGCTGGGACAGATACGACGGCAAGGTGGAGTTTCTCACCGAGCTATTCCCCAGCTCCGGCACCGGTCAGGTTAACGCCGTTTTTCCTCTGCCCGCATAAGGATGTCCCATGCCGCACTTTATTGCTGAATGCACCGACAACATCCGCGACCAGGCCGACCTGCCGGGGCTGTTCGCCAAAGTCAACGAGGCGCTGGCCGCTACGGGCATCTTCCCCCTCGGCGGGATCCGCAGCCGCGCCCACTGGCTGGATACCTGGCAGATGGCCGACGGCAAACAGGATTACGCCTTTGTGCATATGACGCTGAAGATTGGCGCCGGGCGCAGCCTGGAAAGCCGGGAAGAGGTGGGTGAAATGCTGTTTGCGCTGATCAAAGCGCATTTTGCCGACCTCATGGCCGCCCGCTATCTGGCGCTGTCGTTTGAGCTCGATGAACTGCACCCGACGCTCAATTACAAACAAAACAACGTACACGCGTTGTTTACGTAGCCGTCTTCTCGCCCGGTGGCGCTGCGCTTACCGGGCCTACAACGGCCCCGAACGTAGGCCGGGTAAGCGCAGCGCCACCCGGCAAACAGCAGCATCAATCGTAGGCCGGGTAAGCACAGCGCCACCCGGCAAACAGCAGCATCAACCGTAGGCCGGGTAAGCGTAGCGCCACCCGGCAATGCAATGCCACAGGATATCGCCATGCTCGACAAACAGACCCACACCCTGATTGCCCATCGCCTGCATCAGGCGGAACAGACCCGGGAGCAGATCCGTGCGATCTCGCTGGATTACCCGCAGATCACCATTGACGACGCCTACGCCGTCCAGCGCGAATGGGTAAGCCTGAAAATCGCCGAAGGCCGCACCCTGAAAGGCCACAAGATCGGCCTTACTTCGAAGGCGATGCAGGCCAGCTCGCAGATCAGCGAGCCAGATTACGGCGCCCTGCTGGACGATATGTTCTTCCATGACGGCAGCGATATCCCCACCGATCGCTTTATCGTTCCGCGCATTGAGGTGGAGCTGGCCTTCGTGCTGGCGAAACCGCTGCGCGGCCCGAACTGCACGATATTCGATGTCTACAACGCCACGGATTACGTCATCCCCGCGCTGGAGCTGATCGACGCCCGCTGCCACAACATCGATCCGGAAACCCAGCGCCCGCGCAAGGTGTTCGACACCATCTCCGATAACGCCGCCAACGCGGGCGTGATCCTCGGCGGGCGCCCGATCCGCCCGGACGAGCTGGATCTGCGCTGGATCTCTGCCCTGCTCTATCGCAACGGCGTGATCGAAGAGACCGGCGTTGCCGCGGGCGTGCTCAACCACCCGGCCAACGGCGTGGCATGGCTGGCGAACAAGCTGGCCCCCTACGACGTACAGCTGGAACCCGGCCAGATCATCCTCGGCGGTTCGTTTACCCGTCCGGTGCCCGCCAGCAGAGGCGATACCTTCCACGTGGACTACGGCAACATGGGCTCCATCAGCTGCCGCTTTGTGTGAGGAGACGACCATGGAAAACGCATTCAAAGCGGCACTGCAAGCGGGCAAACCCCAGATCGGCTTATGGCTGGGGCTGACCAGCAGCTACAGCGCCGAACTGCTGGCGGGGGCAGGCTTCGACTGGCTGCTGATCGACGGTGAGCACGCCCCTAACAGCGTGCAGACCGTTCTCGCCCAGCTCCAGGCCATCGCCCCCTACCCCAGCCAGCCGGTGGTGCGCCCATCGTGGAACGATCCGGTGCAGATCAAACAGCTGCTGGATGTGGGGGCGCAAACCCTGCTGGTGCCGATGGTACAAAACGCCGACGAGGCGCGGCTAGCGGTGCGCGCAACCCGCTACCCGCCTGCGGGTATTCGCGGCGTCGGCAGCGCCCTGGCCCGGGCATCACGCTGGAACCGCATCCCGGATTACCTGCACCAGGCCAACGACGCTATGTGCGTGCTGGTACAGATTGAAACCCGCGAAGCGCTAAAAAACCTGCCGCAGATCCTGGATGTGGAGGGCGTCGACGGGGTGTTTATCGGCCCGGCGGATCTCAGCGCCGACATGGGCTTTGCCGGTAATCCGCAGCATCCGGAAGTACAGGCCGCCATTGAACAGGCCATCGCGCAGATCCGGGCGGCGGGCAAAGCGCCCGGCATCCTGATGGCGAACGAGCAGCTGGCCCGTCGCTATCTCGAACTCGGGGCGCTGTTTGTCGCCGTCGGCGTCGACACCACCCTGCTCGCCCGCAGCGCCGAAGCGCTGGCGGCACGCTTTATCGATAACCCGGTTACGTCAGTTAATAACAATAAATCCGTCTACTGAACGATCTGGAGCGCACCATGACGACCTCTACCCTGCAAGATAATAAAGCCGTTGAACATCGCGTCATCAATAAGCTGTTCCGTCGTTTGATCGTGTTTCTCTTTATTCTCTTTGTCTTCTCGTTTCTCGATCGCATTAACATTGGCTTTGCCGGGCTGACGATGGGCAAAGATCTGGGCCTCACCTCCACCATGTTTGGCCTGGCCGCAACGCTCTTTTACGTCACCTACGTGCTGTGCGGGATCCCCAGCAACATCATGCTGGCGAAGATCGGCGCCCGGCGCTGGATCGCCGGGATCATGGTGGTGTGGGGGATCGCCTCCACCTGCACCATGTTCGCCACCAGCCCGCAGACGCTCTACGTGCTGCGTATGCTGGTGGGCATTGCCGAAGCCGGTTTCCTGCCGGGGATCCTGGTCTATCTCACCTGGTGGTTCCCCGCCTATCACCGCGCCCGCGCCAACGCGCTCTTTATGATCGCCATGCCGGTGACCATGATGCTGGGCTCGATCCTCTCCGGCTACATCCTGGCGATGGACGGGCTGTGGAACCTGAAGGGCTGGCAGTGGCTGTTCCTGCTGGAAGGTCTGCCGTCGGTGGTGCTTGGGGTGGTGACCTGGTTCTTCCTGAACGACACGCCGGATCAGGCCACCTGGCTGGACGACGAAGAGAAGCAGACCCTGAAAACGATGATCGCCCGCGAGCAGGAGAACGCCATTGCCCATGCCGCCACGCCGCGCTCGACGCTGCGCGAAGTGCTGACCCCGGCGGTGCTGCTCTACACCCTGGCCTACTTCTGCCTGACCAATACGCTGAGCGCCATCAACATCTGGACGCCGCAGATCCTGCAAAGCTTTAATACCGGCAGCAGCAATATCGTGATCGGCCTGCTGGCGGCGATCCCGCAGTTTTGCACCATCCTCGGGATGATCTGGTGGAGCCGTCGCTCCGACAGGCTGAAAGAACGAAAAAAGCACACCATCCTGCCGTACCTTTTTGCGGCGGCGGGATGGCTGCTGGCCTCGGCCACCGATCACAGCCTGATCCAGCTGCTTGGCATCATCATGGCCTCAACCGGATCGTTTACCGCCATGGCGATCTTCTGGACCACGCCAGATCAGGTTATTAGCCTGCAGTCCCGGGCGGTGGCGCTGGCGGTGATCAACGCCATCGGCAACGTCGGCTCCGCCGTCAGTCCGCTGCTGATTGGCATCCTGCGCGATGCCACCGGCAGCTTCAGCTCCGGGCTGTGGTTCGTGGCCGGGTTGCTGGTGGTGGGTGCGCTGGTGCTGACGCGTATTCCGATGACCCGGCAGGAGAGCCGTGCAAACGTGCCGGACATGGCGACGCAGAAGATCCATTGAGGAGCGGTTATGTGCCAGAGCCCGATTGCCAATATCGACATCAGCAAAGAGTACGACGAGAGCCTGGGAACGGACGATGTGCATTACCAGTCCTTTGCGCGTATGGCGGCCTTCTTTGGCCGCGATATGCAGGCCCATCGCCACGACCGCTATTTTCAGATGCACTTTCTGGATACCGGGCAGATTGAGCTGCAGCTGGACGATCACCGTTACTCGGTGCAGGCCCCGCTGTTTGTCCTGACGCCGCCCTCGGTGCCGCACGCGTTTTTCACCGAATCGGACAGCGACGGACACGTGCTGACGGTGCATGAAGATCTGATCTGGCCGCTGCTGGAAGTGCTCTACCCCGGCACCCGGGAGACCTTCGGGCTGCCGGGCATCTGCCTGTCGCTGGCCGATAAACCCGATGAGCTGGCGGCGCTTTCTCATTACTGGCGGCTGATTGAACGCGAATCCACCGCCCAGCTTCCCGGGCGGGAGCACACCCTGGCACTGCTGGCGCAGGCGGTATTCACCCTGCTGCTGCGCAACGCCCCGCTCGACGATCACGAGGCCTACGGCATGCGCGGCGAACTGAAACTATTTCAGCGCTTTACTCAGCTGGTTGACGCGCACTTCCACCAGCACTGGACGGTGCCGGAATATGCCAGCGAACTGCACCTCACCGAATCGCGGCTGACCGACATCTGCCGCCGTTTCGCCAACCGGCCGCCGAAACGGCTCATCTTCGACCGCCAGCTGCGCGAAGCCAGGCGGCTGCTGGTCTTCTCCGACAGCGCCGTGAATGAGATTGCCTGGCAGCTGGGATTCAAAGACCCGGCCTATTTCGCGCGGTTTTTTAACCGCTTAGTAGGGTGTTCGCCAAGCAAGTATCGGGCACAGAAAGTGCCAGTGTCGTGAGTTTTGCCAGGGGGACGGTGGAGGTTGAAAACAGATGGCCTTGACATCTCACGCAGCGGGTAGTTTACTTTTTTTATTATAGTGACACCCTGAGTGAATCTATGTCATCAAAATTAAACTGGCTACTGCAAAACACCTCTCCTGGCAGCCTGGTTTTGCAGTCCTGGCTGACACGAAACGACATCTCACCCTCTCTGGCATTCAAATATGCGCAAAATGGTTGGTTAAATAAACTGCGTGCCGGCGTTTATGCACGCGCGGGGCGTGAACCGGACTGGAGCGATGCACTGGAATGTCTACAGAACCAGCTTGCTGCCCCTGTTTATCTGGCCGGACTAACCAGCTTGTCCTGGCAAGGCCGTTCTCATTATCTACAGCTTAACCAGAGTCAATGCTGGCTTAGCGCTGAAAACAAAACGCTGCTTCCAAAATGGTTCAAAGAATTTCCCGATGTTGACTGGCGAGTGGTATCAGGTCTGAAGCTTCCTCAACTGGACGAAAAGTACCGTACTGAGCTTGAGATAAAAGGAAAAAAATTAACAGCCAGCGGGCCAGAACTAGCAACTTACGAACTGTTAAGCGCAGTGCCTCAGGACATCTCATTTGAACACGCAGCCGAGCTTTTTCAGGGGCTGGTTAATCTTAACCCACGTAAAATAGAGAGTTTGCTTGTGCTCAGCCAGGCAGTTCAAACCAAGCGTCTGTATCTATTTTTCGCCAGTTTCTATGAGCATGCTTGGCTCAAACGCATTGATATCAGCAAAATTGACCTGGGATCGGGCAACCGACAAATCGTTGCCAATGGCAAGCTGAACACGCAATACCAGATCACCGTACCCGAAAATTTCAATCTGAAGGGAAGAAACTATGGATAGAACCTCCCCCTACCACCGCCAGGTCGCTTTGCTGGTGCGCGCACTACCCTATGTTGCCAACGAGTCCTGTTTTGCGCTCAAAGGTGGAACTGCGATCAATCTGTTTATTCACAATTTTCCCCGATTGTCAGTTGATATCGATCTTGCCTACATACCCCTGGAAAGCAGGGAGGTGGCTCTGCCCAATGTACGCGATGCACTCACCCGCATCGCTAATGAACTGGAGGCTCAATCGGGGATCAGCGCAGTGCTGCAAACGAATAATCCCGACGAGATGCGCATCATTGTCACCACTGACGATGCACAAATTAAAATTGAAGTTTCACCTGTCGCCCGGGGAACGTTGTATCCCCCGCAAGAACGGGATGTCGTGGAAACCGTAGAAGATGAATTTGGGTTTGCCGCGATCCCGGTCGTCTCACTCCCTGATTTGTATGGCGGCAAGTTATGCGCCGCGCTGGATCGTCAGCATCCCAGAGACTTTTACGATGTAAAATGCTTCTTGATACACAAGGTATCGACCGCGCTATTTTCAATGGTTTTATCGCTTACCTGCTCAGCCATAATCGTCCTCTATCCGAGGTTCTTAGCCCGCGCTGGAAGGATATTACCGGGCCCTTTCAAAACGAATTTAACGGCATGACTATTCAGGATGTATCCCTTAAGGAGCTGGTTAACGTTCCGGAAAGAATGTTAAACGCGTTGAAAGAACATTTCACTCATCAGGATTTCGATTTTCTTATGTCCTTTAAACGTGGTGCTCCTGACTGGAATTTAGCGCCTGAAAGCCCAATTCAACATTTGCCAGCCGTTCAATGGAAATTGCGCAATATCAGCAGGATGTCAGAAGAAAAACGCGCTCAGTCACTGAAGAAACTGGAAAGGGTTCTGGAAAAGTGGATAAGCTAATTTATTAAGCGCCTTCTCCCGCTTGCGCTGCGCTTACCGGGGCTACGGATTGTAGGCCGGGTAAGCGCAGCACCACCCGGCAAAATCCACCCCGATCACAAATCTTGCACCTGTCTGAAAAGTACCCGTCGTTGACCCATTCGTCCCTTCACGACCCGCCTCTCTCACGCTTCAATTAAACAACAAAAACAACACATAAATTTAACAACCATCTTCCGATACGAGGTCCCTATGAAACCTGAAGATTTCCGCGCAAGCACCCAGCGTCCGTTAACCGGCGAAGAGTATCTGAAAAGCCTGCAGGATGGCCGTGAGATCTACATCTATGGCGAGCGCGTGAAAGATGTGACCACCCATCCGGCGTTTCGCAATGCGGCGGCCTCGGTCGCGCAGCTCTACGATGCGCTGCACAAACCTGACATGCAGGACACGCTCTGCTGGAATACCGATACCGGCAGCGGCGGATACACCCATAAGTTTTTCCGCGTGGCGAAAAGTGCCAGCGACCTGCGCCAGCAGCGCGACGCCATTGCCGAGTGGTCGCGCCTGAGCTACGGCTGGATGGGACGCACCCCGGACTATAAAGCCGCCTTCGGCTGCGCGCTGGGGGCGAACCCGGCGTTTTATGGTCAATTCGAACAGAACGCCCGCAACTGGTACACCCGTATTCAGGAAACCGGCCTCTACTTTAACCACGCCATCGTCAACCCACCGATCGATCGCCACAAACCGGCTGACGAAGTGAAAGATGTCTACATCAAGCTGGAGAAAGAGACCGACGCCGGGATCATCGTCAGCGGCGCGAAGGTGGTTGCCACCAACTCGGCGCTGACCCACTACAACATGATCGGTTTTGGCTCGGCCCAGGTGATGGGGGATAACCCCGACTTTGCCCTGATGTTTGTCGCCCCGATGGATGCCGAAGGGGTGAAGCTGATCTCCCGCGCGTCATACGAACTGGTGGCAGGCGCGACCGGCTCCCCTTACGACTACCCGCTCACCAGCCGTTTCGACGAGAACGATGCGATCCTGGTGATGGATAATGTGCTGATCCCGTGGGAAAACGTGCTCATCTACCGCGACTTTGACCGCTGCCGTCGCTGGACCATGGAAGGCGGTTTCGCCCGCATGTATCCGCTACAGGCGTGTGTACGTCTGGCGGTGAAGCTCGACTTCATCACCGGGCTGCTGAAGAAGTCGCTTGAATGTACCGGCACCGCCGAGTTCCGCGGCGTGCAGGCCGACCTCGGGGAAGTGGTGGCCTGGCGCAACATGTTCTGGGCGCTGAGCGACTCCATGTGCTCGGAAGCCACACCGTGGGTGAATGGCGCGTACCTGCCGGACCACGCGGCGCTGCAAACCTACCGCGTGATGGCGCCGATGGCCTACGCGAAGATCAAAAATATCATTGAGCGTAACGTCACCAGCGGCCTGATCTACCTGCCGTCCAGCGCCCGCGACCTGAACAACCCGCAGATCGACAAATACCTGGCGAAATATGTGCGCGGCTCCAACGGCATGGACCACGTGGAGCGCATCAAGATTTTAAAACTGATGTGGGATGCCATCGGCAGCGAGTTTGGCGGTCGCCATGAGCTGTACGAGATCAACTACTCCGGTAGCCAGGATGAAATCCGCCTGCAGTGCCTGCGTCAGGCGCAGACCTCCGGCAACATGGACAAGATGATGGCGATGGTCGACCGCTGCCTGTCTGAATATGACCAGAACGGCTGGACGGTTCCGCACCTGCACAACAACACCGATATCAACCTGCTGGACAAGCTGCTGAAATAGGGCAGCGGGAGCTCAAGATGCAACATGATGAACAACGTCTGCGTTTTCGCGACGCGATGGCCAGCCTCTCTGCGGCGGTCAATGTGATTACCACCGATGGCGAAGCCGGACGCTGCGGCATCACCGCTACCGCCGTCTGCTCGGTAACGGATACGCCCCCCTCGGTGATGGTCTGCCTGAATGCCAGCAGCGCCATGAACCCGGTTTTCCAGGGTAACGGCAAGCTGTGCATCAACGTACTCAATCACGAACAGGAGCTGATGGCGCGCCATTTTGCCGGCATGACCGGCATGAGCATGGAGGAGCGGTTCACCCTCTCCTGCTGGCAAAAAGGTGTGCTGGCCCAGCCGGTATTAAAAGAGGCGCTGGCAAGCCTGGAAGGTGAGATCAGCCAGGTACAGGCCATCGGCACCCATCTGGTCTACCTGGTGGAGATTAAGAATATCCACCTGAGCCAGGAGGGACACGGCCTGATTTACTTTAAGCGCAGATTTCATCCGGTGCTAATTGAACAAGAAATGACCGCTTAATTCCTTTACCTTAGCCAGTTGTTTTGCAACTGGCTACTTTTTAAACCATTTAGTTTACCTTAGAAATAATCACGCAAATTAACTCCTATAGCCGATAAAGAAATTTCCTGCCCCCACCAGAGTTAATAGGGTTTTGCTATTTTTACGTGTTTCATGTCCAGTTTGAATGAATTTCAAATGACAGATTCTTCCTAATTATGTAATCTGCGACACACAAAAAAACTTTCATGAATATTAAAAAACGATTTAGTTGTTTACTGAATAGTTTTTTTATGGCAGCACCCTAAAGAAAATCGCACACATTTTAACCGGAATGGTCATTTTCCGTGCGGTAGCCTACCCTTTTTTTGGATTTTCTTACTCAACACCTGCGTTTTTGCTGCTCCTGCACCTGCAAGATTTCTTTACTGCTTCGCTATTAAAATCAGTTAAATACCATCAAAGTTTTATTTCACATTCCAGTTATTGCATTGTTGGAAAATATTGATCTATGAAGAACGCAACTCGCCTTCTGGTGATTTCGCTCGCCCTCATGCTGAGTGGCTGCGCATATTCCCCGAAGCAGGTTGAAGCATCCCGACCGCTTGTGAATCAGACTGCTTCTACCGACCTCCAGGCTATGGCAGCCAATCTGCAACAACCTCTGAACACCCTGCCGCAGGGCGCCGCGCTCAGCGCCAATGGCAATACCTATATTCTGGGCCAGCGTTATGTCTCCGCCCTGGGGCTGGAATGCATAGAACTGCTGCGTAATCGCAACTACAACCAGTCGCAGCACGGTGTGACCTGTAAGAACGGTGACACCTGGTATCTGGTACCGCAGCTGGAACAGGCTTCCGCCAGTAACCTGCTTGCCGTGCAATAATTTTGAAGAGAAATGTTGTGAAGATAACGAATTTTCGGCAATTGAGTGCCGTCCTGTTACTGGCCTGCGTCTCCTGCGCCTCTTTCGCCGCCCCCACCCAGCAAGAAGCCCAGGCATTTGGGATGAACACCCCGGCAGACAACGGCGATGGCCGACTGCAGCTTGGCGGCGAGCAAGCGATGAGCGGCCAGGCAAACACCTCCTCCACCACCGGGACTTTCGCACAGCAAAACCGCCAGGGCATGTTACTGCCGGGCGAGTCTGATGTGCGTAAATTACTGCCGCAGTCCGAGTCCGGCCTCCCCCCTCCATACGGTGCCAACCTGTTTGCCGGTGGTTATGAAACCGAGCGCAGCGACGGCTTAAACGATAATTACCTGATCGCCCCCGGCGATAAGCTGAATATCTGGATCTGGGGCGCAGTCAATTTTTCCAACGTCGTGACCGTCGATAATCAGGGCAATATTTTTATTCCCGATGTCGGGCCGATTAATGTCAAGAATGTGGCGGCCAGTAAGGTTAATAACCTGGTTACCAGCCATATCAGCGAAGTTTTCACCAATAACGTTAATGTTTACGTTAATTTACTTACCGCGACGCCGGTCAGTATATATGTCACCGGACCCGTCATTCGTCCGGGACAATATGCCGGACAATCTTCCGACAGCGTTTTATATTTCCTGAAACGCGCTGGCGGCATCGACTCCGACCGCGGAAGCTATCGTCATATTAAAGTATTGCGCCAGAACCGCGTGATCCAGCAGATCGACCTGTATGAGTTTATGCAGCAGGGCAAAATGCCGAAGCTGTCCCTTAAAGATCAGGATGTGATTCTGGTTGAACCCCAGGGGCCGATGATCAACGTGGCGGGTAAAGTGCGTAACCCGTTCCGCTTCGAGCTGAAGAACAGCACCGCGCTCGGCTCAGAGCTGATCGACTACGCCCTGCCCCTCGCCAAGGTGAGCCACGTGGGCGTGATTGGCGATCGCGCCAGTGGCCCGTTCTCGGTCTATATGCCCTATAAAGATTTCGACCGCATTCAGCTGAGCGACGGCGATAAAGTGCTGTTCAACGACGACATGCATGCGCAGGTGTACGATGTGCAGGTGATGGGCAGCTATCGCGGGCCATCCTACTTCACCGTGCGTAAAGAGACCCGTCTGCACGATCTGCTGAACCACATCCCGATTGACCCGAACATGGCGGATTACGGCTCGATCTACATCATGCGTAAGAGCGTGGCCGCGCGGCAGAAAGAGATGCTGGAAGACTCCCTCAACCGCCTGGAGCGCAGCGTCTTTACCGCGCCTGCCAGCTCTGACGGCGAAGCCTCCATTCGCACCAAAGAGGCCGAACTGGTGATGCGCTTTGTGGAAAAAGCCCGCAAAATCCAGCCGCTGGGTAAAGTGGTGGTGTCCGATAAGGGCGTGATCGCCAACATCCTGCTGGAACAGGGCGACCAGATTGTGATCCCGAACAAAACCGACCTGATTCAGGTGGGTGGCGAAGTGATGATGCCGCAGGCGGTGGTCTACAACAAAAACGCCAGTCTGGAAGACTACGTAGCCTGGGCGGGCGGCTATACCGACCGTGCGAACGACAAGCGCATTGCCGTGGTGCATGCCAACGGGCTGATGGAGTTTAAAGACGGTGGCGATGTGATGCCGGGCGATCAGATTCTGGTCATGCCGAAAGTGGACAGCAAAATGATGCAGTCCATCAAGGACATCACCCAGGTCATCTATCAGGTTGCTGTGGCGGCCAACGTGGTCCTGAACTAACCCTTTATGCGGGCTCGCCCCATCGCGGGCCCGTTCTGTGATATCGGCCTTCTTATGCTTAAACCTGTTCTCAACCAGACGCCCCGCAGCTCGTTCCAGGTGCTGAGGGATGTGACGTTTGGCCTGCTTATTCGTGAACTGAAAACGAGATTTGGCAGTTACCGGCTGGGGTATGCCTGGGCGCTGTTGGATCCGCTGTTGATGATTGGTGCTTTTAGTTTGATTTTTGGCATGCGCGGGCATAGCGGATTTGGTGGAGCTCCAGCACCACTGTTTATTACTGCAAGTTATCTGCCTTTCCTCTTTTTCAGGAATGTGGTCAGCAAACTGCAATCTGCCGTTAATGCGAACAAGGGCTTGTTTTGCTACAGACAAGTTACCCCCTTCGCGACCTTTGTTTCCCGTTTTATCCTCGAAACAGTTATTGGCATGGTTGTGGGCTGCGTACTGGTACTAGGATTGCTGTGGTTTGGTTTTGATGCCATCCCCAGCGACCCTTTAGAGGTCGTTCTTATCTATTTCATGTTAATGATCTTTTCGTTTTCGCTGGGCATTATTTTTTGTGTACTGGGTAATTTATTCAAAGAAGCTGATAAGTTCCTTAGCCTGCTGATGATGCCCTTGATGTTTATCTCCTGCGTGATGTACCCCCTCGCGACCATACCCTCAAATTATCAACACTGGTTTTTGTGGAACCCGCTGGTTCATGCCGTTGAGCTAATCCGAAGCAGCTGGATCTCCGGCTATGCCAGCCCGAATGTAAGTGGGATGTATTTTTCGGCTGTGACGTTGGTACTGCTGACGTTCGCAATGAGCTGTTACCGCCTGAGTCATCGTCGCTTGATTGCCAGCTAAAGTAGAATAAGCATGATCATTCTGGAAAACGTCTCGAAGTATTACCCCACCAAATTTGGTCGCAACTACGTTCTGCGTGACGTGAGCATCACGTTACCCCGCGACCGCAATATCGGTATCTTAGGCGTCAACGGAGCAGGAAAATCTACTCTGTTGCGTCTGCTGGGCGGGATGGATATGCCCAGTAAGGGAAAACTGACACGTCACTGTCGTGTATCTTGGCCTCTGGCGCTAAACGGAGGTTTTCAGGGCAGCATGACCGGGCGTGAAAATACCCGTTTTGTCTGCCGGATTCATGGCGTTCGCGATACGCTGGCTATCGAAGAGTGGGTAAAAGAGTTCTCGGAAATTGGTCAACATTTTGAACTGCCGATTAAAGGCTACTCCAGTGGAATGAGATCAAAATTTTCCTTTGCTGTCAGTATGGCCTTTGACTTTGATATCTACCTGACCGACGAAATTATGTCAGTGGGCGACGCCCGCTTTAAACAAAAATGTATTGATGTTTTTAACCAAAAACGCGAGACCGCCAGTTTGATCATGGTCTCGCACGATATGAAAAACTTACGCCAACAATGCGATATGGGTATTTTGCTGCGCAACAGCACCCTTGAGTTGTTCGACGATATCGAAGATGCCATCCGTATTTATCAGAAACTATAACAAGCCCAAAAATCATGATTCAGCCAACCCGCTCTAACAAATCCTCCGGTTTGATGCGCAAGCTAAATAAATTAAAGACCAAACCCAAACATTTCATTGTTGACTCCAGCGGTTTCAAGCTTGCCCACCGCTCATGGAAAAAGAGCCTTAAACTCGGTAGCTTTTTGTGGGTGGTGGCATGTTTTGCCATTGCCGCACTTTATTTTTGCGTCATTGTTTCGGATCGCTATGTCAGCCGGGCAGAGCTGGTGGTGAAGCAGGCCGACCAGATCAAAATGTTGCCTGATGCCCTGTCCATGCTGGGAATTGGTGGCAGTAATCATGAAGACATACTGATCATTCAGGATTACCTTAAATCCCCCGATTTGCTCGATAAACTGGATAAAGAGCTGGGTTTGAAAGCTCATTACCAGAGTTCTAAAGTCGATTATTTCTCCCGCCTGCCGGACAATGTCAGCAGGGAAGAGTTTATCAAATATTATCGCCAGCACCTGTCGTTACATCTGGATGAGCTTTCCGGTGTGCTGACCATTGAATTACAGGCGTTTGATCCTGCCTATGGACAGCGCGTCGTGGCAATGATGCTCCAGGAATCTGATCGTTTTATCAATAAACTGGGACATCAGGTGGCGCTGGAACAATTGGCCTTTGTTGAGAAAGAAGTCGATCGCGCCTATCAGCGTGTGCAGACTGAGAAAGCTAAAGTCCTCGATTTCCAGAATAGCCATCACCTTATCAGCCCGGAGTCGACCAGCAGTGCACGTCTTGGTGTAGTAAGTCAGATTGAAGCTCAACTGGCACAACAACAGGCCCAGTTAAAACAGCTGCAAAGCTATATGAAAGAAACCGCCCCAGCTGTTGTTTCCGTGCAGGCCAGGGTTGATGCCTTAACGCAGCAACTGGCTCAGGAGCAATCCAGACTTACCGGTGCTGATAAAGATGCGATGAACGAAGTGACGGCGCGCTATATGGAT
Source organism: Leclercia sp. M-A074-M (assembly GCF_965195605.1). NCBI lineage: Bacteria > Pseudomonadati > Pseudomonadota > Gammaproteobacteria > Enterobacterales > Enterobacteriaceae > Leclercia > Leclercia sp. M-A074-M. Next base: position 360,334 of record NZ_CBDAHM010000002.1, on the reverse strand, counting down.
GTGCAAACCCAAGCGACCCTGGCGGCAGATCTGTATAAAACCGGACTGATTAGCCTGGAACAAGCTCGCGTGGAGGCGTACCGCAAACTTAAGCACCTGCTGGTTATCAGCCAGCCAACGCTGGCAGAAGACGCAGAGTATCCACGTCGTCTCTACAACCTTCTGACCACAGGGGTTCTACTCTGCTTGCTATATGGTCTGATTGTGATGGGTATTGCAACCCTACGTGAGCATCAGGATTAATGATAAGAAATTATTAATGAAACCAATTAACCTGCATAAAATTAAATATAAATATAAAGAAAGATAAAGTCTTCATTCCCTTATAACTATATTCATTAAATAAAACAAGGAGGTTCATATTCATGAAAAAAATAAAACTGTACATGATATTATTTTAGTTCATATAGATTAATTCGCCTTATATGAGATTGATTAGATTACACGTACGATAAAATTTATAAGTCGGGTTCAATTGAAGCAAACCTATTCAATATAATATCTTTATCGCAAATAAAAAAATCCCACTGAAAAGATAAATGCATGTTTAAGTTCAAGCGTAAGAAAAAAATGATTTTGTCCCCTGAGCTAGATACTCATTTCTATGGACAGTATTATAGCGATCTTTCTGCAATATCTGAGGAAGGATTACATCGTCATTGGCAGAAGTTTGGTCAAAAAGAACAGCGCTATCCTAGCTTGCAACAATTACTCAAAAATCATGATATAAATGATGTTCAAGAAACAGAATTTGATATAGATCCTGATTTTTATTGCAGGAATTATCCTGACGTTAGCAAGAATGGTAAAATTAATAAAACCCAGGCTAAAGTGCATTGGTTGATCCATGGTAAAAAAGAAGGTCGAGCCAGGACATTAGTTGAATGGATGAAAATACACGGTGGTTATAACATACTTGATTTAAATGAAAGTGATATTGTTGCGGTCTTTGAACGCAATAAAAAAAATGGACAAGATGTAACTATCCAACTTATTCAGGATGTGCTAGGCGGTAATCTTTCTCAACCTATTAAATTTGCTGACACCCCTGTTGATAATGCCGCATTCTATGAGCGCCTTGGAAAATCATTTTACCTTAAATATAAAGGCAATGGCTCAGAACATGAGCGTCAGGCGACTCGTTCAGCTTATCGTATGGCTTTGTATTTTTACCCAACAGCTCGAGTTCTGGAACTATTAGGCAATACTTATTTAGATGCAGGCGATTATAAAACTGCTGCTGAGGTTTATTACGAAGCAATCAATCAGCAATACTTAAATCCGAATGATAATCCAAGCCGCTGGCTGTTTCTCCTTTTAGCTCAGGCAGAAAGCGCTAATAACTTACACTATGAAGCATTATCTGCAATTACTAAAGGACTAAATTTATATCCAGAATTTACCAGTCAAAGAGAACAATTAGATCAATACGTAAATAAATATTATTTATCTTTTGCTGGTAAATTACAATTACTTTCATCGCTAGACAAGCGAGATATTTTGCAAGACCAGACTTGGCTTTATACCGAAACAATATACAAAGCATATATCGCTGCTAACGGTGCGAGTGATAACGTAAAACCTAAGTCACAAATCAACCATGATAAAATCCTTATTGTGGGTGATTATCATGTGCCACAATGCGTACGCTATCGCATTGAACAAAAAGCGGAACAACTGGAAAGCCAAGGTAAAGTCGTCACTTGCGTTGACTGGACTACTCTGGCTGAGAATTCAAATCAGTTAGCCTTACATGATGTGGTCATTTTCTATAGAGTGCCTGCTGTTCCGGAAGTCATTAAGTCTATTGCACAAATAAATGCAGCCGGAAAAATATCGATTTATGAAATTGATGATTTGATTTTCGATACTATTTATCCCGCAGATCTTGATACTTACGGTGGGTATCTTTCTCTCGATACTCATATTGAGCTTCGCAAGGGCATGGCACTGTTTAATTCAGCGGCTCGTTTATGCAGTTACGGGCTTGCATCAACACTCCCTCTTTGTGACAAGCTTAAAGCATTAGTCACAACAGGAATCTGTTTACTGCATCGCAATGGCCTAGATAAACACAGCATCATCAAGCCTGTTGACCGTGAAAATCGTGATTTCATAGACATTTTCTACGGCAGTGGGACACAGGCACATAATAGCGATTTCATTGAACAAGCTCTCCCAGCCCTGACGCAGATTTTAGTCAAATATCCACATGTACGCTTAGTCATTGCTGGATATTTGAAGTTACCAACAAGCTTTACGGAACGTTTTGCCAGTCAGCTCAAACAAGTACCGCCTCTTTCGAGTATCAAGGCTTACTGGAGTTTGTTGCAACAAGCAGATATTAACCTTGCGGTATTACACGACGATGTTATTAACGCGTGTAAAAGCGAATTAAAATGGTTTGAAGCCGCATGCTTTGGTATCCCTTCTGTAGTCAGTAGTACGCAGAATTACAGGGATGTTCTCGTGCATGGAGAAGATGCGTATCTTGCCACCAATGAAGAAGAATGGGTTATTGCATTAAGTCATCTGATAGAAGATGCCTCTCTACGCAAAGAGATGGCAAAAAAAGCTTTAACTAAAGTTGAACATAATTACAGTGTGGTTTCGCTTGGGAAAGAACTTGTCGCGCAGTTAGAGGCTCTCGCACCGGTGAAAACGAAAAAGCGTAAGGTCGCACTGGTCAACGTCTTTTATCCACCGCAAGCTATAGGTGGTGCTACACGTGTCGTGGCCGACAACGTAGCGATTTTACAGTCAGATTATGGAGATGAAATAGAGCTTGTTGTTTTCACTTCTGATGAGCGTTGTACGACTCCTTATCAGCTAGATATCTATCAGCAAGATGGTATAACAGTTTATCGTTCAACTATTCTTCACCGGGAGAATATGGATTGGCATCCGCAAGATGCAAAAATGTACGACCTTTTTGAGCAATTTTTAGAACTTGAAAAACCAGATTTAGTTCATTTCCATTGTGTGCAAAGACTTACAGGTTCTGTAGTAGAAGCAACCCGGGATATGGGCATACCATATATTGTTACTGCTCATGATGCATGGTGGATTTCAGATTTCCAGTTCCTTGTAGATTCAGAAGGTAAGTTGTACCCAGAGGGTCATCCGGACCGCTTCGCTCCGCGGCTGTTACCAAACAACGTCAATTTCTCTCAGTCTATTGAACGTATTGAATACTTATCTGATTTATTATTAAATGCAGAAGAAGTATTGACTGTTTCAGAAGCATTTGCAGAAATTTATCGCAAAAATGGATTCAATCAGATCCGGGTGAATCGTAATGGTATCAGTTCGAATCAGCCATGGGCTCCTAAAGATACAAGCGACAGTACCCGTGTTATTTGCGGCCATATTGGTGGCATGTCAGCTCACAAAGGTTTTTTCTTACTTAAAAAAGCGATAGAAAAAGTTCAACCGAGAAATATTAGCATGATCGTGGTCGATCATAGTAAAGATGAAAGCTTTGTTGAAAAAACACTATGGGAAAATGTACCAATCACTATTATCGGACGAGTCCCGCAGAAAGATATTGTCAAACTGTATCGCCAGATGGACGTTTTATTTGCGCCTTCTACTTGGCCAGAAAGTTATGGTCTTGTGACTCGTGAAGCTACTGCATGTGGCTGTTGGGTTGTTGCCAGCGACTTGGGTGGAATTGGCGAAGATGTTATTGAAGGTGAATCAGGGTTTATAGTGAAGCCTGAACTCGAAAGTTTGTGTGACGCTGTAAAAATTATTGATCGTGACGCTACTAAATTCAAAAAAGCCCCTAGAAACAGCAAAATTCGATTGGCTAATGAACAGGTTGAGGAGTTAGTTGAGTATTATGGAAAATAGTGTGAACGTTATTATTCAAAACAATGATGTATATATTGAAGTAGGGAAATGTGGAAATCCGGCCATTGAGATTAATGGTACCCCATTAACTTCTCCTCATGAAGTAATTTCAGACAACGATTCATTCAAAATAAGAATCCCCATAAAAGCTTTCGATATATTTGAGAGTGAAATTACAGTTAATGGCACCCCTGTTGATTTTGAAAAATATAAATTATGCAAAGATAGTTACTATAACGATTTCTATATGACAGAAAGCATTGTTAATGCTGGTGCCCGTAAATTTACGAACGATGAACTATTTTTCCTAATCAAAAATAACATAAATCATCTGCCCCATGATTGTCCTTATTTGGGTTCAATGCTAACCATTATTTCCTATAGAATTATAGATGACATTGAGCACCGTAAATATTTAGTTGAAAACATAATTGAACTTAAAAGAAAGTTTGATACTAAAATTGATGACACTAATCCACATTCTATAAGATGGTTTGTATCCTCAGCTGCAACAATGTCTATGCTGTTGATTGCGGTTAATAGAAAAAAAGAAGCAGAGGAATTTCTTAACTTAGTTAAATTAAACTACTATAGAATAAATCTTAACCCGCTATGCTATTGGAATTCAATTCAAGGAATGATTCTTTTATCACTTCTTTACATTGATAATGAACAATGGGATCAGGCTGGGAACCTTTTACTTTCACAATTTATTTTCTCGCGCAATGCTTTACTCGACATATATAATCCAAGAAATGATTGGTTGTTAGGTCAACTTTCAGATTGCACGGCCCTACTTGAATTAGGAAAATTAAGTTTAGTCGCATCTACCCGCTGCCTAAAGAATAATATCCCTTCCGCTTCTAGAATTTGTTCTTTCAATGGAAATAATAAGCCTGTTGATTTTTCACCTCTATTTATAAGATTTAGAGGATTAGAAAATAAAGTCAGCCTTTTCAAGGCGGTTAAGGACAAATTAGATGCTAGAAAGCAATAACAGCAGAAAATGCATAGTTGGACCTTCTCATATAGTACGTTGGCGATATCTTTTCAAAAATGTACTTAACCAACTGCCGCTCTTTGACACTTATGCTGTAGGTGGGCTGCCTATTTGGGATACTGAACTTTTATCATTTCTTAAAGATGCAGAGCACAAATACGATGAAATCTATGTCCTTGTTGGTGATTTTAGATTTGGTAACGGTTTATTTACTAAAAAAGAAAAAAGAAACCTTGGTATAATCAAAAACAACATCAATAACATAAATGATTCTATACTTTATGAAAAGTCTCTAAATGCACTTGATGAAATATCAAAAATCACAAAAGTAAAACTTTTATTTTGGGATTTGTATTTACGTGAGTTCATTAATAAAAAATCAGGAAGATATTTAGATAAGGGAGAATATTCACATCCACTCTGGAATTACAAAGGCGTACAAGATAAATATCGAGATATAACAATTCCTTTGAGTGAACTTGATCAGCTAAATTTAGAATATTTATATATTGATTCAAGCTTACACCCATCAATCCTTGGGTATAATTTCTTATTTAATATATTTATGGGTGAAACTGTTACTGACAGTTTATTATCCAGCTTGAAAATGAAATATGAAATAGATAGAGAATTATATTGTTCGAGCCCTACTGTTTTGACAGGGAATGGCACCTTTTTTAGAACTATAAATCTTTACTTATCAAAAGGGATTGTATCTCTAAATATAAATACTCAGCTTTCAAGAGCAGATGATGCATTATTTACAAAAAGGAAAGATGATAGGAGAATTATTGTATATTCCGAGTCAAAAAGTGAGCCTGAGAAAACTAAAATAATTTCATATGTTCAAAAATCCAATTGGAAGGAGAAAGTGCATTATGAACTATCACCTCTCAAAAAATTAACACCCTCTGAATTAATCTTCGAAATTACAAATGATATTCCGTGTTTTTTATTTATGTTTGCAGTATTGCAGCACTCATTAAAAACATCTTCACTTAATAATTTTGATATCAACTATTACAAAGAATCTTTAAACCAGACTTTTATAAGGAATTGTGTATGTTTATCTTAGATTGTACTTTACGTGATGGCGGCTACTATAATAACTGGGATTTTTCAGAAGAAGTTGTCACTGCATATTTAAAAGCTGCTTCAGATGCTCGAATTGATTATGTTGAGTTAGGTTTGAGAAACTTCCCGCAGGCAGGCTTTTTAGGGGCGTATGCTTATACAACCGAACAACATCTTAATACATTGAGTCTTCCTGAAGGCCCAACTTATGGCGTTATGGTCGATGCAAAAACGATTCTTAAAGCTCCTATGAGTATTGAAGATGCGGTAGAAAAACTCTTTGTACCGGCAAAAAATAGTAAAGTAAAGTTAGTTAGGGTTGCTGCGCATTTTAATGAAGTAGAATATTCCGGCCCGATTGTTAAAAAACTTAAAGAGATGGGCTATATAGTCGGTTATAACCTTATGCAGGCTGGCGGAAAAGCTGCTGATGTAATTGCTAATAAAGCTAAACAAGCAAAAGAATGGGGAGTATTAGACGTTCTCTATTTTGCTGATTCTCTAGGGAATATGGATAGCGCCGAAGTCGAGAGAATTCTTATTGCTCTTCGTAAAGAATGGAATGGCCCAATTGGTATTCACACTCATAATAATATGGGTAAAGGCTTGGATAACACCCTCTCTGCTATGAAAAATGATGTTTCATGGCTTGATACAACCATCACTGGTATGGGACGTGGCGCAGGTAATACTCCAACTGAAAATTTATTAGCAATTTTAGATCGTGAAACAAATAAATATGACCCTTCGCCAATTTATGATCTTGTTATCCGTCATTTTGAAGCAATGCAGAGGGAATACGGTTGGGGAACTAATTTACTTTATTTCCTTGGGGCTCAGAATGATGTGCATCCAACATATATACAAAATCTATTATCTAACAACCATTATGGTACAGATGAGATTGTAGGAGCAATTAATTATTTAAGCAATCTTGAAGGGACAATGTCTTATAATGGTTCTGTACTTGAATCCGCCCTTAACTTTAACACAAACTCTGATAAGCCAACAGGTACCAGCGAATTTGCAAATAAATTCAATGGAAAGGAAGTATTAGTTATTGCTAATGGCAACTCTTGTTCTCGTTATAAAAAATCCATTGAGCTGTATATCAAAACTAAAAAACCCATTGTGCTTTCCGTAAACCTAAGTAAATACATTGACGAATCTAATATAGATTATATCGTTCTTTCTCATAACGTTAAATTCCTGTCAGAATTTGAAAAATATAAATCATTAAGCAAGCCGGTAATATTGCCAAAACATCGCTTCAATACTACCGAAATGTTATCCATCGAACATTTGGATATCATCGATATTGGCTTCAACATTAATTCAGAAACATTTTCTGTCGATAAGCATGTTGTTAATTCCCCGTATGACTTAACTAGTGCTTATGTTTTTGGGATATTAGCAATAGCTAACCCTAATTCAATTAAGCTTATTGGGTTTGATGGTTATGAAAAAGGTGATACCCGCCAGCAAGAAATGCTGGAAATTATTGGACAGTATAAGCAACTTAACGATTCTACTGAACTGGTCTCACTTACCCCAACCGAATATCCAGTAACTCAAGGTTCTATTTATGCAATCCATTCATAATTATGATGTATATATTTTTGATTGCGATGGCGTAATTCTTGACTCGAACAAGCTAAAAATAGAGGCAATGGAAGAAGCCTTGCGTGATCTAGGGTTCGAAGCAACACTTATTGAAAAGTGTATTGATTACTTCAAAAATAACTTTGGCCTGTCCCGCTTTCATCATGTAGAAATTTTTCTTGATAAGTTTTTGAATATTGAACCAGACCAAAAAGACAATATTAGACCCAAGATTTTAAATAAATTTTCCGATCAGTGTCATAATTTATATTTAGAAGCAAAAATAACACCTGGTTTTATTGAGCTAATCACCTCGTTAAAAGGCAAGAAGTATATAGCAAGCGGTTCAGAAGAATTCGGACTAATAAGAGCCTTTAAAGAAAGAGGGCTAGAGCATTTATTTTCAAGCATTTATGGATCTCCTGAAACCAAAAGCAATATAATTTTCAAAATATTAGATAAGGAGCATTCAAAAAAGGCGATAATGTTTGGTGATGCCATTTCTGATTTTGAAGCAGCAAAAAAAAATGGTATTGATTTCATTGCATACACGCCCTATTCGAATGTAAAGGATACTCTAATAATGCTCGCTACGAACAATGGCTATAATGTAGTTAATTCATGGAGTGAGGTAAAATGATTACAGCATTTTTGCCTTGTCGTAAAGGTAGTCAAAGGATTTCAGATAAAAACATTAAAGACTTTGCTGATATTAAGGGTGGTTTGTTAACCATAAAACTGGATCAGCTAAAAAAATGTAATTTAATAAATTCTATTGTTATTTCATCTAATGACGAAAGAGTCTTAGAAATTGCAAGTAAAGATCAAGACTCAAGAGTAATCATAGACGAACGACCGGATTATTTGGGAAGTAGTACTACCACAACAGATGAACTGATTAAGTATGTGCCTTCCATTATCGCTGATGAACACATACTGTGGACGCATGTAACTTCTCCATTTATTACTGAAAATGACTATCAAAGAATAATCGATGCATATTTTTTAAACATCAAAAATGGCTATGATTCATTAATGACTGCACATAAACTGCAGGGTTTTATCTGGGATGAAGAAAAGCCTATAAGTTATAGTAGAGATGAACTTAAGTGGCCAATGACCCAAACTATCACTCCTCTATATGAAATAGATAGCGGAGCATTTCTGTCTAGCATTAGTAATTATAAAAATTTTTCTGATCGAATCGGTCAAAAGCCATTCGTTTATATTCAAGAAAAAATGAAATCATTGGATATTGATTGGCCTGATGATTTTAAACTTGCTGAAGCAATATGGAGATTTCAGAATAAAAATTGTTGAGGGCAATGATTTTGAGTTTATACACTAATGTATAATAACAACTGCGCTAATTAACAGTTGTTAGGTTTTCTTACTGCACGTGTTAAGGGCAACCGTATTTATTCATGCATTAAATAGTTATGAGATAGTTGTTTTTGAGATGTAGGAATTAATTTTTTACTACTCAAAAAATCAAGCGTAAATTTTTGTGCTTTGCGTTGCCCTTCACCGCTCTTTTAGAGATGCCACGTTGAATATATTTATTGGTGCAATTATAAAAAATGAATCAGGTGCTCTGCTTGAGTGGATTGCCTATCATCGAGTTCTGGGAATAACAGGTTTTATTATTGCGGACAATGGCAGTAATGATGGTTCTCGCGATCTCCTGGAAGGCTTAGCGAAGTTGAAGGTCGTAACCGTTATTGACTTTCCAACCATCGGAAATCAAAAACCGCAGTTACCTGCTTACGAACGAATTTTGCGTAGTTGCAGTTCAGATATCGATCTGCTTGCCTTTATCGATGCCGATGAATTTTTATTGCCCTTATCGCCTGATGTAAATCTGGTTGATTTCTTCGCATCACATTTTAATGACGAAAGCGTCAGCGCCATTGCGCTTAACTGGGCCATTTTTGGTTCCAGTGGCGAGCTCTTTGCTGAAGACGGCCTGGTAACGGAGCGTTTTACTCATCGCGCGCCGATTAAATTTAACGTCCACCACAACGTGAAAAGCGTGGTGAAACCCGAGCGCGTTAACCATTTTCATAACCCACATTTTGCCGACCTCCGCTACGGTCGCTATATCGATGCGCTGGGCAATGACATGGTTTTACACCCAAAACATGGTCCAGGCGTCAGTGCCGAAGTGGTCTGGAACGGTGTACGAGTCAACCATTACGCGGTTAAATCTCTGGAAGAGTTTTTACTCGGTAAACACCTGCGCGGCAGTGCAGCCTCGGCTAACCGTGTAAAACACAAAGCCTATTTCAAAGCCCACGATCGCAACGACGAAACCTGCCTGCTGGCGGCGGCTCTGGCCCCTAAAGTCAAAGCAGAAATGGCAGCAATACAGGCGCAGCTGGATGCCTTGCCAGCAGAAGAGAGTCCACAGAAAAGCGACTCCTGGCTGGCGACCCGCGTCAAAAAGTTAATCGGCTAATCTACGTTTTTTATTTCGACAGGAGTCAGAAGCGGGCTTCACCCGCTTCCGGGTAGTGAATCCACTCATGCAAAGCGATTACCATTGGCACCCTCTGGCGCTGCCAGATTCTTCTTTATCCCGTGCGGGCTGGTTCCTGATCCAGGGCACCCTGCGTGCCCGTCAGCCGCGGGGTGAAACCCGCCTGCGCTGGCAGTGTCAGGGCATCTGGCATGAGCAGATCCTGCCCATCACCCGCCGCGGTACCCTACAGGAGCTAGTCTGGTTGCCGGTGGGCGCCACTCAGGTAGGGCTGCTCGCCAGCAGCGAAGGGGCGGAATGTGAGCTTAACATTGCCCGTTTTGCCCAGGTGTCGGCAGCAAACAGCCTCTGGCGCCGTCTGCGCCGGGTGTGGCCTTTTTATCAGCGCCTGAATGCACAAAAGCGCAAGCGTCTGGGGCTGTCCTGGCATCTGTGGTTTACCGATTTACAGCAGGCTTACGACCTGGTGGGCAAAATCCGCGACGACAGGCCACTGCACGCCTATGAGCACTGGCTGGCTAATTTCGATATCGTGCAGCCCGGTGAACGCCGTCTGATCGATCGCCTGCTGGCCCGCTGGGGCAACCTGCCCCGCGTCTGCCTGCATCTGGTGAACGGCGGCGATGAGGCATCACGCCAGCGCACGCTCGACAGCATCGCGGCGCTCTGTTACCCGGCCACGCATATCACAGTGCTGGAGCACCCCTCTGACAGTGTCAGGCCAGAGGGAGAATGGCAGTGGGCCATTCCGGTTGGGGCGGAACTCGCTCCGGCCGCATTAGTGTGGCTGGCGCACCAGCTGCGCCAGACGCCAGAGGCAAAATGGATCTACGGCGATCACGATCTGCTGGATGAAAAAGGAAAACGCCACTCGCCGGACTTCAAACCGGACTGGAACGAAACCCTGCTGCACAGCCAGAACTATATCGGCTGGAGTGGCCTCTGGCGGGAACAGGGTACCTTCGCCATCCCGCAGGACGGGGGTGAAAACTACCGCGGCTGGTTGCAGCTGGCCCGGCAGCTCGCGCCCAAAGATATCGCGCATATCCCCGCCCTGCTGATGCACGACCCGGACGCGCTTGTGCAGCAGGATGGCTACGAAACCCTGGCAAACCAGCTGCAAGATTTACCCGTCGGGGTAACGCTGGAGTCAGCTCCGCACGGCATCTGCCGCTGGCGCTGGCCGCTGCCGGAACAGCTTCCCCGGGTGTCGGTGATCATCCCCACCCGCAACGGTCTGGCGCATCTCAGGCCGTGTATCGAAAGCCTGGTGCAGCACACCCGTTACCCGAACATTGAAATCATGGTGATGGATAACCAGAGCGACGATCCCGACACGCTGGCTTATTTTGGCTACATTACCCGGGAGTACGGGGTGCGGGTTATCGCCTGGAATCATCCGTTTAACTACTCTGCGATCAACAATGCGGGGGTGCGCGAGGCCACGGGCGAGCTTATCTGCCTGCTTAATAACGACACCGAGGTGATTAACCCGCAGTGGCTGGATGAGATGGTCTCCCACCTGCTGCGCCCGGGCGTCGGCATCGTGGGGGCAAGGCTCTTCTACGGCGATGGCCGGGTCCAGCATGCGGGCGATGCCGTCGGGCCGGGTGGCTGCGCCGACCATTTTCACAGTGGGCTGGCCGCCGATGAACCCGGCTACCAGCGCAGGGCGGTGAGCGCCCAGGAGCTCTCCGCCGTAACGGCGGCCTGTCTGCTCACCCATCGCCAGCTCTTTTTGTCCCTTAACGGCTTAGATGAAGTTAACCTGCCGGTGGCCTTTAACGATGTGGATTACTGTCTGCGGGTCGGCGAGGCTGGCTGGCGTATCGTCTGGACGCCCTTTGCCGAGCTGTATCACCACGAGTCGGTCTCCCGCGGCAAAGATGTCACGCCAGAACAGCTGGCGCGCTCCCAGGGTGAGCTGCGCTATATGAAAAAACGCTGGGCGCAGCGGCTCACACACGATCCCGCATACAATCCCAACCTGAGCTATGACCGACCCGATTTCTCATTAAGTCATGCTCCTAATGTGGTGCTGCCATGGACGAACTGATCAGAAAGGCACTCTTTAAACCGTATCTGAAGTTGAATAAGCAAAGCAGCGAGACGCCTGCTGACAACTGGGCGTGCCGCTCTCTGTTGATTCTGCATGAAGGGAATTCACCGACGCTGGCCTATTTTGAAGCGGCCATCCGGCGTCGCTTTCCCGGCGCGGTCTGTCAGCTGGTGGATACCTTAACCACGCCCACTATCGACGTGGATAAAGGGGCGGCCATTGTGGTTATCCGCTTTATCTCCGCCGAGTGGCAGCGCGAAATTGCGCGCAACATCGACGATCTCTCCCAGGTGGTCTACTTCATGGATGACGATCTGTTTGACCCGTCCGCGTTAGGGGCGCTACCCAAAGCCTACCGGACGAAGATCATTCGTCGTTCTGCGGCCCAGCATCGCTGGATCACCTCGCACTGCGACAGTATCTGGGTGTCGACGCCCTACCTGGCCAGTAAATATGCCCACCTCAACCCCGATGTGGTGCCCGCGCAGCCCACGCCGCCGCTGCTGGCCGTTAAGCAACCGGTAAAAATTGCTTACCACGGCTCCAGCTCGCACCAGGCCGAAAAGTACTGGCTGCGTGAGGTGATGGACGGGGTGCTGGCCCAGTGCCCGCAGGCCAGCTTCGAAATCTTTGGCGAACACGAAATCTATAAGCTCTATCGCGATCTGCCGCGCGTGACGGTACTGCATCCCATGAGCTGGCAGAACTATCTGGATTACACCCAGCATCACCGAATCGATATTGGTCTGGCGCCGTTACTGGCGTCAGAATTTAATATGGCGCGCGGGCCGGTAAAATTTTATGATTTCGTTCGCATGGGCGCAGTGGGGGTTTACAGCAACTGCGCGCCCTACAGTGACTTTATAGAGCAAAATATCAATGGCGTGCTGCTGAATAACGATCCACAGAAGTGGATCGATACCCTGGCACTGCTGGTGAATTCCGGGCAAAAACGTCAGACGCTGGCGAAAAATGCGAAGGAATACTCGTACTCGTTAATCAGTTAAAAACGGGACGGCAAGGGAAATAATGATTTCCACCCTGTAACAGGCGTTGTATTTCAGACTGCCTGCCGCTAAAACACGGTCTGAACGGATAGCAGAGATTGTGTTCTGGTGACCATTTCATTCAATAGAAAAGTAAAAATCGCTTATGAAAATCCTTGTAACCGGTGGAGCCGGTTTTATCGGTTCTGCTGTTGTTCGCCATATCATCCGGGATACGCAGGATGCGGTGATCAACCTTGATAAGCTTACCTACGCGGGCAATCTGGAATCGCTGGCCGAGGTTGCAGCGAGCGACCGTTACGCCTTCGAACAGGTGGATATCTGCAATCGTGCAGAGCTGGATCGGGTCTTTGCCACCCATAAACCGGATGCGGTGATGCATCTGGCCGCCGAGAGCCACGTGGATCGCTCCATTACCGGCCCGGCTGATTTTATCGAAACCAATATCGTTGGCACTTACACGCTGCTGGAAGCGGCTCGCGCTTACTGGAGCGAGCTGGATGAAACCCGCAAGCAGGCGTTCCGTTTCCACCACATCTCCACCGACGAAGTGTATGGCGACCTGCCGCACCCGGATGAAGTGAGTGCGGGTAGTGAGCTGCCGCTCTTTACCGAGACCACGCCGTACGCGCCAAGCAGCCCGTACTCAGCGTCGAAAGCCTCCAGCGATCACCTGGTGCGCGCGTGGCGTCGTACCTATGGTCTACCGACCATCGTCACCAACTGCTCCAACAACTACGGCCCGTATCACTTCCCTGAGAAGCTGATCCCGCTGGTGATCCTCAATGCGCTGGATGGCAAAGCGCTGCCCATCTACGGCAAAGGCGATCAGATCCGCGACTGGCTGTATGTGGAAGATCACGCCCGTGCGCTCTACACCGTGGTCACTACCGGCGTGGTGGGCGAGACTTACAATATCGGCGGCCATAACGAGAAGCAGAACCTGGAGGTGGTCCACACCATCTGCGGCCTGCTCGACGAGATGGTGCCGAAAACCGGTTCCTACCGCGACCAGATCACCTACGTGACTGACCGCCCGGGCCACGACCGTCGCTACGCCATCGATGCCAGCAAAATGAGCCATGAGCTGAACTGGCAGCCGCAGGAAACTTTCGAGTCCGGTATCCGCAAAACCGTGCAGTGGTATCTGGATAACCAGCAGTGGGTCAACAACGTGAAAAGCGGCAGTTATCAGGACTGGATCGCGAAGAACTATCAGGAGCGTAACTGATGCATATTCTGCTGTTCGGCAAAAATGGCCAGGTGGGCTGGGAGCTGCAGCGCGCGCTGTTGCCGCTGGGTCGCATCACCGCGGTGGATTTTGACTCCACCGACTACTGCGGCGACTTCAGTAACCCTGAAGGCGTGGCTGAGACCGTGCGTCTGCTGAAGCCGGACGTGATCGTCAATGCCGCCGCCCATACCGCGGTGGATAAAGCCGAGAGCGAGCGCGACTTTGCCGAGCTGCTCAACGCCACAAGCGTAGCCGCCATCGCTGAAGAAGCCGAGGCGCTGGGCGCCTGGCTGGTGCACTACTCCACCGACTACGTCTTCGATGGCAGCGGTGAAAAACCCTGGGTCGAGACAGACCAGACTGCACCGCTGAACGTCTACGGTGAAACCAAGCTGGCGGGCGAGCAGGCTGCTGCGCTCTGCTCCCGTCATCTGGTGTTCCGCACCAGCTGGGTCTATGCCGCCCGTGGCGCTAACTTCGCCAAAACCATGCTGCGCTTTGGCAAAGAGCGCAGCGAAATGTCGGTGATCAACGATCAGTTTGGCGCGCCGACCGGGGCAGAGCTGCTGGCTGACTGCACGGCGCATGCGATCCGTATCGCCCAGGATAAGCCGGAGGTCGCCGGCCTTTATCACCTGATCGCCTCCGGCACCACCACCTGGTTCGAGTATGCCCAGCGGGTCTTCGCGACTGCACGGGCGGCAGGCGTTGAGCTGGCGGTCACCCAGGTGAACGCAGTGCCGACCAGCGCGTTTCCGACGCCGGCAAAACGTCCGCATAACTCACGCCTCGATACCAGCAAGTTCCAGCGCACCTTCGGGCTGACGCTGCCGGACTGGACCCTCGGCGTCGATCGCATGCTTGCCGAAATTCTTGGAAAGTAAATGCAACAGGGTATGCTATGCATGCCTTGTTTTATCGACACGGACCTTTGTCAGGGAGCGGCTCGTTTAGCTCCCTCTACAGCAATCAAACAGATGCCGGATGGCGGTTCGCCGCCCTCCCGAGCAAAACAGAAGAAATGAAGGATTATGAACAAGCGTAAAGGTATTATTCTGGCCGGTGGGTCAGGGACTCGCCTCTATCCGGTCACCATGGCGGTGAGCAAACAGCTGCTGCCAATCTACGACAAGCCGATGATCTACTACCCGCTGAGCACCCTGATGCTGGCCGGTATCCGCGACATCCTGATCATCAGCACCCCGCAGGATACACCGCGCTTTGAGCAGCTGCTGGGCGACGGCAGCCAGTGGGGCCTGAACCTGCAGTACAAAGTGCAGCCAAGCCCGGACGGCCTGGCGCAGGCCTTTATCCTCGGCGAAGAGTTTATCGGCGGCGACGACTGTGCGCTGGTGCTGGGCGACAACATCTTCTACGGCCACGACCTGCAAAAACAGCTGGAAGCCGCCGCCGCCAAACCTGCGGGCGCTACCGTCTTTGCCTATCATGTACACGATCCTGAGCGTTATGGCGTGGTGGAGTTCGACCATGAGGGCACCGCCATCTCTCTGGAAGAGAAACCGCTGGAACCGAAAAGCAACTATGCGGTAACGGGTCTCTACTTCTATGACAACCGCGTGGTTGAGATTGCCAAAAGCCTGAAACCATCCCCGCGCGGCGAGCTGGAAATCACTGACGTGAACCGTATCTACCTTGAGCAGGGCGATCTGTCGGTCGCCATGATGGGTCGTGGTTATGCCTGGCTTGATACCGGCACCCACGAGAGCCTGATTGAGGCCAGCAACTTCATTCAGACCATTGAAACCCGTCAGGGGCTGAAAGTGGCCTGTCCTGAAGAGATTGCCTACCGTCTGAAGTTTATCGATGCCGACCAGGTGCGCAAGTTAGCTGCACCGCTGGCGAAGAATGCTTACGGGCAATATCTGCTGAAAATGCTCAAGTAGTCACCATTAACACCTGGGGCGTCATGCCCCATTTATCAATCAGGCCGTAATCATGAACGTAATTCAGACCGCAATCCCCGACGTCTTTATCTTTGAGCCAAAAGTGTTTGGCGATGACCGTGGCTTTTTCTTCGAAAGCTTTAACCACCAGCAGTTCGAAGCTGCCATTGGCCGCAGCGTCAACTTCGTGCAGGACAACCACTCTAAATCCTCAAAAGGCGTTCTGCGTGGCCTGCACTACCAGCTGGCGCCACATGCGCAGGGCAAACTGGTGCGTTGCGTGGCGGGTGAAGTCTTCGACGTGGCGGTGGATATCCGTAAAAGCTCCCCGACCTTCGGTCAGTGGGTGGGTGTGCATCTGTCTGGCGAGAACAAGCGCCAGCTGTGGATCCCGGAAGGTTTCGCCCACGGCTTTATGACCCTGAGCGACTCCGCAGAGTTCCTGTATAAAACCACCAACTACTACGCGCCGGAGAGCGACCGCGGCATCCGCTGGAACGATGAGACCATTGGTATTACCTGGCCAGAAATCGACAGCGAGATCCTCACCTCCGCCAAAGACAGCGTTGCCAAATCCTTCCCTGACGCAGAGTACTTCTGAGTCCCACGCCCTGCAGTGACGCGGGGCGTTTTCTGATGCACAGAGCGCACATGACATTCTATACAGGTTCAGCCGGGATCCTGGCGCGAAAAGCGCAGCTTGAGCCGATGCTGGGCCACCCGTTACACGCCTTTAAAACCAACACAGCACTGGCGCAAGACGATGTCCTGGTCGGCTGGGGCCAAAAAACCAATACCCGCCAAATCAGACAAAAAGCCCACGATCTAGGCCTGCCGTACTGGCAGCTTGAGGATGGCTTTATCGGGTATATTGGCCATCCCGCCAGGGGGGGCAAAGCCGTCTCCCTGATCGCCGATCCTGTGGGAATTTACTACGATGCCCGCCAGCCGAGCCGCCTTGAAGAGCTGATCGCGACTCCCTGCGATGACAGCATGCTGGCGCGTGCCGAAGCGCTCACAGCTGAACTGCTGCGTCTTGGCATCACCAAGTACAACTGCTATGCCGCAGGCAGCGGCCTGCCGGATACGCTGGCGGCCCGTCTGCATAACGACCCGCGCCCGAAAGTGCTGCTGATTGACCAGGTGGCGGGGGATCTCTCCATTCCTGGTGCGCTGGCAAGCGAAGACGATTTTGTCGCAATGGTGGCGGCGGCCCGACGTAATCACCCCGATGCCCGCCTGCTGCTGCGCACCCACCCGGATACCCGGCTGGGTAAAAAAAGCGGCGTGCTGGCGCGGCTGGCGCTGGACGATGTGGAGGTGGTGGCCGAACACTGCCATCCCCATGCCCTGCTGAACAGCGTAGAGGCGGTTTATACCGTCTCCTCCCAGATGGGCTTTGAAGCGCTGCTGCTCGGGAAAACGGTCTACTGCTTCGGCATGCCGTTTTATGCGGGCTGGGGGCTGACCCACGACAGCAAAACCTGCCCGCGTCGCCAGGGGCCGATCGCCCTGCCCCAGCTGGTGGCGGCGGCGCTGATCCTCTACCCGCGCTATCTGGACCCGATCCTGGGCCAGCGCTGCGAAGTGGAGCAGGTACTCGACATTATTGCCGGTCAGCAGAATCCCGCCCCGCGCTATCGCCGTCTCTATATGGTGGGCTTCTCGCTGTGGAAGCGCGCCTTTATGCGCGCCTTCTGCCAGCCGCTGGCCGAAGAGCTGCGCTTTGTGCGCAAACTGCCTGAAACGCTGGCCGCCGACGAACAGGTGCTGGTGTGGGGCAGCCGTCATCCTGAACTCAAAAGCGCCATCCGGGTGGAAGATGGTTTTATCCGCTCCCGGGGGCTGGGCTCGAATCTGTGCCGCCCTTCGTCGCTCTCCATCGACCCGGTGGGGATCTACTTCGACAGTCGCCGTCCAAGCGGGCTGGAGCAGTTGCTAAATCAGCATGAGCTTACCGACCAGGAGCTGGCTCGCGGTGAGACGCTGGTGGATCTGCTCCGCCAGCACGGGGTGAGCAAATATAACGTCGGCACCGTACAGCCCTTCACCCCACCCGGTGATGGCCGTTCTCTGGTGCTGGTGGTGGGCCAGGTGGATGGCGATGCCTCGATCCTCACCGGCAGCCCGGTCATCCGCAGCAACGAAGCGCTGCTGTGGGCGGTACGTGACGCCAGACCAGAGGCGCATATCCTGTTTAAACCGCACCCGGACGTGGTGGCGGGCAACCGGGCCGGGGCTATCTCTGCCGAATGTCTGGCAAGCTGCGTCGACAGCCAGGTGCTGGATCTGGGCCTCACCAGTCTCTATCCCCATGTGGATGAGCTGCACACCATGACCTCGCTGAGCGGCTTTGAAGCACTGGTGCAGGGGGTAAAGGTCACCACCTGGGGCCAGCCGTTCTACAGCGGCTGGGGGCTCACCGAAGACAGGCATCCCGCCCCGCGTCGTCAGCGCCCTCTTTCGCTGGCGGCGCTGGTCTATCTGACGCTGGTGGCCTACCCGCGCTATATCGACTGGCAGAGCGGGCTGTGGATGAGCCCGGAGCAGTTGATCCGCCAGCTGGCCGCGCAGGGTCACTCCTTATCGCAAAAAGCCAGCCGCTGGCAGCGCTGGCAGCTCAAACTGAGCTATCTCGTTCAGACACTTCGCTAGCAAACTATTTATCCTGATTTATTAAAGAAAAGCGGTCATCAAGCCGTTACTCACTCTTCATCAACGGACCGATCTGGGAAAAATAATGGAAGAGCAAGCTATCCGCCACCTGCTAAATGGCCGTCGATATCTTTTACTACAAGGACCGATGGGCCCCTGCTTTTCACGTCTGGCGACCTGGCTGCAGCACAGCCACCGCGAAGTAAAGCAGGTCTGCTTTAACGCCGGAGACGCCTGGTATGCGGCGAAAGAGACGTCGCTGCACTACACCGGCCCGGTGAAAAATTTTGCCTTCTGGCTGCGCGACCTGCATAAAACCTACCCCTTCGACACCATCGTCTGCTTCGGGGATTGCCGCCCGATGCATGTCGAAGCGAAGAAGTGGGCGCGCGGCAAAGCCATCGACTTTCTCGCCTTTGAGGAGGGGTATTTCCGGCCATTTTATATCACCCTGGAAAAAGGGGGCGTGAACGCCTTCTCCTCAATGCCCATCGATGCGAAATATTATCGCGAGCAGCCGCTGCCGGAGCTGAAAACCCCGACGCCGTGGAAGCCCAGCGCCTTTAACCGTGCCGCCCACGCCATGCTCTACTACGCGGCGGGCTGGTTTGGTCGCCATCGCTATCGCGGCTACCGCCACCACAAGTCGTTCTCCCCGTGGTATGAGATGCGCTGCTGGTTCCGTGCCGGCCGCCGTAAGCTGTGGTATCGCTGGAAGGAGCGCCACATGCTGCGGCATATCACCGAAACGCTGGACAACGCTTACTACCTGGCGATTTTGCAGGTCTACAACGACAGCCAGATCATTCATCACAGCCCGTATAAAGACGTGCGTGACTATATCGAAACCGTGATCCGCTCGTTCGCCCGCCATGCGCCAAAAGAACGCCATCTGGTGTTCAAGCACCACCCTATGGATCGCGGTCATCGCTATTATGGCGTGCTGATTAATACGCTGTGCGAGAAGTACGGCATTACGGCTGACCGGGTGATCTATATCCACGATCTCTCCCTGCCCGCCCTGCTGACCCACACCCGGGGTGTGATCACCGTTAACAGCACTGCAGGGCTGTCGGCGCTTATCCACAACAAGCCGCTCAAGGTGATGGGCAAAGCGCTGTACGACATCGAAGGCTTAACCTGGCAGGGGCCGTTGAACCAGTTCTGGCGAGCGGATTTCGCGCCTGACAAGCAGCTGTTCCAGCGTTTTCGTACCCACCTGCTCTACAACACGCAGATCAACGCCGTGTTTTACGGTAAGTCCGACTGGCTTAACGTTCCGACCGAACTCCCCCTGCCGGGTTCCATTACCGATTCCGAACTCGAACGCTAATTCACCCCTACGCCGGGGAGATTGCCCCGGCGGATCCGATCTGCCCCTCGCTTTTATCCCCTCGTTGTAAAAATAACTAATGTTTACCCCTAATCTGGCCGTTATAACCTAAGACAAATTTTCACGCCGCTTTTTGCACTGACATATTTTGTCAGCACGCACCGGCGTAATTCACAGCAATGTTTTAAATCACGGGAAAGCTATATGACAATTCCGACCAGGAGTCGCTCGGCTGAAAGGTTGGTAGATATTCTGCTGGAGCTTCATTTACACGGCGTGGTTAACCGCCAGGCATTGATGCATAAATTTAATATTACTGAGCGCACCGTCTATCGCGATCTGAATGCACTCTCGCCAATTGTGGAGTACACCGGAAACGGGCTGTACCGGCTTATTCATTCCCCGCAAGGACACACCGGACCGGGGCTGCATCACGTCATTGCTAACTTCCTGAATGTGGATGACTATTTTCCTGATAAAGGGCGTGAATTCTGGCAGAAACTGGAGTCACGGGTGGAGGAAAACCATATTATGATCCTCGGCAACGAGGCCGAGCGGAAAGAAAAATGGGATATTCACGCGCAGCTTGCGGCCTTTGAGAAGGCGATTAAGGGCCAGCAGATTTGCCAGATCCTCTATAAAGGAAAATCGCGCCAGGTTAACCCTTATAAAATAATTAACAAAAAAAATATATGGTATTTACAAGCCACCGAAGATGGCAGATTGAAATCGTTTTCTTTAAGCCTTATTCAGTGGCTGGATATTCGCAGCGAAACCTTCTCGCCAGATAATGACACCCTCGAATTGCTGGAAAAAAATCCCGACCCGTGGGTCAGCGAAGAGACATTCGAAGTGGATGTGCTTATTCCCGCCACTATTGCGCACTATTTTAAACGCCGCAATCTGCTGCCCGGCCAGGAAATTCTGGCGGAAGATAAAAACGGCATCACCCTGCGCTGCCATGCCGCACATGAAAATCAGATCCTGCCGCTGCTCTTCTACTGGCTGCCTAACATCGAGGTGCTGGAACCGGCATGGCTGAAGGCCACGTTCTTAAAAACTTTACATGATTACCTGGCAGCGACCCCTGAGTCTGTGGATTAAGACGGACGTTGCATTACAGACGACACACAACGGAGAAATACAGATGGCATTACCTTTTATCATTCTGGGCGTTGCGGCAGCGGCGACCGCCTTTGGCGGGAAAAAAGCGTACGACGGCTACCAAAAAAAATCCGAAGCTAACGATATTTTCGATGGCGCACAGGAACGGTTTGATAATCGTAAGGAGACTTTCGAGGCGGCTAATACTCTCTCTTCACAGAAGCTTGAACGCCTGGGCGAGAAAGAACTGCAAATTGGTACTGAATTTAAGGAATTCAATACCATCGCTAAAGCGTTGTTAGAGAAAATGGCCAGAGAGGGACAAACAGATCTGAATGTACAGGTTCCCCAGCATCGTCTGAATCAGATTGAAAAACTCTCTATTTCCGCGACGGAGTTTTTGGGTACTGTCATTGGGGCAGGTACTTCTGGTGCCGCAGCGGGGTTTGCCGTCTACAGCGGGGTGATGGCATTTGCGGCGGCCTCTACCGGAACGCCGATTGCCGCCCTCTCTGGCGCCGCTGCCTATAATGCCACGATGGCTGCGATCGGTGGCGGATCGCTGGCGGCTGGCGGCTGGGGAATGGCCGGCGGTGCAATGGTGCTGGGAGGCGCTGTAGTAGCCCCGCTGATAGCTATTATGGGCTGGGCCTACAACAATCATGCTGAGAAGGCGCTGGAAAATGCCCAGGAGATGGCGCGTAAGGTGCGCAAGGCCATCACGCAGATGGATCAGGCCGAAGCGCATCTGGCAAATGTGAACCACTACGTCGATAACATTTACCACGCGTTGGTACGCATGCACGACACCTTCGCTGACTATTTTGACATCCTGAAAGCAACCCATCAAAAAATCACGGCAGGTCAGAAAGAGATTAATGAACCGGAATCCGTCCTGCGGGCGATTCAAAACGGGTACATGCTCGCCGCCATCATGACCGATGTCATCACCACCCCACTGTTCAAACCGGTGACCAACGCCCAGAACGAGGCGGTTATCAATGACGAGGGCGTTATTGAGCTGGAAGTGGATGAAAACGGCATCAACGTGTTGAACAAACAGGCGCTGGATAAGGCCCTGGAAACCTCAGACCAGGAGTATGTTCGCTTTTTAGCGAAAGCCTAACTTACTGCCGGGCTCCGCCCGGCGAACTTATTCAGGGAACGTTATCATGAGCACAACAACCTTCGACTGGGGATCAGAGTTACACACCACGGTCGTGAAAAGCCTGACCACCTCTTTCGGACTCGATTTTTTACTCTTTGAAGACAAAACCGGTGGCGATGTAAATACTCTCCATAATGTCCGGCAAAACATTTATGGCACCGAAGCAGAGCGCCAGCGCTATGAACAACGCGAAGCCTATAACTCCACCCTCTATCATCATCATAAAAACTACATAGATACCAACCGCGAGGGCAAAAAACAGCGCCAGGCGGGAGATCTACAAGACAGCTATACCGGCGCAACCTTCGCCGCCGATGGAGTAACTAACCTTGACCACATCATTGCGGCCAATGAAATTCACCACGATGCCGGACGCATTTTATCGGAGATGGACGGCGCTGACCTTGCGAATGATGCCAGCAACCTGACCTTCACCAACGAATCGCTCAACAAAGCCAAAAAAGCCAAACCGATGAGCGAGTTCATTAAGGTGTTACAGGAGCAATATCAGGCGACGACAACCGAGATTGCCGAACTGAAAAGCAAACCGGCGCTTACGGAGCAGGAACAAAAGCGCCTGAAAAAGCTGGAAAATAAAGCCAGCGCCGATTTTGATAAGATGCGCGAGGCGGATGAGAAGGCCCGCGCTCGCTACAATGCCACGTTAAACCAGGCGTACTACACCAGCAGTAAATTTGCCCTGAATATTTCACAGGCATCCCTGGCTAACGGCTTCAAAATGGGCACTCGCCAGATGCTTGGCCTGGTGCTGGCAGAGGTGTGGTTCGAATTTCGCGACCGCATTCCGGCCATTTACCAACGCCATCGCGAGCGCTTCCAGGCCAGCGATTTTGCGGGCGATCTTGGCGAGGCACTTCGCGCCGTATGGGAGCGTATCCGTGTCAGGTTCAGCGAATTCCTTATCGCCTTTAAAGAGGGGGCTATCGGCGGCGTACTCTCTACCGTGACTACCACGCTGATGAATATCGTCTTCACTACGCAAAAAATGGCGGTGAGGTTGATCCGTGAGATGTGGAATAACCTGGTGCAGGCGTGGAAAGTGATGGTCTTTAACCCGCAAAACCTGGCGCCAGGTGAGCTGATGAAAGCCGTCAGTAAAATCATTTCCGCTGGCGTGGCAGTTGCTGCGGGCGTCGTTATCAATGAACATCTTTCAACTCTCTTCGCCTTCCCCTTCGGCCCGGAGCTGGCAGCATTTTGCGGCGCGCTGGCGACCGGCCTGCTCACGCTGGTGATGCACTATTTTCTGGAGCATAGCAGCATGATGAAAAGCGTCTGGGCGTTTCTGGACCGTTTCCAGGATAAGTTCCAGCGCGGGGTAGCCTATTACGAGAAAGTAAACGTCGAACTGGATCGCTACCTGAAAGAGCTGGCAGCCCTTGAGTTTTCGATGAATGCCGATGAGCTTGCGTCTTTCTCCCACCACCTGACGCTGGTCAACACCGAGCTGGAACGGGAGTTCTTGCTGCGTCAGGAGATCGAAAAACGCAACATCGAACTGCCCTTCGAGGCAGGGAACCTTGCCTCGGTCAACGACTGGCTAAAATCACTATGATTCTGGCCCCGGCGTTTCCCTGCAATCAGTGCGGCGCCTGCTGCCGCCACGTGAACCGGGCTGATGAGACCCGATTTCTCGACCGTGGCGACGGCGTTTGCCGCCACTACTGCATAGAGACAAAATTGTGCAGCATCTATGAAACCCGCCCCCTTATTTGCCAGGTGGAAAAACAGTTTGTGCTGAATTATCAGCAGCAATACAGCTGGAGCGAGTTCATTGCCCTGAACCAGATCGCCTGCAAGGTACTGGAAACCCTGGACTAACCCCTGGTTCGTGATCCCCTTCACACAATTCCCTCCTCTGACGGCGAGCCTGAACCACTCGCCCTCGCAGTTGACCGCTCATCCCGCCATACAACCACTCACCGATTTACCTTCCTTTACACGCGCAAGGCTCTGGCAAGATCGCCGTAGCATTAATCACTCTCTCTACAGCGAACCCTGACGCTTTTTTCATCTAAAAACCAGGTCTTATTATGGATATCAAAAAACTACTTAAGCACGTCCCCTGGCTGCTGCTTGGGATACTCGGGGCATGTTGCCTTGCCGTCGTCGCCCTGCGTCGCGGCGAGCACATCAGCGCCCTGTGGATCGTCGTGGCCTCCGTGTCGGTCTATCTGGTGGCGTACCGCTACTACAGCCTCTACATCGCGCAAAAGGTCATGAAGCTCGACCCGACGCGCGCCACCCCGGCGGTCATTAACAATGACGGCCTGAACTACGTGCCAACCAACCGCTACGTGCTGTTTGGTCACCACTTTGCGGCTATCGCAGGCGCGGGTCCGCTGGTTGGGCCAGTCCTGGCGGCGCAGATGGGCTATCTGCCGGGTACCCTGTGGCTGCTGGCGGGCGTGGTGCTGGCGGGTGCGGTGCAGGACTTTATGGTGCTGTTTATCTCTTCTCGCCGTAACGGCGCTTCTCTGGGTGAGATGATCAAAGAAGAGATGGGCCGCGTTCCAGGCACCATCGCCCTGTTCGGCTGCTTCCTGATCATGATCATCATCCTTGCGGTGCTGGCGCTGATCGTGGTGAAAGCGCTGGCGGAAAGTCCGTGGGGCGTCTTCACCGTCTGCTCTACCGTGCCGATTGCGCTGTTCATGGGGATCTATATGCGATTCCTGCGTCCGGGCCGCGTGGGTGAAGTGTCAGTGATCGGTATTGTGCTGCTGGTGGCCTCCATCTACTTCGGCGGCGTGATTGCCCACGACCCGTACTGGGGCCCGGCGCTGACCTTTAAAGACACCACCATCACCTTTGCGCTGATTGGTTACGCCTTTATCTCTGCCCTGCTGCCGGTATGGCTCATTCTGGCGCCGCGCGATTACCTGGCGACCTTCCTGAAAATCGGCGTGATCGTCGGTCTGGCGATCGGCATCGTGATCATCAACCCTGAGCTGAAAATGCCTGCGGTGACCCAGTACATCGACGGTACCGGTCCACTGTGGAAAGGCGCGCTGTTCCCGTTCCTGTTTATCACCATTGCCTGTGGTGCGGTCTCTGGCTTCCACGCCCTGATCGCCTCCGGCACCACGCCGAAACTGCTGGCGAACGAAACCGACGCGCGCTTTATCGGTTACGGCGCAATGCTGATGGAATCCTTCGTAGCGGTCATGGCCCTGGTGGCGGCCTCCATCATCGAGCCGGGTCTCTACTTCGCGATGAACACCCCACCTGCGGGCCTGGGCATTACCATGCCGAACCTGCATGAGATGGGCGGTGACAACGCGGCGCTGATCATGGCGCAGCTGAAAGACGTAAGCGCCCACGCGGCAGCGACCGTCAGCTCCTGGGGCTTTGTGATCTCCCCTGAGCAGATCATGCAGACGGCCAAAGACATCGGCGAACCGTCGGTGCTGAACCGTGCCGGTGGCGCACCAACCCTGGCGGTCGGTATCGCCCACGTGTTCCACAAAGTGCTGCCGTGGGCGGACATGGGATTCTGGTACCACTTCGGTATTCTGTTCGAAGCGCTGTTCATCCTTACCGCGCTGGATGCCGGTACCCGTGCAGGCCGCTTTATGCTCCAGGATCTGCTGGGTAACTTCGTGCCGTTCCTGAAGAAGACCGACTCGCTGGTGGCGGGCATCCTGGGTACCGCGGGCTGCGTAGGTCTGTGGGGCTATCTGCTGTATCAGGGCGTAGTCGACCCCCTGGGCGGCGTGAAGAGCCTGTGGCCGCTGTTCGGTATCTCTAACCAGATGCTGGCGGCTGTCGCCCTGGTGCTCGGCACCGTGGTGCTGGTGAAGATGAAGCGCACCAAATATATCTGGGTGACCGTAGTACCTGCTCTGTGGCTGCTGCTCTGCACCACCTGGGCGCTGGGTCTGAAACTGTTCAGCTCCAACCCGCAGCTGGAAGGCTTCTTCTTTATGGCTAACCAGTACAAAGAGAAGATTGCCGCAGGCGGCAGTGAGCTGACTGCCCAGCAGATTGCCAACATGAACCATATCGTGGTGAACAACTACACCAACGCGGGTCTGAGCATTCTGTTCCTGGTGGTGGTCTACAGCATCATCTTCTACGGCATCAAAACCTGGATGAAAGTGCGTAACGCCGAGGGTCGTACCGATAAAGAGACGCCGTACGTACCGGTGCCGGAAGGCGGCGTGAAGACCTCTTCACACCACTAAAACAATGGCGGGTGGCGCTGCGCTGACCCGCCCTACAACGGTACTGTAGGCCCGGATCGCTGCGCGCCACCGGGCTTTTTCTATCTGGATGGCACAATGTTTGGTAACTTAGGCGAAGCAAAAAAATACCTCGGTCAGGCAGCGAAAATGCTGATTGGCATTCCGGACTATGACAACTACGTTGAGCATATGAAGACCAACCATCCGGATAAGCCGTACATGACCTACAACGAATTCTTCCGCGAGCGTCAGGAAGCGCGCTACGGCGGAGGAGGAGAAGGCGGCGTACGCTGCTGCTGAAGGAGAGACCATGACACCGATTGCAGTTACCCTACTCACCGGCTTTCTCGGCGCGGGCAAAACCACCCTGTTGCGTCACATCCTTAACGAACAGCACGGCTTTAAAATCGCCGTCATCGAAAACGAGTTCGGTGAAGTCTCGGTGGACGACCAGCTGATTGGCGATCGCGCCACACAGATCAAAACCCTGACCAATGGCTGCATCTGCTGCACCCGCTCCAACGAACTCGAAGATGCCCTGCTCGACCTGCTCGACAGCCGCGATCGGGGTGAGATCGACTTCGACCGCCTGGTGATTGAGTGCACCGGCATGGCCGACCCCGGCCCGATTATTCAGACCTTTTTCTCCCATGAGATCCTCTGCCAGCGCTATTTGCTGGACGGCGTGATCGCCCTGGTCGATGCGGTCCACGCCGACGACCAGATGAACCAGTTCACCATCGCCCAGTCGCAGGTGGGCTACGCCGACCGCATCCTGCTGACCAAAACCGATGTGGCGGGCGAGAGTGAAAAACTGCGCGAGCGCCTGATGCGCATCAACTCCCGGGCCCCCATCTATACCGTCACCCATGGCGATATCGACCTGTCTCAGCTGTTCAACACCAACGGCTTTATGCTGGAAGAGAATGTCACCACTAAACCGCGCTTCCACTTTATGGCGGACAAGCAGAACGACGTGGCGTCGATTGTGGTGGAGCTGGATTACCCGGTGGATATCAGCGAAGTCTCCCGGGTAATGGAGAACCTGCTGCTGTCGTTTGCCGACAAACTGCTGCGCTACAAAGGGATGCTCTGGATCGACGGCGAACCGAACCGCCTGCTGTTCCAGGGCGTACAGCGTCTCTACAGCGCCGACTGGGATCGCCCCTGGGGCGACGAGCAGCCGCACAGCGTCATGGTGTTTATTGGCATTGAACTGCCAGAAGAAGAGATTCGCGCAGGGTTTGCGGGATTACGGAAGTAACAGTCCGGATGATGCTCATATCAGCATTATGGGCATCATCTTTTATCAGGTTCCGCTCATGTAAAATGTAAATCCACGTTTTTATCTGTTACTTCAGAAACATTTTCGGAAATTATAAGAAACTCAATTAATACTTAACTAATTACTTTTCCCGCCCCGTTCAGTTTCTGTTTAGGCGCTCATCTAAACCTCCGCTCAACGTGAAAAATTTAAGGATTGACCTGGCACCATTTACACCTTTCGCTCACATTATCTGAACAAAATCCACACAAAATCAGCATAAAACCGCGCTCATGAGCACATTTGCAGCCATAAACCTCGCCTGTTAGGGTGTGCGCAGACAAATTAGATGACGAGGCATAAAACATGAAAAAGCTTAATATCTTCATCCTTGCTGCACTGACCGCGATTTCTGGCTCCGCGATGGCCATGGGCGGCAGCATTGAGCAGAGCAAAAACTTCACCAATCTGAACCTTGAGATGGGTAAATCCTCCTCAGGTTTGTATGCCGAAGGTAACTGGCTGAAAAACACCGATGACGGCACCCAGACCGGCGGTGTTGGCGCGGGTTATAACCTGGAAGTGGGGCCGGTGATGCTCAATGCCGGTGCGAAAGCCATCTACCTCGGACCGAAGAAAGGCGATAACGGCGTGGCATTCCCTATCGGTGGTGGCGTCAACCTGGCCCTGACCGACAGCATCCACGTTTATGGTGAAGGCTATGTCGCGCCGGAAGGACTGAACAACAGCGTGAAAAACTACGTTGAAGCCAACGGCGGCGTGAGCTGGACGCCGGTTACCCCCGTAACCCTGAAGGTGGGTTACCGTCACGTCAGCGTTGACGGCAAAGATGGCCGTCCGGGCCACACCCTGATTGACGGCGCCTACGTTGGCGGCGGCGTCACCTTCTGATAAAACCAGGCCGAAGCATAAAAAAGGCGGCATCCGCTGCCGCCTTTGTTCCGGTAAAAACTTTTACCGGCGGATCACCACCAGCTTCTGGTTCACAAACTCTTTGATCCCCAGATCCGACAGCTCACGCCCGTAACCAGAACGCTTCACCCCGCCAAACGGCAGCTCTGCCGCGGTATCGGTGAGCCAGTTGATCCACACCATCCCGGTTTCGATCTTCGAGGCCATCTTTCTGGCACGATCGGTATCTTTACTGAAGATCGCGCCGCCCAGACCGTAGTGCGAGTCGTTGGCGAGTTTCACCGCCTCCTCATCATTTTTCACCACATAAATCTGCGCCACCGGGCCGAAGAACTCTTCGAAGTACGCCGGGTTATCGCGGGTGATATTGGTCAGGATGGTCGGCTCAAAGAAGCTGCCCTCGCGTTGCACCGGTTTGCCGCCGTAATGCAGCGTGGCGCCATTTTTCACCGCCTCATCGACCTGCTTTGTCAGGGTTTCCAGCGCGTCTTTCGAGGAGAGCGGCCCAAGCGTGGTGCTCTCGTCCAGCGGATCGCCAATCTTCACCTGCTTAAAGGCTTCGGTGTACTTCGCCAGGAACTCCTCCGCCACTTTCTCGTGGATAATAAAGCGTTTGGCTGCGGTACAGACCTGTCCGGCATTGGCCAGGCGCGCATTGACGCCAATTTTTACCGCCTTCTCCAGATCGGCATCGTCCAGCACCACAAAGACGTCGTTACCGCCCAGCTCAAGGGTCGATTTTTTGATGTGCTTCGCCGCCTGGGCCGCCACGATGCTACCGGCCTTCTCAGACCCGGTCAGCGCCGCGCCCTGCACACGATCGTCAGCGATGATATTGGCCACCTGATCTGAAGAGATAAACAGGTTAGTCCACGCCCCGTCCGGAGCGCCGGCTTCGCGCACCAGATGGGCGAAGGTCTCGGCACAGTGTGGCACGATGCTGGCATGTTTGGCGATAACCGGGTTACCCGCCGCCAGGTTCGGTGCCAGCACGCGCATCAGCTGGTAGTAAGGGAAGTTCCACGGCTCTACGGCCATCACCACGCCGATGGGGTGATGCTCCACCCACGCTTCGCCAAGCTCCGACGGATACTTCACCGGCGCAAGAAACTGCTTCGCATTGTCGGCGTAGTAGCGGGCTATCTGGGCGCAGAGTTTTACCTCGCCACGGCTCTGGGCTATGAGTTTACCCATCTCCTCGCTGGCGATTTTTGCCAGCTCTTCAGTGCGGGAATCAATAAGGTCCGCCAGCTTATGCAGCACCGCCAGGCGCTTGTCGATACTGCCCTTTGACCAGTCGGAATGGTAGAGCGCATCAGCCGTATTCAGCGCCGCTTCGACGTCAGCATCAGTATGAGAAGGATATTCTTTGATGAGTTTGTTGTTGGCAGGATTCACTGTCTGATAGGCCATTGTTGCCTCCTTTTTTACCGCTTGGGGTATTAAGAGTAGTCAAAATAGCTGGTTTCGCAGGTAAAGTTAGGTATACAGGGTGTGCCACCCGGCGGGTGGCGTGAGATATAATTGCTCCATTCAGGCGACGCAGCGTTCGTTCCAGCTGTCTTTGAAGACAATCTTTTCCTATTCGCTTTTTTTTCTGGCAAGAGATTTTTCTAATACACCAATAACGTTTAAACATACGTAGAATACAACAAGCCATAACGCGGCATAAACGAACTTCATTGGCCACACGACAGGCAACATAAGGCAAACTATAAACCCGCCTACAAATAATACGGCTTCAAACAAACTCCAGATCTGAACCGTCAAGAATATCAAAGCCTTTAAAATATGCTTATACATACAGGAGAAAAAATTGCTATTTTTCATTTAATTTACTGTCACGATTTCTATTTTTCTAAATAGAGCCACCATCGTTGGCTTGCTATAAAAACCGCTTCCACAAAGGGTTTTACGAGGGTGAAGCCAATTATATCGAGCGCGCCACCTTCAGGTGGCATCTGTTATTTTAGATCACTAAAATTTCCCGCGAACCTCATTACCCCACTGTTCATCGGTAGTTTCTGGAATATCGCTATAATCGATTTCCTTATCAGACTTTTCTGCCAATGCTAACAGTTCATTAGTATGCAGGATAATATGTAGTGGCATATCATCGCGTTTGAGTCTCACCACTGCATGCTTTTTCATGTCCATATGAATTAACGTACTCCTGTAGCAGTAAGATTAATCACAGGGATAACCAGATTTTCCTGAGCGTAGAACATTGTAAGATTACTGAAAGAGTAGATACGCCCTGATAACTTAACATTGATAGTATTTCCGTAGCCGCTAATTATGGCACTGCCATTATCTGAAACAAGAAAAGGCTCACTTTCCCTGAGCTGCTCTATCGTCTGATTTTTTTTATCCAGGTAATAACGATAGACATCAGGCACGGTTGCCCCACCCCCATACTGCGTGACGTAAAGCGTCACGTTTTCTGAAATCTCCTTTTGCATCACTAAACGATCGTCGCTTCGACTCTCCATGAAGTATTCATAAGAAAAATAGCCTGCAACGATAATAAGTAACAGGATGGTGATCAGCCGATGTAACCATTTAATAGCCGTGCTGACGTGCATAGTTTATTCCCTGTTTAATCCAAAACTGATCGCGCGGGTCGTCACCATAGGGAAATTCGCCATGCCATGCACCCCATTGTGGACGCGACGTCTTAGCATGTGACTGCGCAAAACCCGCTCCCATATAGAGCGTTTTCTCAGGTATACCCGCGGCAAATCCTGTTGCACCATAATTAAAATTGCCAAAATTTGCCAGTTTTCTGTCTTGCTGTTTGTAATCCCAGGGCCCTCGATTCCGGACTTATTGATAGAACCAGTAATAAGTTTGCGGCAAGGCCATATTTCTCGACATTCCATTTATACGCGCCTCGCGCATATTCTTATGAATAAGATCCAAACC
Source organism: Leclercia sp. M-A074-M (assembly GCF_965195605.1). NCBI lineage: Bacteria > Pseudomonadati > Pseudomonadota > Gammaproteobacteria > Enterobacterales > Enterobacteriaceae > Leclercia > Leclercia sp. M-A074-M. Next base: position 328,530 of record NZ_CBDAHM010000002.1, on the reverse strand, counting down.
CTCTTTGGGTAATAATGGTATAACGGCCATATATTCATTCCTTTGATAATTTCGCCTATAAGTCCATGATGCGTCGTCGCTATTTTATTTAACCCTGAATTTTATACCACTATTCTTATCACATAACGACCTCTCCCAAATTATTCCAGGCGACACCTTTGTCCGCTCATGCTATAAGCACCTAAACCCCTTACCCTTCACACTGGTGACCGCTATGCCCCATACCCGCCAAGTCAATCAGACCTTCATACGCCAGCCCGGCGTGGAGCTGCGCAGCACCTGGCAGAGCACGCAAGCCTATAAGCGTCACAGCCATGCCCAGCTTTCTATTGGCGCCATTCTCGAGGGGCAAACCTGCTGCACCTGCAACGGCGAGCCGTTCACCCTCCATCCTGGCGATCTAATTGTGATCCCCGCGCATCTGCCGCACAGCTGTAACCCCGTTGCGGGACAACCCCGCAGTTACCACATGCTCTATCTGGAGACTGACCTTCAGCCCGCCATGCAGGTGATCCGCAGCGAAGCGCTTTTCCGCCAGTATCTGGCTGTGGTTGACACGCTGTCGCCCGGGGCGATCAACGCCCTGCTATCTGCTCTGGCTGAAAGCAGCGCCACGCCTGAGCCTCTTCGTCCTTCCAGCCTTGCGCTGTTACAGACCCTGCGCCAAAGCCTGCAGGAACCGCCCTCGCTGGATGTTTTAGCCCGACGCTTTTCCCTGCGCAAAGAGACGCTAATCAGAACCTTTAAGCAGGATACCGGCCTGACCCCCGGCACCTTCCTTGCCATCTCAAGGGTAGAGTTCGCCAAAGCCCGACTGCGCGCCGGGGACAACATCGCAGACGTCAGCTACCAGAGCGGCTTTGCCGATCAGAGCCACTTCCATAAAACCTTTGTCAGCTACACCGCCGCCACGCCGCGCCAGTACGCAACCGGGCGATCAATATCCGACAATAATTAGCGCGCCATCCCCTGTAGCCTGACCTCAGTTTTGCTGATGAGGTCACTATGGAACTGACTACCGCTCTCTTTCCGCCCGCTTTTCTGGCGCTCGCGCTGGCGCACTTCGTCGCCCTGCTCAGCCCCGGCCCGGATTTCTTTTTGCTGATGGGATTCGCCGCCCGTCATCGCCTGCGCGGCAGCGCCGGGTTGTGCGTGGGGATAGCCCTGGGCAATGGGCTCTATATCCTGCTGGTGATCGTTGGCGCCAGCGCGTTGCGTCAGTTCACGCTACTGTTTAACGCCATTGAACTCCTGGGTGGGCTGTATCTGCTGTGGATAGGCTGGCATCTGCTCCATAGCCGCGCCCGCACCCTGAAGCTGGATAATGCGGAGCCGGAACGCCCAGGCTTACGCAGGCAGCTTCTGCTCGGCCTGGGCTCGGCGGTATTAAATCCGAAAAACGCCCTCTTTTACCTGGCGCTGATGACTGCCCTGCTCGGGCCGAATGTGACGCTGCTCCAGCAGTCGGTAAGCGGCATCTGGATGGTCACAGTGGTGCTGGCGTGGGATCTGGCGGTGGTGTCGTTCATCGCCCTGCCCGCCGTTCAGCGGCGGCTGAGCGACCACCTCTGGAAGATAGAGCGCGTGGCGGGGGTAGTGCTGATTGCGTTTGGCGTAGGGATTTTATGGCGATTCTTCTTACCCTTGTGAATGCAGAGAAAACGCCTGATGGCGCTACGCTTATCAGGCCTACAACCCCCTGGCACTCCTCGTAGCCCCGGTAAGCGCAGCGCCACCGGGGAAAATGCCCGCTCCCTTGCCCCTTCGCCTTTTCTCCCTCTATCCTTAACCCTATGGAAAAACTCGCTGAACTCAAACGCGCCAAGCTACTGGCGCTGTCGCTGCTGCTGATTGCCGCCGCGACCTTTATCGCTACCCTCTTTCTGCCACAAACCTTCTGGGTGCGCGGCGTAAAAGCCATTGCCGAAGCGGCGATGGTTGGCGCGCTGGCGGACTGGTTTGCCGTGGTGGCCCTGTTTCGTCGCGTACCGATCCCCTTTATTTCGAAACATACGGCGATTATCCCGCGCAATAAGGACCGGATTGGCGACAATCTCGGCCAGTTTGTGCAGGAGAAGTTTCTTGATACCCAGTCGCTGGTGGCGCTCATCCGCAAGCATGAACCGGCGCTGCTTATCGGCAACTGGTTCAGCAAGCCGGACAACGCCGAGCGCGTCGGGCAGCACATCATGCAGGTGATGAGCGGTTTTCTGGAGCTGACAGACGACGGGCGCATTCAGCGGATGCTGAAGCGGGCGGTGCATAAAGCGCTGGATAAGGTCGATTTCAGCGAAACCAGCGCCGCCATGCTGGAAAGCATGACGAAAAACGGGCGTCATCAGGTGCTGCTGGACGCGGTGATTAATCGCCTGATTACCCTGCTGCAGCGCGACAGCACGCGCGATTTTATCGCCGCGCAAATCGTCCACTGGCTGAAGACCGAACATCCGCGCAAATCGATGGTGCTGCCCACCGAGTGGCTGGGGGATCAGAGCGCCGAGGTGGTTTCAAACGCGGTGAATGCCATCCTGGATGATGTCAGCCACGATCGTACCCATCAGATCCGCCAGGCCTTCGACCGCGCGGTATTTAAGCTGGTTGATAACCTGAAAAACGACCCGGAAACCGCGGCCAAAGCCGAGAACATCAAAACGTATCTGAAGAACGACGAGGCGTTTAACCGCTATCTGGGCGAGATGTGGGCCGACCTGCGCCAGTGGCTGAAGGCCGATATGCAGCGCGACGACTCCCGCGTGAAGCAGCGCCTTGCCAACGCCGGGCTGTGGTTTGGTGAAACCCTGGTGGCGGACAACAACCTGCGCGCCTCGCTGAACGAACATCTGGAGCAGGCCGCGCACCGCGTGGCACCCGATTTTGCCCGCTTCCTCACCCGTCATATCAGCGACACGGTAAAAGGCTGGGATGCCAAAGATATGTCCCGCCAGATTGAGCTGAACATCGGCAAGGACTTACAGTTTATCCGCGTCAACGGCACGCTGGTGGGCGGCACGATTGGGCTGATCCTGTTTTTACTCTCACAACTGCCGGAACTCCTGCCGCTGCTGGGCCGCTAAAAAAAGGCCGGATCGCCGGCCTTCTGCACATTACGCCAGCCAGCCGCCCTGATCGATCTCCAGCAGCAGCAGGATGGTTAATGCCTGGGCGTAGGGCACCGGGGCCATCGCGATATCGCAGTAGTACTGAATATCCCAGCCCAGCATGGTGCCGCGGGAGGCTTCCAGCACAATCCCCTCCTCGTCAATGCGCGCCATCACCGCCTCGAACGCCCGCAGGGCATGCCTGCTCACCGCCGCATCCAGAATGCCCATCCGCACGCCGCGCAGCATCCCCCAGGCGATACCCGCCGTGGCGGAGGACTCCTGCGGCGAAAGCGGATCGTCCAGCACCGTGTGCCACATGCCGTTCTCCGCCTGCAGATCGCACAGCGTGCGCACCTGACGCGCCACCACCTGCGCCAGATAGCGACGTACGCTGGCGTCCAGATGCTCGCCCATCAGCGCGATAAATTCCGGAATGGCGACGGTGATCCACGCGTTGCCGCGCGCCCAGAACGCCCCGGCGAAATGGTGCTTATCGACAAAGGTCCAGCCGTGATACCACAGCCCGCTCACCGGATCGCTGAGATAGCGGGTGTGGAGCAGGAACTGGTAGCTCGCCTCGTCGATCAGATCCCGGCGTTTGAGCACAATCCCCGCCACCCCGAGGAACAGACAGGTCATAAACAGCGTGTCATCCCACAGCTGGCCGGTGTTCGCCTGCTCTTTCACCACGTGCTGGAATCCGCCCTCTTCGGTTTTTGGCAGGTCGCGCAGCAGGGCGTCGGCCCAGTCGCTGACCGTCTCAAGCAGATCCTGGCGCTGATGATGCCCGGCCACCAGCGCCAGGGCGATCATCGGCGCGGTGGTGTTGATCTGCATCTCCGGCAGCCCTTTCGCAATCTGCGTTTCGTACCACGCCAGAATCGACTGCTGCAGCGCCGCATCCTGCTGGTGTTCCGCAAAGCGCCAGAAGCCGTACAGCCCGACGCCAATCTCCCATTCCCACTCTTCGAAGTTGATGGAGAACCCGTCTCCAGCCCCCACTTCATCAAGATTTTTCAGTCGGCAGAAACCGCGCACCACGCGATCCAGTATTTTCCTCTGCTGCGCGCTGTTCATGCTGTCGCCCCTTTTAAGAATGTTTCTGCATGGGCCAGTAATGCCCCGGTATCGGCGGCACGTGCGAGCGCCAGACGTTGCTGTTGATGCCCCAGACGGCCAGAAGCGATAAACAGCGCATCCGGGAACAATTTCCCCGCCAGATACTGCGCCGTCTGGAAGGCGAGTACGTTCTCCTCGCCCCAGAACGCCATCACGTCGCAGCCCCGCTCATCGTGCCAGTAGCGATAGCCCAGCAGCGTGGATTTTATCCGCCGCCACAGCACCGCCGGGAAGTGCTCTCCCTGATGGCGATGCCAGAGAACGAGCAGCGACAGGAGTGAAAACACCGAGCCCGCTTCCCGGGCGCTGACGCGCTTCAGGGTGCTGTACAGCAGCGCGTCGAGTTCCGGGCCATATTCCCGCTGCGCCATCAGCGTCAACAGGCGTTGGCCGCTATCGTCGTGGGCCGTCGTGCTGTGCGCAGGCGGCGTGTACTGCCGTGGGGCGCTGAGCTGCGGGCACGCCTCCGGCAGCCCATAGCCAAGCGGGATCGCGTCGAGGTAGACCATTTGCAGGGCAAATGTTGTATCGCGTTCAAACAGTTCATCCAGATGGATCAGCAGGCGGTTCTTACCGGCGCTCAACGGTAGCGCGACCTCGGTGTGCTGCATGCGGTTGCGGGTGAAGGGCGTAAAGCAGGCCAGCGGCTCGTCGTCACGCCAGATCCGCACGCCGCCGCAGGTCGTCAGACGAAAGGTAAAGGTGCCGCTATGGGGCGCAAAAAGATCCACCCGCAGCCAGCGCTGCAGATGGTACGCCAGTGGATAAAAGCCCGAAAAAGAGAGAATGTTGTTGTCGCCGCTAAAAACCCCTTCCCGGCACGGCAGAGCCTGGGCGGGATCCACCCGCCGCCGGGCGTGGGTCTTCAGGAACACCCGACGGCAAAACGACGGCGCATCCGGCCCCACCTCAATGGTGGGCTCTGTCGTTTCACCGGTATAGAACTCGGCAAAGCGCTCTGCTTTTGCCGCTGACCCCAGAAAACGCGTGAGTGCGTCGCCCTGTGCTAACTGCCAGTCACCTTGTGACATATCTTCCTCATCAACCCGTCCATTACGCCGCTATCATCAGCAGATTGGCCTTGCGGGGCGAGCAGCCCAGGAGGGGGATTGGAGGGATATGCCTGACAACTCACAAACCGGACGACAGGCAGCGATGCAGCGTGATGCCGATCACACCACGCAACCGGCAAGGAAGAAGAATGATGAGGACGATCACGTCAGGTTTTTAGCCCTCTCCACCTGACGTGATGTTGATCACACTAAGACTTCAGCGCTTTCAGCTCTTCGCTCAGGCTGTCCGCCAGCGCGCGCACGCGGGAGGCATCGAACAGCACGTGCATGCCGGGAGAAGCATCGGCATGCTTTAAGCAGAAGTCGTCCAGTTCGGCGGCGCTGCGATAGAGCTCCTGGATGTTGATCTGGCAGATTTCGCGCATGCTCCAGCTGTTCTCCACCTCGCGGGCAAAGCGCAGGGTAAAGAACGCCTTCTGGGCATGGACAAACAGATGGCAATAGAGGGCAAAGCCCTGCCACTCCTCAAGCCAGCGGCGTTTCAGCGCATACGGGAAGGCGGCGGTGTCGGTAAAGCGCAGGGCCGCTTCCTGTAACGTCTGCGAGGCGTCCCGGGCCTCGTCTTTTTCGCGGGCAATGCGCGCCAGCGACGCGGCAGAGGCTTCCACGTCGCTGGCGCTGAAGAAAATATCGCGCTCCGAACCCGGCAGCCAGTGGTTGCGGTTGAGCTGCCCGTAGAGGCTCCACACTGCCTGGCCATAGCTTTCCGGCACCTGACTGTGGCGATGAAAAACGTGATCGCGCACGTAGATGGCGCCATAGAGCACCTGCCCGGCCTGCTCAAGCAGCGCGTGGAAGGCAGCAAAAGTGTCGGCATCCGGCTGCCAGCCATAGCGCTCATCCAGCCAGCTATGCAGCAGTTGCGCCACGCTAAGGTGGCTGCCTTCGCTGGCTAACATCCGGCTACAGGCAACCAGATTGCACTCGCTCAGGGTGCCCATCACCCAGTGGTTATCCACCCCTTCCCAGCTGGCTTTGCACACCACGCCGCGGATCGCCGGATTCGAGCGGCACCACAGCAGACGCCCCTGCAGTTCGTCGATGCGCAGCCAGGGAAAGACGCCCCAGCCCACCTCTTCGCCCACCAGATCGATATCCGCCCACACTTCGCGCTCCTCCACCGCCAGCAGGGCCGGGTTATTGGGAAATGACTGCCAGAAACGTTCCGGAGTGAGTTTAATGGAGACGCTGACGCTCTCGGGCAGCGGGCGGATTGCCTCCAGCACGTTGTGCAGATCGTGATTGCCCGCCGGAAATACCCGCAGCACCAGATGTTTATTTTCGGCCTGCATGGTGCGGGACATGGCATTAAAGCAGCGGCTGTAGATGGCCAGGCTTCGGGCGTCGCGCTGGACCTGATTGACTTCGCCCTCTGCCTGTAACTCCCAGTTAGGGCGCGACACGGGCAGCAGGCCGTCGGTGCTGGAGATCGCGACCAGCAGGCCGCTAATGGCAGGAATCCGCTGGCAGATCAGGGCGATTTTACGGGTCAGGAACCCGCACCAGAAATCAACGTCGAGGCGCACGCCGTGGCCCGGCTCAAACAGATGCGGGTGCGCCAGCAGCAGTTCGGTAGGGAAGCTGAACTCTTTGGCCTGCAGGTAAAAACGCAACCCCTTTTGCTGGCAGAGTTGGCCCAGCCGGTTGAGGTAGACGCAGCGGGCACGCTGCTGGCTGGAGAGGCGGTCGTTGTCGAGATGCGGCGTATAGCCTTTCGGGGAGACCAGTTTGTCGAACAGATCCACCTGCCCGACAACCACGGTGTTAAAGTCATGCGCGACGGCCCAGTCCACCAGTTCGCAAGCCTTTTCCCAGTTCCAGTAAGCCTGATTATTCAGCTCCAGCGCCCGCGTCTGCCACATAGATCCCTTCCCTTTGTCATCCGATTAGCCAACCGGCATTACTACCACAGAAGGATGAATTAATGTGCAGACTACCGCACATTATCATTTATCCCCGGCGGGTGGCGTGATGATATAGCGCGTCGGCGCAAAGCAGTTAAGAAACAGATGCATAAGGAACACGATCGTCAGGGTCGCCACCAGCGCCACCGTCACCGAGACGATGCGGTAGAGATCGCTGAACACCAGGTCGCCGTCCGGGTGCATGTTCTGGCCGAACATAATGCCGATGGTGGTGATGCTGGCAAAACCGACCCCGGCCCCCACCTTCTCCATCACGTGCAGGCGGGCGCCAAACGCCAGCCCGAGCCCAATCAGCGGCATCATCAGCAGCATGTGGCTGCTGTGATCGTAGAGCACCATCTGCACCAGCAGAATATAGAGGCAGCCGAGCACCACCCCCACCACGCGCCACAGCGAACTCATTACCGCGCCGCGATAGTGCATCGGGAAGAGGATCAGGATGCCCGCCATCAGCGCCGACAGCGAATCGCTGAGATCGCTTATCTGGAACACCACAAAAATCAGCGTCGCCACGGTCCCGGAGAGCAGCGATTCGTGGCGCACGCGGGCGGCGTCTTTCTCCAGCCGCGGCGGTGGCGTTCGCGGTTCGACATCCGGCAGCAGATAGTGCATCAGCGCGCTTAAGCAAACCGCCATCACGCTGGCTTCGAGGTTGGAAAAGAGCAGCGTGTGCCAGTTGGTGGTGGGGTAGCTCATAAAGTTGAGCATGGTGCTCTGGCACACCACCCCCATCGAGCCAAAGAGGAACAGCGGCCCCTGGCTCATAAAGCGAAAACGCATCACATAGAGGCCAAACACCACCAGGGTCATGATCACTGGCCATTGCGCCAGATAACCGATGATAAACACCATTTCAATGCAGTTCAGCGCCGAACTGAACACAAACTGTTTTGCCACGTGGCGGTTAAACACCGGCACCAACGACAGCAGCATGATCGGGTAGATCACGAAAAAGACGCCGTAGCTGGTGTTGTAGAAGCTCGACACGCTCAGGGCGATCATCCCGGCAAAGACGATGCGCAGCGTCTGGCGAAAGTCGTTGGCGGTGTAGACGATGTTGCCGTGCGGGGTAAAGACCCGCGCCAGGGTATTAATAGACATAATCAGTACACATAGTGCAGCAGGCTGACGAGGTGGATCTGCATCCCGGAGAAGAAGCGGGCAAACGGACCTTCGCTGTTATAGAGCTGCACGGTGGCGCGCGCCCCGGTCGGCAGGTGCTTTGGCAGCGGCTCGTCCAGCGCCACGTGAATGCGCATGCGCTGCGCGTCTCGCACCCAGCGGTTGGAGGTTTCCGGCTCAGAGAGCTGGCCGTTGACGGCCTCCTGCCCGGCCAGAATACCGGCGTCGCTGCTGGTGACGTGGGCGCGGAAAACGTGGCCCGGGAAGGCGTCAAACACCACGGCGGCATCGGTTCCCTGACGGGTATGGCGCAGGCTCTTTTCCCGGAAATCGGCGACGATATCGCTCTGGTTATTCACCAGCGCCAGCGCCGCCGAGCCGGAGGTGGCATAAAAACCGGGGCTCAGCTGCACGTTACTGACGGTCCCGTCCGCCTCGGCGTAGATTTTCGTCCAGCGGAGATTGAGTTCCGCCTCGTCCAGCGCGTTGCGGTATTTTTGCAGGGTCACGTTACGCTTTTCGTCCCGCTCGCCGCGCTCAATACGCAGCTGATGGATGGTGGCTTCCAGATTCGCCACCGCCTGCTCGCTGCCCTGCCAGGTGGTGCGGACTTTATCCAGATCCGCCTGGGAGACGTTCTGCAACGTGCTGAGTTTCTGATAGCGATCGAAGGTAACTTTGTCGTTACGGGCGGTGAGCTGGGCGGTTTTCAGGCTCGCCTGGGTCGCCACAATTTGCGCGTCCAGCTGCTGATTGGCGAGACGCGCCTGCTCCAGCGCGATCTGCGCCGCTTCCACTTTATTACGGAATGGCGTCGGATCGAGTTCAAACAGCAAATCGCCCCGCTTCACCTGGCTGTTATTATGCACGTGCACCGCCGCTACATAGCCGGAGACGCGCGCGGAAACGGGCGTCACCACACGCATCACCGTGGAGTCCGGCGTCAGCGGGATCCAGATATCAGCGATAATGAAATAGACAAACATCAGCAGGAAAGAGGCAATACTTACCCTTACCCAGCGGGCAAACTTTTGTTCAGGGGTCATGATTATTCGGTCTTGTTATCTTCTTCGCGGATAGTCCGCAAGTTGCAGGCGATTTGATTGAGTGTGGCGCTGAAAATCTCGAGATGTTCCGGGGCGATATTCTGCGATACCCGCTCCTGGAACGTCTCGATAATCTGGGTCAGGGTTTTCAGCACCGCGTTACCCTCGGGTGTGAGCGTCAGCAGCCGGATACGCTTGTCATAAGGCGATGTAGTGCGCAGCAGGTAGCCCTGCTTTTCCAGCTGTGAAAGGGTGCGCATCAGCGGCGGCAGTTCAATGCCCTGCACCTCCGCCAGTTCGCTCACCGAGACGTTATCCCCCAACTGCTTTAGCTGCATCATCACCGTCCAGCTCGACTGGGTTAACCCGGTGTCGAGAATGGCTTCGTCAATCACTGCGCGCCACTGACGCACAATCATTGCCATCCGCATGCCCATCGGCCTGCGGCAGAACAGATCTTCTTCACGCATGGGGGATCCTCGTTTCACACGCTGAGAAGATAATAGTTATCAGGGTAAGTATCAAGAAACGAGGATTTTAAGAGCAGGAATTGCGAAACGTTCAGGCTAGTTAATCACCTTATGCAACGTGTTCTGAAAGGGCTTGTGCTCCTGGGAAAATAAGAGAAACTCGGATGCTGAAAGGTATTGTTCAACGGCATTCCATGCCACGACTTCGGTATAAAGCTCCGCGATCAGCGTCACCAGTTCGTGGTTTTTATTCATCCACACTTCATGTTTAAATAACGTGGCTTTATTTTTATCGCTCAATAATGAGACCAGAGATTTTATCTCTTTCAGGGTGTTACGTAGCGTAACCGGCAGATCGTGGCTGCTGAGCCGGGAAATATAATTCTCGGAAAGGGCGGCCAGACTATCCGGCGCACACTCCCCACCCGCGAGAGAAATAACGCTTTGAAATAACACGCTTTCAGCATAGCTTTTTAATGTTGACATAATTTATACACGTCCCTGTTAATATATTCCATTATGCGAGCAACTTAATATCCAAGCTGCAATTATAAGTATCAACTTTTCATAAAGCGTGAGGTTTGGCAATCGTAATAATATTAATTATTGATATAAGACAATTCTAATAAACAATATAATGAATAAATATGAATTCAGCTAAATGGATTCACAGCACAAATAATATCTATTCGTAAGGGCGCCGAAGTATACGCCGGGAAAGCACACACGTTGATTGAAAATCCCGCCTTTCCGATTTATAGTCCATGTACGGAAAAATTCCGTACGTTAAAGATCACTTCTGGAGTAAAAATGTCAGCACTGAAAAAACAGCGCATCGACCTCAGGTTAACGGAAGAAGACAAGGATCTGATCGAAGAGGCTGCGGCGATGACTAACCAGACAATTACCCAGTTTATGGTTAACAGTGCCTCTGAACGTGCTGCAGAGGTCATTGAGCAGCATCGTCGTCTCATCCTCAATGAAAATTCGTGGAACCGGGTGATGGATGCGCTCGACAATCCGCCAGAGCCGAACGACCAGCTGAAACGCGCAGCGAAACGCTTACAAAACATGGAGTAAGGCGTGACTAAACTGACGATAAGGATGTTTTCGCATGAGGCTCGCTATGATTTAACAGACTTCAATTGCGGGGATAGCACCCTGAACCGCTTTCTGTTCGATCACCTTGCACGCCAACACAGCGGGCGCCTGCTACGCGCCTATCTTCTTGTCACCGATGACCCTGAGCCAAAAGTGCTGGGTTACTATACGTTGTCCGGCAGTTGCTTTGAGAAAGAGACACTGCCCTCAAAAACGCAGCAGCGCAAAGTGCCGTACGTCAATGTGCCCAGCGTCACGTTAGGACGTCTCGCCATACATCAGGATTTCCAGGGACAGGGCTGGGGGATGACGCTGGTGACCCATGCCATGAAAGTGGTCTACCTGGCCTCACAGGCCGTTGGCATTCACGGCATGTTTGTGGATGCACTCAACGATAAAGCGAAAGCGTTTTATCTCAAGCTCGGCTTTATCTCGCTAACCGGCAGCAATGCCAACTCTCTTTTTTATCCTACAAAATCAATCGAGAAGCTGTTTGTTGAGTAGGTTGCGAATCGTCGGGTGGCGCGTAGCGATCCCGGCGTACGGGATACACACCTCAACGGCGGAAATACCGGTTAATGGCCCGCTGGCCTGACGCCGTCACCGTCACTTCACGAAACCCTTCCACCCGCTGGATCCAGCCTTTGGCTTCCAGATGAACCAGCAGCGCTGCACCTGCCTCACCGCCCAGATGGAAGCGGCGCTCGCTCCAGTCCAGGCAGGCGCTACAGGCTTTGCGCCGGGTGTTAGCCTTAAGCGCGATACCCAGGGCCAGGAACGCCTCGCGGCCTTTCCCGGTAAGGGCAGAACCGTCCGCCATCAGCCAGCCCTCGGCCTGCATAAAATCATAGATTTGCACGGCGACCATGCCCGCCAGATGGTCGTAGCAGGTGCGGGCATAACGCATCGACGCAGGCGCGGTGGTTTCCGGTGGCGTGATACGGCTCCACGATAGCCCCATCATCTGCTCCACCAGCTCAGCGACGTCGTGCCCCGCCAGACGATAGTAGCGATGCCGCCCCTGAGAAAGGCAGGTAATCAGCCTGCCGTCCACCAGCCGGGCGAGATGACCGCTGGCGGTTGAAGGGGCCACATCCGCCGCCGCGCTAAGCTCCGTGGCGGTCCACGCCCGCCCGTCCATCAGGGCACAGAGCATTTTGATACGCGACGGGTCGGCCATCGCCGCTGCGACAGCCGCAACGGCCAGCTCCAGTGCAGCGCTGTTATCAGGAGGTAAACTCGTCTTTAGCATTGGCAGCCCATGGCGCGGTGATCTCTGCGGCCAGCTTATCATTATCCGTCAGCAGAATAAGGTGATTCGCGTGATCGCTGTACTGCGTCAGGATAGTCACCCCCTGCGACGCCAGCGCCGCGGCAATCTCACCCAACTCGCCGGGGCGCGCCTGTTTCAGCTTACGGATCAGCGGTTTTCGCACCGCTTTCACATTAAAACCCGCGGCAAGGAGCACGCGCTGGGCCTTTTCGCCCTCCTCCACCAGGAAATGCGCCTCTACGCCAAACACGCCGCCGCCCTCCAGCCCTACGCCGTTGCGCCCCAGCAGTTGACCAAAACGTGCCAGCTCGCCGGGTGTGTCGTTGAATATCACATGGATGTCATACATCGGCGTGCCCTCTGGTTTCTGAGCTGTAATCCCGCACCACCTGCGCCACGCGAATACGGTAACAGGAAAAAATGGACGCCTGCCCTTCGGCCTGCGCGGCCTGGTGAAACACGTTTTGCTTCCAGTGGCGAATCGCCTCTTCATCCCGCCACCAGGAGAGGGAGAGAATTTTGCCCTCGGTGGACAGGCTCTGGAAACGTTCGATATCGATAAAACCGTCGATATCCGCCAGCAGCGGCTTCAGCTCCGCGGCCAGCTGCAGATAACGCGCCTGATGCGCGGGCGCGGCTTTGGCTTCAAACAGGACTGCGATCATGATCTCTCTCCGTTGTGAGGTTAAAGAGAGCATGAAGGAAAGAGAAACGTGATGCTTCGGTGATGAGCGAAATGTCGCTTTTGTGCGCCGGGGCTGCCGGGTGGCGCTGCGCTTACCCGGCCTACCCAGGTACGAACCGTAGGCCCGGCAAGCTTGCGCCGCCGGGCGTTTTTTAGCCAAGGATCGACTTCGGCTCCATAAACGCGCTGATGTTCCAGGCCCCCATCTCGCGCCCCACGCCGGAGTGCTTAAATCCGCCAAACGGCGCTTTGGGCTCGTGTGTGAGGGTATTGACCAGCACGCGACCCGCCTGGATCTGCTGCGCCACGCGCCGGGCACGCCCGCTGTCGCCACCGAGCACCAGCGCGCTCAGGCCATAGTCGGTGTCATTGGCAATGGCGATGGCCTCCGCCTCATCGCGGTAGGCGATCACGCACAGCACCGGACCAAAAATCTCTTCCCGGGCGATAGCCATCTGGTTATGCACATCGGTGAACAGCGTTGGCCGGACAAACCAGCCGTCCCGGGTACCCTCCGGCCGCCCTACCCCGCCCGCCAGCATACGCGCCCCCTCTGCCAGCCCTTTCTGAATATACCCCTGCACCCGCTGCCACTGTCTCTCGCTCACCATCGGGCCGACCACGGTCTTCGCATCGCGCGGATCGCCCGACTTCACCACCGCGATGGCCTGGGCCAGCGCCTGCTCGAATTCCGCTTTCCGCGACTGCGGCACCAGGATGCGCGTACCGGCCACGCACGCCTGCCCGCTGTTCATCAACCCGGCTTGGATCGCCAGCGGAACCGCCTGTCTGATATCGGCATCCTCAAGAATGAGCGTCGGGGATTTACCGCCCAGCTCAAGGGTAACGCGGGTAAAGTTCTCCGCCGCGTTGCGCAGGATCGCTTTGCCGGTCCGGGTCGACCCGGTAAAGGAGATTTTTGCCACATGCGGGTGACGGCTAATCGTCTCCCCCACCGTATCGCCGCGTCCGGTCACGATGTTAAACACCCCCGGCGGCAGATCTGCGGCATGCAGCGCCTCGGTCACAATCTGCGTTTGCAGGGCGCTCATCTCGCTGGGCTTGATCACCGCGGTGCAGCCTGCAGCCAGCGCCGCCGCCAGTTTGCCGCAGATAAAGCCCGCATCGCTGTTCCACGGGGTGATAAGCCCGGCCACGCCAAGCGGGGTCATCTCTACTGTGGCCGCACCCGCGACGGTCGTAAATTCGAACGCCTCCAGCGCCGCAATGGCCTGGGCAATCACCTCTGCCGGATAGCTCGCCATCCAGGCCGAGCGCGACGCGGGGGCACCATACTCCTCAACCACCGCCGCCAGAAGATCGTCGTGGCGGGCGGCCACCGCCGCGTGCATCCGTTGCAGGGCGGCAATGCGCACCTGCTTTGTGGTTTTCGACCACGCCGGAAACGCAGCTCTGGCCGCGGCAATGGCACGTTCGCCATCCACCGCGTCGGCCAGACGCACCTGACCGATGACGCGTGCCGTCGCCGGGTTATACAAATCGAAGCGCTCCGTGCCGTGTGGGGTGACAAACTCACCGTTGATATAAACCTGTTCGATGTGATGCATAGCGACCTCCTCAGACTGGATGCAGCGAGTCTGACACGCCTTCTCCGTTACGATAATCCACGCTATGCTGCAAAGGTTGTTTCGATTTTCAGGATAATCTATGCACCGTTCAGGACTGACAGAGCTGGAAGTGGTCATGGCCGTAGTGCGTCGCGGCAGCTTTCGCGCCGCCGCCCAGGAGCTGGGGATGTCGGCCACCGCCGCGAGTAATGCCATTGCCGGGCTCGAAAGCCGCCTGCAAACGCGCCTGTTCAATCGCACCACCCGCAGTGTGGCCCTCACCGAGGCGGGGCAACGCTTTGTCGCGCGCGTGGGGCCGGCTTTGCAGGAGATCCGCCAGGCCAGCCTGGAGATCCACAGCGATGCCGACGAGCCCGCTGGCATCCTGCGCCTGAACGTGCCGAACAACGTCGGCGCCCTGTTCCTGGACGCGCTGCTGATCGACTACATGATCCGCTACCCGAAAATGCGCGTCGAAGCGGTAAGCGAAGCGCGGATGATCGATATCGTGGCGGAAGGGTACGACGCCGGGATCCGCCTCGCGGAATCGGTCCCGCAGGATATGATCGCCGTGCCGCTTACCCCCGATATCCGCCAGCTCATCACCGCCACGCCAGACTATTTTGCCCGTCACGGCATTCCGCGTACGCCGGACGATCTGCTGCAACATCAGGGGATCGGCATGCGGATGGCGCACGGCGGGATCTACCGCTGGGAGCTGGAGCGGCGCGGAGAGCAGATTGCCCTGGCGGTGGTGCCGCGTTTTGCCACCTCGAATCTATTTGCTTCGATCCGGGCGGTAAAAGCCGGGCTGGGGGTGGGATTTTTACCGGAACTCTATATTCAACAGGAGCTGCAAAGCGGGGAGCTGGTGAGCGTGCTGGAGGAGTGGACGCAGCCCTTTGCCGGACTGCGTCTCTATTACCCTGGCCATCGTCACGTCCCGCCTGGGTTGCAGGCGCTGGTGGCGATGATCCGCGAGCGGGGCCTTACTCGAGGTTAGCCTTGTTAAGACCGTAGGCACCGTCGAGGGAGCCCGGCTCCATACGGGAGGTGATGCCTAAGCGGTTCCAGGCGTTGATCGCCACAATGGCAAAGTTCAGCTCTGAAATCTCCTTTTCCGAGTAGTGTTCCGCCACGCTGCGATAGAGAACGTCACTGATCCCGTGCGGGCCGATCTGCGTCAGCGCTTCGGCGAAGGCCAGCGCCGCTTTTTCCCGGGCGCTGAACAGCGGGGATTCACGCCATGCGGCCAGATGGTAGAGGCGCAGCTCGCGCTCGCCCGCAATTTTCGCCTCTTTCGCGTGCATATCCAGACAGAAGGTACAGCCGTTGAGCTGGGAGACACGAATGTCGATCAGGTGCTTCAGCGCCGGGTCGATGGAGGTCTGGCTCACCGCCATGCTCAGGTCGGAGAGCGCTTTAGCGAGGGCAGGTGTGGCTTTATGGTGGTTAACGCGAGTGCTCATGGTCTTTCCTCTTTTGTGCGGTACAGGTCATGCGATGGGGCAAATTTACGCCGTTCATGACATAGTAAAAAGATACAAAAACTGCGAAACGAGGTAGGACATGAAACCGGGCTATCACCAGATCTATACCCGCTACCGGGATAACATCACCCGTGGCGTACTGAAGCCCGGCGACAAGGTGCCCGCCATTCGCGTGCTGGCGGAGGAGCTGAAGGTCGCGCGCAAAACGGTGGAAACCGCCTACGCCATTCTCATCGGCGAGGGGTATCTGGTGAGCCAGGGGGCGCGCGGTACCCGGGTGAACCCGGACTTAAACCTCCCCGCCGCGCCACCGCCGCCCGACGATCCCGTCACCGGCACGTTACCGGAGTCCCTGGTCAGCCAGCGCGAACGGGCCGGTTTTTTACGCCCCGGCATTCCGGCGCTGGACAGCTTCCCCTACAAAAAATGGCTGCTGCTGGCGGGCCAGGCGGTGCGCGCCATGCGTCAGGAGGAGATGCTCAACCCGCCGGTGATGGGCTGGGCTCCCCTGCGCCAGGCGATTGCCCGCTACCTGAACATCTCCCGCGGGCTGACCTGCACGCCGGATCAGGTGCTGATCACCAGCGGCTACAGCGGTAGCCTGCGCCTGATCCTCGATACCCTCGCCAGCCGCAACGACAAGGTGGTGTTTGAAGATCCGGGCTATTTTATGGGCCAGCAGCTGCTGCGGCGCATCGTGCCCCGGCTCTATACGGTGCCGGTAGATCGTGCGGGGATGGACACAGACTACCTGCTGCACCACCACGCCGACGCCCGGTTTGCCATCGTCACCCCATCGCACCAGAGCCCGCTGGCGGTTACCCTCTCGCTGCCGCGCCGTCAGCAACTGCTCGACTGGGCCACCCGCAACGAGGCGTGGATCATTGAGGATGACTATGACGGCGAGTTTCACTACACCCGCAAGGTGCTGCCGTCGCTGAAAAGCCTCGATCGCCAGGATCGGGTGATCTACATGGGCACCTTCAGCAAAACCGTGATGCCGTCCCTGCGCCTCGGCTATGTGGTGATGCCCGCCAGCACGGTAACAGCTTTTAACGACTGCGCCGATCTGCTCGCCAGCGGCCAGCCGGTGCTGACGCAAAAGATCCTCACCGCCTTTATCAACGACGGCCACTTCTTCCGCCATCTGAAAAAGATGCGCGCGCTCTATCAACAGCGACGCGACTGGATGATTGCCGCCCTGCACGCGGTCTACGGCGACCGGTTTTTCACCGAGCAGAACGACGGCGGGATGCATATCGTGGCGTTCTTAACCAAAGGCAGCTGTGATCTGGAGATCGCCCACTGCTGGCAACAGCAGCAGTTACAGGTCAACGCCCTGTCGGCGTGGTACAGCGGCTCGGGCAAGCGCTACGGGCTGGTGATGGGGTATAACAACGTGCGGTCGTACCAGGAGGCGGTGGCTCTGCTGGAAAAACCGAAACAGCAGACGCTGGCACTGTTGCGCTGACAAGCGCCGGGTGGCGGCTACGCCTTACCCGGCCTACGGTTCGTGCCCTTGTAGGCCCGGTAAGCGCAGCGCCACCGGGCAGCAGACCGCACAACCCCGTAGGCCCGGTAAGCGCAGCGCCACCGGGCGATGTTAACGCGGGTGCGGCCGGATACTTTCACCCCCCTCTCTTACATATCAAAGCGCGACAGCCCCACATCCTTTAACTGCTCATCGCTCATGCCTTGCAGAATGCGGCGTGTGCGGTTGATGCGATACCAGCGGACAAGGACTTTTCCCATCCAGATAAAGATCGCAAAGGGTCGTTTGGCTCGATTTTCGTGGAATTCCATGATGCTCTCCTCGGGGTGTCTGAGGGGTTATCATCACGGATCCCACACCTTCCAATACAGATTCAAAAATTACTTTTTTTTAACATACAGATCGTCTAAAACAGGAACTGCATGGCAGTTTTTACCGCCATCTGTACCGGTTTACTTTTCTGTATGGTGAGAATAAGGGATACAGCATGACGCGCTACCAACATCTGGCCAATCTTCTGGCGGAACGCATTGAACAAGGGCTCTATCGCAGCGGGGAGCGTTTACCCTCGGTGCGTGCCCTGAGCCAGGAGCACGGCGTCAGCATCAGCACCATACAGCAGGCCTATCAGATCCTCGAAAACTTACAGCTGATCGCCCCCCAGCCGCGCTCGGGCTATTTTGTCGCGCCGCGAAAGGCGCAGCCGCCGGTGCCGGCAATGTCGCGCCCGGTTCAGCGTCCGGTGGAGGTAACCCAGTGGGATGAGGTGCTGACCCTGATGGAAGGGCGCAACAAAACCGACATCACGGCGTTTGGCGGCGGTCAGCCCGACCTGACCCAGCCAAGCCTCAAGCCCCTGTGGAAAGAGCTGAGCCGGGTGGTGCAGCACAGCGTTAAAGAGGTGCTCAGCTATGACGAACTCGCCGGGCGACGTGAACTGCGCGAGCAGATCGCCCGCCTGATGCTGGACGCCGGATCGATGGTCACCGCCGACGATCTGATCGTCACCAGCGGCTGCCACAGCGCCCTCTCTCTGGCGCTGCTGACCATCTGTAAGCCCGGCGATATCGTGGCGCTGGAATCCCCCTCTTTCTACGGCACCATGCAGATGCTGCGCGGTCTGGGGATCAAGGCGATCGAGATCCCCACCGATCCGGTGACGGGGATCAGCGTCGAAGCCCTGGAGCTGGCGCTGGAGCAGTGGCCGATCAAAGGGGTGATTGTGGTGCCCAACTGCAATAACCCGCTGGGGTTTATCATGCCCGAGTCCCGCAAACGTCAGCTGCTGGCGCTGGCTCAGCGGCACGATATCGTCATTTTTGAAGACGATATTTATGGCGAGCTGGCGTTCGAATATCCCCGCCCCTCCACCATTCACTCGCTGGACATCGATGGCCGGGTGCTGCTGTGCAACTCCTTTACCAAAACTGTCGCCCCCGGTTTGCGGGTGGGGTGGATTGCCCCGGGCCGCTATCACGACCGGATTATGCACATGAAGTATGCCGCCAGCGGCACCAACGTGCCCGCCAGCCAGCTGGCACTGGCTACCTTTATCCGGGAAGGGTATTACCACCGCCACGTGCGGCGGATGCGCCAGATCTACCAGCAGAATATCGAGACCTACACCTGCTGGGTCAGGCAGTTCTTCCCCTGCGGCATCTGTGTGACCCGCCCGATGGGCGGCTACATGCTGTGGGTGGAGCTGCCGGAACATGTAGATATGGTCTGCGTGTCGCGGGAGCTGACGCGGTTTAACATCCAGATCGCCGCCGGATCGCTCTTCTCGGCCTCCGGCAAGTACCGGAACTGTTTGCGGATCAACTGCGCCCTGCCGCCAAACGAGAAGCACCGTGCGGCGGTAGAGCAGATGGGGGAAGCGGTGAATATTGCGATGGCGGAGTAACGCGGTGCGGTCTGTTCGCCGGGTGGCGGCTGCGCCTGACCCGGCCTACGGTTCGACTCTTTTGTAGGCCCGGTCAGCGCAGCGCCACCGGGCATTTTCACATCAGAAGGTCCACGACACGCTGCCGACGATGCTGCGCTCGGCACCAAAGTAGCAGTAGGAGAGCGAGTTACAGGCCGCCACGTAGCTTTCGTCCGTCAGGTTGTTGACGTTCAACTGGGCGCTTACCCCGGTCAATCCCACCTTCGACAGGTCATAGCCCACCGCCAGATCCACCAGCGTGTACGACGGCAGCGTATGGGTATTCATGCGATCGCTGGTCACGCCGTTGACGTAACGCACACCGGAGCCCATCGTCAGGCCATCGAGCGGCCCGGTTTTGACGTCATAGCTGAGCCAGCCGCTGGCCATGTTGCGTGGGGCATAGACCGCACGCTTGCCCTCTTCCTCCGGGCTGCTCTTCTTGTAGCGAATGTCGGTATAGGTGTAGGCCGCCTGCAGGCGCAGGCTGTCGGTCAACTGCCCTACCGCTTCCAGCTCCACCCCTTCCGATTCAATTTCGCCGATGGAGCGGTATGGATCGGTCGGCTCCTCTTTGGTGGCGATGTTTTTCTGGTTGATGCGGAACACCGAGGCGCTGAACTGGCTGTTCATCCCCTCCGGCTCAAACTTCACCCCCGCTTCCCACTGCTTGCCTTTCATCGGGTCCAGCAGATCGCCGTTCTCATCGGCAAAGCTGGTCGGGGTAAAAGCGGTGGAGTAGCTGATATACGGCGCGATGCCGTTATCGAACAGGTAGAGCAGCGCCGCGCGGCTGCTGAAGTTATTCTTGTCCAGATCGCTGCGGGTATCGTTGAGCTTGTCGACATTGGAGACGCTCACCTGGTCATAGCGCCCGCCCAGGGTCAGGCGCCAGCGGTCCAGCGAGAGCTGATCCTGCAGGTAGTAGCCGGTCTGGCGCAGCTTGTGCTTCTCCTTGCTGTACATCGTGATGCTGTCCGGCCCGGCACCGTAGACCGGGTGGAAGGCGTTGATCGGCGGGAAGCTGCCGTAGTAGCCGGTGGTGTGGTTGCTGCGATCCTGGTAATCGAGGCCAATCAGCACCCGGTGGTTAACCGCCCAGGTATCGAAGCTGCCGTCGATCTGGTTGTCCAGGGTGATGGCGTTCATCTTCTCGTCCGAGCCAGAGTAACCGCGGTTGAGTTCGGTGTCGTTCAGCCAACCCGCGGCATAGACCTGGTTCAGCTCCACTTTGGTGTGCAGATAGCGCAGCTTCTGGCGCACCGACCAGCCGCTGTCGAACATGTGCTCGATGTTATAGCCGACCATATCCTCGCGGCGATCGTACTTGTCATAATCGTCCTCGCCTTCGAAGAAGGTGTTAGAGATCATCTTTCCGTTGTGCGGCACCACGGTGCCGTCGTACGGCAGGCCGGAGTGGCTCCCGCCTTCGGGATCGCGGTGCAGGTAGGCCATCAGATCCAGGCGGGTGTTATCGGTGATGCGCCAGGTCAGGCTCGGCATCAGGGCGTAACGCTCCTCTTTCAGCGGATCGAACTGGGAATCGGCATAGCGGGTCATGCCGCTCAGACGGGCCGCCACGCGGTCGTTATCGTCCAGCGCGCCGGTGACGTCAAACATCGCCCCGCGCTGATCGTTGTTCCCGGCGAACAGCTTGATCTCGCCGCCCGGATCGAACGACGGTTTGCGCGAGGTGAGCGCCACGATCCCGCCCGGCGACGAGCGGCCATACAGCACCGAGGCCGGGCCGCGCACCACTTCGATATTTTCCAGGAACCAGGGGTCAACCACCAGCGAGCTGTGGGAGTTGGTGTCGCCCATCATCTTCAGGCCGTCGAGATAGACGTTATCCAGGCTGCCATCGGAGAAGCCGCGCAGCACGATGTAGTCGAAGCGGTTCGAGGCGCCGATCTGGTTGCTGTAGACACCCGGGGTGTAGCTCACCGCCTGGCGGACGCTGGTGGCGCCCTGCTCCTCAAACTGCTCATGGGTAACAATCGACACCGCCTGCGGGGTCTCGATATCCGGCGTCGCCAGCTTGGTGGCGCCGCTCTGCATCTGCGAGGTGACAACAACCGTTTCGGTTTTTGGCGTCTCCTGCGCCATCAGGGGGAGCGCGACGCTCCCGGTAATCCATCCCACCAGCAGTGCCAGCCGCGATTTAGCGAACATGAAAATCTCCAGAGCCATTTCTAATTATTAATGAGAATTATTACCTTTTTCATTTAGAAGATAGCTATGCGCGCTGCCAGAGTACGTATGCGCAATGCCAAACCGCACGAATGGCGTTGGCGATGGAGGAAAAAAGGGATTAGCAGCCGTTACGGACCGCGCCGGGGCAGATACCGTAGCGACGGCGAAAGGCGGTGGCAAAGTTGGTGGCGTGCTGGTAGCCCGACATCCACGCCGCCTGCTGTACGCTGTGGCCTTCCAGCAGATAGCGGCGCGCCAGCGCCAGGCGGCAGTCGCGCAGGTAGTCGAATACCGTGCAGCCATAGGCCTGACGGAACTTGCTGCGCAGGCTACTGGGGCTCATCGCTGCCTGAGCGGCCAGCTGGGCGAGGGTGTACTCCTGCTCCGGAGCCTGTTCCAGCAGATGGCGGATCTGCTCCAGCCGGGCCTGTTCACCGCTTGATGCGCCAGCAAGCGCCGTGCCCTGCTGCTCCCGCAGGTGCAGGCCATGGCCGAGGAGCTGGTACATCACCCCTTCCAGCAGCAGCTGGCGCGACAGGCTGCTGCGCTCGCGCTGGCGGGCATGCTGGATCCCGGCCAGCACAAAATCCGGCACCTGCCAGACAAAGGTGGGGGCATTCAGCCTCTCCCACTGCGCCAGCAGAGAGGCGAGCAGGTTTTCCCGGCGGGCATCGTCGGGGTAAACACCAAAAGAGAGGGTTTTCAGGGCGATATCTGCATCATGACGGGCAGACATCGCCTGCTGTTCGCTGAGCCTGGCGCTGAAAGCCATACCCGGACGCACCGAGTAAACCTTGCCGCTGAGGGTCAGGGTCACGCACCCTTCCAGCACCACCAGCACATAGAGCGGGCTGCTGTGGCGGGAGGTGGTTTCATAGGGTTGCAGAACGCGGACATCGGAGTGGGTTAATGAGATGCCGGACGGCAGGATCATCTCTTCGACATCGCCGTGCAGAACCGGGCTGCTGCTGGCGCATGTATCAGTGAGCAGCGGAAAACGGTAGTCAATGCCGTAGCGCTCGCCAAAGACCTTAAAGTCAGCAACGGAAAAGGTTTTTTTCGCTGTGGGGGCCGGGTGAGGGAGCATTGTGTCGGACATACCTGCGCCTGGAAAAGCATATTAAAAATAAAACAGTATCACTCCTTTAACGCGGCGGCAATGCAGGCAAATTTAATAAATATAAAGCTCCGACAAGATGCCGGAGCTCAAATATATCCGCCTGGTGCTGACGATTATTACGCTTCTTGCCAGCCGGCAAACACTTCTTTATGGTCTTTGGTCAGAACCACATTATTCCCGTCGATTTTATCGACCCATTCAAGCGGAATATAATGGTGTTTACCGCCGGACTCGGAGTCATTTTTTGCCAGCTTAATGCGGTTGCCGTCAAGATGGTCAACGGTGCCAACGTGGGTACCGCAGCTTGCCATTACCTGAGCATGGTCCTTGATTTCACTCTGGTTTACCATAATTAATTCTCCTCATTTGGTTTCTACGGGTGTGACACGAAACTAACTGTAGTCCAAAAATAACGTTTCTACCGCCTCATTAGCATTTCGAAACATTATTTCCCGCCGCGTTTAAGGTTCGCACGAAATATATAAGAATCAACTGAGAAATATTCCAGGCACGTGATTATGTCGCATAATTATCTTCACGCACTCAACACGGAGGCATATATGGTAGAAACGCATCGTACCGAAATATCCCTGGCTCTTGGTGAAGCGGTTTTAGATATCGTCCAGAAAGGCCAGGAGGTGTCGAGAGAGAATCTGGCACGGGCCATGAAAAGTAAAGCGGAGCGAGAACCTGATGACGAGCGCCTTCTTGATTACTGGAAAGCCTGTCATATCCTCGCCGCTTAAAGGTGGCGGCGTGGGGCCTGTGCCCCGCGCCGCCTTTGGGATCATTCGTCGAAGAACCAGTAACCCTGGTTAATCAGTCCGGTCAGCTCTATCACAAATGCCGGATTTTGCAGGGCATCCCCCAGCTCCGCACGGCTAAGCTCGGTGTAACGACACAGTGCATCCGCTGCATTTGCATCCGACACCTCCAGCCGCTCGCTGTTGATAAAGAAGCTGCCGCCGACATTCAGCACCCGCAACCCGCTCAGGCGAGTCAGCGTTTCGCCGCCCGTCAGCGCGTCCAGCACCTCTTCCGGGGTGTACTCCGGTTCCGCCGGGGCAATATCCAGCTCATGGCGCGGCGTGGAGATGAAGCTGCCAAACCACTGTGTAAAATCATCTGGCTTGCTGATCATGTCGATCATCATCTTGCGCAGACGCTCAAGTTCATAGGCTTCAACCCGGCCCGGATGCTCCCGGCAGGTGAGATCCGGATCGCTGTAGTGCTCCCCGCCCAGATCGTTTTCCAGCGCGTAATCGGCAAAGCTGCTGATCAGATCCCGGCCATTTGGCCCGCGGAAGCCTACGGAGTAGTTGAGCGCCGTCTCGTGGGTGAAGCCGTCGTGCGGGAATCCAGGCGGAATATAGAGAATATCGCCCGGGGCCAGATCTTCATCAATGATCGGCTCAAAAGGATCGACATGGAGCAGCGCCGGATGCGGGCAGAACTGACGCATCGGCAGCTTGTCACCCACGCGCCAGCGACGGCTGCCCATCCCCTGGATGATAAACACATCGTACTGATCGATATGCGGACCCACGCCGCCGCCCGGCACCGAGAAGGAGATCATCAGATCGTCCAGACGCCAGTCCGGCAGCACGCGGAACGGGCGCACCAGTTCGGCAGAAGGTGCGTGCCAGTGGTTTACCGCCTGCGCCAGCAGCGACCAGCCGGTTTCGCCTAAGCCATCGAAGTGTTCAAACGGACCGTTGCTGGCATGCCATTTGCCCTCTTTATGGCTCACCAGGCGACTGTCCACCTCCGGCTCCATCGCCAGCCCTGCCAGCTCATCGGGGCTGATAGGATCGACAAAATTGGGCAGTGCGTTTTTGAGAACAACGGGTTTCTTTTGCCAGTATTTTTCTAAAAATTCCGGCCAGTTCAGGTTGAGTTGATACGCCATGGTTAGCACCAGTTAAAAAGACAAACGGGTGTGATTATAGGAAGAGGTGGGGCCGCGCTGCCTTGTCGTGGGTCAAGGGGGAATGAAAACCTGCCGCATTCAGCCATTCGCATGACACAGGGTGACAGTTTCACGCTTTATCGTGAGCGCGAGTTACAGAGCGACTTATATCGTTAATCACTAAGAGCATATTGTCATGAGGCCTGCCATGAGCCCGTTTATTGAACTGCCGGTTTCCGCCAGCGTAAAGACCCTGATGGGGGTTTATACCCGTAAGGAGAACCCGTCCGTTTTCGCACCTGTGGCCGGTGAGCTGCCTGAAGGAAGCGTGGTTCGCATTCAGGCGGCGGTGGTGGGTGATGCGGTGCAGGGCAATCCGCACTGGTACCGGATTGATGAAGAGACCTTTATCTGGGCGGGCGCCTGCACGCCGATCCAGCCCTGTCCCGAATTTCCCCCTGCTACGCGCGTTAGCTGGACGGCGGTGGTGTTTGCGGTGCGTTAGGCGCTGATAACCCGCACATCCTCTGCCGTAAACGCTGCGATCGCCTCCTGATCCAGGCTCGCTTCCACCACCAGCACGTCGATATCACTGCTTTTCGCCACTACAAAGCGCGCCACGCCGGGGATTTTGTCGGTGGTGAGCGCCACGATGGTCTGGCTGCTCTGGCTAATTACCGCTTTCTTGAACTCGCAGTCGGCAAAGTCGAACCCGGTCAGCCCCATGCCAGGATCCATCGCGCAGCCGCCGATAAACGCCTGATCGAAAATCATCCCCTGGATCTGGCTGGCCGCCGTCGCCCCCACGGCCCCGCCGGAGCTGCGCTGGATCTGTCCGCCGGTGATGATCACCTCGCACAGCGGGTGACGGAGTAGTTCCGCGGCGATGGCCGGGGAGTTAGTCACCACGGTAACGGCCAAATCCGGCGGCAGAGCCCTCGCCAGCGCGAGGTTGGTGGTGCCGGTATCAATAAAAATGCAGCTGCCCGGCTTGATCAGCGTTGCCGCTTTCTGCGCGATCGTGGCTTTTTTTGCGTGGTTTTGCTGCTCTCGGCTGTAGAAGTTCCCGGCATCGGCCAGCTGTAACACCGCGCCGCCATAGACCTTCTTACAGAACCCTTCTTTGCTAAGCTCATGTAAATCACGGCGAATCGTGTGTTCCGACACCTGCATGCGGATCGCCAGGTCGGCGCAGACCACCCGGCCATTTTCTTGCAGGATCTGGCGGATCCGATCTTGTCGTTGTTCCGGGAAAGCTGCATAATCGAGCATAAATTATCTTCTCTGGATTTAAATCGAGCAACAGTGCGCATAATGTTGCATGAACGCCTGCTCTGTCAATCCATGCCATCACAACCGGAGCGTCACAATGAAGCGCGATGATGATTACCATCAGCAGGTGCCCGCCACTCAGCCCTATGACGGCTTCCTGTTTGAACCTGTGAACGCAGATGCGCGCGCCGGGGAAACGGTGCAGCGCAAGACGCCTGCCTCCCCGTTACTGAAACCTGATAAGGATGTGAAATGACCTCTCAGACCACCGGAGCCGTCCAGCGGCTTGCCACCCGGATCGTCTTTTTTATTGCCGGTTACGTGACCGCCACCTGGGCGGTGCTGGTGCCTTTCGCCAAAGCCAACACCGACGTTAACGAGGCCACGCTTGGCTCGCTCCTGCTCTGTCTGGGGATGGGGGCGTTAATTGCGATGCCGCTCACCGGGATGCTGACCAGCCGCTACGGCTGCCGCCGGGTGATTATCACCGCGATGGCGATCGTCCTGCTCACTACCCCACTGCTTGCTATCATCCCGGATCCACGCCTGCTCGCCGCCACATTGCTGTTGTTTGGCGTGGGGGTCGGCGTGACGGACTGCGCCATGAATATTCAGGCGATCATCGTTGAGCGCGACGCCCCCGGGCCGGTGATGTCTGGTTTTCACGGCATGTACAGCGTGGGCGGCATCGCGGGTGCGGGGGCGATGACCCTGCTGTTGACCCTCGGAGCCAGCGCTTTTATCGCCTGCCTGATCATCATCCTGAGCGTTATCCTGATGCTCGCTTTCAGCCTGAAAGGGCTGCTGCCCTGGGCCAATCCCGCTTCTGGCCCGGCCTTTGCGGTGCCGCGGGGCGTGGTGCTACTGATCGGCCTCATCTGCTTTGCGGTGTTTCTCGCCGAAGGCACGGTACTGGACTGGAGCGCGGTGTTTCTGACCGAGGTGCGCGGCGTGCCGGAGTCGCTGGGCGGGCTGGGCTTCACCTGCTTCTCGGTGGCGATGACCTTTTTCCGCCTAACCGGCGATAAACTGATCGCCCGCACCGGTGCGCTGCGCGCCGTGGTGGGGGGCGCCATCGTGGCCGCCGCAGGGTTTGCGCTGGTGACCTTTGTCCCGCAGTGGCAGTTGTCACTGCTGGGCTACGTGCTGGTGGGCGCCGGTTGCGCCAATATCGTGCCGGTGATGTTCTCCGCCGTTGGCCGTCAGACCCGCATGCCGCAGGCGGTCGCCGTCCCGGCCATCACCACCCTGGGCTATCTCGGCGTGCTCGCCGGGCCCGCGATTATCGGTTTCGTGGCGCATGCCACCTCTTTAACCCAGGCGTTTATGGTCATTATGGTGCTGATGCTGGTCGTCGCACTGCTCTCCGTGACCGTCACCGCCTCTCAACCCGCCCACAGCGAGGGATAAGATGAATATTGCACACGTGGCACTCTGGACCCGTAACCTGGACGCGCAGGTCCACTTCTGGCAGACGATATTTGGCGGCCAGCGTAACGAACGCTACCTCAGTAAAAACCGTCCGGGCTTTGAATCGCACTTTATCACGCTTTCCGACGGGCCGACCATCGAGCTAATGACGGTGCCCGATCTGCCCGATCGCCCGTCGCACCCGGAGTTTGTCGGCTGGGCGCATATTGCCCTGAACGTGGGCAGCAAGGCGGATGTGGATCGGATGGCGGAGCAGGCGCGGCTGAATAACACGCTGCTGAGCGCCCCAAGGATGACGGGTGATGGCTATTATGAAGCGGTCATTGCGGACCCGGACGGGAACCGTATTGAGCTGGTGGGGGAGTGAGACAGCGCATTCAGGACTGAAACACAACCGGATAATTCGTCACTGCCTCCCCTGAACAGGCAGTGACGCAATTCAGATAAATCCTATAAGATACGGATTATCTTAATTTCTTTACCCTACACATGGAGTGCGTCATGGTTCAGGATTCATCTGCGTTAGCCCCTTTCTTCAACGCCCACATTGCAAAAAACGATCGGTATAGCCCGGAATGGGGTAAGCGCTACCGCAAACTTGTTGACAAGATTCAGGCAGAAAACCCCAATTTTAGTGCGGATACGATCCGACAGATCTGGTATGAACGCAGCAATGGTATCTCAAGCCTGAAACAGGGCGGCATGTCCCAGTTTGAATTCGAATCTGCGCAAAAACAGCTTCTCGCACTTACCCGTCAGATAGCTAAAGAGTGTTCCCTGGACAATTACGAACAGGTAATTAAACGCCTGAACAAGCTGAAAGCTGACGGCGTGCTGAACAAAGTTTACTTGGCATTGTGCCATCGCGCCTTTGCAGCCTTTTATCCTCAGCAAATCACTAATGTCGTCAACGTCAGTTATTTTTTCAGTAGCTATAACTACTGCAATAACCATTTTCAGCTCGGACTTCCAAAGGAGCAGGAATGGTTTGTACGTAATCTGGATCTCAAAAAAGCGCTGCATAGAGCATTGGGTGATGAGGTCGATCCTATCGAACTTAACATGTCACTCTGGCATCTCTATAACCAGGTGATTGAGAAAAAAAATGATATCACGACACTCGGCAGTGACATGACCTTCTCAGAGGAGGAGCAGGACGAAAAAGTGAGCACTCCGCAACTGCCGAAAAATACCATCCTTTATGGCCCGCCTGGTACCGGTAAAACCTATCGCACTATTGCCCTGGCCGTGCGTGCCTGCGAACCCGAAGCGTACTTGCAGCAGTTTGGTAAAGATGAAACCGAAAAACGTCGCGAGCTAAAAAAAATCTACGACCGACTGATTGATGAAAAACGGGTGCGTTTTATTACTTTCCATCAGAGCTTCGGCTACGAGGAGTTTATTGAGGGGTTAAGAGCGGAGACCACTGACGACGGTAATATTCGCTATGAAATCAAACCGGGTATTTTTAAACAAATCTGTGAGGATGCCGCATTCGGTCACGCAGGCGCTCAGCTAAAACTTGATAAAGCGCTTGCCCGTCTGCAAGGGCGTCTGGCAGAAGGCGAGAGCATTACCCTTGAAACGCAGCGAGGAAAACCTTTCCAGCTGACTTATAAGAGCCAGACTACCTTTGGGATCTTCCCGTCGCAATCGAAAAAAGATGATTTAGGCCAGGGCTATAATGCCTACCTCAAAGACATCCGTCTGGTTTACCAAAACCCGAAGGCTGAAGTACATAATCCTTCATATGTACGCAGCATTATTAACTATCTGGTTGATCAGGGCGAAATATCCTTAAACCCTGAGGAGACGCCTGAAAAACGACAAAACTACGTCCTGATTATTGACGAAATTAACCGTGGCAATATCTCTAAAATTTTCGGCGAGCTGATCACGCTGATTGAAACTTCTAAACGCGCCGGAGAGCCTGAAGCGCTTAGTGCTATGCTGCCTTACTCCGCCACCTCATTCAGCGTGCCAAATAATCTCTATCTGATTGGTACTATGAATACCGCCGACCGCTCTCTCACTGCGCTGGACACCGCCCTGCGACGCCGGTTCGAATTTGAAGCCATGCTGCCAGATATTGATGTTCTGGCTAATACCATCGTTAAGGGCATAAATCTGCCGCGCCTGCTGCAAACCCTAAATGACCGCATCCAGGTACTGTATGACAGCGAACATACGCTGGGTCACGCCTTTTTCATCCCGGTTGTGCAGGCCAGAGAAGACGAAGAACTGGCCTTTGCAAGACTCAAGCGGATCATGAGAAATAAGGTTCTGCCGCTGCTGGAAGAGTACTTCTATAATGACTGGCAAAAGATCCGCATGGTGCTGGGCGATAACCAGAAAGACGAACAACTGCAATTTATCCGCGAGGTAAAAGATCAGAAACAGTTCGCTGACCTCTTCGGCATGAGTGGCACTAACGACCTGCAAGAGATCGGCTCCCGTTTCTTGCTGGCTGACGAAGATGACGACATCTGGAATAACCCACTCGCCTGGCAGCAAATTTATGCTTTACGCAAAGGTAACGGGGAATGAGTTCCCGACAACATTTTACCGTCTTCGAATACGGACACCTGGTAAGTGAAAAAGATAGCGACCGCGTAGCTCATGCGGTCGCCTTGCCCGCTCGCCTGTTTGAGTGGCTTGAGCAGCGCGCTCTGAGGGATGATGCGGAGAACACGCATCGCCTGCTTACTTTACGTAGCCGGGGTGGTGTAAAGACCCTTCAGGTAAAGAATTATGCCGGGGTGATCGCCCTGCCCGGCAATAGCTTTATTGAAGTGCTGCCAAAAACTGGACACAGCGAAGAGAATGTCGACATCGCACGTCAACAGCTCCTGATGATGCTGCGTACGCTAAAATCCTTTCGCCATATTGCTACCTCCACATCCAGCATCAGGACCTCAAAAATGCCGCTGTTGGATGTGTTTATTCAGCAATTTATCGATAGCGTACAGCAAATTGTGCGTCAGGGCCTCAAACGAGACTATTTGCGTCTTCAGGATAATTTGCCGTGGATGAAGGGAAAATTGCAGATCTCCGCCCAGCTCAGCAAAAATTGTGTAAGAAAGGATCGTTTTCAGGTTGAGTTTGATGAGTACAACGTTGAACGCCCGGAAAATTGCATCCTGAAAACCGCGCTTGCTAAGGTCTATCGCCAGACGCGCCATCCACAACTTTTGCAGCAACTTCGCCCATTGCAGGCACACTTTGAAGATATCCCGTCTATCAACGATGTTCGCGTTGCCTTCGACCAGGTGCGGCTGGATCGCCATATGCACCATTACGAACATGCACTCGCCTGGGCCCGGTTGATCCTGCTGGGTCAGTCGCCTCACTGTATGCAGGGGGAATCCAGCGCCATCTCTCTGCTTTTCCCAATGGAGGCGGTATTTGAGTCTTTTGTCACGGCATGGATGCGTCATCACTATCGCCACAGCTGGCATGTGGAGCCACAAGTCTATGAACATAAACTGGTGCGATTCAACAGCGATGAACTCTTTGCTCTTTGGCCCGACATCAAATTAAGGCCGCGAGAGGGAAGCGCTGGAGCGACAATCATTTGCGATATTAAATGGAAAATTGCGGACGATCGTAAGGCTCAGCTCGATCAGTCCCGGGACGATCTCGTTCAGATGCTGGCATACGGGGTGAACTACCTACAGGGCAACGGGGATATGTTACTTATTTACCCTGCACACGATCATTTTAATCAGCCGCTGCAAATGCCCTACGAATTTTGCAATACAGGTATACGCTTATGGATTGTACCCTTTTATATTGGCGAAACCCTGCAAGCGTCTGAGCTGCGGCTACCCGATGCGCTGAGCCTGCAATAATTCGCCTTTCATATAGTTATCATATTGTTAAATGATAATGAGAATTAATGTGTTAGAGTAATTGCGTTCGAAAGCTGCCGCCATACTCGTTTGATCGTCAGGGAGGTAGCTTGCACGCTGAGCGAAAATCCTCTCATCTCTGTCAGGCTGAAACATTGGGGCTATTAATGGAACACATTGTCTATGTCGTTGATGATGATCACGCTGTCAGGCGGTCCGTGGTCGGGCTGCTGGAATCCGCGGGGCTGAACGCCCTCGACTTCTCCTCGGCAGAATCTTTTCTGCAACACACCTTTGAAGATGTGCCCTCCTGCGTGATCCTCGATATGCAGATGCCCACCATCAGCGGGTTTGAAGTGGCGGACTCCCTGAAGGCCAGCGGGCGCGAGATCCCGATAATCTATCTTACCGGCCACGGCACCATTCCGATGACGGTGAAGGCGATGAAGGGCGGCGCGTATGAGTTTCTCACCAAGCCGGTGGCGTCGAACGATCTGCTGAACTCCATTGGCGACGCGCTGAAGCTGGCGGAAGAGAACGCCCTGCAGTTGCGGGAGCAGTACTCTCTGAAGCAGCGCCATCTCTCGCTGACGCCGCGGGAGCAGGAGGTGTTGCAGCTGGCGATCAGCGGGATGCTGAACAAGCAGATCGCCGCCGAGCTGGGGGTGAGTGAAATCACCGTCAAAGTCCACCGCCGACGGGTGATGGAGAAGATGCAGGCCCGCTCGCTGGCGGATCTGGTCAGGGCCGCGGAGCGCCTGACCAGAAGCCAGCCCTCAGAGTGACGTCTCGCCCTCCGCCAGCGGCAGGGTAAAGGCAAAGACAGAGCCGTACGGCTCGCGGTTGCGGGCCGTCAGCTTGCCGCGATGGCGCTCGATAATGCTGTAGCTGATGGTCAGCCCCACCCCCATCCCCTGAGCTTTGGTGGAGTAGAACGAGTCAAAGATACGCTCGGTCTGCCCCGGCGCGATGCCGGTACCGCTGTCGGCGATTTCAAATGTGATCCCGCCCCCTTCCGGGTTCGAGGTGGAGAGCAGCAGCATACCGGGCCGCGTTTTGATCTCGGCCATCGCCTCCACCGCGTTCATCACCAGATTCAGCAGCACCTGCTGGATCTGCACGCTGTCAGCCACAACAAAACTGTTTGCCGCCGCCAGGGCATAGTTGACGCTGATGCTCCGCCGCTCCAGCTCGCTGCGCGACAGGGTGATGATGTGCCGCACCAGATGATGCAGATCGATGCGGGCAAAGGCCGGATCCTGTTTGCGGGTGAGGGACTGCAGGCTGCGAATGATCTCCCCTGCCCGCTCCCCCTCGGAGACAATCTCCTCCAGCCCGAGCCTGGCCTTATCCAGCCGGGCCGGATCGCGGTTCAGCCAGCGCAGGCTGGCTCCGGCATTCGCGACAATCGACATCAGCGGCTGGTTGATCTCGTGGGCGATGGATGAGGTTAACTGCCCGACGGTGGTCGCCCGGGAGACGCGGGCCAGCTCGGCCTGCGCCACCCGCATGGCATCTTCCGCCGTCCGCTGGGTGGTGATGTCGGTGATGATGCCGTAATACTCATTCACCTCGCTGCCCACGCCGACCGGATCGCCAATCCCCAGAATGGTGCGCACGGCGCCGTCGCCACGAATAATGCGGAACTCGGCGCGCATGGTCAGGCCGTCGCGCACGCTCTCGGTCACCAGGGTGCTGATGCGCGGATAGTCATCCTGATGCACGAAAGTCAGAAACTCCGCCATCGAGATCATCTTCTGCTTCTCCGGCAAGCCCAGAATGCGGGCATACTCCTCCGACATAAACATCAGATCCTGCTGCAGCTCCCAGCGCCAGCTGCCGGTATGGCTGATCTGCTCCCCC
Organism: Leclercia sp. M-A074-M; assembly: GCF_965195605.1. Taxonomy (NCBI): domain Bacteria; kingdom Pseudomonadati; phylum Pseudomonadota; class Gammaproteobacteria; order Enterobacterales; family Enterobacteriaceae; genus Leclercia; species Leclercia sp. M-A074-M. The sequence goes on along the minus strand of NZ_CBDAHM010000002.1, from coordinate 295,502 downwards.
AGCATCAGCGAGGTCTGGCTGGCCCGCAGCTCTTTCTCCACCCGACGCCGCTGCTGGTTCTCCTCCAGCAGCTCGGCATAGAGCCGGGCGGTCTCCAGCGAGATGGCGGCGTGTGCCCCCAGCAGGCTGACCACCCGGGAGTGCTCGACGGTAAAGACCTCCGGCATCAGGCGATTCTCCAGGTAGAGCACCCCCACCAGCCGCGCCTGCTTGAACATCGGCACGCACATCACCGCCGCGCCGGAGGTGACCAGATACGGGTCCTGGCTGAAGGGGTGGAACTCTTCCGGTTTGCCGGTGTGGATCTCCTGCCCGGTGCGGATCACCGCCGCCAGTACCGTCAGCGGCATCTCGGTGGCCGTCGGCACCTCTTTGCGGATCTGCACCTGCACCCCGTCGGTGGTGGCGCTGGCGCTGGCCTCGATCTCCGGGATATTGTTGTCATTCACCCGGATTAAAAAGCCACGCTGCGCCCCGGCCCGCTCCAGCAGGATGGTCATTAGGGTTTCGATCAGCCGTTCGAGGTTAATCTCTTCCGACAGGGCGCGCGACGCCTTGATCACACTCTGTAAGTCGCGGATCTCCTCGTTACGGGCAAAGGCCACGGTGTCCCAGGCGTTGGCTTGGCCGGGGGCCAGCAGATAGGGGAAATCCCGCTCCAGCTGGCGTATTTTGGACTGCGCCCCGGCCCGGCCCCAGGCGGTCATCGCCCCGCGGAAGTGGGCCTCGGCGGCGGTGGTGTAGCCGCAGGCGTGGGCGAAGCGGCCCGCCAGCTCGTGGGCCAGGGCGTTGAAGGGGTTGAAGCCCCCTTCGCGCGACAGGCGCACCGCCTTCTCGTACTGTTCGAGAGCGATGCTGTTCATGCCGTCGAGGCGCACGATCTCGGCGTAGATCAACGCCTCTTTATCGGCAAAGGTGCCGGGGTTAATCCGCGCCCAGAGGGCGATCTTGTCGTAATGACGGTGGATCTGACGGCGCAGATCGGCGGAAAAGGTCTCCGGGGTCAGCTGCTGCGAGAGGGTGAGCGCGCTGTAAAGGTGGTAGTCCAGCAGGTGGATATGGCCCGGGGCGGACCAGGCAAAGCGCCCGGCCTGGGCCAGATTATCTGCCGCCTGCGGGAACTCGCCGCAGGCGAAGTGGGCCATGCCGCGGTAGAGCCAGAACCAGAACAGCATGGTGGAGGTCTGCTCCGGAGCCTGCTCTGTAGCTCCGGGCAGCAGGGATTGCGGTAGCACCTCGCTGGCGCTCCACTGCCCGTTCACCGGGGTACGCAGGTGCTCCACATAGTAGCGCTGCATCAGCAGGATCGCCTCCACGTCCTGGAAATGGGTTTTGCGCACGAAGGCCAGTCCGCGCTCAATGCTCATCAGCACCGCGTCGAGATGATCGCCTCGGGTGAGGAAATTGATCACCTGGTGACAGGCGGCGAAGCAGGCCACCGTCATATCGCCGTGGGTTACAGCGGAGGTGAAGCAGGCCTTGGCGCACTCAATGGTGTAGCCCAGCGGCTGGGTCCAGACGCTAAGCTGATCCAGCGCCAGCAGGGTTTTGGCTTCAAAGGCGTCGTAGCCGTGGCGGTTGACCAGCTCCCGGGCCAGGGTGCCGTACTGGAAGCCGAGGCGATACTCAGCGTAGCGGTGACCAATCAGCACTCCGAACCACGCCATCGCGGTGGTGGAGGCGCCGGTGATGCCGTGATCCAGGGTCAGGTGCATCATCCGGCACAGTAGAATGAAATGCAGGCGCGAGCTGGTGAAGCTGGCGAACAGGCTGGCGCTGTTGAGCAGGTTCATCACCGCCTCGGTGTCGCCATCTTTCATCAGCGGCAGGCGGCTAAAATGGTCCTGCGGGTTCTCGCCAACGCGGTTGCACAGGCTCTGCCAGGCCTCGTCGCACTCGGCGGTCTCCGGGAAGCGGCTGACATGAATGCCAAACACCGCCAGCCAGCAGAGGGCTGCCTCCAGCGCCAGCCGGTTGTCGGACTGGCGCATGTAGACTTCGGCCAGCAGGTTGGCCGCCAGCGCTTTCTCCGCCAGCCCGCCGGGGGAGCCGAGAATGCGGTCGCACAGCCTGCGGGTGGCCTCGAGATTGCCCAGCGCAAACTCGCAGCCCGCCTCTTCGCTGTCGAGAATAAAGTCGCTGGCGCTCTCGGGCGCCGATCCGGCGTTGCCCAGCGCCCGGGCGGTCTGGATATAGCTCAGGGCCGACAGATAATCCCCCGAGCGGCGGGCGCGGCGGGCGGCCAGCAGGCTCAGCTCGCGGAACATCTGGCGCTGGGGCGCAGGCTGAATGCTGTCCAGCGCCGCCGTCACGTGGTGGACGGCGCGGAACAGGATCTCGTTACCCGCCGCCTGACGGGCCGACTCCGCCAGCAGGCTGGCGGTGGTAAGGTGCAGGCGGCTGCGCTCGGCGTTATCCAGCAGGGCGAAGGCCGCCTCCTGAACCCGGTCGTGGGTAAAGGCATAGCCTTCGTCGCTGAGGGTGATCAGCTGCGCCGTCACCGCCGGATGCAGGGCGTAGCGGATCTCCGCCACCGACATCGACACCACCCGGCAGACCATCTCCAGCTCGCCGCTGCCGCCCAGACAGGCGATGCTGCCCAGCAGCCGACGGGTCTCTTCGGGCATCTCCTCCAGCTGCTGGAGCACCAGCGTGACCACATTTTCGGTGTAGTGCCGGGTGCGGATGGCGTGCAGATCGTAGTGCCACTTATCCTGATATTTGTTGTGCGTTACCAGCCCGTCATCGACGATACGGCGGAAGAACTCATGAACAAACAGCGGATTGCCGCCGGTTTTCTCGTGGATCAGCCCGGCCAGATCCGCGGTGCTGGCGGAGCGGGTATGGAAGATGCTCGCCAGCCAGCGCGACACCGCCTTCACCGACAGCGGCTCCGGGCGCAGCTCGGTGGTATTGCGCGAGGCCCGGTGCAGGTTCGCCAGCTGCTGATTCAGGGTTGCGTCCGGCACCGGGCAGACATCCCGGTGCGCCACCACCAGCAGCAGCGGCACGTTACTGGCGTTGGTCAGCAGGTACTCCAGAATTTGCAGGCTGGCGGCGTCGATCCAGTGGATATCATCCAGCAGCAGCACCAGCGGGCAGCCCGCGCTGGCGAAGGTCTTCACCAGCGCCAGCACCATATGGCTGAAGCGCGCCCGGGCATCGAGGGAGAAGCTGTCGCTGGAGAAGCGCGGCTTGTTCTCCAGCAGCAGCCGCAGCTCCGGCACCAGGCTGACGGCCAGCTCTTCATACCCCTCCAGCTCCCGCGACAGGCGGATCTTCCACTGCGTCACCTCCGTTGCCGACAGCCCCAGCAGGTGCAGCACCAGGGTGCGAAAGGCTGAGCTCAGGGCGGCATAGGGCAGCGTGGGGGAAAACTGATCCACCTTGCCTACCGCCAGCAGCACGTTGCGGTGCTGAGCAAAGACTACTTCCGCGTGGCGGAAGAGGAGATCAAGGGCATCGAGTCGGTGCTGACGGTGGTGGATGGCAACATCGTTTACGCCGCAGGCAGCTTCGGCCCGCTGGCGCCGCCTGCCATTCCGGTTCTGCCGGAGTGGTCCCCGGTGGTCAAGGTGCCGGGTCACTACCGCAGCGCGCCACCGCAGGCCGCCCGCGTGGGGATGCAGCCTGCGCACCACTGCAGCGGTCCGTGCGGGGTGCACAACCATTCGCACGACTTTGCCCGCACGGCAGAGATGCCGGTGGCCGACGATAACGCCTTCTGGGGAGCGCTGGGCTGCAGCTGCTTCGCGTTCTGATCATGATGAACTCAACTCAACCCAACCTGCCCCGGATCGACCTGGGGCTGTTCTTCCTGCGCATCACCGGCAGCCTGCTGTTGCTCTACGTGCATGGTCTGCCGAAAGTGCTGCACTTCAGCGAAGAACTGACGCGGATCGAAGATCCCTTTGGCTTCGGGCCGTACTTCAGCCTGATCCCGGCGATCGTTGCCGAAGTGATCTGCCCGATCCTGATCCTGTTCGGCGTGGCGACCCGGCTGGCCTGCGTGCCAATCATCGCCGTGCTGCTGGTGGCGATGCTGGTAGTGCATCCGGGCTGGTCGATCGCCGAAGGTCAGTTTGGCTGGCTGCTGCTGATCATCTTCACCACCCTGGCCATCACCGGCCCCGGTGGCTGGCGGCTGCGTACACGTGCCACGGAGAGATTCGCATGACCCAGGTGACCGACGCGCACATCGAACATCCGCCTGCCCCGGCGATCTCAACGTGGCAGCCGCTGCACCAGCGAGTATTCCGCATGCTGTGGATCGCCACGGTGGTGTCGAACGTCGGCTCGTGGATGAGCGACGTCGGCGTGAACTGGAGCATGCTGACGCTGGGCGCCGATCCGCTGGATATCGCCCTGGTGCAGGCGGCAAGCAGCCTGCCGATGTTCCTCTTCGCCCTGCCCTCCGGGGTGATGGCGGACATCGTCGACCGGCGTAAGTACCTGCTCTTTTCCCAGCTGTGGGTATTTATCGCCGCGGCGGGACTGACGGTGCTGTCATTTACCGGCCAGGTGACCCCGACGGTGCTGCTGGTGGCAGCCTTTCTGCTGAGCGTCGGCAGCGCCATGAGTTCGCCGCCGTTCCAGGCGGTGGTGCCGGATCTGGTGAGCAAGGCGGAGCTGGGTCCGGCGGTGGCGCTGAACTCGCTGGGGGTGAACATCAGCCGCGCCATCGGCCCGGCGCTGGGGGGCTTTTTGCTCTCGCTGGCGGGGCCGTGGATGGTATTCCTGCTCAACGCCCTGTCGGTGCTGGGCGTAGCCTGGGTGCTGTGGCGCTGGAAACCTGCGGCATCGGTGCAGCGCCTGCCGCCGGAGCACTTCTTCTCGGCGGTGCGTGCCGGGGTGCGCTATGTGCACGCCGCCCCGGTGCTGCGTAACGTCTTAATTCGTACCGTGGCGTTCTTTGTCTTCGCCAGCGCGGGCTGGGCGCTGCTGCCGCTGGTGGCACGCCGGGAGCTGGGCCTCGGCCCGGCGGGGTACGGCATCATGCTGGCCTGTATCGGTCTGGGGGCGATTGCCGGGGCGGTGCTGCTGCCGCGTCTGCGTCAGCGCCTCAATGCCGACCAACTGATGGTGGCGGCAAGCCTGGTCTTCGCCCTCACCATGCTGGCCCTGGCCTTTGTGCGCCACTTCTGGCTGCTGAACCTGTTTGAGTTCTTTACCGGCTTTGCGTGGATCGCGGTGCTCTCCACCCTCAACCTGGGGGCGCAACGCAGTGCCGCACGCTGGGTGAAGGCCCGGGCGCTGGCGGTCTATCTGACGGTCTTCTTCGGCTCGATGACCGCGGGCAGCGCCATCTGGGGGCAGATCGCCTCGCACGTCAACACCGCCACCTCACTCTGCGTGGCGACGATCGGGATGCTACTGGCGAGCGCCACGGTGCTGCGCTGGAAGCTGGAGAAAGATCCCAATCTGAACCTCGACACCAGCGGGCTTATCGCCGACGACGCCCGGGAGAACATCCCCAACGAGCGCGGGCCGGTGCTGGTCTCCTGTGAGTACCTTGTCGATCCCGAAGCGGTACCCGATTTTCTGCAGGCGGTACACGAGCTGCGCCGGGTACGCCGCCGGGCGGGGGCCATCAGCTGGGCGGTGTATGAAGATATCGACCGGCCGGGCCTTTATATCGAGACCTTCCTGCTGGGATCGTGGGTGGAACACCTGCGCCTGCAGGAGCGGCACACCATGAATGACCACCTGCTGCAAAGCCGCGTCCTGGCTTTTCATCAGGGCGATGCACCCCCGGCGACCCGCTATCTGGTGGCGCCGGTTTAAAACCTAAAACAACCTTTTGAGGAAGAGACTATGGCGACGATTAAAGCGAAAGACGGCACGCAGATTTACTACAAAGACTGGGGTGCAGGTAAGCCGGTGCTGTTCAGCCACGGCTGGCCGCTGGATGCCGACATGTGGGACAGCCAGCTTAACTATCTGGCCGAGCGCGGCTTTCGCGCCATCGCCTTTGACCGCCGCGGCTTTGGCCGTTCGGATCAGCCGTGGAATGGCTATGACTACGACACGTTCGCATCGGACATCAACGACCTGATCACCGCGCTGGATCTGCGTGACGTGACCCTGGTGGGCTTCTCCATGGGCGGCGGCGACGTGAGCCGCTATATCGGCACCTACGGCACCGACCGCGTGGCTGGCCTGGCGCTGCTGGGTGCGGTAACGCCGATCTTCGGTAAATCCGACTCTTATCCGCAGGGTGTGGATCAGTCAGTCTTCGCCGGCATTCGTGACGGGCTGCTGAAAGATCGTGCCCAGTTCATCAGCGATTTCGCCACCCCGTTCTACGGCCTCAACGCCGGGCAGAAAGTCTCTGAAGGCGGCCTGACCCAGACCCTGAACATCGCTCTGCTGGCCTCGCTGAAAGGCACCCTGGACTGCGTGACCGCCTTTGCCGAGACCGACTTCCGCCCGGATATGGCAAAAGTCGACGTGCCGACGCTGGTGATCCACGGCAGCAACGACCAGATCGTACCGTTCGAAACCACCGGCAAAGTGGCGGCGGAGCTGATCGGCAACGCACAGCTGAAGGTGTATGACAACGCGCCGCACGGCTTTGCGCTGACGCATCAGGACCAACTGAATGAAGACCTGCTGACGTTTGTGAAGTCGCTGTAAGTGGTTAAACGCCGGGTGGCGCTACGCTTACCCGGCCTACGAAATAAAACCCCAGGCCCGTGCAAGCGGAGCGCCGCCGGGCAATGCCGGTTAGTGCTTCACCATCACGTGCCGCACCACGGTGTAATCCTCCAGCCCGTACATCGACATATCCTTGCCGTAGCCGGAGAGCTTCTGCCCGCCGTGCGGCATTTCGCTCACCAGCATAAAGTGGGTGTTCACCCAGGTGCAGCCGTATTGCAGGCGGGCGCTCATGCGGTGTGCGCGGCCCACATCCCGGGTCCAGACCGATGAGGCCAGCCCGTATCGGGAATCATTGGCCCACTCCAGCACCTGCTCTTCATCGTCAAACATGCTCACACTCACCACCGGGCCGAAGACCTCGCGCTGGACGATCTCATCCTCCTGCTTCGCGCCAGCCAGCAGGGTGGGCTGATAGTAATACCCGCTGCCGCCCGCCACATTGCCGCCGGTGACCACGTGGATGTGCGGCAGGGCTTTGGCGCGCTCTACCGCCTCGCTGACGCGGGTCAGATGGGCGGCGGAGCTGACCGGGCCCAGCTCGGTGGTTTCATCGTCCGGTGCGCCCATTTTCAGGCTGGCGACGGCGACGCCCAGTTTTTCCACCAGCGTGTTATAGACCTCTTTTTGCGCATAGATACGGCAGGCGGCGGTGCAGTCCTGCCCGGCGTTGTAGAACCCGAAGGTGCGAACGCCTTCAACGACGGCGTCGATATCGGCGTCGTTAAAGACGATGACCGGCGCTTTGCCGCCCAGCTCCATATGGGTGCGCTTAATCGACGGCGCGGTATGGGAAATAATGTGCTCCCCGGTGGCGATGGAGCCGGTCAGGGAGACCATGCGCACCTTGTCGTGGCCAGCCAGCGGGTCGCCCACGGTTTTCCCCCGGCCAAACAGGACGTTAATCACCCCTGCTGGGAAGATATCTTTCGCCAGCTCGGCCAGCTTCAGGGCGGTAAGCGGGGTGATCTCAGAGGGTTTGAGCACCACGCAGTTGCCCGCCGCCAGCGCCGGGCCCAGCTTCCACGCCGCCATCATCAGGGGGTAGTTCCAGGGGGCGATGGAGGCGACAACGCCCACCGGATCGCGGCGGATCATCGAGGTGTGCCCCTCCATATACTCCCCGGCGGCGAGACCGTTCAGGCAGCGGGTGGCGCCCGCAAAGAAGCGGAACACATCGACAATGGCCGGGATCTCGTCGTTCAGCACGCAGTGCAGCGGCTTGCCGCAGTTCTGCGACTCCAGACGGGCAAAGGTATCGGCGTTCTGCTCAATCACCTCCGCCAACTTCAGCAAACACTCGGCGCGCGCTTTTGGCGTAGTCTGGCCCCAGGTACGGAAGGCGCGATCGGCCGCCTGCACTGCGGCGTCCACCTGTTCCGGGCTGGCTTCGGCTATTTCCAGCAGGACCTCGCCGGTAGCCGGGTTGTACACGGGTTGCATCTCACCTGAACCCGCAACCAGTTCGCCATTGATCAGTAAGTTGTGTTGCATAGCCGACTCCATTGTTTTTATGGTCTGAGTGAATTACAGAGATTGTCCTGCGTTAAGGCGTTTTGCATGCTCGATCGCGTCGTTTTCCGGCGCGTTTGAGCGCCCGAACGGACGGGCCAGCGCCATGTAAATCAGGCCGGAGATCACCACCACCGATAGCCCCACCAGCACCGTCCAGCGGTCGATAAAACTTGCGCTCTCGGCAGGCTGGGCCAGCAGCCAGATACCGCACAGGCCGTAGGCCAGGGCCAGGATATTGACCAGCATGCCCCAGCCGCCGACGCTCCACTCCCCGGCCGGTTTCCAGCCTTTCAGCCGCTGGCGCAGCGCCGCCAGCACCACCATCTGGAACGAAATGTAGATGCCGATAACCGCAAAGGCGGTGATGCGCGCCAGGTTATCCGGCTGGAAGTAAACCCACACACAGATGAGCACCGGCAACAGGCAACTGACGATCATCGCGTTGTCCGGGACGCTGTTTTTCGACAGCTTCGACATCCAGGCGCTACCCGGTAGCATCTGGTCGCGGGAGAAGGAGAAGATCAGGCGGCTCAACGCGGCCTGTAGCGACAGGATGCACGACAGCATGGCGATCACCGCGATGATGATAAACACCGTGGCGCCGGTTTCCCCCAGGGCTTCATTGAGGATCGCCGGGATGGGATCGGCGATCTGACCGTTGACGATGTTCATCAGATTCGGGGAGGCCAACAGATAGCCGAGGATCGAGATCAGCGCCGAGATGGCGCCAAAGACGATACTCAGGATCATCGCCAGCGGGATCTTCTTGCTCGGGTTTTTCACCTCTTCCGCCACGTTGCCGCAGGCTTCAAAGCCGAAGAACATAAACAGGCCGATCAGCGCCGCCGCCATAAACGCCGGCTGGTAGCTGCCATCTTTGGCGATCACGCCCATCGAGTCGAAGACCACCGAGAAGGGCTGCGCGCGGTGGAAAATCAGCAGGTAGATCCCCAGCGCAATCACGCTGACGATCTCGCACCAGAAGCCAATTCGGGCCACCCGGGCGAGGTTTTTGGTGCCCGACATATTGATGGCCATCATCATCAGGAGCAGCACCACCGAGGTGATCAGCATGTTGCCTGCCGAGGTTTCAAAACCGAACAGTGACCCGACGAAGGTGGCGGTATATTCCGCCACCGAGGTGATGGTCACCACCAGCGCCCAGAGGTAGATCCAGGCGGCGATCCACGCATATTTTCGCCCCCACAGACGGCGCGCCCACGGGTACAACCCGCCGGTGATCGGATACTGCGACGCCACTTCGCCAAACACCAACGCCACCAGCAACTGCCCGCAGGCGACAATCGGGATCCACCAGATAGCCGGTGGCCCCGCCAGCGTCACCGCCAGGGCAAAAAGGGAGTAGACCGCCGTCAGCGGCGAGAGGTAGGTAAATCCGAGCGAAAAATTAGAGATAAGGCCGATGGAGCGGTGAAATTGCTGTGTATTATCGCTATGAATAGCTTCACTTTTCTTGCCAGAAGTCTGTTCCATACGTTTATTCTCTGTGTTGTGGTTGAGTCGCAGGTAACACGAATCAAGGTATAGAAGAGCCCCTGAAGGCCGTACAGCGTCGCCCGGGCGATTTGTTAAGATTTGTATGGATATGTCACGCTTTTGTTATGGTTAACCAACATTTTCCGTGAGGCGCATCACGCCAGTGCGATCAGATAGCGACCTGAGAGCGTATTTTCCCGACCACTTCGCCTGTTTTTCCTGCCTGTATCACAGAATTCAAACAATCTCCCCTGAATAAATCCATTTTGCAAAAACGTAGATATTTTTAATTTATGGCTACGAAACACCCCGTTCCCTGAATACTTTCTGAGAGGATTGATTCTGATGAATGCACTGACCGCCGTACAACAGCCCGACGAGGCGTTAGCCCGGACCATCACCGGTTTTAGCATTGCGCCCTCCGCACAGTCTCCGCGCCTGCTGGAGCTGACGTTCTCTGCGGAGGTCACGCAGCAGTTCCTGCGGGAGGTGGAGCAGTGGCCCATCCAGGCGCTGGAGTACAAATCCTTCCTGCGCTTTCGGGTGGCGAAGATCCTCGATGACCTGTGCGGCAACCAGCTTCAGCCCCTGCTGCTGAACACCCTGCTCAGCCGTGACCAAGGTGCCCTGCTGATCTCCGCCGACGGGGTGGATAACGTCGCCCAGGCGGACGAGATGGTGAAGATTGCCACCGCGGTGGCGCACCTGATCGGCCGCTCCAATTACGACGCCATGAGCGGCCAGTACTACGCCCGCTTTACGGTGAAAAACGTCGATAACTCAGACAGCTACCTGCGCCAGCCCCACCGCGTGCTGGAGCTGCACAACGATGGCACCTTCGTCGACGAAGTGACCGACTACGTGCTGATGATGAAAATCGACGAACAGAACATGCAGGGCGGCAACTCCCTGCTGCTGCACCTCGACGACTGGGAAGCGCTGGATAAATTCTTCAGCCATCCGCTGGCCCGTCGCCCGCTGCGCTGGACGGCACCGCCGAGCAAAAACGTCTCTCAGGATGTGTTCCACCCGGTGTTCGATGTTGACCAGCAGGGGCGCCCGGTGATGCGCTATATCGACCAGTTCGTACAGCCGAAAGATTTTGAAGAGGGTGTCTGGCTGAGCGAACTTTCTGACGCGCTGGAGGGCAGCAAAAACATCATCTCCATTCCGGTCCCGGTGGGTAAGTTCCTGCTGATTAACAATATGTTCTGGCTACATGGCCGGGATCGCTTCACCCCGCACCCGGATCTGCGCCGGGAGCTGATGCGTCAGCGCGGGTATATCAGCTATGCCACCACCCACTATCAGACTCATCAGTAGGGATAGCGCGGATGTATGATTTTGTCATTACCGGCGGCGGCATTATCGGCATGTCGACCGCCATGCAGCTGATTGCGCTCTACCCGGATGCCCGCATCGCCCTGCTGGAGAAGGAGGCTGGCCCGGCCTGCCACCAGACCGGGCGCAACAGCGGGGTGATCCACGCCGGGGTCTATTACACTCCCGGCAGCCTGAAGGCGCAGTTCTGCCTGGCGGGGAACCGGGCCACCAAAGCCTTCTGCGATGAGAACGCTATTCGCTATGACACCTGCGGCAAGATGCTGGTCGCCACCTCCCCGCTGGAGATGGCACGGATGCAGGCACTGTGGGATCGCACCGCCGCCAACGGGATCGAGCGCGAGTGGCTGAGCGCTGCCGAACTGCGCGAGCGCGAGCCCAACATCACCGGGCTGGGCGGGATTTTTGTCCCCTCCAGCGGGATCGTCAGCTATCGCGAGGTGGCAGCGGCGATGGCAAAACGCTTCCAGCAACAAGGCGGGGAGGTGATTTTCAACGCTGAGGTCAGCGCCCTGAAGGAGCACGCCAGCGGCGTTGTCATTCATACCCGCGACGGGCGCGAGTTTGAAACCCTTACCCTGATTGCCTGCGCCGGGCTGATGGCCGACCGGCTGGTGAAAATGCTCGGCATCGACCCCGGCTTTATTATCTGTCCGTTCCGCGGGGAGTATTTCCGCCTGGCGCCGGAGCACAATCAGATCGTGAACCACCTTATCTACCCGATCCCCGATCCGGCCATGCCGTTCCTGGGCGTACACCTTACCCGGATGATCGACGGCAGCGTCACGGTGGGGCCCAACGCGGTGCTCGCCTTTAAGCGCGAGGGCTACCGCAAGAGCGATCTCTCCCTCACCGATATGCTGGAAATTCTGGGCTCAACGGGCATTCGCCGGGTGCTACAAAACAACCTGCGCTCGGGCTTAGGCGAGATGAAAAACTCCCTGTGCAGAAGCGGCTACCTGCGCCAGGTGCAAAAATATTGCCCGAGCCTGACCCTGAAAGATCTGCATCCCTGGCCTGCGGGTGTGAGGGCGCAGGCAGTTTCGCCAGAAGGGAAGCTCATCGACGACTTTTTATTTGTCACCACGCCGCGCACCATCCATACCTGTAATGCGCCCTCACCGGCGGCGACCTCGGCGATCCCCATCGGGGCGCATATTGTCAGCAAGGTCCAGACCCTGCTCGCCAGTCAGCACAACCCCGGCCACGCGCTGCGGGCAGCCTGCAGCGTGGAGACACTACACGCCGCCTATACCCGTTAATCATTCTGAGACAGGAAGCTATCATGCAACTCAACGATCCCAGCTTATTCCGTCAGCAGGCATATATAGAAGGAGAGTGGTGCGACGCGCACAGCGGCGAGACGATTGCCGTTTCCAATCCGGCGAACGGTCAGACCCTGGGCAGCGTCCCGAAAATGGGTGCCGGTGAGACCCGCGAGGCGATTGAGGCGGCGAACCGCGCCCTGCCCGCCTGGCGCGCGCTCACCGCCAAAGCGCGCGCCAACATTCTGCGCCGCTGGTTCGATTTGATGATGGCGAACCAGGACGATCTGGCCCAGCTGATGACGCTCGAACAGGGCAAACCGCTGGCCGAAGCCAAAGGCGAGATTAGCTATGCCGCCTCCTTTATAGAGTGGTTCGCCGAAGAGGGGAAACGCGTTTACGGCGACACCATTCCGGGCCATCAGGCGGACAAGCGGTTGATTGTGATTAAGCAGCCGATTGGCGTGACGGCGGCCATCACCCCGTGGAACTTCCCGGCGGCGATGATCACCCGCAAGGCGGGCCCGGCACTGGCGGCAGGCTGCACCATGGTCCTCAAACCCGCCAGCCAGACCCCCTACTCCGCCCTGGCGCTGGCCGAACTGGCGAGCCGCGCGGGCATTCCGGCAGGCGTGTTTAACGTGGTCACCGGTTCGGCATCCGACATTGGCAACGAACTGACCAGCAACCCGCTGGTGCGCAAGCTCTCCTTTACCGGCTCGACCGATATTGGCCGCCAGCTGATGGCCCAGTGCGCGAAGGACATCAAAAAGGTCTCGCTGGAGCTGGGCGGCAACGCCCCCTTTATTGTCTTTGACGATGCCGATCTGGATAAGGCCGTGGAAGGGGCGCTGGCCTCCAAGTTCCGCAACGCCGGGCAGACCTGCGTCTGCGCCAACCGCCTGTACGTGCAGGAGGGCGTGTACGACCGCTTTGCCGAAAAACTCCAGCAGGCCGTGGAAAAAATGCAGATTGGCGACGGCCTGACCCAGGGCGTCACTATCGGGCCATTGATTGACGGCAAGGCGGTGGAGAAAGTCGAAGAACACATCGCCGACGCGGTGGAGAAAGGCGCCCGCGTGGCTACCGGTGGATCGCTGCATAAATTAGGCGGCAACTTCTTCCAGCCGACTATTCTGGTAGATGTACCCGGTGATGCGAAAGTGGCGAAAGAAGAGACCTTCGGCCCGCTGGCCCCGCTGTTCCGCTTTAAGGATGAGGCGGACGTGATCCATATGGCTAACGACACCGAGTTCGGCCTCGCCGCCTACTTCTACGCCCGCGATTTAAGCCGCGTGTTCCGCGTCGGCGAGGCGCTGGAGTACGGCATCGTCGGGATCAACACCGGCATTATCTCTAACGAAGTGGCCCCGTTCGGCGGCATTAAAGCCTCTGGCCTGGGTCGGGAAGGTTCTAAATACGGCATCGAAGATTACTTAGAAATCAAATATATGTGCATCGGCCTTTAATCTTTCAGGAGATTTAAATGAGCAGCAATAAAGAATTAATGCAGCGTCGTAGCAATGCCATCCCTCGCGGCGTGGGCCAGATCCACCCCATCTTTGCCGCCCGCGCCGAGAACTGCCGGGTGTGGGACGTCGAAGGCCGTGAGTATCTTGATTTCGCCGGGGGGATTGCGGTGCTGAACACCGGGCATCTGCACCCGGAGGTGGTCAGCGCCGTAGAAGCGCAGCTGAAAAAGCTGTCGCACACCTGCTTCCAGGTGCTGGCCTATGAACCCTATCTGGAGCTTTGCGAAACCCTGAACCAGAAAGTGCCGGGGGATTTCCCGAAAAAGACCCTGCTGGTGACCACCGGCTCCGAAGCGGTGGAGAACGCGGTGAAAATCGCCCGCGCCGCCACCAAGCGCAACGGCACCATCGCCTTTACCGGGGCCTACCATGGCCGCACCCACTACACCCTGTCGCTCACCGGGAAAGTGAACCCTTACTCGGCGGGCATGGGGCTGATGCCGGGCCACGTCTACCGCGCCCTCTATCCCTGCGCCCTGCACGGCATCAGCGATGACGACGCCATCGCCAGCATCCATCGCATCTTCAAGAACGATGCCGCGCCGGAAGATATCGCCGCCATCGTGATCGAACCCGTCCAGGGTGAAGGCGGCTTCTACGCCGCCTCCCCTGCCTTTATGCAGCGCCTGCGCACGTTGTGCGACGAGCACGGCATCATGCTGATTGCCGATGAAGTGCAGAGCGGCGCAGGCCGCACCGGCACCTTCTTCGCCATGGAGCAGATGGGCGTGGCGGCGGACATCACCACCTTCGCCAAATCCATTGCCGGTGGCTTCCCGCTGGCGGGCGTTACCGGCCGCGCCGACGTGATGGATGCCATCGCCCCGGGCGGGCTGGGCGGCACCTACGCCGGAAGCCCCATCGCCTGCGCCGCCGCGCTGGCGGTGATGAAGGTGTTCGAGCAGGAGGATCTGCTGGGCAAAGCCAACAAACTGGGCAATACCCTGCGTGAAGGGCTGCTGGCTATTGCTGAAAAACACCGGGAGATCGGCGACGTTCGCGGCTTGGGGGCGATGATCGCCATCGAGCTGTTTGAAGAGGGCGACCACCATAAACCGGACGCTGCCCTGACGGCGCAGATTGTGGCCCGGGCGCGGGACAAGGGGTTGATCCTGCTCTCCTGCGGCCCGTACCATAACGTGCTGCGCATCCTGGTGCCGCTGACCGTGGAAGAGGCGCAGCTTCAGCAGGGGCTGGCGATTATCGCCGAGTGTTTTGACGAGGCGAAGCAGGGTTAATCTTTATGCCCGGTGCCAACCGGGCAATATTCAAGGAGCAGGACCATGACCATCATTTCCCAGGCGACGGCCATCGACGGCTACCGCTGGCTGAAGAACGACATTATCCGCGGCGTTTATCAGCCAGATGAGAAGCTGCGCATGAGCCTGCTGACCTCCCGCTATGAGCTGGGCGTCGGCCCGCTGCGCGAAGCGCTGTCGCAGCTGGTTGCCGAGGGGCTGGTCACGGTCATTAACCAGAAAGGCTACCGGGTGGCGCCCATGTCCGAACAGGAGCTGCTTGATATCTTTGATGCTCGCGCCAACATGGAGGCGATGCTGGTCCGCCTCGCCATTGCGCGCGGCGGCGAAGAGTGGGAAGCGGAGCTGCTCGCCCGGGCACATCTGTTGAACAAGCTGGAATCCCGCGACGCCAGCGAGACGATGCTGGACGAGTGGGACCAGCGGCATCAGGCGTTTCATACTGCGATTGTGGCGGGGTGTGGGTCGCACTATCTGATGCAGATGCGGGAGCGGCTGTTCGACCTGGCGGCGCGGTACCGGTATGTGTGGCTGCGGAAGACGGTTTTGTCTGTTGCGATGCTGGAGGAGAAGCATGTGGAGCATCAGAAGCTGATGGACGCGGTGCTGGCGCGGGATGCGGATAAGGCGGGGGAACTGATGTATCAGCATTTGCTGACGCCGATTCCGATTATTCGGGGGGCGATGGGGGTGGGTCTGGCGACCTGAAAGTTAAATGCATCTTAAAAAGGGCACTATCCGTTTATTGCCAGTTTTCAGGTGCAATGTCCGCATATTTATTACAAAACCTTTAATTTCCCCGTTGCAGTTAAGCCATATAAATTAAAAACATTTTTTGTATTCATCATTATTAATATTTAAAAGCAGTCTAAACGCGCTTATTACGTTTTATATTAATCTGGACTTATTTTTATTTACTGGTTAGATTTACAGGTGTTATTTAACGCAATACGGGCATGCGCCAACATGCCCGTATCGCTCATCACAATCACTATGAATAGCGAATAGTAATCATGACTGATATCGATTGTATTGCAGAATCACTGCAACCAGAAGTCTTTGCCGCTGACGACCGGGTATTTACCGTAAGTTATGCGACGCGGTATGGAGATTACACCCGCATCCCGGCGTTTATCATGAAAGGCCTGTGGCTAAATGAAGCTGGATTCAGCACCGGAACGAAGGTGGACGTGAAGGTGATGAAGGGCTGTATGATCCTCACCTCCCGACAGGGAGAACCGGAGATGGAGAAGCTGATGCGTGAGGTGAGCCAACTGTCGGACCAGAAGCAACAGCAGGTGATGGACTTTGTTGGGGTGATCTCCGGGAAGCTTCGAAAGGTTTAAGATAGCGAATGAATGATTAAGGCGTCGGTGGGCGCCTTTTTTGTTGCTTGTGAGAAGCTGGTAGGTTGATCGGGTAGAGTTTTGCGAGCATCATCGCAGAAACTACTGGCTCCTGTAACAGAAACATGACTATCGCAAAATCCCTGAGTCACAAAATTGCCCAAATGAAAACAGCCTGGTACGACAATGCACCAGCGCTGAATAAGCCATTGCTCATCCTTTATGTTCTTTCTCAATACAAGAAAGGTCATGGACGGCTTTTCCATTTTGAAACTGAGATACAGCAACAGCTTCGCGATTTATTGAAGCGCTACGGACCTAAACGGATCAAGTATGAAGTTCTTATGCCCTTCTGGCGTTTAAAGAACGATGGGTTTTGGGCACTGGAATGCGTGAATGATTCCTTGCTCGAAAGCCCCGTAGAACCCTCACTGAAAGAAGTTTTAGATAGCAATCTGTCAGGGGGCTTTGATGCTACCTCCTTTTCGTTGTTACAAAATCAGTTGTCATTGATTGATATACTGGCGCAGCAGGTAATGGGACAATATTTACCTACAGAATTATGCTCTGAGCTGTCCCATGAGTTTGGTTTTGAAACAGCAGAGCACATTGCGGAAGCCGAAGACCCGTTCGATCGTTTTGATCTGATCCAGCAAGATCTCAACATCATCAATAAAGATTTATCTCTTAGCGATACCACCCGAACGTCATTGATCCAGGCCAGAGTTGGACAAGGTGCATTCCGCGCTGATTGTCTTAAGCTTTATCCGGCTTGCCCTGTAACGGGTATTAGCTTTCAGCCATTGCTGAGAGCCAGCCACATTAAACCCTGGTCTGACTGCCGGACGGCTCAGGAACGACTGGACCCGCACAATGGCATCATGCTGGCTGCTCATATTGATACGTTGTTCGATTCAGGATGAATCGCCACAGATAATCTAGACACTTCCGAGCCGCTGATAATATTGGTTTTCGTATTCAGTTGGTGGCATATGATCACTCGAACCATGCCGACGCTTACTGTTATAAAACATTTCGATGTAATCAAAAATATCACCGCGGGCTTCTTCTCGCGTTCCGTAGATCTTTTTCTTTATCCGTTCACGTTTCAGTAGCTGGAAAAAACTTTCTGCGACTGCGTTGTCATGACAGTTACCGCGACGGCTCATACTGCCCTCCAGCCCGTATGATTTCAGGAACGACTGCCACTCATAGCTTGTGTACTGACTGCCTTGATCAGAATGAACCAGCACCTGCTTTTGAGGATTACGTCGCCACACGGCCATCAGAAGTGCATTCAGGACAATATCCTTTGTCATCCGGGGCTGCATTGACCAGCCAATAACTTTGCGCGAGAACAGGTCAACAACCACAGCCAGATAC
Organism: Leclercia sp. M-A074-M; assembly: GCF_965195605.1. Lineage (NCBI taxonomy): Bacteria > Pseudomonadati > Pseudomonadota > Gammaproteobacteria > Enterobacterales > Enterobacteriaceae > Leclercia > Leclercia sp. M-A074-M. The sequence goes on along the minus strand of NZ_CBDAHM010000002.1, from coordinate 277,707 downwards.
AGCCAGCCTTCGTGAGTCCGGATGTAAGTGATGTCCGTTACCCAACGCTCATCCGGTGCTTCCGGGTTGAACTGCCGCTGGAGCCTGTTGGGCGTCACGATGCTGGTTTCACCCTTACGTGCCCGTGGGCTACGGTACCCGACCTGAGCCCTTATCCCGGCTCGCTTCATCAGTCGCCAGACACGGTTAACTCCGCACTGTTGTCCGGTATCCCGCAGGTCGAGGTGGATCTTGCGATAACCATAAACGCAACCCGACTCCAGCCAGAACTGCTTTATCAGCCCCGTCAGCCTCAGGTCAGCATGATGCCGCCGTGAATCCGGCTGCTGAAGCCAGGCGTAAAAACCACTCGGATGCACATCCAGCACCCGACAAAGCAGTCGGACAGGCCAGCAATGGGTGTTGTCACGGATAAAGGCGTACCTCAGTCGGACAGCTTTGCGAAGTACGCCGCGGCTTTTTTTAATATGTCCCGTTCGTCGGTAACCCGCTTCAGCTCTTTCTGGAGGCGTCGGATCTCGGCCTGAGCGTCTGACTGGACTTTATTGGTTGAGGAATCCGGGCCATATGCCTTTATCCAGGCATAAAGACTGTGGGTGGTGATACCGAGACGTGTTGCCACGCTGGAAACAGAATGGCCGCGATCAACAACCTGTTTTACCGCTTCAATTTTAAACTCTTCGGGATAACGCTTACCGCTCATGGGCACCTCTCTTTAAGTCATCTTAAATGACTCTGAGGTGTCTGTTAAACCCGTGGCGATTCATACCTTTATTTTCTCGGGCAACAAAAACTGCTCTTTAAAACTAATATCCAGCTCCTTACTAATTAATAAACGCCCATCGTTCTCAAACGAAATCCATCCCTGATCGAATAGAATATCAATATGCGCAGCTAATATAATACCATTGTAAGGATCAAGCCGTTCACTCCCACTCTCGCAGGCAGCCCACCGTTTTATATGGCGGGCACGCAGTAACGGCGCAAAAGTCGTTCCCGTAACACGGCATGCCGGATACAGCATGAGACAATTTTTCCGAAAGGTACCCTGCCCTAGCCATGCCGCAATTAACAGCTCGCGTACAGTATCTTCAATACTTTTATCCTGCTGAATAGCCAGACAATCACGTTGTACCTGCTCATCTCCATCAGAAGATATTAACGAAAGAACGCGCTGCTCAATCGCACTGTCTGAAAGCACACTCAATACCTGATGCACACGCTGCGCTGAATGAGAAAGCGCAGCAGGAGCGCCCTGCTCGTCACGCCAGCCGACACGCACATCACTAAGCCAGGAATCAAAACGGTCACGACTATTTTTCAGACTATTGCGAAACTCACTAGTGGTTTTGCCCGCCCCGAAACGGGGATAAAATATGGCATAAGCTTCTTTCCATATCTGAACACCCAGTCCCACAGGTGGTTGAGATTTACCGTACTTCGACAAATACCACGCCACTTCAAGCAAATCGTCTTCCGAGCTATTCAATGTTACATCGTGTTTTTCCAGCGTAATTCATCACCAGATTATGTCTGAAAAGAGCGTTAACTAAACTGATCCGGTTAGTTTTTTAGAAAAAATTTTCACATAGAGCGAAGGCTTAATTATTTTTTAGCTTTTGCCTCAACCTATGCCGAACTAAGTTTCACAACACTCAGAGCCATGCTAAGCATCCTTTCAAAGGTTCTATGCAAGTAAGAACATAATCGAACTGGGATATACCCTTAAATGTATCCACATCAATAAGTCGGTTGAATTAAGTTGTGTAAAAAAGCGAGGAAAGCCTTGCGGATACTGGATTTCAGGCACAAAAAAAGACGTCCGTTGACGTCTATTGATGTTCCGATGGTGCCGAAGGCCGGACTCGAACCGGCACGTATTTCTACGGTTGATTTTGAATCAACTGCGTCTACCGATTTCGCCACTTCGGCACTGAAGGGGATGCGGAAACGTTGTGGATTATACCTGTCGCGCGCCGCCATGCAAGCGGCGACGCGCTAAACCGCGTTAAGTGCCCAAAAAACCAGCGCTCCCGTCAATCCAGTTCCGTTACCGCCATACGAATCACTCTCGCCGCCTTCTGTTCCGGCAGCTTTAGCACCTTGCCCCACATCGCCTGCACCATCTCGCAGGTGAGCTTCTCTTTGCCCACTGCGTTCTCTGGCATCACCAGCAACCGGATATCCTTGCCGTATTGAACAGTGAGTTCCTGCATAATCGGGCGCACATCTTCCACCGCGGCGGCATGTTCTTCCGGGGTAACGGTGTGGCGATCGTTACTCCAGCCCGCGCGCATCATCTCGGCGTCGGCCTGCATGCGGCGCTGCATCATATCTTTATCCAGCACCCGCATCGGGTTGATGCCCCCCTTCACGCCCGGAAACAGAAAACGAAAACAGGCGTCGTCACTCACCTTCTGAATGGCGGCGGTCTGCTCCATGTTGATCTTCATATACGCCACCGCATTCGCGTCGGGGGCATATTGCAGGCGCGACATCTGCAGGCTAAGGATCTGCGGCTGGACCACGTCGATAATGTCCTGCTCAGAATCGCCCGCTTTTTGCATAGTGAGGATCTGCTCGCGAATACGTGTCACAAACCTGGGGTCCTGCTCTTTCAGCACCTGCCAGGAGGGCATGGCGTTGAGGGTAGTATCAAGCCGGTGATCGGGGGTGTTTTGCAGGCGTTGCTTGTCGTAATAAACCCAGAAGGCTACTGCTGCGGAGATAACTGCCACTGCGACTATAGGTGTCCACGCTCTTCTCATCGTTACGCATCCTTAATCCTTTAGCTATGCCGATTTACACCGGCACGCCGCTATGGAAGCGAAACTCGTTATCCGGTGTTGAGATAAGTGTGGCTTCAATTTCACCAAAAAGCTGTATCCGGGAAGAGATATCCTCGTCGCTGACCTGTTGGGCAAGCGTCAGATAGTCCTGATAATGCCGCGCCTCGGAGCGCAGCAGCGACAGGTAAAACTTCTGCAGATCGTCGTCGAGGAACGGTGCCAGCGCGGCGAAGCGTTCGCAGGAGCGGGCTTCGATATAGGCGCCGCAGATGAGCTTGTCGATCAGCGTCAGCGGCTCGTGGGTGCGCACGGCTTTCAGCATCCCTTTGGCGTAACGGCTGGCGGTAATTTTGACGTAGGGGATATTGCGGGTCAGCATCGCCTCCCGCACTTGCCAGAAGTGGTGCAGCTCCTCTTTAATCAGCAGCACCATGCTGTCGATGAGCGCCTGGCCCCAGGGGTCGTCGGTCTTCGGCATCACGCTTTTGCCAATCTGCTTATGCAGGGCGACAAAGTCCGGTTCCGGGCCTTCGCGGAAGGTAAAGGCTTCGTAGGGCTTGAGCCACTCGAGCAGTGCGTCGGCCCCGCTCTCGTCGGCGACGTATTTACGCACTAATAACAGCGCGGTCTGGGCGGCCTTGAGCTCGCACACCATATGGTCGGTGAGCAGCAGCGGCAGGTTCGCCGGGTCGCGGGCTTTATCAATCCATGCTTGCGGGGTCGGGCACTGGAGGAAGTTTAAAACAGGGGCGAGTATCTGCGGGTAATCCATTCTTGTACCTGGAAAAGCGGTGGCAAAGGCCACCGCTGAATCAATTAGTGACGCACGCCGTCGTCATCTTCGTCGATGAAATCTTCGTCGTCTTCGTCACCCTCTTCGCCGTTCGGATCTTCGAAGTAGGTGCCCCAGCCGTCGTATTCCACTTCAAACTTCTCGGCCAGGTTCATCAGCTGTTCAACCTGCGCGTCGATCAGCTCTGCCTTCAGCGCACCTTCGCTCAGGATATCGCAGCAGATGACGGTGTCGCCCTCTTCCACTTCCAGCTCTTCCGGCTCGGTCACTTCATAACCCAGACGGAACGCTTCCACCGCCAGTTTCTCCAGCGCTTCGAAATCATCCGCAGAGAAATGGTGCTCGATGGTGTAGAGCGCATCCGGATCGCTGCCGTCTTCCAGCAGTTCTTCAATAATCAGTCGCGTCTCTTCGCGCTGTTCTTCCAGCAGTTCTGGGTTTGCCATGGCTCGTTCCTCTTTAAAGTGCGGCAGATACTTCTATTTTCACACACGGATGTGTTTGCCTCCACCTTTGTAAGAAAGATTTGTGCAACGGGGTTGCATGTGCATATTGATACAGATAAAGTGAATTTTAATTCAATAAGTGGCCTTTGCCATGTGAGGATAAAATGTCTGAACTGTATAAAAAACATTTCCTGAAATTGCTCGATTTTACCCCTGCACAGCTCACCTCTCTGCTTGCCCTGTCAGCAAAGCTGAAGTCCGATAAGAAAAAAGGGACAGAAGTACAGAAACTTACTGGCAAAAACATCGCGCTCATCTTCGAAAAAGACTCAACCCGCACACGATGCTCTTTCGAAGTTGCCGCATTTGACCAGGGCGCACGCGTCACTTATCTCGGGCCGAGCGGCAGCCAGATTGGGCATAAAGAATCAATTAAAGATACCGCGCGGGTGCTGGGCCGGATGTACGACGGCATTCAGTATCGCGGCCACGGCCAGGAAGTGGTCGAAACCCTCGCGGAATTTGCCGGCGTGCCGGTGTGGAACGGGCTGACCAACGAGTTCCATCCCACCCAGCTGCTGGCGGACCTGCTCACCATGCAGGAGCACCTGCCGGGCAAGGCGTTCAACGAGATGGTGCTGGTCTATACCGGCGATGCGCGTAACAACATGGGTAACTCGATGCTGGAAGCAGCCGCGCTCACCGGGTTGGATCTCCGTCTGGTGGCGCCCAAAGCCTGCTGGCCGGAAGAGTGCCTGGTGGCGGAGTGCAGCGCGCTGGCAGAAAAGAACGGCGGCAAAATCACCCTCACCGAAGATGTCGCGGCGGGCGTGAAGGGCGCGGACTTTATCTACACCGACGTGTGGGTGTCGATGGGCGAAGCCAAAGAGAAGTGGGCCGAGCGTATCGCCCTGCTGCGCGGCTATCAGGTGAATGCGCAGATGATGGCGCTGACGGGTAACCCGAATGTGAAGTTCCTGCACTGTCTGCCGGCGTTCCACGACGACCAGACCACGCTGGGTCAGCAGATGACGAAGGAATTCGATCTGCATGGCGGAATGGAAGTGACGGACGAGGTATTTGAATCGGCGGCAAGTATTGTATTTGACCAGGCAGAGAACCGAATGCATACCATTAAAGCGGTGATGGTTGCGACCCTGGGTGAATAACGGTTGCGTTTAAATAACGGGAGGGTTTTGGCCCTCCTGCTTTTCAAATTATCCGTTCAGGAAATTAATTTGCTGTTACCCGCACCTTACCGTAGGGGCACTTTTTAAAAATACATTTTACCGGGGCATCGCACTGTTTGCTCTCCGGATCGCGATGGCCGGGGCATCTGGACATGTTGTGCATCACGCGCCACAGGGTGTGGCTGTATTTATCGATTTGCAGGATATTGATATCGCGTAGCTCGTCGTTCACGAATAAACGATTATAAACCACCTTTATTTCATCGCCCGGTTTAAAAAGCTGCTCGCTGTTATACCACAGAATATATTTATGATTATGCTGAGTAAGAACTTTTGAAAATAACGTTCCTGTGGCCGGACTGGCAATAGTACCTAAAGTGATCCATGTTTTAGAAGCGGTCATCAAAATACCTTTTAAACGAGCATGCAGAAAGCGGAAAGCCATACGGTAAATAAGTGTAAAAGAACAATCAAAATGTGGTAATAGGTACAGCCTATCCTTTCAATCAAGGGTAATAAGCCTCAAAGTTTACTTAAGTCAAATTACAGCAGCATGAATATGACCCGGCGTAAAGAACCTGCCTCCCGCATCGATTGATTTTTCAGCGTAAACAGGGTACGTTTTGGCCCTGATTCCAGCGCGGATGTCCCGATCTTATGCCTATTATTCAATCTGTTGAACGTGCCTTACAGATCCTCGATCTGTTTAACGAACAGGCGACGGAACTCAAAATCACCGACATCAGTAAACAGATGGGCCTGAGCAAAAGCACGCTCCATTCGCTCCTCAAAACCCTGCAACTGCACGGTTATATTGATCAGAACCCGGAGAACGGTAAATATCGCCCCGGCATGAAGCTGGTCGAGCGCGGTCACTTTGTGGTGAGCACCATGGATATCCGCCAGAAAGCGAAGCACTTCCTGACGGCGTTGTCGGAGCGTACCGGGCAGACCACCCATCTGGGCATTCTGGACGGGCGCGAAGGGGTCTATATCGAGAAGATCGAAGGCAAGCTGGCGGCCATCGCCTACTCGCGTATTGGCCGTCGCCTGCCGGTGCATGCCACCGCCATCGGCAAAGTGCTGATCGCCTGGCTGGGCGAGGCCGAGCTGAACACGCTGCTTGAGGGTTATCAGTACACAACCTTTACCCCGGCGACCCTGGCCTCCCGCGAGGCGCTGCTGGCCGCGCTGGCGCAGATCCGCGAGCAGGGTTATGCCCTGGACAGCGAAGAGAACGAGCAAGGGGTGCGCTGCGTGTCGGTCCCGGTGCGTAACCATGAGTCCCGGGTCATTGCCGCCCTGAGCCTCTCCACCTTAACCTCCCGGGTGGACGACGAGGAGCTGGCCCGCTTCCGCGAGCAGTTGCAGGAGGCCGGGCGCCAGCTCTCACGCGCGCTGGGCTACCCGGCCTGAGCCGTTATACCGGCTCGTAGGTGAAGTAGTCGAAGTCGGCGTGACAGCCGTCACCGCTGATATCCTCGCAGTGCAGCCCCACAAACGCGCCGGTAAAGAAGCCCCGCCCGCCGATATAGTCATCCGACAGCTTCCACGCCTCGTACGTCACCGGCACGGTGTGCCACTGCTCCCCGTCAAAGGAGTAGCTGTAGCGGTAGACCAGGCGATCGACATCCACCCGCAGCCAGATGCTCTGCGCCTCATCCGGCACCGGGATGGGCTGCTCGTGCAGCGGCCATGAGGGTACGTTGTGGTCGAGCTGGATCACCTTGAGGGTTCTGCCCTGCCCCTCCTCATAGTCCAGAAAGCAGTAGCTCCAGTTTTTGCTGTTGTAGTAGCAGGTCAGCCCCGCGCTCTGCTGGAAGTGACGCGGGGCGAACTCCATCCGTGTTTCCGCGCGGAAGGTGAAGTGCTGCCAGCGGCGCGCCACCGTGGACTGGGTGAAGGTCGAGTTCAGTGAGTCGTTGCCGTACAGCCGCAGGAAGCCTTTACGGGCCCGCAGGGAACCGAGGGAGTCGTCGAACGGAATGCGCAGGGTCTGTAGCTCCGGGTCGAGGCGCTCGCCATCGAAGTCGTCTCGCCAGTTGGTCTGCGCCACGGCGGCGCTCTCGGTCATCTGCGGGCCAGGCACCGTCAGTTGGGCATGCTTGCCGCCTTCCACGTACGGCCAGCCATCACGCCATTCAATGCGCGCGATCCCCGTCTCACGCCCCAGGGAGCAGTATCCCCGCCCGCCGGAGCCCAGCAGCGGAATACCCGGCAGGCGCTGCGGGCGGCTGGTGAGATAGGCCATGTACCACTCCCCGGTGTGGGTCTGGAGCAGCGAGCCGTGGCCGCTTTTTTGCAGCGGGTTCTCCGGCAGGTGCCAGCTGGTCATCATCGTCACTTCCGGGTGTAGCTCGTAGGGCCCGTCGATGGTTTTTGAGCGCAGCACTACCACCGCGTGCTCATAGCTGGTGCCGCCTTCGGCGACCAGCAGATAGTACCAGCCATCCTTACGGTAGATATGCGCCCCTTCGGTGTAGCAGAGCGGCGTGCCGGTGAAGAGGGTTTTGCGCTCCGGCGACAGCGTGCAGGTCTGCGGATCATACTCCTGCATCACGATGGTGTTATGCGGGTTGCTGTGGTGGCGCGGCCCCCACGGGCGGTAGATGTAGTATTTGCGGCCATCGTCATCGTGGAACAGGGAGGGATCGAACCCGCCATTGCCCATCGGGCTCGGCTCGCTCCACGGCCCCTCGATGGAGGGGGCGGTGACCAGGAAGTTGCGTCCGTTTTTCCACGGGGAGTCGACAATCTTCACATCGGTATAGAGCAGCCAGAACTGCCCGTCGGCGTAGCTCAGGCACGGCGCCCAGATGCCGCCGGAGTCCGGGTTGCCTTTCATGTCCAGCATCGACACGCGATCCAGCGGGGTACTCACCAGCCGCCAGTTTTTCAGATCCCGGGAGTGGTAGATGCGCACGCCCGGGAACCACTCGAAGGTTGAGGTGGCGATGTAGTAATCCTCGCCCTGGCGACACATCGACGGGTCGGGGTTAAAGCCTGTCAGAATCGGGTTGGTAATGGTGTACATAGTGCCTCCTGCTTAATGAGATGCTGCCGTTGCCGCGGCGGGAATGGCTTCGCCCTGCGCTGCGCGATGTTTGAGTAACTGCTGGCTGATGGCCTCCACCCGCGCATCGGTGAGTTTGTAAAACGACAGCATGATGAACATGCCCACGTAGAGCGCCACCGGCACCACGCAGAACAGAATTTTGATGGTGGTGAGCACCTCTACCGGCTGCACGCTGCTGCTGGCGGAGTAGTTCACGTACGCCAGGATCCAGCCCACCACCGCGCCGCCAATCGCCAGGCCGATCTTCAGGCTGAACAGGTAGGTGGAGAATACCAGCCCGTCCAGACGGCGGCCGCTGCGGCTCTCCTCGTAATCCACCACGTCGGAGGCCATCAGCCACTGCAGCGGCGTGGTGGTGTTAAAGACGAACAGGAACACGATGTTGAGGGCAAAGATCAGGGCGATATGCTCGGCCGGGGTGAAGAAAATCAGCAGGCTGATCAGGGAGTAAGCGACGATGATCCACTTGAAGGCCTTCACCCGGTCGAAACGGCCCAGCAGACGGGAAGAACAGAGCGAGCCAAACATGGTGGCAATGCTGCCGTAAAGCAGGAACTGGGTCGCCAGCTCCGGATGATCCATCACATATTTCACAAAGTAGAGCGTCGCCCCGCCGCGCACCACGTTGGAACAGGTCGCCATCATTTTGAAGGCGCACATGATCCGCCACTGGCTGTTGCCCAGCAGCAGCTTCAGATCTTTCGCCACCGACGATCCCGGCTGCACCTCAAAGGTGTAGCGCTCTTTGGTGGTGAAGAAGCAGACGAACAGCAGCACCACGCCGCAAAGCCCCAGCACGCACATCGCGCCGAAGTAACCCAGCTGCTCGTTGCCTTTCCCGATGATCCCCACCAGCGGCAGGGCAATGCCGCTGATCGCCAGCGATCCCGCCGCGGCGAGGAAGAAACGCCAGGACTGCATGGCATGGCGCTCCTTCGGATCGGCGGTGATCACCCCCGGCATGGCGCAATAGGGCACATTCACGAAGGTATAGACCAGGGTCAACAGGATATAGGTGACGCAGGCGTAAATCACTTTGCCGTTGGCGGAGAAATCCGGGGTGTAGAAGGTGAGCATACAGACGAGGCCAAACGGGATTGCGCCCCACAGCAGGAACGGGCGGAACTGGCCGTAACGGGTGCGGGTACGGTCCACCAGCAGCCCCATCAGCGGGTCGGTTACCGCATCCAGCACGCGGGAGACTAAAAACAGCGTGCCCATAATTCCAGCGGATAAACCAAACACATCGGTGTAGAAATAGGCCAGCAGGAACATGGTCGCCTGCCAGACAAAGCCGCAGGCGGTGTCACCCAGCCCGTAGCCAATTTTATCTTTCATGGTTAATGGCATCATCAGAAATACACCCTTATTTAGTGTGCTGAATTCACAATAACGTGTTAATAGAGTGTAATAAGCTGATTAATTTATCAGCAATGGCCATATCTTATTTCTGAATTACGTTATTTTGCTTTTGTGACACTGCTCGATATATATCAAATCACTGTTTTAAAAGCGTAAAAATAAATAAATAACAGGCATGGAAAAGCCGCCCACGGAATATTTTCCGTAGACGACAAGAGCAATAAATATAATTAAAGACCGAGCGCTTTTTTACCGGCGTTAATAACCTCGATAATTTTGTCCGTGTCGTAAATACACCCTTTCCAGGTGCCGCCGCTCACCGACTGTAATGCCGCCCACAGACGCGTATCGTCGGGTAAAAATTCATGGGCATGCAGTTCAGGATGCGGCTGGCGACGTGCCAGTTCAATGGCGCCCTCTTCCGGGGTGAGCGGCGTCAGTGGCGTGCCGATAAAGTTCACGCTGCCGGTCAGGGTAAGACGGTCCACCACAATCTCGATGATGTCGTTATCCCGCAGCTTACCAATCGGCCCACCGGCCAGCGCCTCGGGGGCCACATGGCCAAAACAGGCCCCGGTGGAGACGCCAGAGAAGCGGGCATCGGTGATCAGCGAGACCGTTTTACCCCAGGAAACATGCTTCAGCGCCGAGGTAAGCTGGTAGGTCTCCTCCATGCCGGTGCCGGACGGCCCGCCGCCGATCACCACCATGATGTCGCCCTGGGCGATCTCGCCGTTTTTGATTGCCTTGATCGCCCGGGCTTCCGAGACGAACACCCGCGCCCGGCCGGTATGACGGTAAACGCCATCCTCACCCACCACCGACGGGTCGATGGCCGTGGCCTTGATCACCGATCCTTCTGGCGCGATGTTGCCCACCGGGAAGGCCACCGTGGAGGTGAGTCCGCGGGCGTTTGCGCGCTCCGGAGGCAGGATCACATCATCCGGATCAACGCCGTCCTGCTCGCGCAGGCACTGGCGGAAGCGTTCCCGCCGCTCAGAGCCCTGCCACCAGTCGAGGTTTTCCCCGACGGTCTGGCCGGTAACGGTCATCGCATCCAGATGCAGCAGACCGAGATCGCGCAGATGGAGCATCACTTCCGGCACGCCGCCCGCAAGGAAGGCCCGCACCGTCGGGTGATAATCCGGCCCGTTCGGTAATACGCTCACCAGCCGCGGCACCTTGCGGTTGATCCGCGTCCAGTGTTCCACGTCCGGAATAGTGCAGCCCGCCGCGTGGGCAATGGCGGGGATGTGCAGCAGCAGGTTAGTGGAGCCGCCGAACGCGGCATGGATCACCATCGCATTCTCAATGGCTTTATCGGTGAGGATATCGCGGGTGGTGATGCCGCGGTTATCCAGCTCAATCACCGCCCGCGCGGACTGACGGGAGATCTCCAGCCACACGTCCTGCCCCGACGGAGCCAGCGCCGAATGGGGCAGCGCAAGACCTAAGGCTTCCGCCACCACCTGCGAGGTGCCCGCCGTGCCGAGAAACTGGCAGCCGCCGCCCGGTGTGGCGCAGGCGCGGCAGCCCAGCTCGGCAGCCTCCTGCAACGAGAGTTCATGGTTGGCGTAACGCGCCCCGATGGTCTGCACCTTGCCGGCATCCTCGCCAAAGGTTGGCGGCAGCGTGGCCCCGCCCGGCACCAGAATGGTCGGCAGAGTATGCATCGCGGCCAGGGCGATCATGGTGGCAGGCAGCCCTTTGTCGCAGGTAGCGACGCCAATCACCGCCCGGCGCGTGGGCAGGGAGCGGATAAGGCGACGAAACACGATGGCCGCATCGTTGCGGTACGGCAGGGAGTCAAACATCCCGTGCGTGCCCTGGGAGCGACCATCACACGGGTCGCTGACAAAGGCGGCAAAAGGTATTCCGCCGTTGCGGGTGATCTCTTTTGCCGCCGCCTGCATCTGCAGGCCAATCTCCCAGTGACCGGTGTGGTAACCCAGCGCCACCGGGCGGCCATCTCCCGCGCGGATCCCGCCCTGGGTGCCGATAATCAGCACCTCTTTGCCGGTGAGTTTGTTGGCATCCCAGCCCATCCCGGCGTTCTGCGTCATGCCAAACAGATTGCCGCTGGGGGATTCCATCAGCATCTGCGGGGTCAGGGGCAGTGCCCCCTGCGGCCCCGCCGCGTGGGTGATCACCGAATAGAAGGCGTCATCCTGCGGGGTAAAAATGGTTTCTATCGACATCGTGACCTTCCGGTTCAGCAGAGCTTGAGCTGTTGCAGCAGCGTTTTCAGCTGCGCCTTGCGCGTGTCATCCAGCGGCCCGGCAGGCGGCAGCACGTGGGTGGAGACCGGGCGCACGCACAGGGAAATCGCCTCTTTGATCACGTTCACAAACGGCGTATCCAGCTGATACATCTGCGGGATTTGCAGCAGGGTCTGATGATACTGCGCCGCCCGGGCCAGGTCGCCGTCGCGGAAAGCCTGCAACAGGTTGACTGACACCTGCGGGGCAAAGTTGCCGCTGGCGGAGATCGCCCCGTCGCCCCCCAGCAGCAGGGTGTTGAACAGGTGATCGTCGTAACCGCACAGCACCACAAACTGCGGGTGCGCCGCTTTGACGGTGAGGACCATGCTGCGCAGATGGGCCACCGAGTCGATGGTGTCTTTAATGCCCACGATATTGGCCCGGGAGTCCACCAGGGTTTTAACCAACTGCGGGGTCAGATCCTGCCCGGTCAGGGCCGGGAAGTTATAGAGGATCACCGGCAGGGTGACGCTGTCGGCCACCTGTTCGAAGTAGCGGATCAGGTTCGCTTCCGACACTTTCCAGTAATAGGGATTGATCACCACGATGCCGTCGGCACCGGCCTGCTGGGCGTGCTGGCTCAGCTCGATGGTTTCCCGGGCGTTAGTGCCTCCGGTACCGATAAGTACCGGCACACGATACTTCACGTGCGCGATGGCAAATTCGGCGATCGCTTTGCGCTCCGCGGTGTTGAGCTGGGAAAACTCCCCGCCGCTGCCTAAAAAGAACAGGCCATCGACACCGGCGTCGATCATATGGTCGATAAGCGCGGCGGTACCGGCTTTATCCAGCTTGCCGTCGGCGGTGAAGAGGGTGGAGACAGGGGGAATAATGCCCGAGAACTGTACAGTCTGCTGCATGCGATCTCCTTGCTGATTCATTTTGTTCTACATTATAGAACAGCGTTCGTTTATTTAACTTTTATACTAGAACGCGAAGAAAGCGAAGGACAATCAGGTAACACGAGGGTGTGTCTGTTTTTTAAGCTTGATCACAGAACGGAATGAAAGGATGAAACTCCCTCTCCCGACGGGAGAGGGGAAAGGCGTCAGGCCACCAGCATCTTCACAACCACTTTGCGCACCTGCGCCGGGTTGCCCACCGCGCACAGTGGCTTGTGGACTTCGCCGGGATAGAAGACCACGAAATCACCTTCGCTCAGCACCACGGTTTTCTCCTGCTCGCCTTCCGGCAGGAAAGCGATGTCTTTATCCGCCAGCCAGTCGGTGTCCGGCGTGCCGTTTGGCAGGGTGCTGAAGGTCATCCCTTCCTGGCCTTTCAGGACGATCTGAATGTCCAGATAACGGGCGTGGTACTCCGCGCGACGTTCGGCAAACGGCTGGGTCATGTCCTCGGAGACCAGATAGAACAGGTTGTTGCCGTCGATGTCATGTTTACCGGTCGGGGTAGCATCGGTTACGTGCGCTTTAACGTGTTCGATCGCCTGACGCAGTTCTTGTGGCAGCCAGGCCTGTAGATTATGAATATTACCAACGATCATGTTTAAATCCTCAATATAAAACATCGTTTCATTTTCAACTTTTATACGAGAATTTCAGCTGCCATACCACCACTTTTTGACCGGGATTTGCACTTGCGCATAACCATGCACGCCCAACCGTTTTCGCTGCGTAAAGTGTGCATTATTCGCTTGATCCGCGGGTCAGGCTGCGTATAATGCCCCACAATTTGCCAGGAGGAAGCATGCTCAAACATGTTCGACAGAGTGCCCCAGCGCGTCTTAAAGCAGACGCTGGCCTGCTGTTTTTCTTCCCGTTGCGATCCCTATTCCAGAAGCCCCTCATTTGAGGGGCTTTTTTTTGCCCGGCGTCAGGAGATAAAAATGAATCCGCTTTATCAAAAACACATCATTTCCATCAACGACCTCAGCCGTGAAGAGCTGGAGCTGGTTCTGGCAACCGCGGCAAAACTGAAAGCCAATCCACAACCGGAGCTGCTGAAGCACAAGGTGATCGCCAGCTGCTTCTTCGAAGCCTCCACCCGTACCCGCCTGTCGTTTGAGACCTCTATCCACCGCCTTGGGGCGAGCGTGGTGGGCTTCTCCGACAGCAGCAATACCTCGCTCGGTAAAAAAGGCGAAACCCTGGCGGACACCATCTCGGTCATCAGCACCTACGTTGACGCCATCGTCATGCGTCACCCGCAGGAGGGGGCAGCCCGCCTGGCGACCGAGTTTTCCGGCAGTGTTCCGGTATTGAACGCCGGTGACGGCGCCAACCAGCATCCAACCCAGACCCTGCTGGATCTGTTCACCATTCAGGAGACCCAGGGCCGCCTGGAGAACCTGAATATCGCCATGGTCGGCGACCTGAAATATGGCCGTACCGTCCACTCCCTGACCCAGGCGCTGGCGAAATTCAACGGCAACCGCTTCTACTTTATCGCCCCGGATGCGCTGGCGATGCCGCAGTACATCCTCGATATGCTCGATGAGAAAAAGATTCAGTGGAGCCTGCACGCCAGCATCGAAGAGGTGATGGGTGAAGTGGATATTCTCTATATGACCCGCGTGCAGAAAGAGCGTCTGGATCCGTCGGAGTACGCCAACGTGAAGGCGCAGTTCGTCCTGCGCGCCAGCGACCTTGAAGGCGCACGCGACAATATGAAGGTGCTGCACCCGCTGCCGCGTATCGATGAGATCACCACCGACGTGGATAAAACGCCGCACGCCTGGTACTTCCAGCAGGCCGGAAACGGCATCTTCGCCCGTCAGGCGTTACTGGCACTGGTTCTGAATCGCGATTTAGCTCTGTAAGGGGAAATGACAATGACACACGATAACAAACTCCAGGTCGAAGCCATCAAGCGCGGCACCGTAATTGACCACATCCCTGCGCAGGTGGGCTTTAAGCTGCTGACCCTGTTCAAACTGACCGAAACCGACCAGCGCATCACCATTGGCCTGAACCTGCCTTCCGGCGAGATGGGCCGTAAAGACCTGATTAAAATCGAGAACACCTTCCTGACCGATGAGCAAGTTAACCAGCTCTCCCTGTATGCCCCGGAAGCGACCGTTAACCGCATCGACGACTACGAAGTGGTGGGAAAATCCCGCCCGAGCCTGCCGGAGCGCATCGAGAGCGTGCTGGTGTGCCCGAACAGCAACTGCATCAGCCATGCTGAGCCAGTAAACTCCAGTTTTGCAGTGAAAAAACGCGCCAATGATATCGCACTCAAATGCAAATACTGTGAAAAAGAGTTTTCACATAATGTGGTGCTGGCCAACTAATTGAGGTGGCAATGCATGCCTGGCTTTCTATAATGGCCGGGACTTTTCGTATTCATTCAGGAGAAATCATGACCAAAGTACTCGCGACGGAAAATGCACCTGCAGCTATCGGCCCTTACGTTCAGGGCGTTGATCTTGGCAGCATGATCATCACCTCCGGCCAGATCCCGGTGAACCCAAAAACCGGTGATGTGCCAGAAGATGTCTCCGCTCAGGCGCGTCAGTCGCTGGAAAACGTCAAAGCGATCGTTGAATCCGCTGGCCTGAAAGTGGGCGATATCGTTAAGACAACCGTATTCGTAAAAGATCTCAACGACTTTGCTACCGTTAACGCCACCTATGAAGCCTTCTTCACCGAGCATAACGCCAGCTTCCCGGCGCGCTCATGCGTGGAAGTGGCGCGTCTGCCAAAAGATGTGAAGATCGAAATCGAAGCGATTGCCGTGCGTCGCTAATAGTTGATTTTAATATGCAAAAGGCAGCCCGGGTTGCCTTTTTTATTTTGTTAATACACAGCCATAAATAGACTTCAAGCATTTTCATCATTATTTTTCATCACCGATTGAAATGATCAATTTTTTATTCCAGGGGAAACTGACCC
This sequence comes from Leclercia sp. M-A074-M, assembly GCF_965195605.1. Lineage (NCBI taxonomy): Bacteria > Pseudomonadati > Pseudomonadota > Gammaproteobacteria > Enterobacterales > Enterobacteriaceae > Leclercia > Leclercia sp. M-A074-M. The sequence goes on along the minus strand of NZ_CBDAHM010000002.1, from coordinate 261,939 downwards.
TGCCCAAAAAATTATTAGTCCCTTTTAATGGAATAAAAAATGAAACTGTCTAAAATTGCGTTGGCACTTGCCACACTCACGGTTGCTTCATCGGCTTTAGCACATGGCTATGTAGAATCTCCAGCCAGCCGCGCTTATATGTGTAAGCTTGGTAAAAATATTGATTGTGGTTCTGTTCAGTGGGAACCGCAGAGCGTTGAACGCACCTCTGGCTTCCCAACTGGCGCGCTGCCGCCGGATGGACAGCTGGCCAGCGCCGGTATTACGCAGTATTCTCAGCTCGATCGTCAGAGCCTGAACGCATGGACCAAAACTCCGATTACTGCCGGTAAAAATACCTTTACCTGGTATCATACTGCTCCACATAAAACCACCAACTGGCGTTGGTATATTACTAAACAAGACTGGAATCCAAATAAACCGCTGACCCGCGATCAATTTGAATCCACGCCATTCTGTACTGTAAATGGTAATGGCCAAGCACCAGCTCAGCGTCAGGAAATGACCTGTAATGTGCCACAGCGTACCGGCTACCAGGTTATTTACGCGGTATGGGAAATTGCCGATACCACTAACAGCTTCTACCAGGCTATCGACGTAGATTTCGGTAACGGCGGCAACGTGATCCCTGACGAAACCCCGGCTCAGGTATCCGAGTGGACGAAAACCCTGAACGGCCAGATCGCCGGTAATAACGTCAATGCAGGCGATAAAGTGATTGCCCGCTTCTTCGATGCTAATGGCGAAGTGGTCTCCATGCGCACCGAACTGACCATCTCCTCCGCTTCCCAGGGTCAGGCAAGCCAGTGGTCTTATGACCTGGCGCAGGCAATCAACGCCGCGCACAGCGATGTTCGCGTAGGTGTTAAAGATGAGAGCGGTGTGGTGAACCCGGTTCACGGCGCGAACAACGTCTATGTGAAAGATGGCAGCAACCTGAAATCTGTCGCGATCTCCTATGAAGAGCAGCAGGCTCAGGTGAACGAAAATATCGCTATCACCAACGTGCAGTTCTCCAAAATCAAGAACGGCGCAGCAACCGTGACCTTCCACGTGAATACCCAGGGCGATGTGAGCCTGGAAGCGCGTGCGATGAACCACGCGGGTGCGGAAAAAGGTTACCTGAAGCAGGAGATGAATAACGCCAACCAGGACGTGACCATGAACCTGACTGACGTGACTGCTGGTCACCACATGCTGAAATACTTCGCCACCAACAAAGATGGCGTAATGTTCGCGCAGGACGTGATCGACATGATGCTGGAGAACGAAGCGTCATCCGGTACTACAGGTAAATATGACTATACCTTCCCGCAGAACATCGCTTCCTACAAAGCGGGCACCGTGGTACTGCAGCCGAAAGACGGCAAAACCTACCAGTGTAAGAAAGCACCTTACAGCGGCTACTGCGTGCAGTACGCTCCAACTGCTAACCAGTTCGAACCGGGTGTAGGTTCTCACTGGCAGATGGCGTGGACCCTGAAGTAATAGGCTCTCCTGATGCCCGGTGAACAGGCCGGGCACAGGGGTCCGTGGTCTGTTTGCCGGGTGGCGGCTTCGCCTTCCCCGGCCTACGGAACCGAATTTTAGTCAGCCCGGTAAGCGTAGCGCCACCGGGCGTTTTTTTACTGATTGCGCGTCGCGCGCAGCAGTTTCTCCAGCGGATAGACCGCCGCAATCACCACTTCATCCTGAATCTGCGCCGCCTTATCCAGCTCGCCCTGAATCGACGCAATCTCCGTATCATCCAGCGTCCCCTGACGCGCCACCAGATCCGTTAAGCGCAACCCAATCGCCGCCAGCTTGTCCACCGTCTGGATCACCGGCGTTATCGCCTTCAGCTGATAACTGTTTTCGGCCAGCGCCAGCACGTCCGGCGTATTGTTCTGCCAGCGGTTAAAGAGATGGCGCAGCGACTCCGCGCTTTCGCTATCCTCAGCATCGCTCACCAGCCGCTCCACCCAGCGGTTCATCTGCCGCACCTGGTTGCTCTCCGGCGCGAGCGCGTCGGCCAGACGGTTTAGCGGCTCAAACAGATCGTAGTTCCCGGCCTGGAACTTCAGATGGTTACGGGTGTAATAGTGCGCAGGCTCCAGCGCCTGGGCGAGGATCGTCAGCGGCAGCGTGTCGGTGGTGTTCCCCAGACGCGTAAACTGTACTTGCTGGCGGGCATGCTGCTGCAACCCTACCGACACCGTCGACCAGCTATCCATCGCCTGCAGGCGGGTATACATGTTGTCGATATCCTTCACCTCCTGCGCCGACCACAGGCGTTCCGCCACTGCAAATGTCCGCGGCCACAGTTTGATATCCAGTACCGGCGCCGCCACGTTTTCCGCCCATAGCGCCGCCTCGCCGCCCAGCAGATTAGCCTGCTGGCTGGCGTCCGGCACCGCCGGGGCGATCCCTTCCGGCACCGCATCCAGCCGCTGGCCTGTCACCGGATAACGGCTGTTACCCAACAGGAAATAGCCGTCAATCTTGTCCTCTTTCACCGTCACTACCGGGCGGGTCTCCCCCATCCAGGTATCGACGGTGAAGCTCACCTGATTGTCGCTGCGCCAGACGATATCCTGCACCGCCCGCCGCGATTTGCCGCTGAAATCGATAAAGCCGCGCCAGCCCGCATCGCCTTTTATCAGGGTAAAACTGCCCTCCAGCGGCTTGCCCTTCAGGCGCGGCAGGGTGAAGGACCAGCTCTGGGCGCTGTCGCTGTCGGTAATGACAAGCACATTGTTCAGCCCCTGGGGCACGATCTCATTGCGATAGTGATAGGCGGTGTACTGGGGCTGATCGAGATAGAACCCGGTAGAGAGGATCCCTTTGTAGCCCTGCTTCGCCACTTCGCCCAGCGCGTCCTGCCCCTGCCAGGACTGGATCAGAATGCTTTTGGGCAGATCCGGGTGGAAGATCTCATCCCAGCCCACCATCTGGCGCTGATTTTTCTCAAGGATCGTCTCCAGCTTGCGGTTAAAGTACGCCTGCAACGCGTGGCTGTCCGCCAGCTTGTTGTCACGCATAAACTGCTGGATGGCGGGATTCGCTTTCCACTGGGTGTCGTCCACCTCATCGCCGCCGATATGCAGATAGGGATCCGGGAAGATCGCCGCCAGTTCAGCGATCATCGCGCCGGCGAAGGTGTAAGTCGCCTCTTTGGTGGGATCCATCACTGGCTTGAGCACGCCCCATTGCCGCTCCATTTCGTACGGGCCCGGGGCGCTCATCAGCTCCGGATAGGCCACCGCGATGGCCGACGCATGGCCGGGCATGTCAATCTCAGGCACCACGCGAATACCACGCGCGGCGGCGTAGCGCACCACGTCACGCATCTGATCCTGGGTGTAGAAGAGTCCGTCACTGGCGAGTTCGGTCAGTTTCGGGTAGCGCTTCGAGGCAAACCGCCAGCCCTGATCGTCGGTTAAGTGCCAGTGCAGCACGTTGAGTTTCGCCGCCGCCATGCCGTCGATCTGGCGTTTGATGTCCTCCAGCGGAATAAAGTGGCGGGCCGAATCAAGCAGCAGGCCGCGCCACGAGAAGCGCGGGGCATCTTCAATGGTCACCCACGGTACAGAGGTATTTTCCGGGCCGTTCTGCACCAGCTGAAGCAGGGTCTCCATGGCACGCAGCGCGCCGAAGCGGGTGTTGGCGGTGATATTTACCCCGCTGGCATCGACGGTGAGTTTGTAGCTTTCATCGCTGTCCGGTTTCGGCAGTGGTGCCACCTTGCGGGCGATGGCGATGGTCACCGTCGGTTTTTCCGGCTTATCGGCCTGCGGCTGGAGCGTCCAGCCGGTTTGCAGCGCCACCCGCTGGCGCAAACGTGCCACCGCGTCGCCAAGATCGTCCCCAGAGACGCTCACCTGGAAGTTATTGTTAATGACCAGTGCGCCCTGAGTGGCGGGACGTTCGACCTTTGCAGGCCAGGGCATCAGGGGGAGATCGCCTGCGGGAGCCGCAAACGCAGAAAAGCCGAGCATAAGCCCGGCGGTTAAGAGGCTGTACCGTAACATGAATGTTCCTTATTTGACGGGCCGAAAAAGGCAAAACATTCTGTTAACATGTGCGCAAATTTGCGTCAAGCACGGCGGATGATGGCGATCACAGGTTGTGGAATTTGGGAAGAAAGCCAGTAGCCGGGTAAGCGCAGCGCCACCCGGCAAAAATCACTGCCACCCGTACCGGCGGCTATAAAACCCTTTCACCAGCTGCGTCAGCGTCATATACCCGGCGAGGATCGCCACCAGCCACGGGAAGTAGCTGAGCGGCAGCGCCTGCAGTTGCAGGTAGCCTGCCAGCCCCGAGAACGGCAGCGCGATGCCGAGCACCATCACCAGCCCCGTCATCACGATCAGCGGCCAGGCGGCGCGGCTCTGGAGGAACGGAATGCGCCGGGTACGGATCATATGCACAATCAGCGTTTGCGACAGCAGCCCCACCACGAACCAGCCGGACTGGAACAGAGTCTGCTGTTCCGGGGTGTTAGCGTGGAACACAAACCACATCAGGCAGAAGGTCAGAATGTCGAAGATGGAGCTGATCGGGCCGAAAAAGAGCATAAACCGGCCCAGTTCTGCCGGCTCCCAGCGCTGCGGCTTCTGGATCTGATCGTCGTCGACGTTATCAAACGGGATCGCCACCTGCGAGATGTCGTACATCAGGTTCTGGATCAGCAGATGCAGCGGCAGCATCGGCAGGAACGGCAGAAATGCGCTCGCCACCAGGACGCTGAAGACGTTGCCGAAGTTGGAGCTGGCGGTCATTTTGATGTACTTGAGCATATTGGCGAAGGTACGGCGACCTTCGATCACCCCCTCTTCCAGCACCATCAGGCTCTTCTCCAGCAGAATGATATCCGCCGCCTCCCGGGCAATATCCACCGCTCCGTCGACCGAGATGCCGATATCCGCCGCACGCAGCGCGGGGGCGTCGTTAATGCCGTCGCCCATAAAGCCCACCACGTGCCCCTCACGCTTCAGCAGAGTGACAATGCGCTCCTTGTGCATTGGCGTCAGGCGTGCAAAGAGCGTGGTGCGCTTTGCAAGCAGCGCCAGCGCATCGTCCGAGAGGGCGTCTATTTCGCTGCCCGTCACCACTTCGCCTGCATCCAGCCCCACGTCGCGGCACACTTTCGCCGCCACCAGCTCGCTGTCGCCGGTGAGGATTTTCACCGTGATGCCGCTCTTTTTCAGTGCCTTTAACGCCGGTGCGGTGGTCTCTTTTGGCGGATCGAGGAAGGCGATATACCCTTCGAGGATCAAATCGGATTCGTCGATACGCTGATAGTCACCTTCCCGCGCGGGCAGGAACTTGCTGGCGACCGCCACCACCCGCAGCCCCTGGCGGTTCAGGTTGTCGGTGACGCGTTTGATGCGTCGCAGCATGGTCTCATCCAGGGGAACAATTTCACCGTGATGCCGCACCTGGGTAGATACATTGAGGATCTCCTGTAATGCCCCTTTGCAGATCAGCTGATGCACGCCCTGCTCTTCACTCACCACCACCGACATGCGGCGGCGTTCGAAGTCAAAGGGGATCTCATCCACCTTCTGCCAGCGGGATGAAAGGGCACGGGCGGTGGCTTCATCCACCCCTTCCAGCACCGCAACGTCGAGCAGGTTTTTCAACCCGGTCTGGTAGTGGCTGTTCAGCCAGGCGGTTTCCAGCACCCGCTCGCAGATCTTGCCTGCGATGTCGGTGTGGTGCTCCAGCACGATCTTGTCCTGGGTCAGGGTGCCGGTTTTGTCGGTGCAGAGGATATCCATGGCGCCAAAGTTCTGAATGGCATCGAGGTGCTTGACGATCACCTTCTGCTTAGAGAGTTTTACCGCTCCACGCGCCAGGGTCGAGGTGACAATCATCGGCAGCATCTCCGGGGTGAGCCCCACCGCCACCGAGAGGGCGAATAGCGCGGCCTCCCACCAGTCGCCTTTGGTGTAGCCGTTAATCAGCAGCACGATGGGGGTCATCGCCAGCATAAAGCGGATCAGCAGCATGCTGACGCGGCCAATCCCCTGCTGGAAGGCGTTGGGTTCGCTCTCCTGCTCGCTGACGCGCCCGGCCAGCTGCCCAAACCAGGTGTTGCCCCCGGTGGCGATCACCATCGCCTGCGCTGTGCCGCTGACCACCGTGGTGCCCATAAAGCAGAGGGTGTCGCACTCCAGCGGGTTTTTCTGCTGCGGATCGCGGCTGTGGGCGACTTTCTCTACCGGCAGGGATTCGCCGGTCAACGACGCCTGGGCCACGAACAGGTCGCGGGCCTGGATAATGCGTAAATCTGCCGGGATCATGTCCCCGGCCGCCAGCTTCACCAGATCCCCCGGCACCAGCTGATCAATGGGGATCTCCTGCCAGCCGCTTTCCCCTTTGTCGTTGAGGGTGCGCAGGACGGTGGCGGTATTACTGACCATCGTCTTCAGGGCATCCGCCGCGCGGGTGGAGCGGGCCTCCTGAATAAAGTTCAGCAGCGTGGAGATGCCCACCATCAGGGCGATCACCCCGGCGGCAAACAGGTCTTCTGTGGCATAAGAGATAAGACCAAGCACCGTCAGCAGCAGGTTAAAAGGGTTGCGGTAGCAGGCCCACAGATGCACCCACCAGCGGGCCGGTTGTTGCGCCGGGATGGTGTTTTCGCCGTGAAGGGCGCGGGTAGCCTGAACCTCGGCGGCGGTGAGCCCTTCCGGGTGGCTGCCAAACGTCCGCCACAGGGCGGGCTCATCCATGGCGGCAACCTGCAGGCAGTGGGCGGCAAGGGTGGCGGGAATAGCGGCATCACTTTTGCCGGTTGCCATAGGGGTGCGCTGCACCAGACGGCGCGGCAGGTGACGGCTCAGCCGGGTAAACAGCTGCTGTGTGAAATTTTTGAACATAACAAGTCCCCCGCACCCGCAAAAAACGGGCGCAGTTTTGCCTTCAGACGTGACAGAGCCACACCTGAGCGGCGATATCAGTTATGCAGGGACGCGGGAATACGTCACTGCCCTACGCATCCGGTAAGGCAGTGAAAAGGCTTACCGGAGTGAACGGGTTCTCCCTGTCGGGAGAGGGGTGGGATCGGGATCCATACAGCCTCCGGTAAGAAAAAAAGGTAAGTCGGTGCGCACTATAGCGTTTTAGCCATACCGCGTACGGCAATTCGGGCGGTATGATAACGGCCGGGTATTAAACCAAACGTAAACCAGACATTGCCCATTGCACAACCCGGGACCCGACTTAGGATTAATGATTATTTCATTGATGCATAACAGGATATAAAGCATGCAGAACCGCCTCACCATTAAAGATATTGCGCGTCTGAGCGGCGTGGGTAAGTCCACCGTCTCACGGGTGCTGAACAACGAAAGTGGTGTCAGCCAGCGCACGCGCGAACGGGTCGAGGCGGTTATGAACCAGCACGGTTTTTCCCCTTCCCGCTCGGCGCGCGCCATGCGTGGGCAGAGCGATAAAGTGGTGGCGATCATCGTCACCCGTCTGGATTCGCTTTCAGAGAACCTGGCCGTACAGACCATGCTGCCCGCCTTCTATGAGCAGGGCTACGATCCGATCATGATGGAGAGCAAGTTCTCGCCGCAGATGGTGGAAGAGCACCTCGGCATGCTGAAACGCCGCAACATTGATGGCGTGGTGCTGTTTGGCTTTACCGGCATCAATGAAGAGATGCTCATCCCCTGGAAGCCGTCGCTGGTGCTGATGGCGCGGGATGCCCGCGGGTTTGCCTCCGTATGCTATGACGACGAAGGGGCGATTCTCACCCTGATGCAGCGCCTGTATGAGAGCGGCCATCGCCATATCAGCTATCTCGGCGTGCCGCACAGCGATGTTACCACCGGTCAGCGCCGTCATGCTGCCTACCTCGCGTTTTGTAAACAGCACGCGCTCCCCGCCGTAGCCGCGTTACCCGGCCTTGGCATGAAGCAGGGTTATGAAAAGGTGGCCGACGTGCTGACCCCGCAGACCACCGCCCTGCTCTGTGCCACGGATACTCTGGCTCTGGGCGCAAGTAAGTACTTACAAGAACAGCGAATCGATAACCTGCAGCTGGCGAGCGTGGGCAATACGCCGCTGATGAAGTTCCTGCACCCGGAGATCATCACCGTCGATCCCGGCTACGCCGACTCCGGTCGTCAGGCCGCCAGGCAATTGATTGAGCAGATTAACGGCCGTAGCAAACCGCGTCAGATCGTCATTCCCGTCGCCCTCTCCTGAGCGTCATAAGAGGCTTTATTGTGATCCTCGCCCGATTTCGGGAACGTTCCCATTTTCCGAATTATGCTGAAAGAGTAGGCTTGCCCCCAGTCCATAACCCCTACCATCTGTCATGAGGTTTCATGATGAGCAAAGTAAAACAAACGGATATCGACCAGCTGATCGTGCTGGTTGGCGGACGTGACAATATCGCCACAGTCAGCCACTGCATTACCCGCCTGCGTTTTGTGCTGAACGACCCGGCCAAAGCCAACCCGAAAGCGATCGAAGAGCTATCGATGGTGAAAGGCTGCTTCACCAACGCCGGACAGTTCCAGGTGGTGATCGGCACCGAGGTGGGCGACTACTACAAGGCGCTGCTGGCCACCACCGGTCATTCATCGGCGGATAAAGAGCAGGCCAAAAAGGCCGCGCGCCAGAATATGAAGTGGCATGAACAGCTCATTTCACATTTCGCGGAGATTTTCTTCCCGCTGCTGCCGGCGCTGATCAGCGGCGGCTTGATCCTCGGCTTCCGTAACGTGATTGGCGATGTGCCAATGAGCGGCGGCAAAACCCTGGCGCAGATGTACCCGGCGTTGCAGAGCATCTATGACTTCCTGTGGCTGATTGGCGAGGCGATCTTCTTCTATCTGCCGGTAGGGATCTGCTGGTCGGCGGTGCGCAAAATGGGCGGTACGCCAATCCTCGGCATCGTACTGGGCGTAACGCTGGTCTCTCCGCAGTTAATGAACGCTTACTTACTTGGTCAGCAGGTACCTGAGGTGTGGAACTTCGGCCTGTTCACCATCGCCAAAGTGGGCTATCAGGCGCAGGTGATCCCGGCCCTGCTCGCGGGCCTGGCGCTGGGGATGATTGAAACCCGTCTTAAGCGTATGGTGCCAGACTACCTCTACCTGGTGGTGGTGCCGGTCTGCTCCCTGATCCTCGCGGTGTTCCTCGCCCACGCCTTTATCGGTCCGTTTGGCCGCATGATTGGTGACGGCGTGGCGTACGCGGTGCGTCACCTGATGACCGGCAGCTTCGCCCCGATTGGCGCCGCGCTGTTTGGCTTCCTCTATGCTCCACTGGTGATCACCGGCGTGCATCAGACCACCCTGGCGATTGATATGCAGATGATCCAGAGCCTCGGCGGCACCCCGGTGTGGCCGCTGATCGCCCTGTCGAACATTGCGCAGGCCTCGGCAGTCACCGGCATCATCATCGTCAGCCGTAAGCATAACGAACGTGAGATCTCGGTTCCGGCGGCCATCTCCGCCTATCTCGGCGTCACCGAACCGGCGATGTACGGCATCAACCTGAAATATCGCTTCCCGATGCTCTGCGCGATGATCGGCTCCGGGCTGGCGGGCCTGCTGTGTGGCCTGAACGGCGTGATGGCCAACGGCATCGGCGTCGGCGGTCTGCCGGGCATCCTCTCCATCCAGACCGCCTTCTGGCAGGTCTTCGCGCTGGCGATGGCCGTGGCGATCGTCGTGCCGATGGCGCTCACGACCGTTGTCTATCAGCGCAAGTATCGTCAGGGCACATTGCAGGCGGTTTAATCTTCTTCGGGGCGCAGTTGCGCCCCTTCGCATTTGCAGGAACGCATTATGAATACCCTTCCTCACTGGTGGCAGAACGGCGTCATCTATCAGATCTACCCGAAGAGCTTCCAGGACACCACCGGGCGCGGCACCGGCGATCTGCGCGGCGTGACGTCGCGTCTCGACTACCTGAAAACCCTCGGCGTTGACGCCCTCTGGCTGACGCCGTTCTACATCTCCCCACAGGTGGATAACGGCTACGACGTGGCAAACTACGTTAGCATCGATCCGGCCTACGGCACGCTGGACGATTTCGACGCGCTGGTGGCCCAGGCTCATGAGCGCGGGATACGCATCGTGCTGGATATGGTGTTTAACCATACCTCCACCCAGCACCCCTGGTTCCGCGAGTCGCTCAATAAAGCCAGCCCGTACCGTGAGTTCTATATCTGGCGCGACGGCACCCCGGAGCAGACTCCCAACAACTGGCGCTCCAAGTTTGGCGGCAAGGCCTGGCGCTGGCACGCCGAAAGCGAGCAGTACTATCTGCACCTCTTTGCTCCGGAGCAGGCCGATCTCAACTGGGAGAACCCGCAGGTGCGCGCCGAGCTGAAAAAGGTGTGCGAGTTCTGGGCCGATCGCGGCGTGGACGGCCTGCGTCTCGACGTGATTAACCTGGTGTCGAAAGACCAGGACTTCCCCGACGATGCGATCGGTGATGGCCGCCGCTTCTATACCGATGGCCCGCGCATACACGCGTTTTTGCAGGAGATGAGCCGGGAGGTCTTTACCCCGCGCAATCTGATGACGGTGGGCGAGATGTCCTCCACCAGCCTGGCGCACTGCCAGCAGTACGCGGCGCTCGACGGGCGTGAGCTGTCGATGACCTTTAACTTCCACCACCTGAAGGTGGATTATCCCAACGGCGAGAAGTGGACGCTGGCGAAGCCCGATTTCGTGGCGCTGAAGGCCCTGTTCAGCCACTGGCAGCAGGGGATGCACAACCGGGCGTGGAACGCGCTGTTCTGGTGTAACCACGATCAGCCGCGCATCGTCTCACGTTTTGGCGATGAGGGAGAGTACCGCGTCCCGGCGGCGAAGATGCTGGCGATGGTGCTGCACGGCATGCAGGGTACCCCTTACATCTATCAGGGTGAAGAGATTGGCATGACCAATCCACACTTCACCCGCATCACCGACTACCGGGACGTGGAGAGCCACAACATGTTCGCCGAACTGCGCACGCAGGGGCGGGACGCCGATGAGCTGCTGGCGATCCTCGCGAGCAAATCCCGCGACAACAGCCGCACGCCGATGCAGTGGGATGCCTCCCCCAACGCTGGCTTCACCACCGGCGAGCCGTGGATCGCCCTGAGCGATAACGCAGAGACGATCAACGTCGCCGCGGCGCTGGCCGATCCCGACTCGGTGTTTTACACCTACCAGAGGCTGATTACGCTGCATAAAACCCTGCCGGTGCTGACCTGGGGGGATTATGCGGATCTGCTCCCGGATCACCCGTCGCTGTGGTGCTACCGCCGTCAGTGGCAGGGCCAGACGCTGATGGTGGTGGCTAACCTGAGCCGCGCCTGCCAGCCCTGGCAACCGCAGACGGTGGACGGCAACTGGCAGGTGGTGATGAGCAACTATGCCGAGGTCTCGCCGCAGCCGGGCACCATGACCCTGAGGCCGTTTGAAGCGGTCTGGTGGCTACAGGCATAACCTTCTGTGCCGGGCACCGCACGGTTGCCCGGCGCACGCTTTTTGGGTGGAAAATCACCCCGATTTCGGCTTGCAAAATTTACAAATCCTCTATCGCGCGTCATCTGTACACTTCGTTTTTTACCTTGTCCTGAATCAAATAAATCGCAAACTTGTTTGATGCAAATCACTACATATAGAACTTAGAATGCTCGCCGACCCAAGATGTTGTATCCATGGTCTATTATTTCCACAAGACGACGGACACCACACAACATAAATTTGTGGATAAAAAGGGTCGAAATCAGGAGAAATCGCGCGCGCGTCGAGAGTTACGCTCCCGCGCCTTTTTCCTGCCTCTGTGGATAACCTGTTCTTAAATGGAGTGATCATGACACCGCATGTGATGAAACGAGATGGCTGTAACGTGCCTTTCAAATCAGAGCGCATTCAGGAAGCGATTCTGCGTGCAGCTAAAGCAGCGGGAGTCGATGACGCAGATTACTGCGCCACCGTCGCAGAGGTGGTCAGCAACCAGATGATGGGCCGCAGCAAGGTCGACATTAACGAGATCCAGACCGCGGTGGAAAACCAGCTGATGTCCGGCCCGTATAAGCAGCTGGCGCGCGCCTACATTGAATACCGTCACGACCGGGATATTGAACGTGAAAAACGCGGTCGCCTGAACCAGGAGATCCGCGGCCTGGTGGAACAGACCAACTCCGCGCTGCTCAACGAAAACGCCAACAAAGACAGCAAAGTGATCCCCACCCAGCGCGATCTGCTGGCCGGTATTGTGGCTAAACACTACGCCCGTCAGCACCTGCTGCCACGCGATGTGGTGCAGGCCCATGAGCGCGGGGATATCCACTATCACGATCTCGACTATTCGCCGTTCTTCCCGATGTTCAACTGCATGCTGATCGACCTGAAGGGCATGCTGACGCACGGCTTCAAGATGGGCAACGCCGAGATTGAACCGCCAAAATCGATCTCCACCGCCACCGCAGTGACGGCGCAGATTATCGCCCAGGTCGCCAGCCACATTTATGGCGGCACCACCATCAACCGGATCGACGAAGTACTGGCCCCGTTTGTGACCGCCAGCTTCAACAAGCATCGCCAGGTGGCGGAAGAGTGGCAGATCCCGGATGCGGATGGATATGCCCGCTCCCGCACCGAGAAAGAGTGCTACGACGCCTTCCAGTCGCTGGAATATGAGGTGAACACCCTGCACACCGCCAACGGTCAGACGCCGTTTGTCACCTTTGGCTTTGGGCTGGGCACCAGCTGGGAATCGCGCCTGATCCAGCAGTCCATTCTACGTAACCGCATTTCCGGCCTCGGCAAAAACCGCAAAACCGCGGTCTTCCCGAAGCTGGTGTTCGCCATCCGCGACGGTTTGAACCACAAGTTCGGCGATCCGAACTACGACATCAAACAGCTGGCGCTGGAGTGCGCGAGCAAGCGCATGTATCCGGACATTCTGAACTATGACCAGGTGGTGAAAGTCACCGGCTCGTTCAAAACCCCCATGGGCTGCCGCAGCTTCCTCGGCGTGTACGAAGATGAGAACGGCGAGCAGATCCACGACGGGCGTAACAACCTGGGCGTGATCAGCCTGAACCTGCCGCGCATCGCGCTGGAAGCCAAAGGCAACGAAGCAACATTCTGGAAACTGCTGGACGAGCGCCTGGTGCTGGCGCGTAAGGCGCTGATGACCCGTATCGCCCGTCTGGAAGGGGTCAAAGCCCGCGTCGCCCCGATCCTCTATATGGAAGGGGCCTGCGGCGTGCGCCTGAAGGCCGACGATGATGTGTCGGAGATCTTCAAGAATGGCCGGGCCTCCATTTCGCTGGGCTATATCGGCATTCACGAAACCATTAACGCCCTGTTTGGCGACCAGCACATCTACGACAGCGAAGCCCTGCGTGAGAAAGGTATCGCTATCGTCCAGCGCCTGCGCGACGCGGTGGATCGGTGGAAAGAGGAAACCGGCTACGGCTTCAGCCTCTACAGCACCCCGAGCGAAAACCTGTGCGACCGCTTCTGCCGCCTGGATACCGCCGAGTTTGGCGTGGTGGAAGGTGTCACCGATAAGGGCTACTACACCAACAGCTTCCACCTCGACGTGGAGAAGAAGGTCAACCCGTACGACAAGATCGATTTTGAAGCAGCCTACCCACCATTGGCAAGCGGCGGGTTTATCTGTTACGGCGAGTACCCGAACATTCAGCACAACCTGAAGGCGCTGGAAGACGTGTGGGATTACAGCTATCAGCACGTGCCCTACTACGGCACCAACACGCCTATCGACGAGTGCTACGAGTGCGGCTTTACCGGTGAGTTCGAGTGCACCAGCAAAGGCTTCACTTGCCCGAAATGCGGTAACCACGACGCCGCCCGCGTCTCCGTGACTCGCCGCGTGTGCGGTTACCTCGGCAGCCCGGACGCCCGTCCGTTCAATGCAGGTAAGCAGGAAGAGGTGAAGCGCCGCGTGAAGCATCTGGGGAATGGGCAGATCGGTTAATCCGCTGCCACGTTAATGCCCGGTGGCGCTGCGCTTACCGGGCCTACGGACCGCACTCTCATTGTAGGCCGGGATCGCTACGCGACACCCGGCGTGGTTATTCTGCCGACGCAATACTTTTCGCAAAGCAATTGGCGCCAGGACAAGGCGGCAAGCGAGCGAATCCCTGGGAGCTTACATAAGTAAGTGACCCGGGTGAGTGAGAGCGGCCAACGCAGTAATGGCGTCAATTGAGAAGCGAAAATGAACTATCACCAGTACTACCCCGTCGACATCGTCAACGGCCCCGGCACCCGCTGCACCCTGTTTGTCTCCGGCTGCGTTCATGAATGCCCCGGCTGCTACAACAAAAGCACCTGGCGGCTCAACTCCGGCATGCCGTTTACCGCGGAGATGGAACAGCGGATCATCGACGATCTCAACGACACGCGCATCAAACGCCAGGGGATTTCGCTCTCCGGCGGCGATCCGCTGCACCCGCAAAACGTGCCGGATATCCTTAAGCTGGTGCAGCGCATTCGCGCCGAGTGCCCGGGCAAAGATATCTGGGTGTGGACGGGTTATAAGCTGGACGAACTGAACGATGAGCAAATGCAGGTGGTGGATCTGATCAACGTGCTGATCGACGGCAAATTTGTGCAGGATCTGAAAGATCCGATGCTTATCTGGCGCGGCAGCAGTAACCAGGTGGTGCATCATCTGCGTTGAGCTCAAAACCGGCTCAAACTCTCCATCGCCACGGCTTTAAACTCCGCAAAGTCGTGACATTGACAGAGCCGGGTCATCGCCCGCTCGCGCAGGAAAGTGACGAAGATATCGTAGATAGCCATCGCCTCTTCATACTCGCTTTTACTGATCGCCAGCAGGAAGATCACGTGCGCGGTTTCATCCCCCCACTGAATCCCCTGCGGGGCCAGCACGGTGTAGACCACGGTTTTTTGTGCCAGCAAACCGAGGGAGTGCGGCAGGGCGATGCCGTCGCCGAGCAGGGTGCTGACGATGGCCTCGCGCTCCACCACCGAGTCGAGAAAATCCGCATCCACAAACCCCTCCTCCTGTAGCTGACCGCACAGCTCACGGAACAGCGTCTGCTGGTCGATGGGTTGATTAATCACGCGGAAGTGGCTGGCGTCAAAGTACTTTTCCAGCATCCAGGGGCGCGTTCTGTCCACCAGCACCAGCTTGCCGATCTGCTCAAGCTGATAGTCGGTCGGGAACGGGGCGATCATCACCACCGGCTTGGCTTTTTCGCCGATCCGCGCGGTGGAGATGACGAAATCTTCGCTGATGTTCTCGCACTGCTCATACTCCCGCAGCGTCAGCACGCGCGTCACCTCGATTTGCGGATACTTGCGCTGCAAAACGGCCTCGATCATCCGCACCATCGCGTTGCCTGCGTCGCACACCAGCATCACCCGCGGCTGGCGCTGATAGCCAATGTTGTAGTGGCGCTCCAGGCCGACGCCGATATGCAGCACCAGGAAGCCAATCTCGTTTTCGCTGATCGCATACGGGGTGTACTTGCCCCAGCTCGACACCGCCGCCAGGGTCATGTCCCACGCCATCGGATAGTGCTGCTTGATGTTATCCAGCAGCGGATTGGGGATCATGATCTGATAGCGCACCCGGGTGATCATGGTTTTTATGTGGGTCAGCAGATCCGCGTGGAGCTGGGCGTCGTCGAGGAGGTTGTAGTTATAGTGGGTGTTGATATAGCGCAGGATGTAGTTCATCAGCGCCTCTTCATCATCGGCGTTAATGGCGCTGGGGGAGATCTCCTGCACCTGACGCGCGGCGATATGTACTCCCAGCCAGGTCACCTCCGAAGGCGACAGCGTTTTATCTGCCAGCCGGGCGATGGCGCTGGCGATATCCCGCGCCGCGTCGCGCACATTCTCGGCCACCTCTTCGGCGTTAAACTCCGGCAGCGGATAGCCTTCGCTGATGCGTCGCACCGTTACCGCGCCGTAGAGCCGTAAAAACAGCTCGCCCTCATCGGTCAGGCGGATATGGTGGCGGGTAAAGGTCTCATGCAGCACGGCGGCGAGCTGCTCCGGCACGCCCGCATTGAGTGCCACTTCCGTCACCAGCGGATTAAGGTTGTCCTGCTGCGCCAGCTGCCATAGCAGATCGGTGAGGCAGGCGCGGATCGCCATCTCGCTGCCAAACAGCTTCATGCCGTGGCGCGGGCGGGTCTCCAGGGTCAGGCGATAGCGATGAAACCACTCGCGCACCTCCGCCATATCGCTTTGCAGCGTGGCGCGGCTGACAAACCACTCGTCGGCCAGATCCTCCAGCTTGAGGGAGAATGCCGAGGTGAGAAAGCGCACCACCAGGTAGTGCACCCGTTCAGGGCCGGTGCGCGGAATACGCAACGTCCGCGGATGCGAAGCCTGCAACAGCTGATAGCGCGCCGGATCGTCAATTTTCAGTTGATAGCCGTTACCCCGGCTAAGGATAAACTGCGCCCCGTTCCCCGCCAGTAGCGCGTTCAGCGCGGTGATATCAGCCCGGACGGTACGCGTGGAGACCGACAACCGTTGCGCCAGTTCGTCCTGCGGCAGCGTCTCGTTTTGCAACATCTCGAACAGTTGCGCTAAACGTTGGTTGGGAAATCGCACGGGGTTGTCCTCTTACAGCTTAGGGTGAAATGACCATCTGGGATGGACTGCCGACCGGGGTATAGTCTGGCTCGACGCTCAGCTTGCCGTCCTGCGCCACGCGAAACCGGGTGATGTTGTCGCTGCGCTGGTTCATGACATAGAGCCAGCGCCCCTGTTTATCCAGCGTCAGGGTGCGCGGGTAATCGCCCCGCGTCCAGACATCGTCCTGATGCGTCAGCGTTCCTTCCGCCGTTACGGTAAAGTGGCCGATGCTGTTATGCAAACGGTTAGCAACATACAACTGCTTACCATCACCACTTAACGCCAGCCCGGCGGCAAAACTGGTGCCCTTGTAGCCGGCTGGCAGCGCAGAGACACTCTTGCCCTCTTTCAGCGTGCCGTTGGCCTCTACGGCATAATGGGTCAGCGTAGACGCCTCTTCGTTTATCAGCCACAGGGCGTCACCTTTTGGCGTAAAGACGAAATGGCGCGGCCCGGCCCCTTTCGAAGAGGCGCTGATAAACGGCGGATCGTTCGGGGTGAGCTTCCCGGTGCGATCGTCAAAACGGTACTGATAGATACGATCCAGCCCCAGATCGGTGGCAAAGACATATTTCCCGCTCGGATCGGCGGCGATCATGTGCGCATGGGGGCCGTTATGATCGCTGATAGCAAAACTGCCCTCTACGGCGGCTTCGGGTTTAGCGGCACCCGGCTCGCCTTGATCCTGGTGGGTATCCGTGGCATTACCCAGGCTGCCGTCAGCGTTGATCGGCAGCACCGCAATGGATCCGCTGACATAGTTGGCCACCAGCAGGTGCTTGCCGTTCGGCGTCAGCGAGAGATAGACCGGCCCCGCACCGCCGGAGGCCACCTGATTCAGTTCGCTCAGCTCGCCGTTATCGCCCACCCGCAGCGCCTGCACCACCCCCTGCTCCACTTCGCTTGCCAGATAGAGCGTTTTACCGTCGTGGGAGACGGTTAACTGCGCGGCGTTCGGCAGTTTGCTCACCAGCGTTTTGTTGGCAAGCGCGCCGGATTGCGGGTCGACGGTAAAGCGGTAGAGCCCTTCGCCGTTGGGGTTGTAGGTGCCCACCCAGGCGTACTGGGTCTGAGCGACAGCGGCGGTGGCAAGCATTGAGAGTGAAGCGACAAGCAGGTTACGGGTGTGCATGGTGGCTCCTGATCATGTTTCCCTCCCCCGGCGGGAGAGGGTTAGGGTGAGGGACTACTTAACCTGTTTTTTCGTCATCTCCAGCAGCGTACGCACATCTTCCGGACGCGTATCCCCGCTGGCTTTGTCGATAATCGAGCTGTAGATATGCGGGATGATCTTGCTCACGCCTGCATCGAGGGCGATCTGCAGGATTTCCTCAAAGTTTTCCAGATCGATACCCCCGGTCGGCTCCAGCCAGAAGTCGTGACGGGCGCAGGCTTCCGCCACCGCCTGGTATTCGTCCCGGCATTTCAGGCCGCCCATCGGGAAGTATTTGATTGAGCTGCCGCCAAAATCTTTCAGCAGGGCAATGGCCGTTTCCACCGGGACGATCCCATCAGGTGCCGCGCTGCTCAGCGGGCCGGTGGAGATTTTCACCATCCCGACGGTGCCGGTGGGGGAGACCAGGCCGTTAACCACGGACTCACTCTGACCCAGCAGCGCGCGGCTGGTCGCCACGCCGGTGAAGACCTGGTTGACGTGCTGCGGCTGCACCTGACGGGCGATCTCGCTCACCATCGCCGACTGGTTCGGGTCACCCGCCCCCAGCCCCACGGAGAGGGCGTTATCGATAAGTTGAGCGTACTCGCGCATATCCGCCACCGCGCTTGCCACGTCCGGGTAATTTTTGGAGAGCACGCCTACCAGCACATGACCTTCCGCCGCCTCGTAAATGGCCCTGGCATTGGCTTTCGAGCCGGCCAGCACGTTCAGGCAGACGCGGTCACGGTAAAAATTGGGGGTCAGTTTCATGCGGTTTTCTCCTGGCCTAATACTTCACTGATGCGGCGGTAGACAATGTTCAGTTGCTCTGCGCTGACGCTGCGCACGTCCGCTTCGATAATCCCTTCGTTCGCTTTATAGCCGCGGAAGTAGATGGCGTATTCGCCCTGCTTCAGCGCATGCACCAGATCGCCGGTGCCGACGCCGGTGGTGGCTTCGTCGAACTTAATCTCGGTGCGGGCGATGTCGCGGCCCGCGCTGTCCCACACCACGCGGGCGGTGACGCCGTTCAGGGTGTTGAGCGCGTCGATAAACGGCGTCATCTTCGCCACCATCTCCGCCCCGCTCTCTTTGGTCGCCGTCAGGTAGTGTTCGATGGCGCAGGTGAGGCCCAGAATGCCCTCTTTACCCACCTTCATCGCCCGGCCAATGCCCGCCGTCTGACGCTTCACCCACTCCACATACTGGGTTCTGCCGATCACCAGCCCGCTGGTGGGCCCTTCGATCGCCTTCGCGCCGCTGTAGATAACAAGAGAAGCCCCGGCGCGGTAGTAAGTGTGCAGATCCTCTTCCGCTGCGGCATCGACGATCAGCGGCAGGTCGTGTTTACGCGCAACTACCGCCGCCTGTTCGACGCTGAGCATGCTCTTCTGCACGCAGTGGTGGGATTTGATGTACATGATCGCCGCGGTGCGCGGGGTGATCGCCGCCGCCAGCTGATCGGCGGAGCATTCATTGGCGTAGCCCGCTTCCACCAGCCTGCCGCCGCCCAGCGCCACCATGGTGCCCACCGGGGCACCAAAGTTCACGTTGTGGCCTTTCGGCAGGACGATCTCATTGTTCTCAATCGGGGTGACGTGGAGATTCTCCAGCAGCCAGTCGCTCTCCTTCACCAGCACCGCCGCCACCGACTGGGCGATGCCCGCCGAGGCGCAGGAGACGACGGTTGCCCCTTCCACATCCAGCAGTTTTGCAATGTATTCACCAGTTTTGTTCACCAGATCCTTCATCTCGAAGTACTGGTTCATGCCGTCCATTGCAGCCTGCACCACTTCCGGGCGCGGGGTGGAGACGCCGAGCGCCGTCATGCGCCCGGAGGTGTTAATCACCTGTTTTAAATTATATTTCTCAAAAATTGAAGGCATGTTCCGTGCTCCCTTGTTCGGTCATGTAGCCCTTGCCCGCGCGGATCGCGGCAAGCGGCACCAGAATGTTTTCAGCCTGCAGGCTGTCGTTTTCGGCATCCACCAGCAGTGTTGGCTGGCGCTTAAGGGTGAAGAGCGTCAGATCGGCGTCGAAACCCGGCTGAATGCGGCCTTTGCGCGTCAGGCGCAGGCCCTCGGCCGCGTTGGCGGTGACGCACTCAATCACCTGCGGCAGCGACATGCCGATGGCGAGGAACTTCGACATCACGCTCGCCAGGCTACCTACCGGGCCGTTGATGCGGTTGCGGCAGTAGATATCCGAGCTGATGGTGTGCGGCAGAATGCCCATCGCGATGGCGCGTTTCGCCACCTCAAAGCTGAAGCTCGCCGTGCCGTGGCCCACGTCCAGCCGCACGCCGCGCTTCAGGGCGGAGGTGATGGAGGCGCGCAGCTCCCCGGAGGGGGTCAGAATGCGGTTCGGTTTGCCGTTGTAGCAGTGGGTGATGATGTCGCCTGAACTCAGCAGTTCGGCGATTTCGTCGAGGTTTGGCGGGTTGTTGCCAATGTGCACCATCAGCGGCAGATCGCCGTTCTCTCTCTGGATGGCCTTCGCACGTTCCAGCGGCGTAATGCCATTCTCACCCACCACGCTGCTGCTCATGCGCGCTTTCAGGCCGACGATAAAATCAGGGTGGCGCTTCACCGCCTGCTTTACCGCGTCGGCGTCGATATTGGCCATGTTTGCCAGCTCGTTCTGGGCAATCAGCCCCACGCGGGAGATGTTCAGCAGGGCAAAGACCTCGGTTGTGGCCTTGCGGGTGATCGCGTAAAAATCATCCACGTCGTCCGCCCCGGTACTGCCCGCGTCCACCACGGTGGTGACGCCGGTGGCGATACCGACGCTGTCCGGCTCGTCGTGATAAATCGGCGAGTTCGGGTAGCAGTGAACGTGGGAATCAATCCAGCCTGCACTGACGTACGTGTCACCGTTGAGTTCAACGGTGTGCTGTGCGGGATCGGTGATGTCGCCAACCGCCGCGATCTTCCCGTCCTGAATGGCGATATCGGTCAGGGTATCGTCGGTGAAGCGCGCACGGCGCAGGAGTAAATCAAACATGGGGTTCTCCTGAGAAGACGGGCGCCGAAGCGCCCGCGGGTATTAAAGGGCGACCGGGAACAGCCAGCCCAAAAGCATTGCGCCGAGGATGGCGCCACCGGTAATCGGCTTCTGCCAGATATAGAACAGCAGTGCGCCCAGCAGGGAACCGATGCCGATTGGGATCGAGGCGGTCATCGCGCTGAGGATAATTAACGGCCCGAGGAAGCGGCCGGAGGCGTTACCCGCGCCCATCATCACGTCTGCCCCGTAGGTGGAGTTGCTCTGATTGATGGTGAACTTACGCGCCAGAATGATGACGTAGCCAATCGCCAGGCCAATCACCAGGCCGGTTGCCAGCGAGGCGATAAAGTTGGTCACCGGGAACATGATGCCCGCCCCCAGCAGCAACGCCGGCACGCCTAAGCCGACGCCGGTCTGGATCGCCCCGCCGATATCCAGAATCCCCACCAGGGAGCCTTCGATAATACGGGCGAACAGGAAGCTGGCGCCGAACGCCGCCACCGCGCCGTAGGCACCGGTATCGATGCCCGCTTTCAGCATCGCCACGAAGGCCACTTCGTTAAAGGCGCCGATGCCGTAGAGGTAATACATGTGTGTCCCGGCGAAGACGCCGGAGGAGAGCAGGCCAACAAAGATCGGGAACGACCAGTCGGCATACCAAAAACCTTTATTCTGTTCCATTTAGAGGCTCCTGTTACTTGCCGCTGAGCGAGTTGTGGATCATGTCGAGCCAGTTCGGCACGGTCAGATGGAAGGATTCGATCATCTTCATGTCGAAGCCGCGGAAGAAGCCGCTCAGCACGAAGAGCAGAACGATGGCCGCCATCATCACTTTGGTGACGTGGTTCCAGCCGCTCTCTTCCACCCCTTTACCGATCAGAATACCCAGCACCAGACCCGGCACGGCGTTACCCATAATCAGCTGCGCCGCGCCGCCAAAGACGGTGGCCCAGAAGCCCGATTTTTTACCCGCGTCGATGGCCGCCAGCCAGAAGATCACCGGCATCACGGTGTTAACCAGCAGGTTTGCCGCCGGCACCAGCACCTTAACGGCGGTGACCTGCAACGCAGCCGGAACGGAGGAGGCGGTGAGGTTCAGGAAGGTGACGACAATCATGCCGATCACGCCGCAGGCGATCGCCATTTTGCGGGGATCGTGCAGCGTCTCGCCGACGTTGCGGTTTTTGATCATCAGCGCCGCGGCACCCCAGTTCGGGATGATGCGGTGATCAACGTCCTGGGTGAAGGAACCCGCCGCAACCGACGAGGCCCAGGCGTTAAAGAAGAAGCCTAACCCAAAGGAGAAGTGGGACGCCGGATCCCCCTCGCAGGAGTTCAGCTCCCCCAACGTACGAAAAGCGCCCATACCCTGTGTGGTAGGCGCATGAAACATGCGTGCAGCCCCGGCCCCAACGCCGACGCCAACCAGGCCGCCGATGATGAGCGATTTTATTAAAATTATCAGGAACATTCGTCTGCCCTATTAGTAAGAATCAGCGTTGCGTGACAAAGTCCACCTGGTCCAGATTGATGGCAGTCACGTTGACGGTCACGTCCAGCTCCACGCTGTAGGTGCGTCTTTCCCGGCGCAAAAAGAAGAACAGAAACGCCTCTTTACGCACCGCTTCTTGCGCCTGAACAACCTGCACATCCTGTGGCTCAATACGCAGTAAGATATGCGGCGATGCTTTCATCACCGCGGCCTGAACATGGTTCAGCGCGTCGGCAAAGGCGCGCGCTTTGGCGTCGCCCTTGCCCTTCACTCTCACCGTGGTGGTGAACTGTTCTTTCATGCTTATGCGCCGTGCTTCTTCTGCCACGCCTGAACCAGACGCTCGCCCAGCTCTTCTTTATCCATAAAGCCAAAGCCGAGCACGTTGCAGCCTTCGTTGATGGCGGTGACGCCTTCATCGACCGAGCGCATGCCGTACTTCGCTTTGTAGCCATATTTGGTCTGGGCGGTGATAGCGCCCGCGCCGCCGCTGCCGCAGAAGGAGATACCGAAGGTGGCGTTCTCCGCCTTCATCACGTCGCCCAGCTTCATATCTGCCGCCATGCCCGGCACCACGACCGCACGGCCACCCGCTTTTTCAACGCCTGCTGCAACCTTCTGGCCTTTACCCAGGCGATCGCCGATGACCACTGTAATTTGTTCCATGATGTGCTCCTTAAAGGTTGTCTTTGGCGACTTCGAAATGAACGGAGAGCAGCCAGGCTTCTTCATCAGGAAGATTGCCAAACTGCGCCACCACTTCACGGGCAAGTCGCATGGATTCTGGTGAAATTTCGTCAAACAGGTCAGCCTCGACCTCCGGCAACGGCTCTCCGGTTACCGACCGGTGCGCCATGGCGCGAACGTGGGAGGTCAGCATCTGCTCCTGAACGGCATTGGGGATAATGTGGTGATGACTAAGCAGGGCGAAAATCTGCCTGAGCATGGTGTCGGCCAGCTGTTCAGTTTGCGCCGCCTGGTCTCCAGTGTCGTTTATTACCGTTCCGTTAATCACTCGTCTTACCCCGTTATTGGCTCTGGGATAAAACTAACGCCGGGTGTCAGGGGTTTGTAGCGAGTTGTTTTCCACTTCGAAGTGGAAAGGAGAGCGGCACCAGTGATCTGTGCCACATAATTGCGCTGAATAACGATTTTTCGCTGGCCTAACGTGATGAATATCACGCTCCTGAATGGCAAAAGCCACGTTGTGGAAGTGAAAAAGTTTACGAGCAGACTCGTAGAAGTGTGAGCTGGATAAGGTTTTCTTATGAGGATTCGTTAGAGTGGCCGTGGGTGCTTGAGACTGACCGTCTCATGCATGGGACGGGAAGTGGAAAGCCCCGCCTGACGAAAAATCAGGGCGGGGGCTCGAAACGACACGTCCGAACACGTGGAGTTCGCTACCTCGCCCGCTTTAAAAGCAAGGAGGCATCCATGAAAAGCACAAAACTTATTATCAGAGTAACAACGATTGCCGCAATAACAGCAATCCTGCTCACACTGATAACCCGGCGAAACCTTTGCGAAATTAGCTATCGCAAAGGTTCACTGGAGGTGACTGCCCGACTGGATTGCAACTCTGGCAAGGAGTAGAGCGAGTATGCGGGGGGAGTACAATCCCCCTGCATTTCATGAGTGTATCAAGGACGTAAGGCTCAGGCACCCATTAACGGTATTTTTTGTGATAGGTATTGCGCGTGGTAACAAAGCCATCGGCTGCCGCCTGGGCCTCTTTCACTTTGCCTTCGTTCGCCAGCTTCAGCGCGCCGTCAATCTGGCCCACCAGCGTCTCAAGGCCATGGCGGAAATCTTTCATCTCCGGGCTATCTTCCGCTTTGCCTTCCAGCTTTGGCGGAGTCTCTTTTTGCGCGTCTACCGCCGCGGTACGCATTTTGGTTAACGCCTCTTTCATCTCCGCCGCGTTATCGGTTTTTTGCACAACTTTCAGGTTTTCGCTGAGGGTGTCCATATTGTCTTCAAGGTCGGCAAAGACCGGGGTGCTCATGACCAGCGATGACGCTGCGAGGATAGCTAACAGGGTTTTACGCATTGCTCACTTCCTTTTTATTATTAAAAAAACCGACTAATACCCTAAATAATTCGCGTTGCAGAAAGGCGGCAAGCGCGTGAATCCCCGGGAGCTTACATAAGTAAGTGACCGGGGTGAGCGCGCGCAGCCAACGCATCTGCGGCGTGAAGTATGACGGGTATTACTGACCGGCGATTTTCATTTCCGGTAACAGAACGGAACCGCACTGGATATTACTGCGCGTTTCAATATCGTTGCCCACCGTCACGATATTGCGCCACATATCTTTCAGGTTACCGGCAATGGTAATTTCGCTCACCGGATACTGAATCTCACCGTTTTCCACCCAGAAGCCAGACGCCCCGCGCGAATAGTCGCCGGTGACGCCGCTCACGCCCTGCCCCATCAGCTCGGTGACTACCAGCCCGGTGCCCATCTCTTTCAGCATCTGCTCAAAACTCAGGCCCTGGCCCGGAATGCGCCAGTTGTGGATACCGCCCGCATGGCCGGTGCTCTTAAGCCCCAGTTTGCGTGCGGAGTAGTTGGTCAGCAGCCACTGGGTCAGGATGCCCTCTTTGACGATATCGCGACGCTCGGTGCGCACGCCTTCGCTGTCGAACGGCGTGGAGGCCAGTCCTTTCAGCAGGTGTGGGTGTTCTTCAATGGTCAGCCACTCCGGCAGGATTTGCGTTCCCAGCGCATCGAGCAGGAAGGTGGATTTACGGTAGACCGCGCCGCCGGCAATCGCGCCGACCAGATGCCCGAACAGCCCGGTCGCCACTTCATTGGCAAAGATAACCGGTGCTTTCATGGTAGAGAGTTTACGCGGAGCCAGGCGGGATAAGGTGCGTTTTGCACACTCCGCCCCAACCCACTCCGGCGTCTGCAGATCGCCCATCGCGCGGCCAATGGTATAGGCGTAATCGCGCTCCATGTCGCCGTTCTCTTCGGCAATCACGCAGCTGGAAAGAGAGTGACGGGTGGAGCAATAGCCCTGCAACATGCCGTGGCTGTTGCCAAAGACTTTAATGCCGTAGTGGCTATTAAAGCTGCCGCCTTCGGTATTGGTGATACGCTTATCGGCATTAAGGGAGGCCTGCTCCGCGCGAGCGGCGAACTCAATGGCTTCGTCCGGGGTCACTTCCGCCGGATGAAAGAGATCCAGATCCGGGGCCTCAAAGGCCAGCAGCTCTTTGTCAGCCACCCCGGCATAGGGGTCTGGAGAGGTGTAGGAGGCGATATCCAGCGCCGCCTGCACGGTCCGCGCAATGGCGTCAGGACTTAAATCGGTAGAGGAGGCGCTGCCTTTACGGTTCTGGTGATAAACAGTAATCCCTAACGCGCCATCGCTATTAAATTCAACGGTTTCCACTTCGCCATAACGGGTGCTGACGCTCAGGCCAGTGGTTTTGCTGACGGCGACTTCTGCCCCGTCCGATTTCGCTGACGCCAGCTCCAGGGCCATGGAGACGGCCTCTTCCAGTGCTTTACGCTGCGCTGCAACTTGTGAGATCACTTTCATCGTAAATGCCATAATGTAAGGTGTAGTTAGCTGAAGTCTAACAGAGAACCGTTTCTCAGTACGCGTCTAAACTGGTAACATTAGCCTCTTTTTTTAAGGAGCCTGACATGACTAAGCAGCCCGAAGACTGGCTCGACGACGTTCCCGGTGATGACATCGAAGACGAAGATGATGAGATCATCTGGGTCAGTAAAAGTGAAATTAAACGCGACGCCGAAGAGTTAAAACAGCTTGGTGCGGAGATGGTAGAGCTGGGTAAGAATGCGCTGGATAAAATCCCGCTCGACCCGGATCTGCGTGCCGCCATCGAATTGGCACAGCGCATCAAGAAAGAGGGCCGTCGCCGCCAGCTTCAGTTGATTGGTAAATTATTGCGCCAGCGCGACGTAGAGCCGATTCGCCAGGCGCTGGATAAGCTGAAAAACCGCCACAACCAGCAGGTTGCGCTGTTCCATAAGCTGGAGCAGATCCGCGATCGTCTGATTGAACAGGGCGATGACGCCGTACCGGAAGTGCTGAACCTGTGGCCGGACGCCGATCGCCAGCAGTTGCGCTCTCTGATCCGTAACGCGAAAAAAGAGAAAGAGGCGAACAAGCCGCCGAAGTCTGCACGTCTGATTTTCCAGTATCTGCGCGAGCTGGCGGAAGCCGAAGGTTAATATCTTACTTGCTGTTTGCCGGATGGTGGCGTAAACGCCTATCCGGCCTACAAAAAAAGCCCGGTCAGCGTTAACGCTACCGGGCTTTTTTTTACGCCACTGCTTCTGCTTTCTTCGCCAGACCGTCCAGCAGTTTCTGATGGATCCCACCAAACCCGCCGTTGCTCATCACCAGAATGTGATCGCCCGGCTGCGCGGTTTTCACCACCATCTCCGCCAGCGTATCCACGTCGGCACTCCAGTGCGCAGGCTGGACGCAGGCTTCGGCCACTTCCGCCACCTGCCACGGAATGTGCTGCGGTTGCAGGAGGAAGACCTCGTCCGCGCGACCTAAAGAGGGGGCTAAATCGTCTTTGCAAATCCCCATCTTCATGGTGTTGGAGCGCGGTTCCAGTACGGCCAGAATGCGTGCCGTGCCGCCCACTTTGCCGCGCAGGGCAGCCAGCGTCGCGAGGATCGCGGTCGGGTGATGGGCAAAATCGTCATACACCGTCACGCCATTGGCTTCGCCGCGCAGCTCAAGACGACGACGGGCATTGATAAAGGAGCCCAGCGCGTTGGCCGCATCGGCAGGCAAGACGCCCACATGACGGGCCGCGGCAATCGCCATCAGGCCGTTATGCATGTTGTGTTCGCCCACCAGCGCCCACTGCACTTCCCCGACTTTTTCGCCATCCAGCAACACTTCCCAGCGGGAGGCATCATTGGTGAGCTTTTTCGCCTGCCAGTGGCCCTGCTCGCCCACCAGCTCCTGCTCGCTCCAGCACCCCATCGCCAGGGTCTGCTTCAGGTTAATGTCGTTCTCCGGCAGAATGATGCGTCCCTGGCCCGGTACGATGCGCACCAGGTGGTGGAACTGCTTCTGAATCGCTTTCAGGTCGTCGAAAATGTCCGCGTGGTCAAACTCAAGGTTGTTGAGGATCAGCGTGCGCGGGCAGTAATGAACGAACTTGGAGCGTTTATCAAAGAACGCGCAGTCATATTCGTCCGCCTCAATAACAAAGAACGGGCTCTCGCCCAGACGGGCAGAAACGTCAAAGTTCCCCGGTACGCCACCAATCACAAAGCCCGGCTTGTAGCCGCAGGCTTCGAGGATCCACGTCGCCATACCGGCGGTGGTGGTTTTGCCGTGGGTTCCCGCCACCGCCAGCACCCAGCGATCGCGCAGAACGAAATCATGCAGCCACTGCGGCCCTGACATGTAGGGAATATTCCTTTCCAGCACGGCTTCTACGCAGGGATTACCCCGGGTCATGGCGTTTCCGATGATCACCAGATCCGGCTGCGGCTCCAGCTGGCTGGCGTCGTAGCCCTGAATCAGATCAATGCCCTGGTTTTCCAGCAGCGTGCTCATCGGCGGATACACATTGGCGTCCGAACCTGTCACCTCATGGCCAAGAGCGCGCGCCAGCATAGCCAGGCCGCCCATGAAAGTGCCACAAATCCCCAATATATGAATGCGCATACGTCACTATCCTTCTTCAATGTGGCGCACATTTTACGCATATGTCAGCAGCAGAGAAATGCATTTCAGGAAAATCTGTAGCAAGCTGGCGCGATTCACCTCTGCGCGACAATTTGAAAGTTTGTTAAGATTGTTGGGCATCAACAACTTTACTCAACATCCAATGCAGGGAAAGTGTTATGAAAACGTTAGGTGAATTTATTGTCGAAAAGCAGCACGAGTTCTCGCATGCTACCGGTGAGCTCACTGCTTTGTTGTCGGCAATAAAGCTGGGCGCCAAGATCATCCATCGCGATATCAACAAAGCCGGACTGGTCGATATCCTGGGTGCCAGCGGTGCTGAAAACGTGCAGGGCGAAGTTCAACAGAAACTCGATCTGTTCGCGAATGAAAAACTGAAAGCTGCACTGCGCGCACGCGACATCGTTGCGGGGATCGCCTCCGAGGAAGAAGATGAAATCGTCGTCTTTGAAGGGTGTGAACACGCCAAGTATGTCGTCCTGATGGATCCGCTGGATGGCTCCTCCAACATCGACGTTAACGTCTCTGTCGGCACCATTTTCTCCATTTACCGTCGCGTCACCCCTGTCGGCACGCCGGTCACCGAAGAAGATTTCCTGCAGCCGGGCAATAAGCAGGTTGCTGCGGGTTATGTGGTATATGGCTCCTCCACCATGCTGGTCTACACCACCGGCTGCGGCGTCCATGCCTTTACCTACGATCCGTCGCTGGGTGTATTCTGCCTGTGCCAGGAGCGCATGCGCTTCCCGCAGAAAGGCAGCACTTACTCCATCAACGAAGGGAACTACATTAAATTCCCGGCCGGGGTGAAGAAGTACATTAAATTCTGCCAGGAAGAGGATAAATCGACCCAGCGCCCTTATACCTCGCGTTATATCGGCTCCCTGGTGGCGGATTTCCACCGCAACCTGCTGAAGGGCGGTATCTACCTCTACCCAAGCACCGCCAGCCACCCGGAAGGTAAGCTGCGCCTGCTGTATGAGTGCAACCCAATGGCCTTCCTCGCCGAACAGGCGGGCGGTAAAGCCAGCGACGGCAAAGAGCGGATTATGGATATCATTCCTGAAAGCCTGCACCAGCGCCGTTCCTTCTTCGTTGGCAACGATCATATGGTTGACGACGTGGAACGCTTTATCCGTGAATTTCCGGATGCCTGATTGTTGAGTTTGACCAAAAGGGGCCGCTCGGCCCCTTTTGTTTTTCCAAACATTTATATCTTTGTTGGTATAAAACTATATAAAAATGCTGCTGTAACCCGCTGAATCAATGCGTCATCATGACGGCGTTCAAATAGCGTTCAATGGAAATCAGCCGATATGAAAAACCTCTCTCGCTCATCCACTGGCATCGATCTCAATCTGATTCCGGTATTTATTGAAGTCGTCAGGTGCGGGAGCATGGCCAAAGCCTCTTCACGTCTTGAGATGTCCAGGCCAGCAGTCAGCCTGGCCCTGAAACGCTTTGGCATGCTGTTTAATGAGCCGCTGTTTACCCGCAAGGGTCTGTTTCTTGAGCCAACGCCTTATGCGTTGCGCTTGACCGCCGAGATGGAAAAGCTGCTGGGCGCCATTCATGACCATATCGCCAGCACCCCGGCTGGCGCGGAAAGCCTCCCGACACCGGAAGACGATAAGGCTACGCCTGTTGCGACGACAGCTTAAACAGTGACATCGCCTCGATGAGCTCGCGGGACTGCTCTTCCAGCGAGCGCGTCGCGGCGGACGATTGCTGGACCAGCGCCGCGTTTTGCTGCGCGGTTTCGTCCATCTGGTTGACCGCAATATTCACCTGCTCAATACCACGGCTCTGCTCGTGCGAGGCATTGGCGATCTCACGCATCAGGCGGGTCATGCGCATCACCTCGTTGGCGATCTCGTCCATGGTTTCCCCCGCCTGCTGCGCCAGTTCGCTGCCTTCGCTGACGTGCGCCTGCGAATCGCTAATGAGCGTGCGGATCTCTTTTGCCGCATCGGCGCTACGGCTGGCGAGGTTACGGACCTCACCGGCCACCACCGCAAAGCCGCGCCCCTGCTCACCCGCGCGGGCGGCTTCCACCGAGGCATTCAGCGCCAGAATATTGGTCTGGAAGGCGATACCGTCGATCACGCTGAGAATATCGGCGATACGATCGGCGCTGCCGGAGATATCGCGCATCTTCTCAATGACATAACAGACCATCTCGCTGCCGCGGTCAGCGGTATCTGACATCGTCTTCGCCACCTGATGCGCCTGCTCGGCGTTGTGGGCGTTCTGCTTCACCGTGGCGGTGATTTCTTCCATGCTGGCCGCGGTCTGCTCCAGCGAGGTGGCGGTCGATTCTGTACGCTGGGCAAGGTGCATATTGCCTGCGGTCAGCTCCCGGCTGCCGGTATCGATCTGCGAGCTGGCGTCACGCACCCGCAGCACCGAGCCCATCAGCGACTGGCGCATTCCCTCAATGGCGGCGTTGAGACGGTTAAACTCCTGGCTTGCGGGAGTGGTCAGGGCGTGGGTCAGATCCCCGGCGGCCACGTGTTCAAGCTGGGCGATAGAGGAGGAGAGCGGCTTCAGCAGCATATGGCGCAGTGCCAGCCACGCCAGCACGATAATGCCCGCGGTCAGCAGCGCGGCGACGATGATTAGCAGCATCACCCGACTTTTACTCGCCTGCACCGCGGCGACTTCAGCTTTGCCCCGGCTGTCGCTCCAGGCCTGGAAGGCCTGCATATCGTTATCAAACTGACGCGCTACCGGCACCAGACGGTTCTCCAGCAGATCGTAATAGTCATCGGCATTCTGCGCATTCAGGGCGTTCTGCATTGGCACGATCCCCTCAGCATTATAGGCGGCGAGGCTCGCGGCAACTTTCTTCAGCAGCGCCTCACCTTCGGGATCGTTTACCCCGCTATCGATCACGCTTTTCAGCGTGGTTTGCGCCTGTTTGAGTTCGTCATTGATGTTTTTCACCGATTTTGTGGCGTCATCCAGCAGCCCCACCTCCATCATGCGGACGGCCTGCCCCGCCTCGTTGCGCGCGCGCAGGATCAGGGTGTAGCCCGAGTTGAGCTGCACCAGCTGTTCGCCCTGAAGATGGTTAATGCGCTGCAAAGAGGAGGAGCTCTGGGTGAGGGCATAAATGCCGATACCGCTGACAAGCAGCAGCAGAAGGGTCATAACGGCCAGTAACGAAAGCAAGCCGGTACGAATCGATAGCGTTTTAAGCATGATGTAATTTCCGGTAGCGAGATAAATCTGGACAGAATTAAGGGTTATCGGCCGCTACCGGAAAAGATTTAGACTTGACGTAAATTCAGGCGCTTATAGCTTGCTGGTGGTGCTCACCCGTGTGACAGGCGAGTTCTGGCGGTTCTCCCAGAGCACCGTCAGGCCGCGCTGCAGGGCGATAAAGATGAACAGCAGAATGCCAATCGCAATCTTGGTCCACCACGAGCTGAGGGTGCCGTCGAAGTTAATATAGGTCTGGATCAGCCCCTGGATCGCCACCCCAAACAGCGTGCCTAGCACCGTGCCGACGCCGCCGCTGAGCAGCGTGCCGCCAATCACCACCGAGGCAATCGCGTCCAGCTCCACCCCTACCCCCGCCAGCGCATAGCCCGCCTGGGTGTAAATGGAGAAGACGATCCCCGCCAGTGTCGCCAGCCCGGTGGAGAGCATATAGATACGAATGGTGGTGCTACGGGTGGAAATCCCCATCAGGTTCGCCGAGGTGGCGTTACCGCCGATGGCATACACTTCGTTGCCAAAGCGGGTGCGGTGGGCGAGGAAAATGCCGATCACCACCACGCCCAGCATCACCAGCCCGAGAATACTCAGCCGGCCACCGCCGGGAATTTTCCACGCCAGGCTTGAGAGGGTGTCGTAGACCGGATGGTTAATCGGGATCGACTCCTCCGACACCAGATAGCTGACGCCGCGCAGGAAGAACATCCCGGCGAGGGTGATAATAAACGCCGGGATCTTCAGGGCGTCGATCAGCAGTCCCATAAAGGCGCCAAAGGCGCAGCCCATCACCAGCACCAGCGGGAAGGCCAGCAGCGGAGAGATCCCCCAGTAGCCAATCGCCTTAGCCAGGAAGACGCCGGTAAAGGCGATCACCGACCCGACGGAGAGGTCGATCCCGCCGGAGAGGATCACGAAGGTCATGCCGACGGCGATGATCCCGAGGAAGGCGTTGTCGGTCAGGATGTTGCAGATCACCCGCGTCGAAGCAAAACCGGGGAACTGCGTCAGGCAGTAGAGATACCCCAGCACAAACACGCCCAGGGTTATCATGAGCGGTAAATTACGTTTTATCATGACCACGCATCCCCTTAATGAGACTGATAAAGCGCGGCGACTGCACGATGAGCACGCAGAGCACCACCACCGCTTTCACCACCTGGTTGAGTTCCGGCGGGAAACCCGACAGCAGGATCCCGGTGTTCATCCCCTGGATAATCAGCGCGCCAATCACCGACAGCAGCAGGTTGAAGCGCCCGCCCATCAGCGAGCCGCCGCCAATCACCACCGCGAGGATCGCATCCAGTTCCAGCCAGAGCCCGGCGTTATTGGCATCGGCCCCGCGAATATCCGCCGCGACGATAATCCCGACAATGGCGGCACAGACCCCGCTCAACACGTAGGTGAGCATCACCATCAGACGGGTGCTGACCCCGGCGTTTTTCGCGGCGCGAATGTTAATCCCCACCGCTTCGATAAACATCCCGAGGGCGGTTTTGCGGGTGAACAGCCAGAAGGCGATCAGGGCGACCACCACAATAATCACCGGCGTCGGGAAGAAGAGCAGCGATCCGCTGCCAATCCACGCCAGATTCGGGGCGTTGAAGGTGACGATCTGCCCGGAGGTGATCAGCTGCGCCACCCCGCGTCCGGCCACCATTAAAATGAGGGTGGCGACAAAGGGCTGGATTTTGAGGATCGCCACCAGGATGCCGTTCCACAATCCCGCGAGCACGCCGGTGCCCAGCGTCGCCAGCAGCACCACCGGCAGGCTGTGTCCGGCCACGGTCATTGAGGCCGCCGTCGCCCCGGCAATCGCCATCACCGCCCCGACCGACAGGTCGATACCGCCGGTGGCAATCACCAAGGTCATGCCGATCGCCAGCAGGGCGACCGGCGCGGCGCGGTTTAAAATATCAATCGGACTGCCGAACAGGCGCCCATCCTGGAGGATAATCTGATAAAAATGCGGCGAAACGAGGCTGTCCACCAGCAACACCAGGATCAGCGCAATGATTTGCGGCGTGCCGGTGGGCCAGCTGAAGCGGCGCTTCGTCTCGCCGGTCTGAGAAAGTGAACGTGACATCACGATCTACTCCTTATGCCGCAATGGCGTTCATGATTGCCGGAACGGAGAGCGCATCCAGCGGGATCTCGGCCACCTGCTGACGGTCGCGCATGATGATCACCCGATCCGCATACCCCACCAGCTCCTCCAGCTCCGAGGAGATCACCAGCAGCGCAAGACCGTCGGCGCAGAGGGTTTCGATCAGGCGGATAATTTCCGCGTGCGCTCCTACGTCGATACCGCGGGTCGGCTCGTCGAGGATCAGGAACTGCGGCTTGGTCAGCAGCCAGCGTGACAGCAGCACCTTCTGCTGGTTACCGCCGGAGAGAAATTCGATCGGCTGCTCCGCACTCGGGGTGCGGATGCCCAGCTGGCGAATAAAGCGCTCGGCAATCACATTTTGCTCTTTACGGGGAATGGGACGCAGCCAGCCGCGCTGGGCCTGCAGGGCCAGAATGATGTTCTCGCGCACCGAAGCGGCGGCGATAATACCGTCGGTCTTGCGATCTTCCGGGCAGAAACCGATCCCCAGGCTGGAAGCCTGATGCGGAGAGCGCAGCGTCTGCGGTTTACCTTTGATCAGCGCAGTGCCGCTGTCGGCAGGTTTAATCCCGAAGATCACCTCTGCCGTTTCGGTACGTCCCGACCCTAACAGCCCCGCCAGTCCGACGATTTCGCCCGGGCGCACCTCAAGATCAAAGGGCGCAATGGTGCCTTTCTTGCCGTACCCTTTAAACGCCGCCACCGGCTTCTCGCTGAGCAGCGTCCGGCCCGCACGCTGCAGGGCATTGCTCTCCAGCTCGCGGCCCAGCATCATTTTCACCAGCTCGATTTGCGGCAGCTCCCGGGTTTCGCGACAGCCGACGAAGCCGCCGTTACGCAGGACGGTAATACGGTCGCTCACCTCATACACCTGATCGAGGAAGTGGGTGACAAAAATCAGGCTCACCCCCTGGTCGCGCAGCTGGCGCATCAAGGTGAAGAGCATTTCGACCTCCTGGGTATCCAGGCTGGCGGTAGGTTCATCGAGGATCAGCACTTTTGCCGAGAGATCGATAGCCCGGCAGATGGCGACGATCTGCTGCATCGCCACCGAGAAGAGGTTGAGCGGCTCGCGGACGTCGAGAGAGAAACCGTATGACGCCATCAGTTTTGTGGCGCGGTCTTCCATCTCTTTACGGCGCAGCAGGCCAAAGCGACGTGGCTCGCGGCCGATAAACAGGTTATCCGCCACCGACATATTCGGCAGCAGGTTCACTTCCTGATAGACCGTCCCGATACCCAGTTGCTGGGCATGGGCGGTATTTTTGGGCGATATGGCGTGGCCTTCCAGCCAGATGGTGCCGCGATCGGCATGATAGACACCGGTCAGGGCTTTAATCAGGGTCGATTTTCCGGCGCCGTTTTCACCCAGCAGGGCCATGATCTCGCCACGCCGCAGGCTGAAATCGACGTTATCCAGCGCTTTTACGCCGGGAAAATATTTGCTTAATCCTTCTGTGCGGAGGATTTCCTGGTGTTGGTCTGTGGTCATGGTTCCCCCTGCATCATGTCGGATGGCGCTACGCTTATCCGGCCTACAAAAAGCGAGCCGCAGGCCGGGCAAGCGCAGCGTCGCCCGGCATTTTCAGTCGAGCTTAGTAGCCCATATTTTTCTTCTTCTCTAACTCTTCTGCAGCGGTATCAGGCAGATAGAGCGTGGACTTGGTGATCGTGACTTTCTCTGGCATGGTGCCGTCTTTCTTGAATTTCTCCAGCGCGTCAAAGGCCGGACCTGCCATGTTTGGCGTCAGTTCCACGCTGGCGTTGGCCTCTTTGTCGATCATCGCTTTATAGATATCCGGTACGCCGTCGATAGAGCCGGTCAGGATGTCGGTACCCGGCTTCAGGCCCGCCTCTTTAATCGCCTGGATAGCGCCGATCACCATGTCATCGTTATGGGCGTAAACCATGCAGATGTTCTTGCCGTTGTTCTCAGCTTTGATAAAGCTCTCCATGACCTCTTTCCCCTTACTGCGGGTGAAATCGCCGGATTGAGAACGGATAATCTTGATGTTTGATGCTTTGGAGATGGCATCAGCAAAGCCTTTCTTACGGTCGATGGCCACGCTAGCGCCGACGGTGCCCTGCAGTTCCACCACATTACACGGCTTACCATCCACCTGTTTCACCAGCCATTCACCAATCAATTTGCCTTCCAGCACGTTGTCGGCAGTAACGGTTGTCATATAGAGAGATTTGTCTTTTACATCGATGGAACGATCGAGCAGGAAGACCGGAATTTCGGCATCTTTCGCTTCTTTCAGAACCGGTTCCCAACCCGTCGCCACGACCGGGGCAATGAAGATGGCGTCAACGCCCTGAGCGATAAAAGAGCGTACCGCTTTGATCTGGTTTTCCTGTTTTTGCTGACCATCGGCGATCTTCAGCGTGATGCCGCGTTTTTCGGCCTCACTCTTCGCGACGTTGGTCTCAGCGGCGCGCCAGCCGGACTCTGAGCCGACCTGGGCAAATCCTACGGTTAAGGGGGCGGCCATCGCCATAGACGACATGGCTGCCGAAACTGCTGTGACAAGAAGTAAGCGCTTCCACATAAGTGCGTCCTCGTAGGGTAGTTTATTGTTGGGTAAAAAATGTTCTGCGAAGAGACTATAGACAATGCGAGATGTAACGGAGTGTGTTACATCACACTTCGGAAAAGTGAATAAAACGTTAATCACAAGTTTGTAATCGCTTTCACTGAGCCATTAAAAATGCGGCTGAGTTTATGGATTATCTTGTCATGAGAAAGTGCTGATAATGGTTTTCAGGAACAGGGATTGGCGAAAACAGGCGGAGACATTCCGCGCCAGTTGGCTATAATACTCGCCACTTGATTACCAATCATTTAAAGGACACAGACATGAGCTTACTCAACGTCCCAGCGGGTAAAGAACTGCCGGAAGACATCTACGTAGTTATCGAAATCCCGGCGAACGCTGATCCTATCAAATACGAAATCGACAAAGACACCGGCGCACTGTTCGTTGACCGTTTCATGTCTACCGCGATGTTCTATCCGTGCAACTACGGTTACATCAACCACACCCTGTCTCTGGACGGTGACCCGGTAGACGTGCTGGTCCCAACGCCATATCCACTGCAGCCGGGCTCCGTGATCCGCTGCCGTCCGGTTGGCGTGCTGAAAATGACCGACGAAGCGGGTGAAGATGCGAAACTGGTTGCGGTACCGCACACCAAGCTGAGCAAAGAGTACGATCACATCAAAGATGTGAACGACCTGCCAGAGCTGCTGAAAGCGCAGATCGCCCACTTCTTCGAGCACTACAAAGATCTCGAGAAAGGCAAATGGGTGAAAGTGGAAGGCTGGGACAACGCAGAAGCCGCTAAAGCGGAAATCGTTGCCTCCTTCGAACGCGCTAAGAAGTAATGCTTACTGCGTGAAGAGAGCCCCGACTTGTCGGGGCTTTTTTTTGTCTGTGCGGCCTTTTGCCGGGTGGCGGCTGCGCCTTACCCGGCCTACAAAATCTGTGCGGCCTGAAAAAACAACGCCACCCGAAGGTGGCGTTATTCATATCAGTACTGGTCTCTGTCTAACCAGTTACCGCTTTCAATCAGCGTCAGACCTTCCACCGAACGTTGGTACACGTACATCCATGCACTGCCGTAGGGTGTCTGGATTAACCGGCGAGCATATTCCCCGCCTTTGGTGCGCAAGGCATCAAGTTCGGCCAGCGTGGCATTATCAATACGATAAACCTCACCGTGTACTGCTCCTTCTCCCGGAACGGCGCCTGGATAGTGGCCCAGGCTGTACAGCTGGTAGTTCTCGATACTGTAATCCCCCAGCAACTGGGCGTTAGTCATCCAGTGGCTGTTGCCTTGCTTTGTTCTTAAACTGCCGTAGACAAATATTCGCATTGCTAAAACTCAAACTGATAGAGCAGATCGAGTGCCTGGTCTACGCCAGACACCGCTTCCAGATATAGCTTAGGCATCAGGCGATAGCGTAACGTGAGAGTTGCTAATGAGTCAAAGATCCCCACACCATATTTCACCTGCAGACCCGGCAGTACATAGCCGCTGACCACCACCTGAGAGGAGTCGCCGACCCCCTGGGTGTCCAGCGCCAGATTGCTTACGCCAAACGTCTCGCCGATTTTACCCACAACCTGACCACTTTGTGCAACCCCCAGACCGACTAACATTGAGGTCATCGCCGCGCTGTCGCTCTGATTGCTGTCCAGCCCCTGCCCGCGCAGCAGGTATGAGAGCGCTTCCTGCTGGGACATGGCCGGGTCAGAGAAAATTTCCGCTTTCGGTTCGTCCGCGGTGCCCGTCACGCGCACCCCGGCGATCACATCATTTTCGGTGGCCTCCGGATTACGGATCGCTTCGATATTCAGCAGCGGCTGATCCGGCGGGCCGGAGAAGAGCAGTTCGCCTTTACGCACCATCAAATCCTGGCCGTAGGCGTGGAAACGCCCTTCCGGAATATTGATCTGCCCGTTCAGGCCCAGCCCCTGTTTATCCTGCGCGACTTTCAGATCGCCGGTCAGTCTGGCCTTCAGCCCAAACGCATCCAGGCGCACGTTGTTGCCTACGTGTACGATCAGGTTGCTGTTGATCGGGATAGAGGCGCTCTGTGGCTCTTCCGGCTGGAGGTTGTTGTTGAGCATGACCTCATCGCTGGAGACGCCCACCGCGCTTTCCGGCAGTTCATGCACCACGATACGGGCCCACGGTACATCGACGCGGCCATCAAGGGTGAACAGCTGCGGCGTGGCCTCAAAGACCACATCCGGCGAGACGTCTAAACGCACCATCGGCGGCACGGTGATCCGCACCTTGCTGCCTTTGGCCGCCACCCGGGCGCGCCAGTTATCAAGCTGGCTCCAGTCCGCATCGCCGCTGAGGTTGATCTGCCCTTGCTGGGTACGCACGGTGCCCGTAAGCGTCGAGCTCATACCGTTAAAGTTCATCGCCAGCTGGCTCGGCAGCATATCGAACGGCATAAAGTTGCCGTCGATATCCACCCCGTTCAGCTGCATCTGACCGAACAGCTGTGGGCTCTGGGCGCTGCCCGCGAGCCGCAGGTTGGCATTCAGCATGCCTGCCGCCTTCTCACCGCGGGAGAAGATGGCATTCGCCATCGCCAGGTTAAGGTTGCGGATATTGACGTTGCCCCCCAGGTTGCGCCGTCCTTGCGGATCGGTCACCTGGATCTGGCCGTCCAATTGCCCGTTGTTGGTGAGGCGGATCAGCCAGCCCAGCTCGGCGCGGTTGTTATGCAGATCGGCGGTGAGATTGAGGGTGCTGAAGGCCAGCGGCAGCGGCGCATCGTTCACCACCTGCGTCACTTTCACGTTACGCCCGGCGAGCGTGACGTTGCCCTCCGGCAGCCCCGGTTTGGTGGTATCCCAGGAGACATCCGCCTTGCCGCTGAACACGCCGCTTGCTTGCGTAGTGTCTGGCATGAACGGCTTGAGCATCGCCAGATCGAAGCGGTTAAGGTTGACCACCGCCCGCCCTTCTGCGCCTGCGTCAATGGTCTGCGGCACGCACAGTTCGGCATTCGGGTTGGTCCAGCAGTGCGGCCCGATACTGATCTTCTGTTCTGCGTTGCGGTAATCCAGGGCAATAGCGCGCGATAACGACCACGGCCCCACCGGGGTGGCGAAGCGGGTGTTATCCAGGGTGCCCTTCCAGCGGGTCTCCTGGCGGTCAAAGCTGCCCGCCAGGTGCAGCTGGCCGGAGACCGGTTCACCCTGAATGCGCAGCTGGAGATCGTGCTGTTTCTCGCTGCCTTTGGCTTCCAGGGTCACCTGATTAAGGTTGAGGCCCGGCTGGGAAATGCGATCGACCCGCAGGTTCAGGTGCCCGGCGATCTGATCGGTGGATTTCACGTCGCCATCCACCCGCACCCGGGCGATGGTGAGATCCTGCCAGCGCAGGCCGTTGGCGGTGATATCCGCCAGCAGCTGCGGGGCTTCTACCGTGCCGCGCACCTTCAGCAGTCCTTTCGCGGTTCCGCCCAGCCCCGGCAGGGCATTATCCAGATTCGGCGCGTCGATGGTGGCATCCAGATCGAGATCTTTCACCCCCAGCTCGCCCTTAATATCGGCGGTGTTGCGCCCCAGCGCGACGTGCAGGCCCGGGATGACCCACTGCAGGTAGCTGTTGCCCTTCAGCGAGCCGTTCACATCCACTTTGTTCTGCTTCACGTTGCCGGTGATTTTCAGCTCCGGCACCTCCATCTGCCAGCTACCGCCGTAGAGACTACCGCGGGTTTTAATCAGCCCGTCGAGCTTCGAGGGCCAGTCCGGCACCTCTTTGGCGGTGTTGATCCCGGTGAGCTTCAGCTCCCCGCGCCAGCTGATCGCCTTCTGCCAGTCGAGCAGCGCCGTCAGCTCGGTTTTGCCCTCCAGCGCCGCCACCGTCAGCTTGTCGAGATTGATCTGCTGCTCGTTGCCCTTCGCATCCAGAGTGATGCCGGCAGGCGGCAGCCCCTCCCCTTTCACCGCAGTGCGGAACGACAGGGTGTAATCGGTCATTTTGCCGGTGAGCTTCAGCTTCACGTCATCGGCCTGGTACTGCTTCTCACCGGTAAATGGCCAGTAGAGCTGCTCACTCACCACCTCAAGGTTGAGCGGCAGGCCCGCCTCTGCAAGCCGGGTCTGGCCGCGCAGCACCACGTCAACCGGGCCGGAGAGGTTCACGCCAAACTCCAGCTGTTCGCGCATGGCGCCGCCCACCTTCAGCTTCACCTTCTCGCCTTTAATCGGGTCGATGTTCAGGGTGCTGTTGAGAGTGATATCCACCGGCCAGTTATCCCGCAACAGGGCGTTGCCGGTGGCGTTGACGCTCCCCTGGTTGGTGTCGATATCCAGCGCGTCGAGCTTCATGTTGCCGTCGATGCTGCTCACTTTCAGCAGCATGTTGAAGACCGTCAGATCGGTATCGCCGGTAAGGCGCAGCTGCTCGCCCTTAAACTCTTCAATATTAAGGTTCAGCGGCAGGTGAACGTCGGTCATCTCCGGCAGGACCGGTTTCGAGAAGAGATCCTTCAGGGTTTCGCCCAGCGGCTTCTCTTCCGGCTGCGGGTTCTGAATTTTAGGCTCGACGATCTCTTCCTGGGCCACCTCCGCCACTTTCGGCAGGGCAATCAGCAGCCCTTGCAGAGAAGTCGGGGTCAGGGTCAGGTTTTTCTCCTGCCAGCGCAGGCCGGAGGTGAAGTCCATCACCGACACGGTGGTGTCGTCGATTTTGACGTTGATGTTATTCAGCGCCACCCGGTTAAGCGATATCGGGTATGGCGTGGAGAGATCCAGCGGCCCGCTCTCCTCTTCGGCAACGGGCTCTGACTGTGGCATTTTTTTGGAATCTATCGTCACGAAGACATCTTTTAACGACAGATCGTTAATGCACAGGCTGCTGTCGCGCAGACAGCTGAGCTTCACCGCCAGATGCAGATCCCCGGCGTTGACCGCCACGCCCGGCTGGTCATAGCGGACGTTTTTCAGGTGTAAGTCGCGCCAGCCGCCGGTGACCTGGCCAATCTCCAGCCCCGGCACCCAGCGGTCTGCCGCCTTAAACAGCAGATGCAGCCCGCTGGTGGTCCCCACCAGAAAGGCCACCGCAGCCAGCAGCAGCAGGATAAACAGCAACACGCCGAGGCTGATTTTCTTCCATAAACTCATAATTCCGGCCCCAGACCGATGTAAAACTGTAAACCGTGTTCATCTTTATCGCCCACCGGCACGGCGAAATCGAGCTTGATCGGCCCGACCGGTGACTCCCAGCGCACCCCGACGCCTGCGCCGGTTTTAAAGTCGCTGCGGCGGATATCGCTCACCGCTTCTCCGCTGTCGATAAAGGTCGCGCCCCACCATTTTCCGGTGACGTTGTACTGATACTCCAGCGAGCCGGTAGCCAGCTTCGAGGCCCCGATCAGCTTGCCGTCGTCATCTTTTGGCGCGATGGATTTGTATTTATAGCCACGAATGCTGCGATCGCCCCCGGCGAAGAAGCGCAGATTCGGCGGCACTTTTTCAAAGTCGCCGGTTTCAATCCAGCCCAGGTTGCCACGCACCACAAAGCGGTGACGGTCATAAAAGGTGCGGATCCAGACGTTTTGCGCCTGTACCACGGAGAAATCCACATCCGAGCCCCAGGCGGTATTGGAGTAGTCTATCGAATAGCGCTGGGAATCCCCCCAGTCCGGCATCAGGCCGCCGCGGGAACGGGTCCGGCTGATCATCACCCCCGGATAGAGCAGCATGGTGGTGTTGGTGACGTTGGCCTGGGTAAAGTGGTCGAGGCTCCAGCGCAGGTTGATGGCGCGCTGCCAGCCGCTGGAGAGATCCCAGTAGCGCGACACGGCGAGGGTCGTGGAATCCGCTTCGGTGTCGTTCAGATCGGTACGCTTAAAGCCGCCCTGCACCAGGTAATATTGCTCAAGCGGATTTTTCAGCAGCGGCATTTTATAGCTGAAATCGAGCTGCTGTTCCGGGGCTGAGAGACTGACGTTGCTGGTCAGGCTGTGGCCGTAGGAGTTCATCCACGGCTTTTTCCACGTCGCTTTTACGCGCGGGCCGACGTCAGTGGAGTAGCCCACCCCGGTCTCAATGGTGTTCTCGGTGCGTGGCGATACCACGCCGTGCAGCGGCAGCACTTTGGTCTGTCGCGCTTTATCAAACTCCGGCGCCACCACCACGGAGTTAAACCAGCCGGTAGCTGACAGACGGCGGTTGAGCTCGGCCAGATCTTTCGACTGGTAATAGTCGCCCTCTTTAAAAGGGATCAGATTCTGCAAATACTCATCACGGATCTGCGAGCCTTCGAAGGTCACATCACCAAAGCGGTAGCGTTCTCCGCTGTCGTAGTCGATATCCCAGAATGCCTGATGGCGGTCGAGGGCGATGCCGAGCTGACTTTTATTGAACTGGCTGTCGAAGTAGCCTTTGCGCAGCGCCACCTTCGTCAGATCTTTTTTGAAGCCGTCATAGTCGCTGTGATTGAGCACGGTGCCGTTCTTTGGCCGCGTGTTCAACAGTTCAAGATAGTCCTGATCGGTACGCGCGCCGCCGCGCAGCACCACGTCCGTGCCGCCGATGAGCACCGGAACCCCAGGCTTGACGCGGGCAATCAACACCTGCCGCCCTTTGGCCGGCGGTGGACGCAGTTCGAAGTCGATGGTCGGCTCGTAGTAGCCGAGCGCTTTTAAACCGCCACGGATGGCATCGTCCACGCGAGCGCGAAAGCGACGATCGGGCGTCACTTCGTCGCTCTCAATAGTGGAGAGCTGTGCGCGTACGTTTTTTTCCAGCGCCCCGGATAGCCCCTCAACCTGTAAACGAACGTTCGCCGCGCTGGCGATTCCGCTTGTCAGCAAGAGACTGGCTAAACATAACTGGCGGATTTTTGGCACGTTTTCTCCTGAATATCCTTGTTTCCACCCCTGGAAGCATATGAAGTGCCGCTCCGCAGCAAATCACGGCAAAAGCCCAAAACCCAATACGCGGGTTGAAAAATGGTTAAACACCCTAATATTTCTTATGTTTAAATCTAGACTCATTCACCGCATTTATTGTGTTCAATTAAACGCGTCGTGACAACCTTAACCCAAACATCACCCACCCGGAGGCCACACCGTGAGTTTATTTGATAAAAAGCACCTGGTTGCTCAGGCGGACGCATTACCGGGACGTAACACCCCTATGCCTGTCGCGACTCTCCATGCCGTCAACGGCCACTCTATGACCAACGTCCCGGAAGGGATGGAAATTGCCCTGTTCGCGATGGGTTGTTTCTGGGGCGTGGAGCGCCTCTTCTGGCAACTGCCGGGCGTCTACAGCACCGCGGCAGGCTATACCGGGGGCTATACCCCGAACCCAACCTACCGCGAAGTCTGCTCCGGCCAGACCGGTCACGCCGAGGCGGTACGCGTAGTATATGATCCGAACGTCGTCAGCTACGAACAGCTGCTGCAGGTATTCTGGGAAAACCACGATCCTGCGCAGGGTATGCGTCAGGGCAATGACCACGGTACCCAGTACCGCTCGGCGATCTATCCGCTCACGCCGGAACAGGATGCCGCCGCCCGCGACAGTCTGGCGCGCTTCCAGCAGGCGATGCACGCCGCCGGTGACGATCGCCCGGTGACGACCGAAATCACCAACGCCTTACCGTTCTATTATGCGGAAGATGACCACCAGCAGTATCTGCATAAAAATCCGTACGGCTACTGCGGTATCGGTGGCATTGGTGTCTGCCTGCCGCCGCAGCTGGCATAACAGTAAGCCGGTTTTGCCTGTTGACGAGCAAAACCGGCTCAAAATGCGATCTCTGGCGACTTTACAGCCGTTTACGCTATACTACCCCTCGAAATAACCGGCCTACCGCTTCGGACCGGTGTTCAAAATATCTACACACCTGTATGACCAACTTCCCTCCGAGGATCTGGCGAGAAGCCGGATAAGATATGTTAAACAGTATTTTAGTAATACTTTGTCTCATCGCTGTCAGTGCATTTTTCTCTATTTCAGAAATCTCTCTGGCCGCATCCCGTAAAATTAAACTTAAACTGCTCGCCGATGATGGCGATCTCAATGCCCAACGCGTCCTGAAAATGCAGGAAAACCCGGGGATGTTCTTTACCGTGGTGCAAATCGGCCTCAATGCGGTCGCCATTCTTGGCGGTATTGTGGGTGATGCTGCATTCTCGCCCGCATTCCATAGCGTTTTCTCCCGATACTTCTCCCCTGAGCTTTCCGAGCAGCTGAGCTTCATTCTCTCCTTCTCGCTGGTGACTGGCCTGTTCATTCTCTTTGCCGATTTGACCCCGAAACGCATCGGTATGATTGCGCCAGAAGCTGTGGCTTTGCGCATCATCAACCCGATGCGCTTCTGTCTCTTCGTGTTCCGCCCGCTGGTGTGGTTCTTTAACGGACTGGCCAATACCATTTTCCGTCTGTTTAAACTGCCGATGGTGCGTAAAGATGACATCACCTCTGACGATGTCTACGCGGTATTCGAAGCCGGCGCGCTGGCGGGGGTGCTGCGTAAGCAGGAGCATGAGCTGATCGAGAACGTGTTTGAGCTGGAATCCCGTACCGTGCCGTCATCCATGACCGGACGTGAGAACGTGATCTGGTTCGATCTGCACGAAGATGAGCAGAGCCTGAAGAAAAAGGTGGCGGAACATCCGCACTCCAAGTTCCTGGTCTGTAATGAAGATATCGATCACATCATCGGCTATGTCGACTCCAAAGACCTGCTGAACCGCGTGCTGGCGAACCAGAGCCTGACGCTGAACAGCGGGGTGCAGATCCGCAATACCCTGATTGTCCCGGACACCCTGACGCTCTCCGAAGCGCTGGAAAGTTTCAAAACCGCCGGGGAAGACTTTGCGGTGATCATGAACGAATATGCGCTGGTGGTGGGGATCATCACCCTCAATGATGTCATGACCACCCTGATGGGCGATCTGGTGGGCCAGGGTCTGGAAGAGCAGATTGTGGCGCGCGATGAGAACTCATGGCTGGTGGACGGCGGTACGCCTATCGACGACGTGATGCGCGTGCTGGACATCGACGAGTTCCCGCAGTCGGGCAACTACGAGACCATTGGCGGCTTTATGATGTTTATGCTGCGTAAAATCCCGAAACGCACCGACTCGGTGAAGTTCTCGGGGTATAAGTTCGAGGTGGTGGATATCGACAACTACCGCATCGATCAACTTC
Organism: Leclercia sp. M-A074-M; assembly: GCF_965195605.1. NCBI lineage: Bacteria > Pseudomonadati > Pseudomonadota > Gammaproteobacteria > Enterobacterales > Enterobacteriaceae > Leclercia > Leclercia sp. M-A074-M. Next base: position 216,954 of record NZ_CBDAHM010000002.1, on the reverse strand, counting down.
TGGTGACGCGCATCGACAACAAACCGACGGTGCTCGTGCCAAAAATGCCGGATGCTGAAGAGAACGCCTCGGCCTAAACCAGAAACATCAACGGCTCCCATCGGGAGCCGTTTCTTTTACTGCATAGCACGTTGGTTAAGCCATCTCAGTTTGCAGACGCATAACCTGACGGTTGACTTCGGACATCACAGAAAAGTGCTGTTTATCCTTCACTTTTGGGACAAGGATCTTGCCCTTATCAAACTCAAAAGCGCCAACGTCCTTGATATACAACCGTCCACGGAACAGGATTTTTACGTATTTAGCTACCTGAAGCGGATTGTAGCGTTGAAAAATTTTCATTCTATTATCTCCTGCGAATCATACGCTCTTGCGGCACCACAATCGGGCCGACCCTCTGGAGCGCAAATTTTGTTGCCCAATGACTATAGACGAGAAAAATGGTGATACCCAGTCTGCATAAGTTTATTTACCTTTTGATGACAAATAATCAGAATATTCTTTGCAATCGTAACTTTCGGGCAGTATAAGCCATCGTTTTTGTGCAGATATGTGCGTTCCCCCTCACTCTGGCACCGGGATTGCGGGTAAAGCGCCGCGATCGCACTTATGATTAAAACATCAGACCAAGTGGTCGGATCACCTGCTAATAAAACAAAAAGGAAAACACCATGACCATACGTAACATCCTGGCAACTGCCTGCCTGATGCTGCCACTGATGGCTTCCGCACATAATTTTGAGAAGGGACAACGTGTGCCACCGGTGGGCATTGCCGACCGGGGAGAATTGATCCTCGACAATAATGAGTTTAGCTACAAAACCTGGAATAGCGCGCAGCTTCCTGGCAAAGTGCGAGTGGTGCTACATATTGCCGGTCGCACCTCGGCAAAAGAGAAAAACGCAACCCTGATTGAAGCGATCAAGTCGGCACATTTACCAAAAGATACTTATCAGACCACTACCGTAGTAAACACCGATGATGCGATACCGGGGTCCGGCATGTTCGTGCGCAGCAGCCTGGAGAGTAATAAAAAGCTCTACCCATGGTCACAGTTCATCGTCGACAGCAACGGCGCAGCCCGCGGCGCCTGGCAACTGGAAGAAGAGAGCTCAGCCGTCGTCGTGCTGGACAAGCAAGGTAAAGTGCAGTGGGCGAAAGACGGGGCGCTGACCCAGGAGGAGGTGCAGCAGGTGGTCGCCCTGCTGCATAAGTTGGTCGGTCAGTAAAGCGAGACCCGGAAGCCTGGATTAAGGAAGGATTCCCGCGGGGTATAGTCGAGCGGCTTGCCCTGCCAGTCGTGAACATGGGCCCCCGCGGCGGCGGCAACGGCATGGCCTGCCGCCGTATCCCAGACGTTGGTTGGCCCAAAGCGGGGATAGAGCTGCGCCTGCCCTTCTGCCACCAGGCAGAACTTCAGCGATGACCCGATCGACGTTGTCTGGTGCTCGCCAAGCTGATGCAGATACTCCTCAAGTTCGTTATCCGAGTGAGAGCGGCTGATCACCACCAGCGGTGGCCGGGCGTCACGCACCTGGATCGGGTTGCGCACGCCGCACTCCTCTTTCCACGCTTTGCCGTCGGCGGCGCTGTACATCACCTTCAGCACCGGGGCGTAGACCACCCCCAGCACTGCTTTGCCTTTATCAATCAGGGCAATATTTACCGTGAATTCACCGTTACGCTTGAGGAACTCTTTGGTGCCGTCCAGCGGATCAACCAGCCAGTAACGCTGCCAGTGCTGACGCTCCTCCCAGGGCTGGGGATCTTCTTCGGAAAGCACAGGGATATCGGGCGTTAACGCCTGCAAGCCTTTCAGGATCACCCCGTGCGCCGCGAGATCGGCTGCGGTCACTGGGGAGTCGTCGATTTTACGGATCGTGTCCATTGGGATCTTGCCATCGTAGACCTGCATAATGGCCTCGCCCGCTTCCCGTGCGAGCTGACAAATTTTATCTAACATTCTCCACCTCTTTGTTATCACAGTGGGTATAACTCTTTGTTTTATTTATATCGCATTGTGAATAAATCCGCTATCTGTGAAGCAATTCCGGTTTCAGGGCCCTTTTTTCTGGCAGGATTCACAATTCTGTAAGCAAAAAAATATAGATACATATTCTTTTGTGGCCTGGATCGAATAAAAGGACTCCTCTGATGATTAAGTTTAGCGCAACGCTCCTGGCGACGCTGATTGCGGCGAGCGTACAGGCAGCGACGGTTGATCTCCGCATTCTGGAAACCACCGACCTGCACAGCAATATGATGGACTTCGACTACTACAAAGACGCCCCGACGGAAAAATTTGGTCTGGTGCGTACCGCAAGCCTGATTAACGCAGCCCGTAGCGAAGTGAAAAACAGCGTCCTGGTCGATAACGGGGACTTAATTCAGGGTAGCCCGCTTGGGGATTACATGGCGGCGAAAGGTCTGAAAAAGGGTGATGTGCATCCGGTCTACAAGGCGCTGAACACCCTGGATTACGCGGTGGGTAACCTGGGTAACCATGAGTTTAACTACGGGCTGGACTATCTGCATATGGCGCTTTCAGGAGCCAAATTCCCGTACGTTAACGCCAATATCATCGACGTTAAGACCCAGAAGCCGCTGTTTACCCCTTATCTGATCAAAGAGACCACCGTGGTCGATCAGGACGGGAAACCGCAGACCCTGAAGATCGGTTATATCGGTTTTGTCCCGCCACAGATCATGACCTGGGATAAGGCCAACCTGAGCGGCAAAGTGACGGTCAATGACATCACCGAAACCGCCCGCAAGTATGTGCCGGAGATGCGCGAGAAAGGCGCCGATCTGGTGGTGGTGGTAGCCCACTCCGGTCTCTCTGCCGATCCATACCAGGCGATGGCGGAAAACTCGGTCTACTACCTCAGCGAAGTCAAAGGGGTGGACGCCATTCTCTTCGGCCACGCCCATGCGGTCTTCCCGGGCAAAGATTTCGCCAGCATTAAAGGGGCTGACATTGCCAAAGGCACCCTGAACGGCGTGCCCGCGGTGATGCCGGGCATGTGGGGGGATCACCTTGGGGTGGTCGATCTGGTGCTGAATAATGACGGCGGTAAATGGCAGGTCACCCAGTCGAAGGCCGAAGCCCGCCCGATCTACGATCTGGCCGCTAAAAAAGCGCTGGTGGGCGAGGATAAAAAGATCGTCGAGGTGCTGAAGCACGATCACGACGTCACCCGTGAGTTTGTCAGCAAACCTATCGGCAAATCTGCCGACAACATGTACAGCTATCTGGCGCTGGTGCAGGACGATCCTACCGTGCAGGTGGTGAACATGGCGCAGAAAGCCTACGTGGAGCGCTATATTCAGGGCGATCCGGATCTGGCGAAACTGCCGGTCCTCTCCGCTGCGGCGCCGTTTAAAGTGGGTGGACGCAAGAACGATCCGGCCAGCTATGTTGAAGTCGAAAAAGGCCAACTGACCTTCCGTAACGCCGCCGATCTCTATCTCTATCCGAACACCCTGGTGGTGGTCAAAGCCACGGGCCAGGAGGTGAAGGAGTGGCTGGAGTGCTCAGCGGGCCAGTTTAACCAGATCGACCCGACCAGCACCAAACCGCAGTCGCTGATTAACTGGGACGGTTTTCGCACCTATAACTTCGATGTGATCGACGGGGTGGAGTACCAGATTGATGTCTCCCAGCCGGCGAAATATGACGGCGAGTGCCAGGTGGTGAATGCCCAGGCCGAACGCATTAAGAACCTGACCTTTAACGGTAAGCCGATTGATCCGAAAGCGACCTTCCTGGTGGCGACCAACAACTACCGCGCTTACGGCGGTAAGTTTGCCGGGACCGGCGACAGCCATATCGCCTTCGCCTCACCGGATGAGAACCGTTCGGTGTTGGCAACGTGGATTGGCGAGCAGTCGAAGAAGAGCGGCGAAATCCATCCGGCAGCAGACAACAACTGGCGTCTGGCCCCTGTTCACAGCGATGTGAAGCTGGATATCCGCTTTGAGACCGCACCAACGGAAAAAGCGGCGGCGTTTATCAAAGAGAAAGCGCAGTACCCGATGCAGCAGGTCGCGACCGATGAGATTGGATTTGCGATTTATCAGTTAAATTTAAGCAGGTAAAAGCACGTTGCCGTTTCGTAGGCCGGGTAAGGCGCAGCCGCCACCCGGCAAGCAGACCGCACAATGCCCGGCGGCGCTGCGCTTGCCGGGCCTACAAAACCCGTTCATTCCGGTTGCTCATCACCTGGGGCAAATTCAGCTCGATCCAGTCGGCCAGCGCCGCTACCTTCTCACTCACCTCTTCCCCCAATGGGGTCAGGCTGTACTCCACGTGCGGGGGCACTACCGGATACGACACACGATTGACAAAGCCATCCTGCTCCAGCGCCTGTAGCGACTGGGCCAGCATCTTCTCGCTCACCCCGCCCATCTTGCGGCGCAGATCGCTAAAGCGATGCGTCCCCTGACGTAATGCCACCAGGATCAGCACGCCCCAGCGGCTGGTCACATGCTTAAGCACATCCCGGGAAGGGCACTGCTCGGCAAAGAGATTGCCGTCGCGCATTTGCTCGCTGAGGGTTGGGTTTGCCATGAGATACTTACCTTTTTGTACGTACTTACTAAAAGTTAGTTTGAGTGATAGTGTGCCACAACATTCACCCGAGACGAAGGATATTCATCATGATCGCAATTACAGGCGCTACCGGCCAGCTTGGCCAACTCGTTATTGAACAGCTGCTGAGAACCGTTCCTGCCAGCCAACTGGTCGCCATTGTACGCAACCCGGCGAAGGCCGAAGCGCTAAGCCGGCAGGGTGTGACCGTGCGTCAGGCCGATTATACCGACCAGGCCGCTTTCACCACCGCACTCGTGGGCGTGGATAAACTGCTGCTGATCTCCTCCAGCGAAGTGGGCCAGCGCGCGCCGCAGCATCAGAACGTCATTAACGCGGCGAAGGCGGCGGGCGTGAAATTTATCGCCTACACCAGCCTGCTGCATGCCGACACTTCCCCGCTGGGCCTGCATGTGGAGCACGTCGCCACCGAAAAAGCGCTGGCCGAATCCGGTATTCCTTTCGCCCTGCTGCGTAACGGCTGGTACACCGAAAACTACCTCGCCAGCGCCCCGCCTGCGCTGGAACACGGCGTGTTTATTGGTGCGGCCGGTGAAGGCAAAATCGCCTCCGCCACCCGCGCCGACTATGCCGCCGCTGCGGCCCGCGTTATCAGCGAAGAGGGTCATGCCGGTAAAGTTTATGAGCTGGCAGGCGACCAGGCGTGGACATTAAGCGAGCTTGCTGCCGAGCTGAGTCGCCAGAGCGGTAAAAACGTGGTCTATCAGAACCTGAGCGAAGCCGATTTTGCCGCCGCGCTGAAGGGAGTGGGTCTGCCGGCAGGTTTGGCGGAGATGCTGGCCGACTCCGATATTGGTGCCTCGAAAGGCGGCCTATTTGATGACAGCCGCACCCTGAGCGCCCTGCTGGGCCGCCCGACCACCACGCTTGCGGAGAGCGTGAAGCACATCCTGTAATTGTTAAAACATGGTTAATTAGTGTGGCATCCCTGCGGGTCATCTCTGATAATGAGACTCTGACCCGCGAGGAGGCTCACCGTGCAAGGCGTACCTGAACAGTTTTTCGATGAGAGAGACAGCGCGCGCTTTCGCCATCTGGCGCAGCTGCCGGGCGTGGAGCTGTATCACGCCCATATCTCCCGCTACGCCTTTGAGCCCCACACCCATGAAGCCTTCGGTATTGGCGCCATAGAAGCCGGTGCCGAACGCTTCCGCTATCGCGGCACGCAATACGTTGCCCCCGTTCACTCCGTCGTCACCATGAATCCCGATGAACTGCATACCGGCGAGGCCGAAACTGCCGACGGCTGGCGCTACCGGATGATCTATCTCGAGCCGGAGCTGCTGGAGGAGGTGACAGGCATCCGCCACTGGTGGTTCAGCGATGTGACCCGCCACGATCCCCGCCGTTCACAGCAGATCTGTCAGCTGATCTACGGCCTGTGGCATACCGACGATCCGCTGGCACAAAAAGGGCTGCTGCTGGATCTTATTGATACCTTCCAGCCGCTGGCGCGCCATGCCCCGGTGCGGCACGAAGGGGCGCATCGCTTCGAGCGCGTGCGCGACTATCTGCATGACAACTATATGCACTCCCTGACCCTCGATGAGCTGGCGCAGGTGGTGTCGCTCAGCCCGTACCATTTCCAGCGCCAGTTCAAAGCCCATTTTCACGTCACACCGCATCAGATGCTGATGGCGATCCGCCTGTGGCGCGCCAAAGCCTTTCTCACCCAGGGACTCCCGGCGGCAGAGGTGGCCGCCGCGACGGGCCTGACCGATCAGTCGCACCTGACCCGGGCCTTTACCCGTCGCTATGGCATTACGCCGGTGCGCTACCAGAAACAGGTAACGCAGCGCTAATGCGCAATCTCATACAATACCGCCCTCTGTTGCCTTTCTACACTGCCAGCAGGTTCAGAGCAGAGGGAGGGAAAAATGATTAGCGGCGTGTTGTATGCCCTGCTTGCAGGGTTAATGTGGGGACTGATTTTTGTCGGGCCGCTGATCGTCCCGGAATACCCGGCGGCGCTACAGTCGATGGGGCGCTATCTGGCGCTGGGGCTGATCGCCCTGCCGATCGCCTGGCTCGGCCGGGCGCGGTTACGCCAGCTGAAAGGCCGGGACTGGCTCACCGCCCTGTCTCTGACGATGATGGGCAACCTGATCTATTACGTCTGCCTGGCAAGCGCGATCCAGCGTACCGGGGCCCCGGTGTCGACCATGATCATCGGCACGCTGCCGGTGGTGATCCCGGTGTTCGCCAACCTGCTCTACAGCCAGCGCGATGGTAAGCTGGCGTGGTCAAAGATGCTCCCGGGGCTGTTTGCCATTGCGCTGGGGCTGGTGTGCGTGAATATCGCCGAGCTGCGTCACGGCGTGGCCGGAGGCAGTGGCTGGCGCTATGTTTCGGGGATCCTGCTGGCGTCGGTGTCGGTGGTCTGCTGGGCATGGTACGCCCTGCGTAACGCCCGCTGGCTGCGGGAAAACCCCGACAAACATCCGATGATGTGGGCCACCGCCCAGGCGCTGGTGACACTGCCGGTCTCGTTACTGGGCTACCTTGCCGCCTGCGCATGGCTGAACGTGCAGCAGCCGGACTTTGCCCTGCCGCTGGGGCCACGGCCATGGGTCTTTCTCGGTCTGATGCTGGCGATTGCCGTCTGCTGCTCATGGGTGGGCGCCCTGTGCTGGAACGTCGCCAGCCAGAAATTACCGACGGTGATCTTAGGGCCGCTGATTGTCTTCGAAACCCTGGCCGGTCTGCTCTATACCTTCCTGATGCGCCAGAGCCTGCCGCCGCTGTTAACCGGCACGGGAATTGTGTTGCTGGTGGTGGGGGTGGTGATTGCGGTAAAAGCAAAGCCGGAAAAAATTTCGGTCGTTCCGGCTTCGGAGCTGTAATTATTGCCCGGCGGCGCTGCGCTTGCCGGGCCTACAAAGTCATGCGTTCCGTAGGCCGGGTAAGCGTTAGCGCCACCCGGCCTCTGTCAGAAGGTTTCCCAGTTGGCGTCGGTGGTCGCCTGTACCGGTTTGGCTTTTGCAGCATAGGTTTTCACCGGCGCAGCCTTAGCCACCGGGCCCTTCGCAATCTTAAATACCGCCACCGCCTCGTTCAGGCGTGCCGCCTGCTCTTCCAGCGCTGCCGCTGCCGCCGCAGACTCCTCCACCAGCGAGGCGTTCTGTTGGGTCACGCGATCCATCTCGGCCACCGCCTGGCCGACCTGATCGATACCCCGGCTTTGCTCATCAGAGGCGGACGCAATTTCGCCCATAATGTCGGTGACGCGGGTTACGGCGCTGACGATCTCCGCCATCGTCTCCCCGGCCTCATTCACCAGCGCGGAACCGGCGCTGACCCGGGCACCCGAGTCGTCAATCAGCCCTTTGATCTCTTTCGCCGCCTGGGCGCTGCGCTGGGCCAGGGTGCGAACTTCCCCTGCCACCACCGCAAATCCGCGTCCCTGCTCCCCGGCACGCGCCGCTTCTACCGCCGCGTTCAGCGCCAGGATGTTGGTCTGGAAGGCGATGCCGTCAATCACGTTGGTGATCTGGGCGATTTTGCTGGAACTGTTGGCGATCTCGTCCATGGTGCGCACCACCCCTTCCACCACGTTTCCGCCTTTTTTGGCGGTGCTTGAGGCATCCAGCGCCAGGCGTGACGCCTGACGGGCATTATCGGCGTTCTGCTTCACGGTGGCGGTCAGCTGTTCCATGCTGGCGGCAGTCTCTTCCAGCGAGGCCGCCTGCTGCTCGGTACGGGAAGAGAGATCGTTGCTGCCTGCGGAGATTTCGCCCGCACCGGTATAAATGGTGTCGGAGCCCTCACGCACCACACCTACGGTGTTCGCCAGCGCCTTCTGCATCTCGTGAACGTTATAGGCCAGCACCGCCATTTCGTTTTTGCCCTGAACGTCAACAGGCTGCGTCAGGTCACCCGCGGCGATAGCGCGAATATGATCGATGACCTCCTGCAGCGGCAGCAGCAGCACACGGCGCATGGCGATCCAACTGGAGACAATCACGGCGATCACCAGAAGCATCATCCCGGAAAGGATCCACAGGATGCGTTTGTAGTCGCTCTCGTTATCTTCGATGCCTTTATCGGTAAGGGCTGCCTGAGCCTGGCGCCATTCACGATAGACTTTCTGCATTGCGGTCTGCTTCTGCTCGGCGTTCTGCTTAAACATATCTTCGAGGTTGCCCTGGGAGAGCAGAAGGTTCATCTGGGTCAGGGTGGCCGAGTAGATGCGGTACTGCTCTTCCAGCTGGCTGGAGAGTTTTTCATCCAGGCCCGGCGTTTCCGGCAGCGCGTAGTATTTGTCGTAATGGGACTGGGCGTCTGCCAGCAGATTTTTTGCCGTGTTGACCAGCTCGTTCAGCTGCCCGCCGTTTATCTGCGAAGCCATGCTGCTTTGCAGGCGCAGCATGCCGCGGTTGAGGGTGACGCGCGCCTGGTTAAGGCTGATCCAGGCGTCGGTGAACTCGGCCACATTCTGGCTGGAAACCTGGGAAACGGTGAAGTTCTCTTTGTCGTTATTAAGCGCATTGATGAAAATGCCGGCGGAGATCAGTTGCATGATCCCGAGCGCCAGCAGCACCGAAATCAGAAGGGTTATCACTTTTATACGTTTAAACATGCGTTGCCTTTTTTATATGCAGGTATTGTCTGACCTGTATCTATCGGCAGGCGCAGCGGGTTGTTTACCGTCTCTGTGCCTTTAAAAAGTTTCTAAACCCGTTTTTTAAATCCATTCATAGAGTTAAATCGGCATTTTTTTGTGATCTGTATCGCTTTTTTACCCCTGCCTATAAAGGGTTATAGCTTCGCCTAAAAGATGCATTTAAAATACATCTTATCAAATAACGATGAGGTAACGACCATGGCCTTCCGCGACCAACCTTTAGGCGAGCTGGCGCTCTCCATCCCACGCGCTTCCGCGCTGTTTCGTAAATACGATATGGATTACTGCTGCGGCGGTAAGCAAACCCTGGCGCGTGCCGCGTCGCGTAAGGAACTGGATCTGGACCTCATCGAAGCAGAACTGGCGAAGCTGGCCGAGCAGCCGCTGGAAAAAGAGTGGCGCAGCGTGGCGCTGGCCGAAATCATCGATCACATCATCGTGCGCTTTCACGATCGCCACCGCGAACAGCTACCGGAGCTGATCCTGCAGGCCACCAAAGTTGAGCGCGTCCATGCTGATAAAGCCTCTGTACCGCGCGGCCTGGCAAAGAACCTGACCCTGCTGCATGAAGAGCTCTCCAGCCATATGATGAAAGAGGAGCAGATCCTGTTCCCGATGATCAAACAGGGAATGGGCAGCCAGGCGATGGGGCCGATCAGCGTGATGGAAAGCGAGCACGACGACGCCGGTGAACTGATTGAGGTGATCAAGCACATCACCCATAACGTGACCCCACCTGCGGATGCCTGCACCACCTGGCGCGCGATGTATAACGGCATTAACGAGATGATCGACGATCTGATGGAGCACATCAGTCTGGAGAATAACGTCCTGTTCCCGCGGGCGCTGGCCGGGGAATAAAAAAGCCCGGTAGCGTTAGCGCTTACCGGGCTTACAAAAGCAACGAACCGTAGGCCGGGTAAGGCAGCCGCCACCCGGCACAACACAATTAACGCATGCCAGCCATCCGCTTCTTACCGATAAACAGCCAGCCCAGTCCCAGGGCGATAAACCACAGCGGCGTGACCATCAGCGCCTGACGGGTATCCTCTTCCAGGGTCAGCAGTACCAGCACAAACACGAAGAAGGCCATGCAGACCCAGCACATCAGCTTGCCCCACGGCATTTTGTAGATGGATTTTTCATGCAGGTGCGGACGCTGTTTGCGGTACACCAGGTACGAGCAGAGGATGATGGTCCAGACGAACATGAACAGGATCGCCGAAACCGTGGTGATCATGGTGAAGGCGCCAATCACGCTTGGGTTCACGTAGAGCATCACCACGCCGCCCAGCAGGCAGATACAGGAGAAGGTCAGCCCTTTCGCCGGTACCGCACGTTTAGAGAGCTTGGCGAACGCACTCGGGGCCACCCCTTCCTGCGCCAGACCAAACAGCATACGGCTGGTGGAGAAGACGCCGCTGTTAGCCGAAGAGGCCGCGGAGGTCAGCACCACGAAGTTAATCAGGCTTGCCGCCGCCGGTAAACCGACCAGCACAAACAGCTCAACGAACGGGCTCTTGCTGGGTACCACGGAGCTCCACGGCGTCACCGACATAATCACGATCAGCGCGAAGACGTAGAACATGATGATACGCACGGGAATGGAGTTAATCGCCCGCGGCAGTGACTTCTCAGGATCTTTGGTTTCTGCGGCAGTGGTTCCCACCAGCTCAATCCCCACGAAAGCGAAGACCGCAATCTGGAAGCCGGCAAAGAATCCGCTCAGCCCTTTCGGGAACCAGCCCCCGTCATTCCAGAGATGAGTGAACGAGGCCTGCACGCCGCTCGGGGAGGTAAAGTGGGTCATGATCATCACCAGGCCGACCACAATCAGGCCGACAATGGCGACGATTTTGATCATCGCGAACCAGAATTCCATCTCACCGAACATTTTTACGGTGGCGAGGTTAAGGCTCAGCAGCAGAATGATGACCGCCAGCGAGGCCACCCAGTCCGACAGTCCCGGGAACCAGAACTGCGCGTAAGCCGTAATGGCGACGACGTCGGCCATCCCGGTCACCACCCAGCAGAACCAGTAGGTCCAGCCGGTGAAATAGCCCGCCCACGGCCCGAGAAGGTCGGAGGCAAAGTCGCTAAAGGATTTGTATTCGAGATTCGAGAGCAGCAGCTCGCCCATTGCCCGCATTACGAAAAAGAGCATAAAGCCGATGATCATATAGACAAAAATGATCGACGGCCCGGCAAGACTGATGGTTTTGCCTGACCCCATAAACAGCCCGGTACCGATAGCGCCGCCGATGGCGATAAGCTGAATATGACGGTTTGTGAGATTTCGCCGTAGCGATTGTTCAGACGGTGCCTCTTCGTCGGCAACGACTTTTACCTGATCTACCATGTGATGTTTTCCTGTTGTTACTGCCTGTGTTGTTTAGGCTCTTCTGGCCCTTTATTACGTCGAAAAGCGATGCCCCGGTTAAGGACACATCGATATTAGGTAAGAATCGGCGGGATGAATACTTTGATTTAAATATTATGTTAACAATATGTTGAAATTGAGTGACATATCACTTAAGCCACGCAAAACAGCTCACAAAAATACACTTACTGTGACCTTTTGCAAGATAATCTGTTGATTGGGGCGTAACTATAGGTTTTTTAACTAATTTCCCCTCCCCTGCCGGGGAGAGGAAGAGGAGAGGCCGCTTACAGGATTTCCAGCAGCTCAACTTCAAAGACCAGGGTGCTGAATGGCGGAATAGAGGCGCCAGCGCCACGCTCGCCGTAGGCCAGGTTCTGTGGGATAGTCAGCTCCCATTTAGAACCCACCGGCATCAGGGTCAGGGCTTCGATCCAGCCTGGGATCACGCCGTTTACCGGGAATTCTGCCGGTTCGCCGCGGGCAACAGAGCTGTCGAACACGGTGCCGTCAATCAGTTTACCGGTGTAGTGCACGCGAACGTGGTCGGTACGCGCCGGGATTGGACCTTCGCCCTGGGTGATAACGCGGAACTGCAGACCGGTTTCGGTGCTGTTCACGCCTTCACGCTCACGGTTCTCTTCAAGGAATTTCTCGCCTGCCGCAGCCATCTCTTCGAAACGGGCGCGACGCACAGCGTCTGCACGTTCGTGGATTTCACGCAGCGCGCGGTGAACCACATCTACCGGAACCGCTGGTTGTTTACCTTCCAGCGCATCGGCGATACCCGCCACCAGCGCTTCAGGTAACAGACCCTGCAGACCTGATTCGCTCAGCTGCTGTCCTACCTGCAAACCAATGCCGTAGCTTGCCTGCGCTTCGATTGTGTCAAAAGTCGGGGTGGTCATGGGATTTCCTTCCATCACATTTAAAGTAGCGGGCAGCATAACAGCCACCTTCCATCCGGTAAAACTTTGTCTTATGGAAAGATGACAAATTACGACGAAACGGAAACAATAGAGGCTATCTGGATTTTTCCCGAATGCGTGTCACGGAAGCTGGCTTTGTTACGCTCATCAGGCAGTTAGCAAACTATACTTTTCGGGACAGGAAAAAAGACGCGGAGCAGGAGGAGAGCCATGCCCGGGCCATTTGAACTAAAACCTACCCTGACGAAAATCTGGCATGCGCCAGATAACTTTCGCATCATGGACCCGCTGCCGCCGCTGCACCGCAGAGGCATTATTATCGGTGCGCTGATGGTCATTGTCGGTTTTCTGCTGCCAGGCGGCGCGGACGACAGCGCCACAGCGCCCGTGCGTCGTGATGCCGAACTGGATTTCCGTTCGCAGACGCAGCCGCAGCCAGATTCACAGCCGATGCAAACGCAGCTGGTGTCACCCTCTAACGATCCCGGCCAGGTCGCACCTGTTGAGCCGGAGCCGATTCAGGAAGAGCAGCCCCAGGAGCAGGCCGCCGCGCCGGTGCAATCCCAGCAATCCCCTCCCGGTATTGAACAGCAGTGGCGTTCCTACCGTGTAGAGTCGGGCAAAACGATGGCGCAGCTGTTCCGCGATCACAACCTGCCGCCGACCGACGTCTATGCCATGGCGCAGGTTGAGGGACCAGGCAAGCCGCTGAGTAACCTGCAAAACGGCCAGATGGTGCAGATTCGCCAGAATGCGAGCGGCGTGGTGACAGGGCTGACCATTGACAGCGGCAACGGCCAGCAGGTGCTGTTTACCCGTCAGTCTGACGGCAGCTTCATCCGCGCCAGATAGCGCTTCGCCCGGTGGCGTAACGCTTACCGGGCCTCTTTTCCACTGACTTTATTCACCCACCAGATCCCAGAGCAGACCAGCACCAGCGCCACGACATATTTGATCTCCAGGATATTTTCACCGAGGAAAATGGCCGAGAGGACGGTTCCGGCCACCGGCACTAAGAAGTTGAACGGGGCGATCATACTGACGCGGTTGTGTTTCAGCAGCAAACTCCACAGTGCAAACGCCACCGAGGAGAGCAGAGTCAGGTAGCCCAGGATGGCCGCCGCTTTGACGCTGGGAACGGCCAGCGTTCCGCCGGTGATATAGCCGCCTGCCACCAGCATCACACCACCTATCGCCAGCTGCCAGCCGGTCATCACCATCGGATCCACCGTCTGCGAGATGCGTTTGCCGTACAGCGTGGCGGCAGAGAGGATAAACGCCGCCAGCACCACAAAACCATCCCCGTTCCAGACGAAGTGGAAGTCCTGCAAGCCGCTGTTAAAGTTCACGATCATCACCCCGGCAAACCCGAGGATACAACCGAGGGCTTTGTTGTAGCTGATCCTGTCGTTCTGATAGATAAAGTGCGCCAGCATGACGCTGAAGAAGGTGGCGGTCGCGTTCATGATCGACCCTTTGGCGCCCGTTGTGTATGCCAGACCGATATAAAAGAACGTGTACTGGATCGTGGTCTGCGTCAGGCCCAGTATCGTCAGTTGCCCGAACTGGCGCGGGCTGAGCCGACCAATCGGCTTGCGCTGGGCCAAAGCGAGCAGCAGCAATAGCAGGCCAGCAAAAACAAAGCGATAACCCGCAAAGACCACTTTTGATGGAATGTCGTTGGTGGCGATATGAAAGAGTTCGTAGCCACTCTTGATCGCGGGATAGGAGCTACCCCATAGCAGACAGCACAGCGTAGCGCTGGCGAACACGATGTTTTTACGGGAGAAAAGCGGTGCAGGCAGAGCGGTATCCATGACAAATCCCAAAGATAAAATAGCGTTTCATTTTATTATCAGGGAATGCGCAAGGAATAGCCACCATACAAGTCACAAAGAAAGTAACAGGAGACGTTAAAAAGCAAAACGCCGGCACAAGGCCGGCGCTTCGACGTGGTGAAGAGTAATTACTTACTCAGCAACAACGTTAACAACCAGTTTCGCGAAGACTTCGCTGTGAACCTGGAAGTCCACTTCGTGCTCACCGGTGGTACGCAGAACGCCGTTCGGCAGACGAACTTCGCTCTTAGCAACGTCAACGCCAGCTGCAGTTACAGCGTCAGCGATGTCGCGAGTACCGATGGAACCGAACAGTTTACCTTCGTCGCCAGATTTAGACGCGATGGTAACGGTGCCCAGTGCGTTGATTTTCTCAGCGCGAGCGTTAGCAGCCGCCAGAACGTCAGCCAGTTTGGCTTCCAGTTCAGCACGACGTGCTTCGAAAAACTCTACGTTTTTCTTGGTAGCAGGAACAGCTTTACCCTGTGGAACCAGGAAGTTACGAGCGTAGCCCGCTTTAACGTTTACCTGATCACCCAGGCTGCCCAGGTTTGCTACTTTATCAAGCAGAATAACTTGCATTACCTTATCCTCTTAAAGTCGTATTAATGGACCGTGCCCGATTACTGATGACGATCAGTGTACGGCAGCAGAGACAGGTAGCGAGCGCGTTTGATAGCGCGAGCCAGCTGACGCTGGTATTTTGCACGAGTACCGGTGATACGGCTTGGGACAATCTTACCGCTTTCGGTGATGTAGTTTTTCAGCGTTGCGATATCTTTATAGTCGATCTCTTGAACGCCTTCCGCGGTGAAACGGCAGAACTTGCGACGACGGAAATAACGTGCCATTTGGCTAGTCTCCAGAATCTATCAAATCAATCTGCTCGGCATGCAGAACAAGTTTGCTCAGGCCGTTCTTTGCCTTGTGGCAAGAGATGAACCCCTGAACCGTTACTGCGCTACCGACCGTTATACTGTGAGTAATGGCCTGGTTTTCGTGACCGCTAATAATAACGGGCATTTGGCACCACGCCTGCCGGTTAAACCCGGCTTCCTCCTGCACTGAACGATGCTCAAGCACGAACTGGCAGTGAGGAATTCCTGATGGGCTGACCTTGCGAAGTGGGGTCCTGCACACGGTACCGGACAACACCAGACGGTTGGTCATCAGAAATTACTCTTCAGAATCCCCAGCATCAGAATCATCTGCGGTTTCGTTTGCGAAATCATCGCGACGCTCACGGCGCTCGTCTTTCGCTTTAACCATCGGAGATGCTTCGGTCACTGCGTTTTTGGTACGCATAACCATGCTGCGGATAACGGCATCGTTGAAGCGGAAGTTAGTTTCCAGCTCATCGATCGCTTCCTGCGGAGCTTCAACGTTCATCAGAACGTAGTGAGCTTTGTGCAGTTTGTTGATCGGATAAGCCAGCTGACGACGGCCCCAGTCTTCCAGACGGTGGATCGTGCCTTCTGCTGCAGTGATTGCACCAGTGTAGCGCTCGATCATACCCGGAACCTGTTCGCTCTGGTCAGGATGGACCATAAAAACGATTTCGTAATGACGCATCGAATTGCTCCTTACGGATTATTCAGCCTCCTGTCTGGGTCAGCCGAGGCCCGGGGAGGCAAGGAACGTGTTAAAGGTCGGCTGAAAAATTGACGCGTCATAATACTTGCGCGCCCCCCGAAACTCAAGCTGATTGCGCAAATAATTCGCACAAAGCGCAAAGCGGGTCTAAGTGGGTGATTTACCATTACTCACGGCCGATCGCGGCGATTTTTTGAACAACTGCATCAGAAATGGTCGCCATAGCCTGTAAGAATCGTGCTTACACTTTAATCAGACCCTGTCTCTGGACAAAAGACAGCCGTGAATATCGTCGCACCGTAGTGAGTCGTGGAGCGCATATCATGAAAAAAATCACCCTTGCCGTTCTGGCTGCGCTTTTGCTTTGTGCAAACGCGACAGCAGCCATTCAGGTTGATGGCCGACAGGCCAGAAATATGGATGATGTGCAAAGTCTGGGCGTCATTTATATCAACCATAACTTCGCCACGGAAAGTGAAGCGACTGAAGCCATTAATGCAGAAGCCGATGCGCGGGATGCCCGCTACTATCACGTCATGCTCACCCGTGAACCGGGCAGCAACGGCAATATGCACGTCAGCGCAGATATCTATCGGTAACGCTTTGACGCTAGCACCAGGAAAGCCAACAACGAAAAAATTGTCATAGTCTCATTAGCCCCCTGCCCGGGGGCTTTTTTTACTTTCATTTCTGCCCGTAATAAGCATTTTCACCATGCTTGCGCATAAAGTGTTTGTTCATCAGATAGCTGTCGACAGGCTTCAGGTGTGGATTAATTCCTCGCGCTATCCACGCCATTTTCGCCACCTCTTCCATTACCACGGCATTGTGTACGGCGTCGTGAGCATCACTTCCCCAGGCAAAAGGGCCATGCTGAAAGACCACAATCCCCGGCCTGTGCAGCGGTTCGCCGTCACCCAGCGTTTCAATGATCACCTTGCCGGTATTGAGTTCGTACTCGCCGAGCACCTCCTCTTCGGTGAGCGCGCGCGTGCAGGGGATATCGCCAAAGAAGTAGTCTGCATGGGTGGTGCCGAGCGCGGGGATCGCCAGCCCTGCCTGCGCCCAGGCGGTCGCATGGGTCGAGTGGGTATGCACTATCCCGCCAAGGGAGGGATAACGCCGATAGAGCGCCAGGTGGGTCGCGGTATCAGATGAGGGTCGCCATTGCCCCTCCACCACATTGCCGCTGAGATCCACCACCACCATGTCATCCACGCGCATGGTCTCGTAGGCCACTCCGCTGGGTTTGATCGCCACCAGCCCGCGCTGACGGTCAATCGCGCTGACATTTCCCCAGGTAAAGGTCACCAGACCGTAGCGCGGCAAATCCATGTTTGCCTCAAACACCTGCTGTTTAAGCTGCTGCATGATCTTCCTCCCCAAGCCCGGCTCGCGCCATACGTTCAAGTATCCAGTCGCGCGCCTGCGCCACGTCGCGCTCGGGATCGTCCGACGTTTCACTCCACATCTCGATCAGGTAAGGCCCACAATAGCCACTCTGTTTTAACGTCTGGAAACAGCGTTCAAAATCGACGACTCCGCTGCCAAACGGTACGTTTTTGAAGACGCCGGGGCGGGTATCCTTCACATGTACCGCCACGATATGCCCAATGCCGGCCTGTAGCTCCATCTGCACGTCGTTATCCCACGCAGAGAGATTGCCGATGTCGGGATAGAGCTGGAACCACGGATTATTCAGGTAATGGGCATAACCCAATGCCTTGCTGATGGAGTTCATCAACGGATAATCCATGATCTCCATCGCCAGGGTGACCTGCGCGCGGCTGGCCATTTCAACGCTCTCTTTCAGGCCATCACGGAAACGACGACGCGTCTCATCATTGGCTTCCTGATAGTAAACGTCATAACCGGCAAGCTGGATTACGCGGATCCCGACGTCCTGCGCAAAGCGAATCGCTTTACGCATGATCTCAAGGCCCTGCGCCCGCACCGCGTCATCTTCACTGCCGAGCGGGAAACGACGGTGGGCGCTCAGGCACATCGAGGGAACTCTTACGCCGGTTTCGGCGACAGCGTCCACCAGCGCCAGACGCTGCTCGCGGCTCCAGTCGAGACGGGAGAGGCGCGCATCCGTCTCATCCACCGATATTTCAACGAAATCGAATCCCAGCCGTTTCGCCAGCTGCAGCCGCTCAAGCCAGCACTCCCCGGTGGGGAGCGCCTTCTCATAGATGCCAAGCGGAACCTGTTTGCTTAACATAACCGCTCCTTATCCCCACAGCTGGGCGATGGAACGTTTAAACTGACGCGCCGCTTCCACCGGCGAGGCGGCATCGCGAATGCTGCGACCGGCGATAAAGACGTGGATTGGAATACCGGCAAACAGCGGCAAATCCTCCAGCGCCAGCCCGCCCGTCACCGTAACCTTAAAGCCCATATCCGCCAGACGCTTAACGGCGCTGATATCCGCCTCGCCCCACGCAACCCCCGCAGCCTGCGCATCGCGGCTGCGGTGATAGACCACCTGCTGAATACCTGCAGCGCGCCACGCTTCTGCCTGCTCCCAGGTCCAGAAGCCCGTGAGTTCGATCTGCACGTCACCGTTAAATTCCTTCGCGACCTCCAGCGCGCCTTTCGCGGTGTTGATATCTGCACAGCAGATGACCGTCACCCAGTCGGCATTGGCTTCGAAACACATCCGCGACAGGATTTTGCCCGCATCGGCAATTTTGGCGTCGGCCAGCACAATCTTATGCGGATAGAGGGCTTTCAGATCGCGGACGGCACGGACCCCCTCCCCTACGCACAGAATGGTGCCCACTTCGATAATGTCCACCTCTTCCGCAATCAGACGCGTGGTTTCGTAAGCGTGGGCCAGAGTCTGGTTATCCAGCGCAACCTGCAACATTGGTAATGACATGTTCAACTCCCTTTTAAGCTGCCGCCGCAGTGGCATTGTCGATTAAATCCAGCACGTCCTGCGCGGTACGGCAGGCGCGTAAACGGTCAAAATTGGCTTCATCTTCAAACAGGTTGACGATCTGCATAATGCCCACCTCCTGGTGAGTATTGGCATCAACGGCCGCCATGGTGATCAGGATGTCTACCGGATCGTTATCTTCGTGGTTAAACACCAGCGGCGTTTTCAGGGTGACCAGGGCGAAACCGGTTTTTTTGACCCCCTCTTCCGGGCGGCCATGCGGCATCGCCAGCCCTGGCGCAATCACAAAATAGGGCCCGAACTGCTCAACGCCATCAAGAATGGCCTGGTAATAGCGCGGCTCAACGACATCCGCCTTAACCAGCAGATCAACGCCCAGCTTTACCGCCTCCTGCCAGGTGCTGGCTTCGGCCTGGAGAAGGATGGAGTTATTCTCCGCCAGCGAATCACGTAGTTTCATATGCCTCTCCTTACTTCACATCTTGCGGAAAGTGCGCTTTGATCACTTCCAGCAATTTTGGGCCGAAGTCCGCAGGCGACAGCATGTTGCGCACCCCTACCACGTATTTATTGCCTGCGACGCTAATCTCACCGGCGATGTGGGTAGAAGCGATGATGATGTCCGCGCCGTTCAGTTCACTTTTGTATTCACCCACCGCGCAGCTGTTTACCGTGTGGTCAATGTTTGACTGGGTTAAAAACTGGTCCACTTTCATCTTCATGATCATGGAGCTCCCTTGCCCATTGCCACACACAGCCAGGATACGTACGGTCATAATCAAAACTCCTTAGTGAGCAGAAACTTCTGCTGTTTGTTTTTCCGCATCTTCTTCCGCCCGCAGCGTACGGCCGGCGAAGAACATATACGCCAGTGCAATCAGAATGATGACGCCCATAAAGGCAAGGCCGACAGAGGCGAAGCCCTGCATCATCGGCGGTGCCAGAATCGACCAGTCCGCCATGCCCATCCAGGCGCTCATACCGGTCAGTTTGACCGCCCACACGCAGCCGAAGATTTCAACCATGCCCATTACCAGGCAGATCTTGAGCGCCGCGCGCCAGCCGCCAAAGTGGTTAGCGAACACGCCGATAGTGGCGTTGGAGAAGAACATCGGGATAAAGCCAGGAATGATCAGGATGGAGGAGCCGCAGCCCACCAGGATGCCCACCGCAATCAGCTGGCCGATGGTGCCCCACATAAAGCCCCAGACGACGGCGTTCGGCGCGAAGCTATAGATCGCCGCGCAGTCAATTGCCAGTACGGCGCCAGGGATCAGGCGTTGAGAAATACCGTTGAAGGCCTCAGACAGTTCGGCCACGAACATGCGCACGCCCTGGGTGATGATGAAAATCGCTACCGCGAAGGAGAAGCCGGTTTGCAGGATATAGATAGACCAGTGCGTTTTACCGGCCATCGCCTGCACCGTATCAATACCGAATGAGAGCAGGATCGCACCGAAGAAAATGGTCATCACGATGGCAGTAGAGACGATATTGTCGTGGAAGATATTCAGCCAGCCGGGCAGCTTCAGATCTTCAACACTCTCCTCTTTTTTCCCCAGATAGGGGGCGACTTTATAGGCAATCCATGAGGCAAACTGCTGTTGGTGGCCGATAGAGAAACCGCAGCCGTCGGTCACTTCCTGCGTCGGCTTGTACATCATATTGGAGGTGATGCCCCAATAGAGCGAGACCAGGATCGCCGTGCAGATAATGGTGGTCCACATCGGGTAGCCGAAGATATAGAGGGAAACCGCAATCAATCCAGCCTGCTGGAACATGATGTGGCCGGTGAGCATGATGGTGCGGATGCCGGTAATCCGACGCAGCAGAACGTAAATGATGTTCAGCGCCAGTGCGAGCAGGACGGCGTACCCTACCCAGCTATAGGCATCTCCCATACGTTCGATAGTGGCCATCATTGAGGCGTAGGTGTCTGATATGGCGCCGTTGATGCCATAGACTTCCGACATTTTGGCAACAACGGGTTTAAAGGTGCTGGTTAAAATGCCTGAACCCGCCTGAAGCAGCATAAAACCGATGATGGTTTTAATGGTGCCTTTGATTATCACGCTCACGCTTTTACGCAGCAGGATATAACCCAGGCACGTCACGATACCCAACAGCAACGGGGCGTTGGTCATGACCTGATTAAAAAAGACGGTAAAGACGCTGTAGAGGATCTCCATAACACTCTCCGGTAAAGGCAATACGATGCCTGGTGTTCGTACAACAGGCCCCCACTCTAGTAATCACAAATAATCACGACAAGATTGAATTTGATTATTTGTGACGTATCACGCAAATTATTTCCACCCTAAGTGCAATGTCTTTATCTGCATCTGCAAAACACCAATAAAAATCATTTATTTCAATAAGTTATATAATAAAAAGCATAAAAATCACGTATATTATTTTTAATCAGAGCAGCTTTATATTGGCGTAACGCTCGCAGAACACCATTGCAATGCTGATTCATTGGTGACAATATCAATCAAAACATGTCATCAAATGATTACTTGTGATAGAGAGGGAGTCTGACTATGAGTAAAGTGAACACTATTACCCGCGAATCATGGATCCTCAGCACCTTCCCGGAATGGGGAAGCTGGCTGAATGAGGAGATCGAGCAGGAGCAGGTCGCGCCGGGCACATTTGCAATGTGGTGGCTGGGTTGTACCGGCATCTGGCTGAAATCTCAGGGCGGGGCTAATGTTTGCGTCGATTTCTGGTGCGGCACCGGCAAACAGAGCCACGGCAACCCACTGATGAAAAAAGGCCATCAGATGCAGCGTATGGCGGGCGTCGAGAAGCTGCAGCCAAACCTGCGTACCACACCATTTGTCCTTGATCCCTTTGCGATTCGTCAGATAGATGCCGTCCTCTCGACCCACGATCACAACGATCACATCGACGTTAACGTCGCGGCGGCAGTCATGCAGAACTGTGCAGATGACGTGCCTTTCATTGGACCGCAGACCTGCGTCGATTTGTGGATCGGTTGGGGCGTGCCAAAAGAGCGCTGCATCGTGGTGAAACCGGGCGATGTGGTGAAAATCAAAGACATTGAAATTCATGCCCTCGACGCGTTTGACCGTACAGCGCTGATTACTCTGCCAGCCGATCAGAAGGCCGCGGGTGTGTTACCGGACGGCATGGACCTACGTGCGGTAAACTACCTGTTCAAAACCCCGGGCGGTACGCTGTACCACAGCGGTGACTCACACTACTCCAACTACTATGCCAAACACGGTAACGAGCACCATATCGACGTGGCGCTGGGCTCCTATGGCGAAAACCCGCGCGGCATCACCGATAAGATGACCAGCGCTGACATTCTGCGCATGGCTGAAGCGTTGAATACCCGGATGGTGATCCCGTTCCACCATGATATCTGGTCAAACTTCCAGGCCGATCCGCAGGAGATCCGCGTGCTGTGGGAGATGAAAAAAGATCGTCTGAAATATGGCTTTAAGCCCTTTATCTGGCAGGTGGGCGGCAAGTTTACCTGGCCGCTGGATAAAGATAATTTCGAATATCACTACCCGCGCGGCTTTGACGACTGCTTTACCATTGAGCCGGATCTGCCGTTCAAATCTTTCCTGTAATTGTCCCCTCATCGCCAGGCGCTGTGCCTGGCGATTCCAACTTTTGCTTAGTAATTTCAGGCTATTTCAAATATCATCTTTTAAAATCAATTTATTTCGGAATAGCTCATGACAGAAGCACAACGTCATCAAATCTTACTGGAACTCCTGGCGCAAACGGGGTTTGTTACCGTTGAGCAGGTGATTGCCCGGCTGGGCGTTTCTCCCGCCACGGCACGCCGGGATATCAACAAACTTGATGAGAGCGGCAAGCTGAAAAAGGTGCGTAACGGCGCGGAAGGGATCAGCCAGCAGCGCCCACGCTGGTCGCCGATGAATATCCATCAGGCGCAGAACCACGACGAGAAAGTGCGTATTGCCAGAGCCGCCTCCCAGCTGGTTAATCCTGGCGAAAGCGTGGTGATCAACTGCGGTTCCACCGCCTTTCTGTTGGGTCGTGAGATGTGCGGCAAACCGGTGCAGATCATCACCAACTACCTGCCGCTGGCCAACTACCTGATCGACCAGGAGCACGAAAGCGTGGTGATCATGGGCGGGCAGTACAACAAGAGCCAGTCCATCACCCTAAGCCCGCAGGACAGCGAGAACACGCTCTATGCCGGCCACTGGATGTTTACCAGCGGCAAGGGGCTCACCGCCGAAGGGCTGTATAAAACCGACATGCTGACGGCGATGGCGGAGCAGAAGATGCTGAACGTGGTCGGCAAGCTGGTGGTCCTGGTCGACAGCAGCAAGGTTGGGGAACGTGCGGGCATGCTCTTCAGCCGTGCCGAGCAGATAGACATGGTGATCACGGGTAAAAACGCTAATCCACAGATCCTCCAGAAACTGGAAGATCAGGGTGTGAAGATCCTGCGCGTTTAAAGGTGCTGGCGGAAAAACGCGACCGTGGCGTCGAGCGCACCCGGCGTAATACGGTGTTTGACTCCCGCCTCCCACAGACAGGTCAGATTTTTATCCAGCCCTTCCTGCTGCAACGCCTGTTGCAGGCGGAACGTCTCCCCGGCGGGCACCACATCATCCTCCTCACCGTGCCACAGCAGCAGCGGGCGGTCAGCCAGACGCGGTAGCGCGGTCGTTACCTCCCAGTCAGCAAGCGGTGCGACCATCGACGCGAATGACCCGGGTTGCTGCGGCGGAAACAGCGTGCGGGCCAGCGAGGTAAAGTAGCCCGAGCCCATCAGGCTTGCCACACATTTGACCTCCGGATAGCGCGCCATAATGCCCAGCGCGGTCATTCCCCCCATTGAAGCCCCGGCCACCGCGAGCCGTTCATCGGCCACCAGCCCGGCCTGATATAGCGCATCCCGCAGCGGGGCAAACTCGGTGAGGTTGCCATGCAGGATCGGCCAGAACTGTCCCAGGCGGGCTTGCTCATCACCGCTAAAACGGGCCCCGTGATCGGGGGCATCCGGCATTACCACCCGAAAACCTGCCTGCGCCAGCGCCACCGCAAAATAGCTGTAGACCAGTTTTGATGAGGTAAAACCATGATAAAAAATAACAACCGGAAGCGGTTTAGCCCCTTTTCCTGCCGGAACAGCATGTACAATCTCATGGTCGCCAAGCTGCCGTACTTCAAGTTCAATCATTATTGGGCCTCATACTTATGGGTGAATCATAATGTTGAGAACTGGCTTACGCTTTCACACAATTTTCATTCGAAATTTACGCTATAGCTAACAATTTGGGAACATTCCCCCAATGTCAAATCAACAGAGATCTACACTATGGCTATCAGGAAACGAGACAGGTTTATGCGAAAGTTTGCTGCTTTAACGCTGATGGTGTTGTTGGGCGGATGTAGCGTATTGCAAGGTACGCCGCAGCCTGCGCCACCGGTCGCCGATCACCCCCAGGAGATACGTCGTAATCAAACGGAAGGATTACAGCGAATGGGTACCGTGACCGCACTCGAGCGAGGCTCTCCCGATGATGCGGCAGAGGCCATTAAAGCAAAAGCTGTCGCCGCGAAAGCAGATTATTACGTCATTGTCCTTATCGATGAAACCATCGTGACGGGACAATGGTATTCGCAAGCCATTTTATACCGTAAATAACGCGCGGTATTTAAACGACATTTACACTGCTTTGCGTCCATAGACGTTTTCCTGTCCACAATAAACTCCAGCCAGTGACAATGGAATGAGTTTATTAGCGAAGGATTGCCCGGCGGATACCGGGGACACGTAAAATGGAGCTGACGATGAAACGATCTCTTGCTTTGACCACACTGCTACTCTCAGCCGGTCTGGTGAGTACGGCAGCACAGTCAGCTGAATTTGCCAGCGCTGATTGTGTGACGGGTTTAAACGAAATTGGATTGATCTCTGTGAGTGATATCTCAGGGAGCCCGCAGGACGTAGAGCGCATGATCGCGCTGAAGGCCGATGAGCAGGGTGCCTCATGGTATCGCATCATAAAAATGCAGGAAGAGAGCCATGCCGATCGCTGGCGGGCGCAGGCCATACTTTATGTCTGAAAATCGTCAATAAAAGCCACTAAAAAAGAGTGGCTTTTTAATCTTTACAATTCTATTATCCTTGCCATAACTCCTCCGAGATAACTTTGTAACATTTTGTTACATAAAGCCAATAAATGTTATCCCCGCTCTGCCGTTGAAAAGCGATACCTTTTTAACAATGAGCAATTTATGATCAACTTTTTCCGCCGTGCAGGTCTGGGCACAAAGCTATCGCTGCTTACCGGCTTGAGTGTTGCCACTCTCTTTTTACTTTTCACCTTTCTCCTGAGCTACAACGCCAGTCAAAAACTTGAATCGCTGGCCGTAGAAGACCTGCATAACCAGTCTACCGGCGTGGTGGATATGGTGCAGATGTTCAATACCAGCCTCACCGAAGAGGTAGAAAGTTACACCCGCCTGTTCACCACCTTTTTACCGCAGCCGCTGAGTATTGATGCCAGCCAGACCCGCGTCATCAACGACCAGAGCGTCCCCCTGCTGAAAGGCGGCGATACGGAACTGCATGAGAACAACACCACCCCCGATGATTTTCTGAATCGCACCGGCGCGATCTCTACGCTCTTTGTCCGTAGCGGCGACGATTTTGTCCGCGTGGCGACCTCGCTGCGTAAAGAGAACGGCGACCGGGCCATCGGTACGGTACTCGACCATGCCAGCCCGGCATGGGAAGTGGTCAACAAAGGCGAGGTATATCGCGGCCTCGCCCTGCTGTTCGGTAAGCGCTATATCACCCAGTACCAGCCGGTAAAAGATGCGGGCGGGCAGGTGATCGCCATTATCTTCGTTGGGGTCGACATTACCCACTCCTGGAACGTCATGCGCGAGAAGATCCTTAGCCGCCGTCTGGGCGAGAGCGGTCACTTCTTTGTACTGAACCGCAGTAACGGCAAGAACCACGGCCAGTACCTGTTCCATAGCGCAGAGGAGGGAGAGCTGCCGAAGTGGGATAACGCCGTTCAGCAACAGCTGCTGGGGGATCAATCCGGCACTCTGGAACGCCAGAGCGCTGATGGCCGCACGTTGATCATGGCCTGGACACCGCTACCGGGCTGGAACTGGACGATTGTGGGCGAGGTGGATAAAACCGTACTGCTGGCTGATGTGACCAACATGCGCGACCGCTTCCTGCTGGCGGGCGTGGCGCTTTCCGCGCTCTTTGCCATGCTGTTCGTGTTTATTATCCGCCGCTGGCTCACGCGCCCGCTGCGCGATGTGATTGGCCTGGCCGAACAGTATGCCGCAGGCGATCTGCGCGCCACCCTGCCCGCCACCCGTCAGGATGAGGTAGGTCAGTTGATCGGCGCCATCAACGGCATTGGCGGCGGGCTGCAAAAAATCGTGCTCCAGGTGCGGGAAGCTGCGGGCGATATTCATCTGGGGACCAACGCCCTGGCGGCGGATACCGGCGAGATCTCCGAGCAGATCAATAAGCAGGCCAGCAGCGTGGAGGAGACATCCGCCAGTATGGAGCAGCTGGCGGCCACCGTGCAGCAGAACGCCGCCAATATGGAGCAGACCCAGCATCTGGTCGGCGAAACCTCCCGGGCGGTGCACCAGGGCGGGAAGACCGTCAGCAATGCTGTCTCCACCATGGATGATATTCGCGAGGCATCGAAACGTATCGAAGCCATTACCCGGGTGATTGAGGGGATCGCCTTCCAGACCAATATTCTGGCGCTCAACGCCGCCGTCGAAGCCGCCCGGGCGGGCGAGCACGGTAAAGGCTTCGCCGTGGTAGCCCAGGAGGTCCGCGCCCTCGCAGCGCGCAGCGCCAACGCGGTGAAGGAGATTGAGCAGCTGATTGGCGATACGCTCAGCAAGGTGAGCGAAGGCCACGCCCTGTCGGAGCAGACCCGCCAGGCGATGGAGAGCATCATCGCGCACATCGATAACATCAAGGCGCTGGTAACCGAGATTAACCATGCCTCCCACGAGCAGTCGGCGGGTATCGGTCAGGTGAATCTGGCGATGACCCATATCGGCGAAGCGTCGCATATCAACGCCGACCGCGTCTCACGCAGCGAACAGACGGCGCAAACCCTGCGGGAGAAGGGTTCACACCTGACCGAGCTGGTCAGCCTGTTCCGCCTGTAAGGATCAGGCCACGCCGCCCGTGGCGCGCAGCAGCAGGTCGTCCTGGACCTGCTCGCTGAGCAACGATCGGCCACGGGCGTCGAGCATTTCACGGCACCAGGCCTGCGCCAGTGGCGGAGAAGCGTGGCGCAGCATCTGCGCCCCTGCGCCCAGCAGGTAAATCTGCCGGGCGATCTCTCTGCCCTGCGCCTCCTGCGGTTTACGCAGTTTTTGCTGAAGCTGCCGCCAGCTGCGATCGAAATGACGATCCTGACCTTTAACCTCGGCAAAATCTGCCAAGAGCAGATCGATCACGCCAGGCTGCTTCGCCAGCACCCGCAGCACGTCCAGCCCCATGATATTGCCCGAGCCTTCCCAGATGCTGTTAACCGGCATCTCACGGTACAGGCGCGGCAGCTCGCTCTCTTCGCAATAGCCAATGCCGCCAAGAACCTCCATCGCTTCGGCGACGAAGGGTATCCCCGCTTTGCAGATCGCCAGTTTCGCGGCCGGAGTAAACAGCCTCGCCCACAGGGCTTCGTGTTCATTGTCCCGGCGATCCCAGGCCCGCGCGAGGCGGAACAAGAGCGCCGTCTGCCCCTCCAGCTGGAGCGCCATGCGGCTTAACACATCGCGCATCAGCGGCTGGTCGATCAGGTTTTTGCCAAAAGTCTGCCGCTGGTGGGCATGGTACAACGCCACCGAGAAGGCCCGGCGCATCAGGCCGTGGCTGCCGAGCGCGCAGTCGAAACGGGTGAGGCCGCCCATCTTCAGGATCTGGCGCACCCCTTCCCCCTCTTCGCCCAGCAGCCAGCCGGTGGCATCGAGGAACTCGGCTTCGCTGCTGGCGTTCGAGCGGTTACCCAGCTTCTCTTTCAGGCGCTCCAGATGCACGGCATTGCGCAGACCGTCGGGCAGAAAACGGGGGACGAAGAAGCACGACAGGCCGCCTTTGGCCTGCGCCAGCACCAGGTGGGCATCGCTTTGCGGCACCGAGAAAAACCACTTATGCCCCACCAGCCGATAACTCCCGTCGCCGCAGCGTTCTGCCCGGGTGGTGTTGCTGAGAACATCCGATCCGCCCTGCTTTTCCGTCATTCCCATCCCGATAAGCAGGCCGCGCTTCTGGTTACCCGGCGCCAGATGCGAGTCATACCGGTCGCTCAGTAACGGCGCCAGCCAGTCGTGAAACGCGCGCGGTAGCGCCTGCTGCAAAAGCGGCGTAGCGGCGTGGGTCATGGTGATGGGGCAAAGCGTGCCGGCCTCAACCTGCGCATGGAGGATAAAACGTGCCGCCCGGGCCACGAAGGCCCCTTTTCGCGCCTCCTCCTCCCACGCCAGGTTATGTACCCGGTTGGCACAAAGCCCCTGCATCAGCAGGTGCCAGGCGGGATGGAAGCGCACATCATCCAGCCGGGTTCCGCTGGCATCATAGCGCAGCAGTTCAGGGGGATTGGCGTTGGCCAGGCGGCCAAGCTCCAGGGATTCTGCCGTACCCAGCTGTTGACCGATGCTGGCGAGCAGCCCGGCGTCCCAGTCGGCACCTTCACGATTGACCGCTTCACACAGCGCGCGATCGGAAAGAAACAGGTTGCTGTTGGTGAGTGGCGCAGGCTGATTAAAAACAGTGTGCGTCTGCCAGTGCATAACGTATCCCTCCTTCTATGGCAATGGAATAAGTATGGACAAACCGGGCAGGCGCTGCACAGCAGCGGGCGCACAATATCGCCACGCTCAAGCGTGAATCTGGTCACACAATGAACGAATAATAAATTTCTTATCGTTTGTTATGGTGAATAATTTATTCTTACCCTCATGGAGAGATGACGATGCAAACCACTCAACGGGCGCCGGATGCCCATAAACGCGCTTTAATTGCTGGCTCAATTGGTAATTTCATCGAATGGTACGAATTTGCGGTGTACGGCTTTCTCGCCACCGTGATCGCGAAGAACTTCTTTCAGCTCAGCGGTGAGGCGGGACTGACCAGCCTGATCCTCACCTACGCCTCTTTCGCCATCGCCTTCTTCTTTCGTCCGCTGGGGGCCATCATATTTGGCCGGATTGGCGATCGCATCGGCCGCAAACCCACACTGATTATCGTGCTGGTGATGATGACCCTGGCAACCGCGGCAATCGGCATCGTGCCGGTCTATGCCAGCATCGGCATTGCCGCCCCGCTCATCATCACCGGTCTGCGGATCCTGCAGGGGCTTTTCGCCGGGGGAGAGTATGGCGGTGCGGTGTCGCTGATGACCGAGTTCGCCCCGCGCGGTAAACGTGGGCTCTACGGCGCATGGCAGTCCTTTACCGTCGCGCTGGGTCTGCTGGCCGGCGCGGGCATTGTGGCGCTGCTCTCCGCGCTGCTGACGCCAGACGCCCTGCACGACTGGGGCTGGCGCATTCCCTTCTTTATCGCCCTGCCGCTGGGGGCGGTGGCCCTGTGGCTGCGGGTGAGCATGGAAGAGACGCCCAGCTTCGTGAAGCAACAAACCAAACCGGTGGCCGTGAAGGCGCGCACCAGCGACACGCTGAAAGCCATCGGGATGGGAATTGGCCGGGTGATGGTGTGGTCTGCCGCCGGCTATACCTATCTGGTGATCATGCCCGCCTACCTGCAATCGGCCCTGCATACGGGCTTTAACCAGGCGCTGCTGATTGCGGTCATCTCCAATATCGGTTTTGCGCTGACCATTATCCCATCGGGGATCCTCAGCGACCGCATCGGACGCCGCACGGTGATGGTTATCGCCGCCGCGCTGCTGCTGATTCTTGCCCTGCCGCTGCTGAAAATTTTGCAGGCGGAGTCCAGCACCCTGGCGGTGAAAGCGATAGTGGTGCTGATTGCCGGTGGCCTGGTGGGGATGCTGGCAGGGCCAGGCCCGGCCATGCTGTCAGAGATGTTCCCGACCAGGGTGCGCTATACCGGACTGGGGCTGGCCTATTCGCTGTCGAACGCCATCTTCTCGGGCTGTGCGGGGCTAATCATTACCGGGCTGATAAAAGAGACGGGGAACCTGGATATTCCGGCCTATTACGTGATGGTCACGGCGGTGGTGAGTATTGTGGCGCTGATGACGCTTAAGAAGGATGACCATTTGCGGTCGCTGGAGGAGTGATAGTGCCGGGTGGCGGCTTCGCCTTACCCGGCCTACAACAGCACGGACCGTGGGCCCGGTAAGCGCAGCGCCACCGGGCACAACAGACTACCCGCGCTGGCGTACCGCTTCGAACAGGCAGATGCCGGTTGCTACGGAAACGTTCAGGGACGAGACGCTGCCCGCCATCGGAATGCTGATCAGTTCGTCGCAATGCTCCCGCGTCAGACGGCGCATGCCTTCACCTTCCGCCCCCATCACCAGCGCCAGACGACCGGTCATTTTGCTCTGGAACAGGGTATGGTCTGCCTCACCCGCAGTACCGACGATCCAGATGTTCTCTTCCTGTAACTGACGCATGGTGCGCGCCAGGTTGGTCACGCGGATCAACGGTACGTTCTCCGCCGCGCCGCAGGCCACTTTTTTGGCCGTCGCGTTGAGCTGCGCGGAGCGATCTTTTGGCACAATCACCGCATGGACGCCCGCCGCATCGGCGCTACGCAGGCAGGCACCGAGGTTGTGCGGATCGGTCACGCCGTCGAGGATCAGGAAGAACGGGTTATCCAGCGCGGCGATCAGATCCGGCAGATCGTTCTCCTGATACTGGCGGCCCGGCTTCACGCGGGCGATGATGCCCTGGTGTACTGCCCCTTCGCTTTTCTCATCCAGGTACTGACGGTTCGCCAGCTGGATCACCACGCCCTGCGCTTCCAGGGCATGGATCAGCGGCATCAGGCGTTTATCTTCACGCCCTTTCAGAATAAAGACTTCCTGAAAACGCTCCGGTGCGCGCTCCAGCAGGGCCTGCACCGCGTGGATGCCGTAAATCATTTCACTCATTGATGGTTCTCATTAATTACTGTTCACCTCTCCCTGCCGGGAGAGGATCAAGGTCAGGGGAGAATTACTCCGCCACTTTTTTCTTTGCCGCGCGCTTCGCTTTGGTCGCCGCAGCTATTTTTTGGGTTTTGGCCGACGGTTTTTTGGCGGCTCTGGCTTCTTTCTTCGCGGCCTTCGGCTTTTGTTTTTTCTCACCACGGAAGGCGCTGTCCGGCTCGAAGTTTACCCGCTTACCGGCCTGACGGCGTTTGCCGCTGGTTTTTCCGGCGGCCCCTCTCTTCGCATTATCCCGCGCGGTTTTACCTACGTTACGTGGCGCGCGTTCGCTGGAGATCAGGCTGAAATCAATCTTACGCTCGTCCATGTTGACGGCTTCGACCTTCACTTCCACGCGATCGCCCAGACGGTAGGTCTGGCCGCTGGACTCGCCGGTCAGGCGCTGCCCAACCTGATCGTAACGGTAGTAGTCGTTATCCAGGGATGAGACATGCACCAGACCATCGATAAAGAGTTCATCAAGGCGTACAAAGAAGCCAAAACCGGTGACGCTGGCAATCACGCCCTTAAAGATGTTCCCGACCTGATCCAGCATAAAGTCACACTTCAGCCAGTCCGCCACGTCGCGCGTCGCTTCATCAGCGCGGCGTTCGGTCATGGAACAGTGTTGGCCCAGCTGCAGGACCTCTTCCATGGAGTAGTGATAACCCCCGGTTTCGGTCGTGTTGCCTTTGTGGCCCTGCTCATGTGCCAGCAGATACTTAATGGCACGGTGCAGTGACAGATCCGGATAACGGCGGATCGGCGAGGTAAAGTGCGCATAAGACTGCAACGCCAGACCAAAGTGGCCGCGGTTCTCAGGATCGTAAATTGCCTGCTTCATGGAACGCAGCAGCATGGTTTGCAGCATTTCCGCGTCAGGGCGATCGCTAATCGATTCCAGCAGCTCGGCGTAATCGCGCGGCTCCGGCTTGTTGCCCCCCGGCAGCTCAAGACCCAGCTCCGCCAGTACGGTACGGAAAGAGGTAATAGCTTCGGTGGTCGGTTTGTCGTGGATACGGAACAGCGCAGGCTCTTTGGCTTTCTCAACGAAGCGTGCCGCGGAGATGTTCGCCAGGATCATGCACTCTTCAATCAGCTTGTGGGCATCGTTACGCTGGGTCTGTTCGATACGCTCAATGCGACGCTCAGCGTTAAAGATGAACTTCGCCTCTTCACTCTCAAATGAGATCCCGCCGCGCTCTTCACGCGCCTGCTCCAGCACTTTATAGAGGTTATGCAGCTCTTCGATGTGCTTCACCAGCGGAGCGTACTGTTCACGCAGATCCCGATCCCCCTGCAGCATATGCCACACTTTGGTATAGGTCAGGCGCGCATGTGAACTCATCACCGCTTCATAGAATTTGTAGCCGGTTAAACGCCCCTTGCTGGAGATGGTCATTTCACAAACCATGCAGAGACGGTCAACCTGCGGGTTAAGCGAGCACAGGCCGTTGGAGAGCACTTCCGGCAGCATCGGTACCACCTGGGACGGGAAGTAGACCGAGGTGCCGCGGTTACGCGCTTCGCCATCCAGCGGCGTACCGGTCCGGACGTAATAGCTCACATCGGCAATCGCTACCCACAGACGCCAGCCGCCGCCGCGTTTTTTCTCACAGTAGACGGCGTCATCAAAGTCACGGGCGTCTTCGCCATCAATGGTGACCAGCGGCAGGCTGCGCAGATCCACGCGGCCCGCTTTTGCCGACTCCGGTACCTGCTCTTTCAGCCCTTCAACCTGCTCTTCAACGGCTTTTGGCCAGACGTGGGGGATTTCATGGGTGCGCAGTGCCATATCCACGGCCATGCCGGTGCCCATGTTATCGCCCAGCACTTCCACAATCTTACCGACCGCTTTGGTACGACGGGTTGGACGCTGAGTCAGCTCAACCACCACCACAAAGCCCATCCGCGCGCCCATCACCTCTTCAGGCGGAATGAGGATGTCAAAGCTCAGGCGGCTATCATCCGGCACCACAAAACCCACGCCGGCATCCGTGAAGTAGCGGCCTACGATCTGGCTGGTTTTTGGCACCAGCACACGCACAACGCGCGCTTCACGACGCCCTTTGCGGTCTGCACCCAGCGGCTGGGCCAGGATCTGGTCGCCGTGAATGCACATTTTCATCTGTTCAGATGAGAGGTAGAGGTCGTCCTTGCGGCCTTCGACGCGCAGGAAGCCGTAACCATCACGGTGGCCAATTACCATGCCTTTCAGCAGATCGAGACGCTCCGGCAGGGCATAGCATTGACGGCGGGTAAAGACGAGTTGTCCGTCGCGCTCCATTGCGCGAAGGCGGCGGCGAAGGGCTTCAATTTGCTCTTCGCCTTCAATGTTCAGTTCAGCGGCAAGTTCTTCACGGTTGGCAGGTTTTTCACGTTTTGTGAGGTGTTCAATGATGAACTCGCGGCTGGGGATAGGGTTCGCGTATTTTTCGGCTTCGCGTTCCTGGAAAGGATCTTGTGACATAGCGGTTCCTCCGTTGTCATCTCCGGTGGACGTTTTCTTCATTCCACCAGCAATAATTTATATAGCGGTTGATTCTCTTCAACCAAATCGGCCAGCGTGTAGTTATCCAGTTCCATGAGAAAACTTTGCACAGCCTTTGAAAGCGCCTGTTTCAGTCGACAGGCGGGGGTAATGTGGCAGAACGCACTGCTGCAGTTCACCAGAGACAATGGCTCCAGTTCGCGCACCACATCACCAACACGAATACTCTGTGCCGGTTTACCGAGGCGGATGCCGCCATTTTTCCCGCGGACGGCAGCAACATATCCGGCTCGGCTAAGTTGATTGATTATTTTGACCATATGATTACGGGACACACCGTAGACCTCTGTCACCTCAGAGATACTGGTCATCTGTCCAGCGGGTAACGACGCCATGTAAATCAGCGCACGCAATCCGTAATCGGTGAAACTTGTTAACTGCACATCAACCTCAGGAAAAGGGTAAAACGCGGTATATCCGCAGAGATATTCATTAATGATGATAAACCAGCCAGATAGTCAACGGCGAATTTATTTAAACTGAAAGGGGGAAAGGAGAACGAAAAAGCCGGATGCGCATCGCTTTCCGGCCTGTGATGGGTGTTGTAGGCCCGGCAAGCGTAGCGCCGCCGGGCGAAACCCTCATTATGCGTCGAACGGGTCGCGCAGGATCATGGTTTCAGAACGATCCGGGCCGGTAGAGATGATATCAATCGGCACGCCGGTCAGCTCTTCAATACGCTGGATGTAATCCAGCGCTGCCTGCGGCAGACCGCTACGCTCTTTCACGCCAAAGGTGGTTTCAGACCAGCCTGGCATGGTTTCGTAGATCGGCTCAATGCCCTGCCAGTCGTCAGCGGCCAGTGGAGTGGTGGTCACTTCACGGCCATCCGGCATACGGTAGGCAACACAGATTTTCACCTCTTTCAGACCATCCAGGACGTCCAGCTTGGTCAGGCAGAAGCCAGACAGGGAGTTGATCTGCACCGCACGGCGCACAGCAACCGCATCCAGCCAGCCGGTACGACGACGACGACCGGTGGTCGCGCCAAACTCGTTACCTTGCTTGCACAGGAACTCGCCGGTTTCATCAAACAGTTCGGTCGGGAACGGACCCGCACCCACGCGAGTGGAGTAAGCTTTGATGATGCCCAGAACGTAATCCACATAACGCGGACCCAGGCCAGAGCCGGTTGCCACGCCACCTGCGGTGGTGTTGGAGGAGGTTACGTATGGATAGGTACCGTGGTCGATATCCAGCAGCGTACCCTGCGCACCTTCGAACATGACGAAATCGCCACGCTTGCGCGCCTGGTCCAGCAGATCGGATACATCAACAACCATACCGGTCAGGATGTCAGCGATCGCCATGACGTCATCCAGCACTTTCTGGTAGTCAACGGCGTCAACTTTGTAGAAGTTCACCAGCTGGAAGTTGTGATATTCCATCACCTCTTTCAGTTTTTCAGCAAAGGTGGCTTTATCGAACAGATCGCCAACACGCAGACCGCGACGGGCGACTTTATCTTCGTAAGCCGGGCCGATACCACGGCCGGTGGTACCGATCGCTTTCGCGCCGCGTGCTTTTTCACGCGCCAGATCCAGCGCAACGTGGTAGTCGAGGATCAGCGGACAGGCTTCAGAGAGCAGCAGACGCTCGCGAACCGGGATGCCACGGTCTTCCAGACCTTTCATCTCTTTCATCAGCGCAGCAGGAGACAGCACAACACCGTTACCGATGATGCTGGTCACATTGTCACGAAGAATGCCTGATGGAATAAGATGGAGGACGGTTTTTTCACCGTTGATTACGAGAGTATGGCCTGCGTTGTGACCACCCTGATAACGTACAACAAACTTAGCACGTTCAGTCAGAAGATCGACGATCTTCCCTTTACCTTCGTCACCCCATTGGGTGCCCAGTACGACGACGTTGTTACCCATTTTTCAAAATCACCGATTGCTTAAAAATGGATTCTACCATCGGTTTTGATGATGTTCAGCTTTTTTTGTATACAAATTTCGGCGAAACGGACTGCTTTATGCGCAGTTAAACGATTACCTCAATATGTTGTGGAGCGAGACGAATCACATCACTAATCATGGCGAAGCACCTGGCAAATTGATGTGAGTTTTTTAACAAAGGCCTTTTATCGGGTTACCGGCGGAGCGGTTATATGATTCCGTATGTGAAGTTAAAAATTCATAAATTCTGGCCTTGCCGCTTATTTTAAAAATTGTCACCCTTTGCCCGCATCTCAAATATGAGTTGTTGTTGTAATTACACTAATTAGGATGATGAAAATGAAAGAATTGACTCTTTTAGAAATTGAAGCTGTAAGCGGCGCGGGCTGGTTGCAGGATGGCATCGCTTCGCTGGGTGGCAAGATCGGTAACTTTGCCTGGACCACCGCAGGCGATCTGCTGAGCGTGGATGTTCCCCTGATCGGTAACATTAACCTTGGGCAAATTGCTCCCACTCTGGGCGAAAAATTAGGTCAATCGGTGGGTTCGACTGTCGGCTATACCATTGAGTCTACGCTGGGATCGCTGCCTGTTATCGGCGGGCTGTTTAGCAAGCTGCTGGGTAATTAAGATAAAAAAATGGCGCCTTATGGCGCCATTTTTAACGCTGCTTATCGTGGTGTCGTAGGCGAGCGCATATAGCGGAAGAAATCGCTATCCGGGCTGAGAACCATAACGTCCTGATTGCTCTGGAAGCTGCTCTCGTAGGCACGCAGGCTACGGATAAAGGCATAGAAGTCTGGATCCTGGCTGAAGGCATCCGCAAACAGCTTCGCCGCTTCGGCATCGCCTTCACCGCGCAGGATACGGCCCTGACGCTCCGCTTCTGCCAGGGTTTTGGTCACTTCATAGTCTGCGGTTGCACGCAGCTTTTCAGCCTCTTCCTGACCCTGTGAACGATGACGACGGGCTACCGCTTCACGCTCGGCACGCATACGGTTGTAGATCGCCTCAGAGACTTCCGTTGGCAGGTTGATCTGCTTGATACGCACGTCAACCACTTCGATACCCAATGCCGCCATACTGTTCGGGTTGATAACCGCCACTTTACCGTTGGTTTCAGCCTGAACGCGTTCAGCCGCTTTGGCGATGGCATCGTCAGCCGCTGGGGTTGTCACTTCATCTTCCGTGCCGGCAGAACCGGAGTTCAGCGCATCGCGTACTTCAGAGGTCAGACGACCGCGGGAGTCGGTTACGATGTCCCGGACATCCAGACGACCAATCTCAGAACGCAGACGGTCAGAGAACTTACGTTTCAGCAGCACTTCGGCCTGAGAGACGTCGCCGCCGCCGGTTGCCAGGAAGTAACGGCTGAAGTCGCTGATACGCCACTTGATATAGGAGTCAACGATCAGGTCTTTTTTCTCTTTAGTCACGAAACGGTCGGCCTGGTTATCCATCGTCTGGATACGCGCATCAAGCGTTTTCACAGACTGAATAAACGGCACTTTGAAGTGCAGGCCTGGCTCATAAATGACCGGACGCTTGTCGCCGTCACGCACGACGCTGCTGAACTGGAATTTAATCCCACGCTCGCCCTCTTTAACCACAAAAATTGAGGTGTAAAGCACAACCAGCACGATAATAATGATCGCAATTACT
The DNA here is from genome assembly GCF_965195605.1 of Leclercia sp. M-A074-M. Lineage (NCBI taxonomy): Bacteria > Pseudomonadati > Pseudomonadota > Gammaproteobacteria > Enterobacterales > Enterobacteriaceae > Leclercia > Leclercia sp. M-A074-M. The sequence continues at coordinate 179,816 of NZ_CBDAHM010000002.1, read as the reverse complement.
GACTTACGCATCGTTATTCCCCCTGACGCTGGTAGTCGTTACGCTGCGCGTTGGCGCGGCGTTGGTCCATGATGTCACCATCGCTTGAAGAAGAGCGGGTGTTTGCGCTGGCGTTTCCGGAAGACGCAGGTGGCAGACGCAGCAGGTTGTTGGCACCGCTGTTGTCATTTTTTGTCGCCGGCGCGTTACCGCCTTTCAGCATCTGATCCAGCGGCAGAACCATCAGGTTGCCACCTTTGCTGTCATTGACCAGCACCTTACGGGTATGGCTCAGCACTTTCTCCATGGTTTCGATATAGAGACGCTCACGGGTAATTTCCGGCGCGGCTTTATATTCCGGCAGGATTTTCGCAAAGCGAGCCACCTCACCCTGGGCTTCCAGCACGGTCTGGGTCTTATAGGCTCGCGCCTCTTCCAGAATACGCTGTGCCTGACCGTTCGCACGCGGCTGAACTTCGTTGGTGTAGGCTTCAGCCTCACGGATGTACTGCTGTTCGTTTTCACGGGCAGCAATCGCATCGTCAAACGCCGCTTTGACCTCTTCCGGCGGACGAGCAGCCTGGAAGTTGACGTCCAGCAGGGTGATACCCATGTTATACGGACGAATGGTCTCTTCCAGCTCACGCTGGGTATCGCTACGAATAACGGTACGGCCTTCGGTCAGAATGCGGTCCATGGTGTATTTACCGATCACGCCACGCAGGGCGCTGTCGGTCGCCTGACGCAGGCTGTCATCGGCGCTGGTCACGCTAAAGAGGTAACGTTCAGGATCGGTCACACGATACTGCACGTTCATCTCAACGCGCACCACGTTTTCGTCTGACGTCAGCATCACGCCGGATGCCGCCAGTTCGCGTACCGATTCAACGTTCACCGCCGTGACGTCATCGATAAAGGTCGGCTTCCAGTTCAGGCCTGGCTCAACCAGATGGCTGAATTTGCCAAAACGGGTGACAACACCGCGCTCGGCTTCTTTGATTGTGTAGAACCCGCTGGCAGCCCAGATAATCACCGCCGCTGCGGCAACAATGCCCACCACACGACCGCCCATATGAGGACGCGGCCCCTGGCCAGTACCGCCGCCAGTGCCTTTACCACCGCCGAGTCCGCCCAGCTTTTTGCTCAGCTTGCGGAAGATATCATCCAGATCGGGTGGCCCCTGCTCGCGACCACCTTTGTTGCCATTTCCCCCGGAGTTGCCGCCTTGATTATTGCTGCTCCCCCACGGGTCGCGGTCTTGTCCGTTATTACCGGGCTGATTCCACGCCATGTATGTGCTCCATATTTGTTATGCGGTGATATACCCTCAAACGCCTGGCATGCCGGAGCATTCGCAGCGGTTCGGGTATCCCAAAGGGCAAAATCCTTCAGGCATCTCCTTTCCGGTCAGACGACGTAGTCGACCAGCGCAGGTTCTTGTTTACAGAGGCGACGCCAGTCGACGATTGGCATACGCACCTGCAACCCCACGCTGCCGTCATCCTCCATCCACTCTTTTTCTATCGCCTGAAGCTGATAAAAACGGCTGCGCAGTCGGCCTTCCTCGGGTGGCAGACGCAGCGTGTGCTGAGCCACTTCACCGGAAAGACGTTCTGTTAAAGCCTGGAAAAGCAGTGGTACACCGACACCGGTCTGCGCAGAAAGCCAGACCCGAATCGGTATGTTCTCTTCATCCCTGTCGATACGCGGTTCGAAATTGTCCAGCATATCGATCTTGTTCATCACCAGCAGCGTCGGGATCTCGTGGGCATCAATCTCTTCCAGCACGATATTCACTGCATCAATATTTTCCTGAACGCGTACATCCGCAGCGTCGATAACGTGCAACAGCAACGTCGCCTGACGGGTCTCCTGCAGGGTGGCTTTAAACGCGGCCACCAGATCGTGCGGCAGATGACGGATAAACCCAACGGTATCCGCCAGCACGGTTTCTCCGACATCCGTCACATCAATGCGGCGCAGCGTCGGATCCAGGGTCGCAAACAGCTGGTCTGCGGCGTAAACCTGGGCCTCAGTAATCTGGTTAAACAGGGTGGATTTACCGGCGTTGGTATAACCGACCAGCGACACCGTCGGGATGTCTGCTTTCTGTCGGGAGCGGCGCCCCTGCTCACGTTGCTTCTCAACTTTTTCCAGCCGAGAGAGGATTTGGGTAATACGGCCACGCAGCAAGCGACGGTCGGTTTCAAGCTGGGTTTCACCCGGGCCGCGCAAACCAATCCCGCCCTTTTGCCGTTCAAGGTGTGTCCAGCCACGCACCAGGCGCGTCGCCAGATGGCGCAACTGCGCCAGCTCAACCTGCAATTTCCCTTCATGGGTACGTGCACGTTGGGCAAAAATGTCTAAAATCAAACCCGTCCGATCGATAACACGACATTCGCACAGACGTTCCAGGTTGCGTTCCTGGGCCGGTGTCAGGGCGTGATCAAACAGCACGACCGATGCGCCAGTCGCTTTTACGGCATCCGCAATCTCTACTGCTTTACCTTCACCAACAAAAAACTTTGGGTGCGGCGCTTTACGGCTACCGGTAATCACCTGCATTGCTTCGACACCGGCGGAAGAGACCAGAGATTCAAACTCCTGGAGATCTTCCATATCTTTGTCTTGCGAAAAATAGATGTGTACCAGCACCGCCTGCTCACCGGCATCGTAACGGTCAAACAAGCGTAAACCTCTCAAAAAAGATCAGCGGGGAACGCAGAAAACCTGGCTCCCCGATATGGAAATAACAGCCAGTAACCTTATTCGGTCTCTTCGCTGTCCTGCGCAGGCGCAGAAGAACCCTGCGCGTTGCTGCCATGATGGTAGTTACTGGAACCGCCGCCAGCGTTATTGCTGTGATGAGATACCGGGCGAGACGGAACAACAGTAGAAATCGCGTGCTTATAAACCATCTGGCTGACCGTGTTTTTCAACAGGATCACGAACTGATCGAAAGATTCAATCTGACCTTGCAGCTTAATACCATTCACCAAATAAATAGAAACTGGAACACGTTCCCGACGCAGTGCGTTCAAGAACGGATCTTGTAAAGATTGCCCCTTAGCCATTCTATCTTTTCCTTATATGCTTGTTTTGTACTTAGAACCTTGCGATTCTGAAAAATTGCGCACGATACGGCTTAATTGTACACATTCAGTCTGCGATATCACCAACAACCTGTAATACATCGTGTAACGCCTGTTGCGGTTTTTCACTGTCTAACCAGTGAACTCCCTCCCAACCGCGCAACCAGGTAATCTGGCGCTTCGCTAACTGTCTCGTGGCGCAAATACCTCGATAAACCATTTCATCATGCGAAATCTCACCTTCAATGTATGACCACATCTGGCGATAACCCACACAACGAATGGAAGGCATATCCGTATGCAAATCTCCACGGGCAAATAGCGCCCGCACTTCTGCTTCAAAATCTGAAGCCAACATCTGATGAAAACGCTGCTCAATTCGCTGATGGAGCAGTTCACGGCTCGCCGGGGCGATGGCGAACTGATGCACCTGATACGGCAGAGCCTCTCCTGACGTTTGCGTCAGTTCCGTTAAAGTTTTACCCGAAATGAAAAAAACTTCCAGTGCCCGGGAAAGCCTTTGCGGATCATTTGGATGAATACGTGCTGCCGCAACCGGATCAATTTCTGCCAGCTGCGCATGCAGTGCGCCCCATCCCTGCTCTGCTGCCTGATGCTCAATCTTTGCTCTAATGGCCGGGTCTGCCGAAGGTAACGGCGACAACCCTTCCAGTAACGCTTTGAAATAGAGCATTGTTCCGCCCACCAGCAGCGGGATACGCCCTGCTGCTGTGATCTCAGCCATATGCGCCAGCGCATCGCGACGAAAATCAGCCGCCGAATAAGCCTGCGCCGGGTCAAGGATGTCCAGCAATCGGTGCGGCGCCGCGCGCAACTCGTCTGCGTTAGGCTTTGCCGTACCAATATCCATCCCCTGATAAATAAGGGCGGAATCAACGCTAATCAACTCTACTGGCAAAACTTTACGTAACTCAATGGCTAACGCGGTTTTACCCGAGGCCGTTGGCCCCATCAAAAATATCGCCTTAGGCAGGCGGGTATTGCTTACATCACTCATTTTTCAGGGCGGCCTTAGCCGTTTGTAAATCAACAGGTTGTAATAAACCACCCGGCGGAGCCTTCACCAGCTGCGGGCAGAGGCGTTCAACCTCCGCCAGCACGGTGATAGCCTGCGCCATACTCCACGCTGGGTGATCGCTGGCCAGCTGGCGGGCGATCCACTGTGCAGTATTGGCGGCATCAAACGTTGTCTGCTGCGCCAGGTAGCCTATCAGTTCAGGAATCAAGTTTTGTAAATTTTGTTGGCGTAAGGGTAAAGGCACGGCACGAAGCGTCACATGATGCGATTCCAGCACCATTTCGATACCCATTTCAGCAAGGGCAGCCTGATGACGCTGCACCACCTGCGTCTCCTGCGGCGAGATTTTAATCCGCACCGGGATCAACAGCGGCTGGGCGCAGGCCTGATGGGGACCGGGCGCCAGCTGCGCCTGTTTCAGCCAGCGTTCGGCGACCGGCAGGGATAACAGCGCCAGATGACCGTCCTGCTCAAGCAGCGCGGCATCGGGTGCTATGATGGTCAGCACCCGACCAAAACTCTGGTTATGGCCCATCAGGGCAGGTGCTGTGGGAGCAGCCTCAGCCGTTTTTTGTGCCGGAGCCGGGGTGTCCAGCAAGGTGCGATACACCGCGCCTGCCTGCTTCTGGTAGCCCGGCTGGGCATGTGGATAATTCGCCCCGGACGCCCGGGAAGCTGATCCGCCAGACGAGAAACGCGGTGCGGCAGGTTCCCGCGCCACAGCGGGCTCAGCGAACTGGTTTCTACCCGCCGCGATGCGGTTCTCCGGGATTTGACGCGGCGCAGGCACCTCTTCGCTCAACGGCAGGCTCGGTTCGGCCTGCTGCTGCAATACGCTCAGCACCCCCTGGTAGATGAAGTCATGCACCAGCCGGGACTGGTGAAAACGCACCTCATGTTTCGCCGGATGGACATTGACATCCACCTGGTGCGGGTCGATCTCCAGATAGAGCACAAAAGCGGGCTGCTCACCGGCACCGAGTTTATCCTCGCACGCCTGGCGGATCGCATGGTTGATAAGACGGTCACGCATCATGCGTCCGTTCACGTAGCAATACTGGATCTCTGCAAAAGCCGCGCTGCTCGCTTTCGGATCGGCCACCCAACCACGCAGGGTCAGATCGCCATGCTGCCACTCAATGGCCAGCGCCTTTTCCAAAAACGGCGTACCGCAGATGGCACCCAACCGGCGCTCTTTCTGCCCGCCCTGCGCCACGGCGCGATACTGGCGCATCATCTTGCCGTTATGGCTCAGATTGATGGTGACATCGAAGCGCGCCAGGGCGATGCGGCGAATAATCTCGTCGATATGGCCAAATTCGGTTTTCTCGGTGCGCATAAACTTGCGCCGCGCGGGGGTGTTGTAGAAGAGATCCAGCACCTCCAGCGTCGTTCCCACCGGATGCGCAGCAGGTTTGACCGTCACGTCCATATCCCGGCCTTCGGCATAAGCCTGCCAGGCCTCCGGCTGTTCCGCCGTGCGGGAGGTGAGCGTTAAGCGGGAGACGGAGCTGATACTGGCCAGCGCTTCGCCGCGGAAACCGAGGCTGATAATGGCTTCGAGATCGTCGAGGGAGGCGATTTTGCTGGTTGCGTGACGAGCCAGCGCCAGCGCCAGCTCCTCTTTTTTGATGCCGCAGCCGTTATCACGGATCCGGATGAGCTTCGCTCCGCCGCGTTCGATATCGATATCGATGCGGGTGGCGCCCGCATCAAGGCTGTTTTCCACCAGCTCTTTCACTACCGACGCAGGTCGTTCTACCACCTCACCGGCGGCGATTTGGTTCGCAAGCTGCGGCGGCAGAACCTGAATCGGCATGATAGCTCCTTAATTGGTCGAGGTTGACTCGCCCGGTAACATGGCGCTGGCGGTCTGCCCCGCGACACCCTGTGGGGCAGACTGGAGCGGATGCGCATCAAAGTACTTACGCAGGCCTTTATAAATCGCTTCGGCAATCTGCTGCTGGTAGCTGTCACTGGCCAGCAGGCGCTCTTCACCGTTATTACTGATGAAGCCCGTCTCCACGAGAATGGACGGAATATCCGGCGAACGCAGCACGCCGAGGCTGGCATGTTCCGGGCGGCGCTTATGCAGGGAACCGACACTTTGCAGCTGATTCAGGACGTTAGTCGCTACATCATACCCGACACGCTGGGAATGGCCGAACTGTAAATCCAGTACCGCCTGGCTCAGGTAGGGATCCGACTGGCTGTTCGCCAGCACGTCGCCCGCCCCGCCTAACAGCTCGGATTGCTTTTCATGTTCCTCAAGCCAGTTTGCCATTTCGCTGTTGGCGCGACGGTTGGAAAGTACCCATACGGACGCCCCCGTCGCGTTGCGGTTGGGAGCTGCATCGGCATGCACTGAGACCAGGAAATTGGCATTCTGCTGACGCGCCACGTCAGAACGGCCCATGACCGAGATAAAATAGTCACCGTCACGGGTTAACACGCCTTTAAACATCGGGTCGTCGTTCAGCAAGGTCCGCAGCTTACGGGCAATGGCGATGGTCACGTTTTTCTCACGCGTTCCCCCCGGCCCGATGGCGCCAGGATCATCGCCACCGTGTCCAGCATCGATGGCGATAATAACTTTATCGCCGCTTGCCGGGCGCGCCTGCACCGCGGGACGGGTCACCGTGTTGCTACTGGTGACGCTGGTAATACGATCGCTGCCGGATTTAAACGGATTTCGTGCGGGCTCCGAAGGGCGCGGTGCAACGACAGGCTCTTCCACCCGCTTGACCACGACCGGTGGCGGCGGAGGCGGCGGTGGTGCATCGGCGTTGATGGTAAAGACCACCATATAGTTCGCCCCGTTTTGTTGCTTCACCGCCCGGGTCTTGCCGTTTTGCGTTAAATCCACCACCAGACGCAGGGATTGCGCATCTTTTGGCGTACCGGAACGAATGCTGCGCACCAGGTTGTTGCCGCTGAACTGTAACGGCAGCCCCTTGATAACGCCGGTCTGTTTAATATCCAGCGCGACGCTGCGCCTATCGTCCTGCGAAAACGCATACTCAGGATCGCCCATAAAGCTGAAGGTGATCCGGGCCTGAGTGTCTCCGTTGGAAACCTGAATATCGGACAAGGTTGCCGCCCCGGCCTGTGCGCAAAACAGCACCGTTGCAGCTATCAGCCAGCTTTTAACGCGATTAATCATCCCGTTATCTCTTAACTTAACCGGCTAAACGCGCCAGTATCGAATTTCCTGATGCGGAGAGAGCAGTCACGCGGGCTTCACGCCCTTGCGCCTGATACTCCAGGTGAATTTCAACATCGGGTTCAGGTAAAACACCGGTCCCCTGCTGCGGCCACTCGACCAGGCAAATGGCATCGTTGGCAAAGTAGTCACGGATCCCCATAAATTCCAGCTCTTCAGGATCGGCAAGGCGATAGAGATCGAAGTGGTAGACCATCAGGTTTTCCAGGGTGTAGGGCTCGACCAGCGTGTAGGTCGGGCTTTTCACATTACCCTGATGTCCCAGCGCCTGTAAGAAGCCCCGGCTAAAGGTGGTCTTACCCGCGCCAAGGTCGCCATACAGATAGATGACTGTTGCGCCCTCGCAGGCCTGCGCCACGCGCTGGCCGAGATCTAAAGTTGCTTGTTCGTCGGGTAAAGGGATCACGCGATTAATCATTTTCTACGTCAGTTATTTTCGGGTTAACGACACGCCTTAGCGTGTCAAAAAGATCGGTTGCCAGCATGCCGCGCGTACCATAGTGGCCAGCCAGCCGATCGGCAGCTGCACCATGCGCGACGCAGCCTGCGCAGGCGGCATCATAAAGCGCCAGTTTCTGTCCAAGCAACGCGCCAATAATACCGGAAAGCACGTCGCCCATGCCGCCGCTCGCCATTCCGGCATTGCCGACATCCACGATGCCTGTCTCTCCGCTCTCGCTGGCGACGACGGTACCGGCGCCTTTCAACACCACAACACCACCGTAACGTTTTACCAGACGCTGGGCAGAATGTAAGCGATCGCTTTCAATTTCTGCAACGCTACAGTTAAGCAGCCGCGCGGCCTCGCCGGGGTGCGGCGTCAGGATGCGATTGTGACGTTTATCCGGATTGATTGCCAGAAGGTTCAGCGCGTCAGCGTCCCATAGCATCGCATGGCGAAAGTTTTCGACCTTGCGTAGTGCCTCCTTCCCCCACGGCTCCTGACCGAGACCGGGGCCAATCACCACCACATCGGCCCATTGCAGACTGTCATCCAGCGCCTTCGGCGTCAGTTCATGCACCATCAGTTCAGGCCGGGCGGTAACGATCGGGGCAATATTTTCGCGGCGGGTCAGGACGCGCACCAGCCCAGCCCCCGTGCGCAGTGCCGCTTCGCCGGTCATGCGAATAGCGCCCGCTGTGCCATGGTCGCCGCCGATAATCACCAGCCGGCCATGATCGCCCTTATGGGAAGTTGGACGGCGTGGCGGCAACCACTGCGCCAGATGCGAGGCATCAAAGCGGGTGATGGCGGTCTCCTGCCCGGCGAGCCAGCCCTCCAGCCCAAGCGCGTGATGATGCAACGTGCCCACCACATCGCGCGCTTTACCGGTCAACAGGCCCGGTTTAAGGGCAATAAACGTCACCGTATGGTCGGCATTTATGACCGCGCCTGGCGTGGTGCCCGTCTGAGCAACCAGCCCGGAGGGAATATCCAGCGCAACGATGGGGGCCGCATGCTGGTTAGCGTGGGCGATCAATCCGGCGACCTCGTCGCGAGGCGCGCTGCGCAAAACTGTTCCCAGAAGGCCGTCAACGATGAGGTCGATGCCTTCCGGCCAGGGGGTATCCGCAGCGTGGATAATCCCTGCCGCATCCAGCCAGGCTTGCCGCGCGTCTGTGGCCTCTTCCGGAAGCGGTTTGTCGCTCTCTGTCGCCAGCAGCGTAACGGTAATGCCTGCGGCAATCGCCAGCCGGGCGACAACATAGCCATCACCGCCGTTATTGCCATGACCGCACAGGATGAGCCAGTGGCGGGATTGCGGGTAAGCGGTACGGGCAACGGTGAACGCTGCCTCACCCGCACGCCGCATCAGTTCATAAAGGGTAATGCCCAGACTGTCTGCCGCCTCTTTTTCGGCGCGCCGCAGGTCGTCCGCGGGCCAGACAGAGTGTGGTATACTTGCGGGGTTTTTCTTCACAGTATGGTCCGTCATGTCACAGCCCCTCGATCTCAATCAGTTAGCGCAAAACATTAAACAGTGGGGCGCTGAGCTTGGTTTTCAACACGTGGGTATCACCGATACCGATCTCTCTGCCAGCGAGCCCAAACTGCAGGCATGGCTGGATAATCAATACCACGGCGAGATGGAGTGGATGGCGCGTCACGGCATGATGCGCGCCCGCCCGCATGAACTGTTGCCGGGAACCCTGCGCGTGATCAGCGTGCGTATGAACTACCTTCCCACCGGAGCCGCTTTTGCCAGTACGCTGAAGAACCCCTCTCTGGGGTATGTCAGCCGTTATGCCCTGGGGCGTGACTATCATAAACTGTTGCGTAACCGGCTCAAAAAGCTTGGGGAAATGATTCAGGAGCAGTGCGCCACGCTGAATTTTAGACCTTTTGTCGATTCTGCGCCTGTTCTTGAGCGCCCGCTGGCGGAAAAAGCCGGGCTCGGCTGGACAGGTAAGCACTCACTTATCCTCAGCCGCGACGCCGGGTCGTTCTTCTTCCTCGGAGAACTGCTGATTGATCTTCCCCTGCCGGTGGATAAGCCGGTCGAAGAAGGCTGTGGCCGCTGTGTGGCCTGTATGACCATCTGCCCTACCGGTGCCATTGTCGAGCCTTATACCGTCGATGCCCGCCGCTGCATCTCCTACCTGACCATTGAACTGGAAGGGGCGATCCCGGAAGAGTTTCGGCCGTTAATCGGCAATCGCATTTACGGCTGCGATGATTGTCAGCTGATCTGCCCGTGGAATCGTTATTCACAGCTAACGGAAGAGGACGACTTCAGCCCGCGCAAGGCGTTACACGCGCCGCCGCTGACAGAGCTGTTTGCCTGGAGCGAAGCCTGGTTCTTGAAAGTGACGGAAGGATCGGCGATTCGCCGTATTGGTCACCTGCGCTGGTTGCGTAATATCGCCGTTGCGCTGGGAAATGCCCCCTGGGATGAAGCCAATCTCCGGGCGCTGGAAAGTCGCCGAGGTGAGCACCCACTTCTCGATGAACACATAGAGTGGGCGGTTGCGCAGCAAATCGCCAAACGAAATGCCTGCGTGGTTGAGGTGCAATCTCCGCAGAAACTCAGGCTGGTAAGGGTCGTCGAAAAAGGGCTTCCGAGAGATGCATGATGTTTCCACAGCCTGTGAATAAAAATTAAAAGGCAGAGAGAGTCTGGTTCTGGCTATTGGTCAAGTGATCGAGCTAACATTTTGAAATGAAATTTTCTTTATAAATTTCAATACATTAAAACGTTACTATTCATCAGGCGAAGTTTCTGAATATTCGGTAAAAAGAGATTAACCTGTGGATAAGTCTGTTAAGAAGAGTTTGTCAGAAATGAAACAAGTCGTCCCCGGCGGGGCTTTCCGCGGTGGATATCTGGAGGAGGAGAAAAAATTTGGAGCGGGAAACGAGACTCGAACTCGCGACCCCGACCTTGGCAAGGTCGTGCTCTACCAACTGAGCTATTCCCGCTTGGGTGGTGTTACTTCTTTGCGAACAAATTTTGGAGCGGGAAACGAGACTCGAACTCGCGACCCCGACCTTGGCAAGGTCGTGCTCTACCAACTGAGCTATTCCCGCTTAATCTTCGTCTTTCAAGCCGCCACTGCGTTGGCTGCCTTCACTCACCTTAGTCACTTACTTTAGTAAGCTTCTAAGGATTCGTTCAGTTGCCGCCTTGTTGCAACCTGAAATCCTGCGATTGGTGGTCTTACTTCTCAGCAAACAGATTTGGAGCGGGAAACGAGACTCGAACTCGCGACCCCGACCTTGGCAAGGTCGTGCTCTACCAACTGAGCTATTCCCGCAAAATCTGTGCTGTCGTAACGATGAATTCTCTGTCGTTACGGGAGGCGCATTATACGAGAAATCCTTTCTGCTGCAACCCCCCAAAAAGCGTTTTTTTATAAATTTAGTTCAAGTGCTGCAATATTCGTCACATTGTGCAGATTTAAAGCGTTATACCCCGGCAGGCGCACGCCTGCCGGAAAGATCGCTTATAAATTAATAAAATGTTCGCGGTAGTAGGCCAGCTCCGCCACCGACTCACGGATATCATCCATGGCCTGGTGGGTGCCCTGCTTCTTAAAGCCGTCGAGAATTTCCGGCTTCCAGCGACGCGCCAGCTCTTTCAGGGTGCTGACGTCCAGGTAACGGTAGTGGAAATACGCTTCGAGCTCCGGCATGTACTTAAACAGGAAGCGGCGATCCTGGCCGATGCTGTTGCCACAAATCGGTGATTTTCCCTGCGGTACCCACTGCTTCAGAAATTCGATTGTCGCCAGCTCGGCTTCGCGGTCGCCCTGGGTGCTGGCTTTCACGCGATCCACCAGCCCGCTGCCGGTGTGGGTGCGCACGTTCCAGTCATCCATCAGCGCCAGCTGTTCGTCGGACTGGTGCACGGCAATGGTCGGCCCTTCCGCCAGGATATTCAGGTTCGCGTCAGTGACCAGCGTGGCGATCTCAATAATGCGATCGCGCTCAGGATCGAGCCCGGTCATCTCCAGATCGATCCAAATCAGATTGTTTTCATCTGCACTCATGTTATTTTCCACCCTTCTCGCATAACCGGCCGTGGCAGGTTAACTACTATTAATTAGTGTGTATCATAGAGGTTTTGCCCAATATGGGCGACCAGGAGCCAGCACGATTGAGTAAAAATAAACTCTCCAAAGGGCAGCAGCGCCGCGTTAAAGCCAACCATCAGCGCCGCCTTAAAACCACTTCAGAGAAGGTCGACTACGACGACAACCTGTTTGGCGAGCCCGCGGAAGGCATCGTGATTAGCCGCTTCGGTATGCATGCTGATGTAGAGTCTGCCGACGGCGACGTTCACCGCTGCAATATTCGTCGCACCATCCGCTCGCTGGTAACCGGTGACCGCGTGGTATGGCGCCCCGGTAAAGCCGCTGCTGAAGGCGTGACGGTGAAAGGTATCGTCGAAGCCGTGCACGAGCGCTCGTCGGTATTAACCCGCCCCGACTTTTATGACGGCGTAAAACCGATTGCCGCCAATATCGATCAGATTGTCATTGTCTCGGCCATTCTGCCCGAACTGTCGCTGAACATTATCGACCGTTATCTCGTCGCGTGTGAAACCCTGCAGGTTGAGCCGCTGATCGTCCTGAATAAGATTGATCTGCTCGACGCCGAAGGCACCGCATTTGTTAACGAGCAGATGGATATCTATCGCAAGATTGGCTATCGCGTACTGATGGTCTCAAGCCGCACTCAGGATGGCCTGAAGCCGCTTGAAGAGGCGTTGACCGACCGCATCAGCATTTTTGCGGGCCAGTCCGGGGTGGGCAAATCCAGCCTGCTGAATAATCTGCTTGGCTTGCCGCAGGAGATCCTGACTAACGATGTCTCCGACACCTCCGGTCTTGGCCAGCACACGACTACCGCTTCACGCCTCTATCACTTCCCGCACGGCGGCGATGTGATCGACTCCCCTGGAGTGCGTGAATTTGGTCTTTGGCATCTTGAACCGGAACAAATCTTTAACGGTTTTGTCGAATTCCACGACTACCTAGGCGCGTGCAAATATCGCGACTGTAAGCATGACAACGACCCGGGCTGCGCCATTCGTGAAGCGGTCGAAAACGGTGAAATTGCGGAAACCCGTTTTGAAAACTACCACCGCATTCTCGAAAGCATGGCTCAGGTAAAAACGCGTAAAAGCTTTTCTGAATCTGATGACTGACAACTAAGCTAAGCGTCGCTAAAATCGTCCCCTTTTTTCAGGTTCCGGCTGTTTAACAGCCGGCTCAGGAACGACAAAACAATGGCCTGGAGGCTACCTTGTTAAACTCATTTAAACTTTCGCTTCAATACATTCTGCCGAAACTGTGGCTCACTCGCCTGGCGGGCTGGGGCGCAAGCAAACGAGCGGGCTGGCTGACTAAGCTGGTAATCGATCTGTTCGTGAAATATTACAAGGTCGATATGCAGGAAGCGCAGAAGCCGGATACGGCAAGCTACCGCACCTTCAACGATTTCTTCGTCCGCCCACTGCGCGATGAAGTACGCCCCCTGAACACTGACCCGAACGTGCTGGTAATGCCTGCCGACGGCGTGATCAGCCAGTTGGGTGCTATCGAAAACGACAAAATTTTGCAGGCTAAAGGCCACAACTACAGCCTGGAAGCCCTGCTGGCCGGTAACTACCTGATGGCGGATCTGTTCCGCAACGGGACCTTTGCTACCACCTACCTGTCGCCACGTGACTACCACCGCGTGCATATGCCGTGCAACGGTATCCTGCGCGAGATGATCTACGTACCGGGCGATCTCTTCTCGGTTAACCACCTCACCGCGCAAAACGTACCGAACCTGTTTGCCCGTAACGAGCGCGTTATCTGCCTGTTCGACACCGAGTTTGGCCCAATGGCGCAAATTCTGGTGGGTGCGACCATTGTCGGCAGCATCGAAACGGTCTGGGCGGGCACCATTACGCCGCCGCGTGAAGGGATCATCAAACGCTGGACGTGGCCTGCGGGCGAAAGCGAAGGTTCCGTGGCGCTGCTTAAAGGTCAGGAAATGGGCCGCTTCAAGCTCGGCTCCACCGTTATCAACCTGTTTGCGCAGGGTAAAGTGAAGCTGGTAGAGCAGCTTGAAAGTCTGTCCGTGACCAAGCTCGGCCAGCCGCTGGCGGTATCAACAGAGCCCTTCGTCACCACGGATGCAGAGCCTGCGCCACTGCCAGCAGAAGAGATTGCCGCCGAACACGAAGCCAGCCCACTGGTCGACGATAAAAAAGACGTAAGCTAAGCAAAAGGTAAACTGACGTGCGCCTGATTATCACTTTTCTGATGGCCTGGTGCCTCAGTATGGGGGCCTACGCAGCGACGGCCCCCGATACCAAACAAATCACGCAAGAACTGGAGCAGGCAAAGGCGGCAAAACCCGCCCAGCCAGAAACCGTAGAGGTGCTCCAGGCTGCGCTGAACGCCCTTGAGGAGCGTAAAGGCTCCCTTGAGCGTGCCACGCAGTATCAGCAGGTTATCGATAATTTCCCCAAACTTTCGCAAACCCTCCGCGCGCAGCTGAGCGATATCCGTGAAGAGCCACGTCAGGTGCCCGCGGGCTTAACCTCTGACGCGCTCAACCAGGAGATCCTACAGGTCAGCAGCCAGCTACTGGAAAAAACCCGCCAGGCGCAGCAGGAGCAGGAGCGTGCCCGGGATATCGCCGACTCGCTGAATCAGCTACCACAGCAGCAAACCGACGCCCGCCGCCAGCTCAATGAGGTTGAACGCCGGGCCGGGGCGCAAACCGGCAATACCCCCCTTAACCAGGCACAGAATCTCGGCATGCAGGCGGAGTCCGCCAGATTAAAAGCCCTGGTGGATGAACTGGAGCTGGCGCAACTCTCGGCTAACAACCGTCAGGAGCTGGCCCGTATGCGCTCTGAGCTGGCGAAAAAGCAGGGTGAGCAGCTGGACGCTTATCTTCAGGCGCTGCGCAATCAGCTGAACAGCCAGCGCCAGCGTGAAGCTGAGCGGGCGCTGGAAAGCACCGAGATGCTGGCGGAGAATAGCGAGAACCTGCCGTCCGGCATCGTGGAGCAATTCAAAGTCAACCGGGAGCTTTCGGCCGCGCTTAACCAGCAGGCGCAGCGTATGGATCTGGTGGCCTCGCAGCAACGTCAGGCAACCAGTCAGACCCTGCAGGTGCGCCAGGCGCTGAATACCCTTCGCGAACAGTCCCAGTGGCTGGGTTCGTCGAATCTGCTGGGCGAGGCGCTGCGCGCTCAGGTTGCGCGTCTGCCCGAGATGCCAAAACCGCAGCAGCTGGATACCGAAATGGCACAGCTGCGCGTACAGCGACTGCGCTTTGAGGATCAACTGAATAAGCAGCCCCAGTTGCGCCAGATCCACCAGCCGGATGGCAAGCCGTTGACCGCCGAACAAAACCGGATTCTGGAAGCCCAGCTGAGAACGCAGCGCGAGCTGCTGAACTCTCTGTTGCAGGGCGGCGATACGCTGCTGCTTGAACTGACCAAACTGAAAGTATCGAACAGCCAGCTGGAAGATGCGTTAAAAGAGGTCAACGAGGCGACCCACCGCTATCTGTTCTGGACCTCGGACGTGCGCCCCGTCTCCTTCTCCTGGCCGATTGATATTGTTCAGGACCTGCGCCGCTTGATTTCGCTGGATACCTTCAGCCAGCTTGGCAAAGCCAGCATTATGATGCTCACCAGCAAGGAGACGATTTTCCCGCTGCTGGGGGCGCTGATCCTGGTCGGATTCAGCATTTATTCGCGTCGCCATTTCACCCGCTTCCTTGACCGCTCCAGCGCCCGTGTAGGCAAGGTGACGCAGGATCATTTCTGGCTCACGCTGCGCACGGTTTTCTGGTCGATTCTGGTTGCCTCACCGCTGCCGGTGCTGTGGATGACCCTGGGTTATGGCCTGCGCGAAGCCTGGCCTTACCCGCTGGCGGTGGCGATAGGTTTCGGGGTAACGGCTACCGTGCCGCTGCTGTGGGTGGTGATGATCTGCGCCACCTTCGCGCGTCCGAACGGGCTGTTTGTCGCCCACTTTGGCTGGCCGCGTAATCGCGTGGCGCGGGCCATGCGCTACTACCTGATGAGCATCGGGCTTATCGTGCCGCTGATTATGGCGCTGATCATGTTTGATAACCTCAACGATCGGGAGTTTTCCGGCTCGCTGGGTCGCCTCTGCTTTATGCTGATTTGCGGTGCGCTTGCGGTGGTGACGCTGAGCCTGAAGAAGGCCGGGATCCCGCTCTATCTCGACAAAGAGGGTAGCGGCGATAACATGGTCAACCATATGCTGTGGAATCTGCTGCTCGGCGCCCCGCTGGCGGCGATCCTCGCGGCGGCCGTCGGCTATCTGGCCACCGCTCAGGCGTTGCTGGCGCGTCTTGAGACCTCGGTAGCGATCTGGTTCCTGCTGCTGGTGGTCTACCACGTGATCCGCCGCTGGATGCTGATCCAGCGCCGTCGCCTGGCCTTCGACCGGGCGAAAAACCGCCGGGCCGAAATCCTCGCCCAGCGTGCGCGCGGTGAAGAGGAGCCACCTCACATGCTCAGTACCGAGGGGGCAGTAGAGGTAGATGAAACCGAGCTGGATCTGGATGCCATCAGTACCCAGTCACTGCGGCTGGTACGATCCATCCTGATGCTGATCGCCCTGCTCTCCGTTATCTTCCTGTGGTCGGAAATTCATTCGGCGTTTGGCTTCCTGGAGAACATCACCCTCTGGGATGTAACCTCGACGGTACAGGGCGTGGAGAGTCTGGAGCCGATTACGCTCGGCGCAGTCCTGATTGCCATTCTGGTCTTCATCATCACCACCCAGCTGATCCGGAACTTCCCGGCGCTGCTGGAGCTGGCCCTGTTGCAGCATCTGGATTTGACCCCAGGAACCGGATACGCCATCACCACCATCACCAAATACCTGCTGATGCTCTTTGGCGGGCTGGTGGGCTTCTCGATGATCGGCATTGAGTGGTCGAAGTTGCAGTGGCTGGTGGCTGCGCTCGGGGTGGGGCTCGGGTTTGGTTTGCAGGAGATCTTCGCCAACTTTATCTCCGGCCTGATCATCCTGTTTGAAAAGCCGATTCGTATTGGCGATACCGTGACGATCCGCGATTTGACCGGGAGCATCACCAAAATCAACACCCGCGCTACCACCATCAGCGACTGGGACCGCAAAGAGATCATCGTGCCAAACAAGGCGTTTATCACCGAGCAGTTTATTAACTGGTCGCTGTCTGACTCCGTCACGCGTGTGGTCCTGACCGTGCCGGCACCGTCGGATGCCAACAGCGAAGAGGTAACGCAGATCCTCTACACGGCGGCCGAGCGCTGCTCGCTGGTGATCAGCACCCCGGAGCCGGAAGTGTTCCTGGTGGATTTACAGCAGGGGATCCAGATTTTCGAACTGCGTATTTACGCGGCGGAGATGGGCCATCGTATGCCGCTGCGTCATGAGATCCACCAGCTGATTCTGGCGGGCTTCCGTGAACACGGCATCGATATGCCGTTCCCACCGTTCCAGATGCGCCTGGAAACGCTGGATGGACGTAAGACGGGAAGAACCTTGACGTCGGCGGCGAAGCAGCGCCCGGCGGGGAGTTTGTAGTGCAAATGCCGGGTGGCGCTACGCTTACCCGGCCTACAAAATCCGTAGGCCCGTGCAAGCGCAGCGCCGCCGGGCAAACAACATCTCAGGCGCGATCTACGGTAAACGCAATCACATCACCCAGTTGCTCGGCGCCCAGCGCCAGCATCACCAGACGATCGACACCCAGCGCCACACCGGAGCAGTCCGGCAGGCCCGCTTTTAACGCACCCAGTAAGTTGTGGTCGATAGGCTGTTGCGGCAGGCCGCGTGCGGCACGCTTGCGGTTATCCTGTTCGAAACGCTGTTGCTGCTCCCGGGCATCGGTCAGCTCATGGAAACCATTCGCCAGTTCAATACCTTTAAAGTAAACCTCGAAGCGCTCCGCCACGCGGTGATCTTCCGTGCTGATTTGCGCCAGTGACGCCTGGCTTGCCGGGAAGTGATAGACGAAGGTCGGACGATCTTTGCCAATCTGCGGCTCAACACCAAAGGTAAAGAGCATCTGCAGCAGCGTGTCGCGATCTTCTTCGGTATCGGCAATATTGCTGAGATCCAGTTTCGCTGCCGCTTCACGCAGTTGCGTTTTGTCAGCCGAGAGCGGATCAATCTCCAGATGACGCTGGAAAGCCTGCTGATAAGAGAGCGTTTCCGCTTCCGGGCACTCCAGCACCTGTTGCAGTAGGTCGTCCACCTCGTTCATCAGGCGGTACATGTCATAGTGCGGACGGTACCACTCCAGCATGGTGAATTCCGGATTGTGATGACGCCCCATCTCTTCGTTGCGGAAACTGCGGCACAGTTGGTACACCGGGCCACACCCGGCTGCCAGCAGGCGTTTCATATGGTATTCCGGGCTGGTCATCAGATAGAGATTCATCCCCTGAGAGTGACCAGGGCCAACAAAACGGGTTTCAAACGGCACCAGATGAATATCCGTGACCGTCGCCTGACTCATGCAGGGCGTTTCCACCTCCAGCACTCCGCGGTCGGCAAAGAAGCGGCGGATCTCCGCCATAATTGCAGCGCGTTTTAACAGATTGGGGATGGATGCGCTCGGCTGCCAGGTGGCCGTTTCGCTCATGAGAATTTCTCCGATTTCAGACAAGGGGACGAAGTCTACTCGCAACCCAGGGCGGAGACAAATTTTGCCCAATGAATTTTAGGGTTTTCATAACCTCCAATAATTACGTGACGCAATTCATCAATTGCAGTGATAAATGAAGGGAAATAACCGCAAAAAAATCGAACACGTCAAATTTCCCTTCTTTCCCTGCGGCTATACTGCGTTACCCATAAAGGAGCAGTGGAATCGCCTTCGCATTTGCCCTCCTGGGCCCTGCACTACCCAAGGGTAGTCGTGATGCGAATATCAAAAATCTGGAGGAATGTCGTGCATACCTTTCAAGCCGATCTTGCCATTATAGGCGCTGGCGGAGCAGGATTACGCGCAGCGATAGCTGCAGCCCAGGCTAATCCGAACGCTAAAATCGCCCTGATTTCAAAAGTATATCCTATGCGCAGCCATACGGTTGCCGCCGAGGGGGGATCCGCCGCCGTCGCGCAGGATCATGACAGCTTTGATTATCACTTCCACGACACGGTGGCCGGCGGCGACTGGCTATGCGAGCAGGATGTCGTTGATTATTTCGTTCATCATTGTCCGACGGAAATGACCCAGCTTGAGCAGTGGGGTTGTCCGTGGAGCCGCCGGGATGACGGCAGCGTCAACGTGCGGCGCTTCGGCGGTATGAAAATTGAGCGTACCTGGTTTGCCGCCGATAAGACCGGCTTCCACATGCTCCACACCCTGTTCCAGACGTCACTCCAGTACCCCCAGATCCAGCGCTTCGACGAACATTTCGTCCTCGATATTCTGGTCGATGACGGCCAGGCTCGCGGCCTGGTGGCGATGAACATGATGGAAGGTACGCTGGTCCAGATCCGCGCCAATGCCGTGGTGATGGCGACCGGCGGGGCCGGGCGTGTCTACCGCTATAACACCAACGGTGGCATCGTGACCGGCGACGGGATGGGCATGGCGTTGCAGCACGGCGTTCCGCTGCGCGACATGGAGTTTGTACAGTATCACCCGACCGGCCTGCCGGGTTCCGGGATCCTGATGACCGAGGGCTGCCGCGGTGAAGGCGGTATTCTGGTCAATAAAAACGGCTATCGCTATCTGCAGGATTATGGCATGGGCCCGGAAACCC
This sequence comes from Leclercia sp. M-A074-M, assembly GCF_965195605.1. Taxonomy (NCBI): domain Bacteria; kingdom Pseudomonadati; phylum Pseudomonadota; class Gammaproteobacteria; order Enterobacterales; family Enterobacteriaceae; genus Leclercia; species Leclercia sp. M-A074-M. The sequence continues at coordinate 160,232 of NZ_CBDAHM010000002.1, read as the reverse complement.
CGCTTGGCGAGCCGAAGAACAAATATATGGAGCTTGGCCCGCGCGATAAAGTCTCTCAGGCCTTCTGGCATGAGTGGCGCAAAGGCAACACCATCTCTACCCCGCGCGGGGATGTGGTCTACCTCGATCTGCGCCACCTGGGTGAGAAAAAACTGCTGGAACGTCTGCCGTTCATCTGCGAACTGTCCAAAGCCTATGTCGGCGTCGACCCGGTTAAAGATCCGATTCCTGTGCGTCCCACCGCACACTACACCATGGGCGGTATTGAAACCGATCAGCAGTGTGAAACCCGCATTCAGGGCCTGTTTGCAGTGGGCGAATGCTCCTCCGTTGGCCTGCACGGGGCTAACCGCCTGGGTTCAAACTCGCTGGCGGAACTGGTGGTGTTTGGCCGTCTGGCCGGGGAGCAGGCCGTTGCGCGCGCCGCTGCTGCTGGTGAGGCGAACGGCGCCGCGCTTGATGCGCAGGCAGCCGATGTCGAGCAGCGCCTGAAAAATCTGGTGAATCAGGAAGGCAGCGAAAACTGGGCGAAGATCCGCGATGAGATGGGACTCTCTATGGAAGAGGGCTGCGGAATTTACCGTACGCCGGAGCTGATGCAGAAAACCATCGATAAGCTGGCTGAGTTGCAGGAGCGCTTCAAACGCGTGCGGGTGACGGATACCTCCAGCGTCTTCAACACCGATCTGCTCTACACCATTGAGCTGGGCCACGGGCTGAATGTGGCCGAATGTATGGCGCACTCCGCCATGGCGCGTAAAGAGTCGCGCGGCGCGCATCAGCGTCTGGACGAAGGCTGCACCGAGCGTGACGACGTGAACTTCCTCAAGCACACCCTCGCTTATCGCGATGCGGACGGCACGACCCGTCTGGACTACAGCGACGTGAAAATCACCACGCTGCCACCGGCGAAACGCGTTTACGGGGCAGAAGCGGAAGCAGCCGATAAGAAGGAGACGGCGAATGGCTGAGATGCAAACCCTGAAAGTCGAAGTGGTGCGCTATAACCCGGAAGTGGATAGCGCCCCGCACAGTGCTTTCTATGAAGTGCCTTACGATGAACAGACCTCCCTGCTGGATGCGCTGGGCTACATCAAAGACAATCTGGCGCCGGACCTGAGCTATCGCTGGTCCTGCCGTATGGCCATTTGCGGCTCCTGCGGCATGATGGTCAACAAGGTGCCGAAGCTGGCCTGTAAAACCTTCCTGCGTGAATACCCGAAGGGCATGAAAGTCGAAGCTCTGGGGAACTTCCCGATTGAGCGCGATCTGGTGGTCGACATGACCCACTTTATCGAAAGCCTGGAAGCCATTAAGCCGTACATCATTGGTAACCCGCGCACGCCAGACCAAGGGCCGAACAAACAGACCCCGGCGCAGATGGCCAAATACCACCAGTTCTCCGGCTGTATCAACTGCGGTCTGTGTTATGCCGCCTGCCCGCAGTTTGGCCTGAATCCGGAGTTTATCGGGCCAGCAGCCATTACCCTGGCGCACCGCTACAACGAAGACAGCCGCGATCACGGCAAGAAGGAACGTATGACGCAGCTGAACGGCCAGAACGGCGTATGGACCTGTACCTTTGTCGGCTACTGCTCGGAAGTCTGTCCGAAGCATGTCGATCCGGCCGCCGCGATCCAACAGGGTAAGGTGGAAAGTTCGAAAGACTTTCTTATTGCCACCCTGAAACCACGCTAAGGAGTGCATGATGACGACTAAACGCAAAGCCTATGTACGGCCGATGCCGTCCACCTGGTGGAAAAATCTGCCGTTTTATCGCTTCTATATGCTGCGTGAAGGCACGGCAGTACCGGCGGTGTGGTTCAGTATTGAGTTGATGTACGGCCTGTTTGCCCTTAAACACGGTCCGGAAAGCTGGGCCGGTTTCGTCGGATTCCTGCAGAATCCGATTGTGGTGATCCTCAATATCATCGTACTGGCGGCGGCGCTGTTGCATACCAAAACCTGGTTTGAACTGGCGCCAAAAGCAGCAAATATTATCGTGAAAAACGAAAAACTTGGGCCAGAGCCAGTCATTAAAGGACTCTGGGTGGTGACTGCGGTAGTAACCGTGGTGATTCTTGGCGTAGCCCTGTTCTGGTAAGGAGAGCACCGTGATTAATCCAAATCCAAAACGCTCCGATGAACCCCTCTTCTGGGGGCTTTTTGGCGCAGGCGGCATGTGGTGCGCCATTATCGCGCCGGTCATTATTCTGCTGGTAGGCATTATGCTGCCGCTGGGGCTCTATCCTGGCGATGCGCTGAGCTACGAGCGGGTGCTGGCCTTTGCCCACAGCTTTATTGGTCGGGTATTCATCTTCCTGATGATTGTTCTGCCGCTGTGGTGCGGTTTGCACCGTATCCATCACGCCATGCATGACCTGAAGATCCACGTGCCTAACGGTAAATGGGTGTTCTACGGTCTGGCGGCTATTCTGAGCGTCGTCACGCTGGTTGCCGTCGTCTTTATGTGATCTCTCCCCCGCTCTCCCGCCTGCCGGTGGGAGAGCAAAATTCCTGACAGGTTCTACACTTAACAAAAATCCTGTAAGGATATTCCTATGCGCATCCTGCCTGTCATCGCCGCAGTTACCGTTGCGTTTCTGGTTGTTGCCTGTAGCTCCCCTACCCCACCCCGGGGCGTGACGGTCGTTCGTCCTTTTGAAGTCCAGCGATTCCTTGGTACCTGGTATGAAATTGCCCGCTTTGACCACCGTTTTGAACGTGGACTGGAAAAAGTGACGGCGAATTACAGCCTGATGCAAGACGGGGGAATTCAGGTGATCAACCGGGGCTACAATCCTGCACGCGGCATGTGGCAGAAGGTGACGGGCAAGGCGTACTTTACCGGCGCGTCTGATACCGCAGCGCTGAAAGTCTCCTTCATAGGCCCCTTTTATGGCGGCTATAACGTGATTGCGCTGGATAAAGATTACCGGCATGCGCTGGTGTGCGGGCCAGATCGTGACTACCTGTGGATCCTCTCCCGCACACCGACGATTTCAGATGAGGTGAAACAAGCGTTACTGAATTCCGCAACGCGTCAGGGATTTGATGTCAGTAAGTTTATCTGGGTTGAGCAGACCCATTAATGGGTGCTGAGCTTCAGCCCGATAATACCGGCAACAATCAATGCGAGACTGGCGATACGCGCCAGGCTCGCGGACTCGCCCAGCAGTAAAATCCCGGTTATAGCTGCCCCTACCGCACCAATCCCCGTCCATACGGCATAAGCCGTGCCCACCGGCAGCGAACGCATGGCCCAGGAGAGCAGCACGATGCTCACAATCATGGCGGAAACGGTAATCACGCTGGGGGTGAGGCGCGTAAAGCCGTGGGTATATTTCAGGCCGATGGCCCATACCACTTCGAGTAAACCGGCAATAAAAAGAATGATCCAGGACATATGAGGCTCCTTAACTTAAATAACAGTCTGGGGCCGTCCCCGATGAAAGAAACACTTACAGGTCGTCCTGTAAGGGATAGGAATTTCCTATTGTGAAGAGCCTGAATTCATTTTTCAACTCGTTTGTTTTATTCAATAGTTGAGATATTAAAGCCAGGAAATAGACGCAATTCGCTGCGAAATTCAGTCATTTATTACTCATCCGACTTCTTTATGATGAGGCTCTTCCTGATAGCAGGAAGCGACCCTACTTTGCCAATTGCGAAATAAAATGTTCAAAATTCTCTTGATTGACCGGTGTCATTACACCCGTAAGGGCCTGGAAATGTGGATCAATCATTCAGGGCTGTTTCCTTCACCCGTGTTGGTGACGGGCCTTAACAATCTCTATCTTGCCAGAGAGCATATTCTGCAGTGGAAACCGGCGCTAGTCATCGCTGATTTTCAAGGCTTTATGTCAGATATTCAGCACATCCAGCAGCTTTCTTCGGTGATGAGCGCCAGTGAAACCATACCTTTCATTTTGCTGCATTCCGAAGAACATCCTGAAATGTCAGCATTTTTAGATACGTTCCCATTATGGGCATCGTTGTCTAAAACGGTCCGGCTGGAGATGCTGGCACAGACGGTTAATAAAGCCTTAGCCGCGCAGGAAGTCAGTGAGCAAGGGCCCGTCGCGACGCCACTATTAACGCGCCAGGAGGAGAAGGTGTTAATGCTATGGATGGAGGGTGCCAGCAACCACATCATTGCCAGCAAACTGAGGATTCATGGAAAAACGGTTTATACCTACAAGCGCAATATTCGGATGAAATTGCACATGGATACCCGGTACTCGCCGTTTCTGTCACTGCCCTGAGCGGTAAACTGAGGGTACGGCGATTGGATATTCAGCACCGTACCGCCCAAAATTACGCCTGTGCTTTAGTTCTGTGCTTTAGTTGCTGCGCCAGAAATCGCGCTGCCGCCAGAGGAGATATCCTCACCGACGCCGCGAGTGGTATTACAGGCGGTTAATACAGATGAAAGCACCAGGACAGAAAAGATCGCTACACATGTTTTCTTAAGCATAATGTCTTCCTTTTTTAGGCAAAGTTATTGTGTACAGCAACATAAGCATAGCCAGGATCCCGACGAGTGACGGAAAAGGAAGAATTTTTAGGAAAAGTAGAAAGTATCAGGAGGCGGCGTGCGAAATTGCGTTACCCAGGCTTTTGATATCTTCCCCAACACCACGGGCGGTGTTGCAGCCGGAAAGCAGAGCGCTGGCAATCATTGTCATCAGGATAATTTTGAGTGGACGCGACATCTTCCATGACCCTTCTTTAGAATGGTAAGGCGCAGCAGAGTGCTGCGCCCAACATCCCGAAATGAATTACTTCACGCGAGAAACGTATTCACCAGAGCGAGTGTCAACTTTGATCACTTCGCCAGTCTGGACGAACAGTGGAACTTTAACCACAGCACCGGTAGAGAGTTTAGCTGGCTTGCCGCCAGTACCTGCGGTGTCACCCTTCAGACCTGGATCGGTTTCAACGATTTCCAGCTCAACGAAGTTTGGTGGGGTCACAGCGATAGGCTGGCCGTTCCACAGGGTCACGATGCACTCCGCCTGATCCAGCAGCCATTTCGCGCTGTCGCCAACGGCTTTCTCGTCAGCAGAGAGCTGTTCGAAAGTAGAGTTATTCATGAAGTGATAGAATTCACCGTCGTTGTAGAGGTAGGTGAGGTTCATATCAACAACGTCTGCGCCTTCGGCAGAGTCGGTGGATTTGAAGGTTTTCTCGATACGGGTACCGGTCAGCAGGCGGCGCAGCTTAACGCGTGCGAATGCCTGACCTTTACCTGGTTTAACGAATTCGCTGGCTTCAACCGCGTACGGTTCGCCATCCATCATGATTTTAAGACCGGCACGAAAATCGTTGCTATAGTAAGTCGCCATAAGGCCCTCTGAAATTGTTAACTGGTAGCTAAGCCACAAAATGGCGCATATTGTAACCCTAAATACCCCGTCCAGAGAAGATTGGTTATTGCAACTTGCCGATGTAATCACCAGTCCTGATGAACTACTCCGTCTTTTGAATGTAGACGCTGACGAAAAACTCCTTGCCGGGCGTGACGCAAAACGTCTGTTTGCGCTGCGTGTTCCCCGCGCTTTTGTTGCGCGAATGGAAAAAGGCAACCCTGACGATCCGCTTTTAAAACAGGTGCTGACCGCGCAGGATGAGTTTATCGCCGCCCCCGGCTTCAGCACCGATCCCCTTGAAGAGCAGAACAGCGTGGTGCCCGGTTTACTGCACAAGTACCGTAATCGCGCACTGTTACTGGTTAAGGGCGGCTGCGCGGTAAATTGCCGGTACTGTTTCCGTCGCCACTTCCCCTATGCCGATAACCAGGGGAACAAGCGTAACTGGCAGACGGCGCTTGATTACATCGCCGCTCATCCGGAGCTGGATGAGATCATCTTTTCTGGCGGTGACCCACTGATGGCGAAAGATCATGAGCTGGAGTGGTTAATTACGCAGCTGGAAGCGATCCCGCACATCAAGCGGCTACGCATTCACAGCCGTTTACCCATTGTGATCCCGGCACGTATTACCGATGAGCTGACTCACCGGCTGGCGCGTTCTTCGCTGCAAATCTTGCTGGTCAACCATATCAACCATGCCAACGAGATTGACGATACGTTTCGGGCTGCAATGGCAAAACTGCGACGTGCTGGCGTGACATTACTCAATCAAAGCGTTCTCCTGCGTGGTGTGAATAACAGTGCGGCAACGCTGGCCGACCTGAGTAATGCCCTGTTTGATGCCGGGGTAATGCCCTATTACATCCATGTACTGGATAAGGTGCAGGGTGCGGCGCACTTTATGGTCGATGATGAAGAAGCGCGCGCCATAATGCGTGAATTGTTAACCCTGGTGTCCGGTTATATGGTGCCTAAGCTGGCGCGTGAGATTGGGGGGGAGCCCAGTAAGACGCCGCTGGATTTGGGCCTGAAGCAGCGTTCCTGAGCCTTCTTTCGGCCGTAACAAATACCGGTAGCCCCCTATCTCCTTTCAGAAGTATGGGGGCTGGCTGAATATTATTAAAAAGGACCCATCATATGAAACAGTGGGCAATATCCGTTGATGCTATCTTCACTTCAGCAAAAAAGTTTATGAAAGGTTCGGAATTGGGGTTTGCACTAATAGGCAATAGTAAGAAAGTGCACTCCCACAACCTGCAGCCTCAAACGTAACACCATCCGACGCACGCTCCACCCCGTTAAAAAGCGGGATCTCATGCTTTGGGTTTTTAAAACAGTCACATTAACACTTGGGATAAATAATAAAAAAGATCCTCACAAGCTTCTATAAAATCATTCCCCCTTCATTTAAATGAAACATATTATTATATTAGCTACTGTCATAAACCCCATTAATACAAGTGTTAAAAATGACAGTTTTACTGAAAGCTTTGATATATTATATGAATAACCCTCCATTTTTTTCTTTGGTAGTCCCGTTTGTATTGCTAGCAACTGACTTTTATTTACATCCTGAATAATTCTCTTATGAAGAATTTGATCCCCAGAACTTGCCTTCTCGTCTGGAGGAAGCATTTTGATTACCGTTCCTTCAGAAATAACAAAACCACGTCTTCTTACCGTTATAATTATTTCGTTATTGAGCCCGGCTCTGATTAAAGATTTCCTGAGGAGTGAAATGTTTTGGTAAAACGTATTTTCTGAAACCACCACTCCTCTCGCATTCCAAACCTCATCCAAAAATTTCTCACGCGAAATCACTTTTCCGGAACTATCAAGTAATAGCTGCAAACATCGCGCTGTAGGCGCATTTAAGGTCACCGTAACACCATTATCCGTTAATGACTGAAGTTCACTCTTATTCACATTAAATATAACTTTATCATTTATCATGTAAGAATTGAATAACATAAAGAATCTCCCTACCCTTTATTTATGCAAAATAACAATACATCACCAAAAACCATAAACATAAACCATGATAGATACATAACTCTTTGAAAAAAGATACTTTAAACACCAGGTGCATGTGCTTTGGCTTATATGAATGAAGATTATCACATCCAGATAAAAATGATAATTCTGATTTCACATTAACCATCTCCTTCTTCACCTTGGCTAAACACAATATGAATCACCATTGCGAAAGTAAAATGATGAAACATTCACATGCTTTTTTTGGAGAGAACATTTTTAATTTATGTAGCTTCCACCGGGCAACAGTATACGTGTTTCGAACACGATTTGTGCTTTATGGAATGGCAAGCAAGTAACTATAGTGTCAACCACGTTAGTATTAATAAAAATTGTTATTAGTATTAGTTATTATCTTAATAACGATAACCGTAAGGCTGGCAACTATTTAGGACCCTAGTACTTTTAAATGGATTAAACAAATGAAAAAAACAATCGTAGCTGTAATGGTTGCTGCTTCTGCAGTTGTAAGCGCACAGGCTCTGGCAATTAACAATGCAGAAGTGACTGTTCTTGGTGAAGTTTCTGACTCCTCTACTTCTTGCGTCGTGACTCCGACTGGTACCCTGAACAACGGTATTGTTCGTCTGGCTACTGTCACCACAAGTGAAGCAAATGGACAGGCAGCAAATACTCTGTTTAAAGCACAGAAGTTCGGTTTTGAAGTTAAAGACTGTGCTCTGGGCAGCTCGAATGCTTCCAACGTAAATGGCCTGACCGTTGCCGTAACCGGTACTACCAGTTCAAGCGCTGACATCCTGGACAATATTGCAGAAAACGGCGCTGCTGGTATCGGCATTGGTATTCAGAAGGTTAGCGATGGTTCCCGCGTATCCTTCGATGGTAATGTTATGAATGAATCTTACACGGCTGGTAAAGTGACCTATTTGAACTATACCACCGGTTATGTAAAAGTTAACTCAACAACTTCTGTCACTGAAGGTCCGGTTAAAGGTGTAGCAACCTTTACTATCGATTACACCACCAAGTAATATCCTTTTAGAGCTTGGGCGTATGCGCTCAGGCTCTCTCTGTTTGAGAAATCCGTATGCTCAGAACTATTCTATTTATCGTTAACCTGGCGTGCACATTATTAGTAAGTAATCTCGCTCATGCTGGCATTGTAATTGAGTCAACTCGCTATCTTTACAAAGAAGGTTCGCGTGAAATCACCGCACAAATTGAAAACAAAGATGACATGCCTTATTTAATTAAATCATGGGTTGAGACTCCGGCAGGGAAATCACCTTCATTTCTAGCCACTCCTCCGTTGTTTCGTCTGGAAGCTAAACAGCAAAATACGGTACGTCTTTTTGCTACAACTAAAGTTGATGCACCAGATGACCGCGAATCTTTATTCTTTTTCAACGTGATGGCGATTCCCCCTTCTGATAATACCTATGCTAATAATAACACCATTCAGCTTGCAGTTCGTCATCGTATGCGCCTCATTTATCGGCCGAAATCAATAAATAGTTTATCGCCGAACACTGAAGCAAAAAAACTGGAATGGCGTAAGTCCGGTAAAACCATAACGCTTAAGAATCCTACTCCATTTTTTTACTACTTTAATATGGTTAATCTTGGAAATACAGATATAAACCTTGATGTGAGAACAATATCGCCATTCTCGACTAAGAAAATTGATATTAAAGACATCAATGCATCCAGTATTAGCTGGAAGATAGTAAATGATTATGGCGGAGCAGGATCTTTATACTCTTCACCTTTGTGATAGATGTTAGCAATAAAAAGGGATGTGTCTATGAAAAATAAAAATAAAGGGCTATTAAAGTTATCAACTCTGTGTTTGGCAATGCTTTGTGCGTTGTACCACGAATTAAACAATAAGGCATATGCACGCGATTTCTTTGATCCCGCATTTATTAACTCTGCAAATAATGGCAGTCCCTTAGATATTCCAGATTTATCAGTTTTTCAGAACAGACATGCCCAGGCACCAGGGGAGTACCGTGTAGATATCATCTTTAATGGTCGTTACCTTGAGACAAAAAGCATTAATTTTGTTATTGACAGCAATGCCAACGCTAATGACGACCAACTTAAACTTGCCCCTTGTTTAAGCCTGGAGATGTTATCCAGGTATGGCGTCAAAGTGAGTTCATTTCCCGCTTTACAGGAAAATAAGCAAGGGTGCGCCAACCTTAATGTAATTCCTGATACTGAAACCGTATTCGACTTTGCAACACAGCGGCTTAATATTTCGATCCCCCAGGCTGCGATGTCTACAACCGCTCAGGGATATATACCTCCAGAGCAATTTGATGACGGCATCAATGCGCTGCTGGTGAATTATCAGTTCAGCGGTTCAGAGGATCTTGAGTCCAAGGATGAATATTATAGCCTGAACCTACAGTCCGGGCTGAATGTAGGGGCATGGCGTATCCGCAATCTCAGTACCTGGAATAAAACCCGTAGTGATGAGGGAGCATGGGATTCTGCCTATCTTTATATGCAACGCAGTATCCGTTCACTTAACAGTAATCTGGTAATCGGGGAAAGCTCTTCACTGTCTAACATTTTTGATAGCGTTCCCTTTACAGGCCTGCAATTAGCGACAGATACCAGCATGCTACCAGAAAGTATGCGTGGTTATGCGCCGATCGTACGCGGTATCGCAAAAACCAATGCCCGTGTGGTGATTAAACAGAACGGCTACCAGGTGTATCAGACTTACGTCGCACCTGGAGCTTTCGAGATTACCGACATGTACCCCAGCGGTGGTAGCGGCGATCTCTATGTCACTGTCGAAGAATCCGATGGTACAACACAAAACTTTGTCGTGCCATTTGCGACGCTCCCGCTGATGCTTCGTGAAAAACAAGTTGAGTATGAAATTACCTCAGGTAAATACCGTCCCTACGATAACAGTGTTGATGAAACACCGTTTACCCAAGCCACGGCCAGCTATGGGGCGACCAGTAGTACAACAGTTTATGGGGGAACCCAGTTCTCTTCACATTACCAGTCCATTTCAGCAGGCCTTGGTTATAATCTTGGCGATCTCGGTGCCATCTCTGTGGATGTTATCCAGGCATGGTCAAAAAAACGCGACCAGGAAAAAACATCCGGGCAATCTTGGCGGGTACGCTACGGTAAAAACATTATTGAAACAGGGACTAACATTACCATTGCGGGTTATCGTTACTCTACAAAAGGTTTCAATACATTAACTGATGTGCTGGATACCTATTCTAATGACGGTAGCTACTCAGCTGGCCGCGCACTGCGCAACAGAACAAATTTGACAGTAAACCAAAACTTAGGAAAAGGCCTGGGAAGTTTATCAATCAGCGGACTTATTGAAGATTATTGGGATAATAAGCGCACCAACAAATCGATAAGCATCGGCTATAACGGTGGCTGGAACAGCATTACTTATTATCTCGGTTACAGTTATAACCGCTATACCTGGAATGGCAACAGTTCAGGCAAAGATGCTCAGGACGACCAGCGGGTAAATCTGACAGTAACTGTTCCTCTGAGTAACTGGCTGCCTGGCACCTATACCAGCTATCAGTTAACCAACAGTAATCCCGGCTCAACTGATCAATCTGTCGCTATCGGTGGTATCGGGCTCGAAAATGATAGCCTGGAGTGGAGTATTCAGCAGGGGTACAGCAACCGAGAGGATTACTATAGCGGCGATATGCGCGCAACCTATAACGGCTCACGAGGTAGTATTAACGCGGGTTATAGCTATAATCGTAATAGTCAGCGTATTGATTATGGTGCCAGCGGAAGCGTTATTGCCCATGCTGATGGCCTCACTTTTGGTCAGGATATAACCGACGCTGCAGTTCTGGTAAAAGCACCTGGGTTAAATGATGTAAAACTGACTAACGATGCCACCATTTCTACAGATTATCGCGGCTATGCAATTGTTCCATATGTAACGCCTTACCGCCGGACTGATATTACGCTGGATAGCTCAACGTTGGCTGATAATATGGAATTACCGGAAACAACTCAAACGGTGGTACCCACCCGCGGAGCTATAGTGCGCACAAATTATTCAGGAAAAATTGGGCAGCGTGCTTTTATCCATCTTAAAACAAATGATGGTAAAAACGTTCCTTTTGGTGCCATTGCATTGTTGTTAAATGATATTAGCAAGCAAACTAACATAGTGGGTGATGCTGGCATGGTTTACTTTTCTGGCCTTAAGCAAACCGGTATTCTCGATGTCAAGTGGGGAGAAAGCACCGCTCAGCAATGCCGTGCATCATTTGATTTATCGGCAAGGGAAGAGGGTGTCAGTGGAGTTAATCAAATTGATGCCATATGCCGCTAATGACTTTCAAGGGAGTTGAATTTATGAAGAAAGTATTATTTTTTTTGGGAATTATATTTTGTTATAGCGATGCTATGGCAAAGTGTACTTATGACGGCAGCAGCAAATTATTAACCCTTTCCATATCGCCTAAAATAGCGACCGACCCATCTATTCCGGTTGGTTCGGTATTATTCAGCAAGAAATTTGGTACTGGACATTATAAAACTTTCTCGTGTAGTAAGGTCTTGGGTGATCAGTATATAATTTCATCTACCGCCCCTGAAGTGCCGGGCGTTACTGGATTACAAGGGAAGCCCGTATATGCGACCGGTATTGACGGCATCGGTTTTCAGGTTTCAGATATTTTAGCCAGCAAAAATGGTTCGGTAAAACCTGCAGTTGTGGGATCAACGATAGTACCGATCGAAAAGTCTAATAATGATTATGAATTTATAACGATTTGGTTGATAAAAACCAAATCTGTTATTGACATATCTGGAACAAGTGCTGATGCATCAATCAATTTCTCTGTTGGCAATTTAGTCACTAACCCAAAACCTGCAGAGAGGACTTTAGTCAACGCAAATGTTAAAATCAGTAATATCACTTTTAAAGATAGCTCATGTGATATATCAGTTGCAGGCTCAAGTCAGGTAACACTAAATAGAATTGAAAAAAATACACTTCTATCAGTATCAAGAGGAGGAATAACTCCGGCTCAAAAAACGATTACTATGAATATACTTTGTCCAGCAAACGCGCTGGGTAACAAAGTAACCTATTGGTTCAACCCCATAACAGGAACCAGCGCATATGGTGATGGCATCATTGATAATATGTTAACTGGTGCCAATGCAGCAAGTAATGTAGGCATTATTTTCAAAAAAGATAACAAACCAATCGTTTTTTATGATATGGATAAATACTATATTAATAATGTAACAACATCTCAATCCTTTGCCTTTACAGCAGACTATTATAGATCGAGCAGCAATATCAACGAAATCACCACAGGAAATGTAAAAGCTATACTAGAAGTTGTCATTCAAGAAGAGTAAATAGATCCAAAATTAAAAAAAAGAGATTGTGAAAATCTCTTTTTTTTTAGAAAACAAACGACCATTTAATTATATCTTAATATTTAATTTAGTTGCTCAACCTCATAGTAAAAGTTATATTTTCAGCAGGTCAGTTATTAGTGAATGGCCTAAAAGAAATATATTTTGACATACCACTTAAAGGATTAAACATGCAAAATTTAACTACATTTGAAATGGAAGCTATCTCTGGTGGCTATTCCTGGGATTTTTCTTCTCTCGGCTCAGCAATTACCAGTGTTGTGAGCAACGGTTTTGAAGCGGTTGCCTCCGGTTTAATTACTGGAGCAGCATTTGCTATGTATGGCTCAATCATTGGCGGCTCCCAGGGCGGTAACGGCGGTGGTCTGCTTGGCGTTGGCGCAGCTGGTCAGGGTGTTGGGATGATTTGGGGTCTGGTAGTCGGTGCCATTGGCGGCGCTATTTATGGCGCCATGGGCGGTTGGGATTTTGCTTTAGAGCAATCTTCTGCGGGCGCTAACGGTTTCTTTAGTGGAACCTTCGCTCCATGGAGCTAATGTATAACCGAATGGTTATATAAAAAAATAGTATAAATCCTTTTATACTTAAATAAGGCCTGATAATTCAGGCCTTTATTACTAAAGCAGAAATAAGTGGTAGTTATGCTGAGAAAAATTTATCGCAGGGAAGCGATTGAATATAAAAAAAATCACTGGAAAGGAAAGGCATTACTATTAGCAGGAATGCCAGCCTGGATAGTCACTCTACTGGCTTTTACTTTTATTGCTGTACTTGTTTTGTCACTTATTTTTTGCTCCTTTACCCAACGTATTGATGTTCGAGGTGAAGTTATCACTCTCCCTCACTCTGTTAACGTCTTTGCTCCTCAGCAAGGTTTTGTTGTTAATCAGTATGTCAAAGTGGGCGAAATTGTAAATAAAGGACAGCCGCTTTATAAACTGGACATTTCGCGTAGCACCATTAATGGTAACGTAAATACTGCGCAGATCGAAGTTATTGATCAAAAAATAGCGAATGCGGAAAATATAATTAGCAAACTTTCGCATAACAAATCAGAAACATTGCGTGCCATCGAAAAACAAATTGCAACTATAAAAGATTCACTGGAAGAAACTAGCCGCATGTTGATAAACACTCAGGCAGGGTTAAATAAAATGCATACTAACCTGGCCAGCTACGATAAGTATCTTAAAGATGGATTGATTACAAAAGACCAATATAACTATCAACATTCGTTATACTTTCAGCAACAAAGCGCTTATCAGTCTCTTGTTAGTCAAAAAATGCAGCTTGAAACTCAGCTTACACAAGCGAACAGTGATAAAGTTACTAAAGCGGCCGACTTTGACAATCAAATTTCTGGCCAGAACAATCAAATAAATGATTTTAAAAACCAATTAGTAGAGTCAAATGCAAATGGCAATATTATTATCAAAGCAACAATCGATGGTAAAATAGAATCTTTGGCCGTTACTAAAGGCCAGATGGTTGAAAATGGCAGCAGTCTTGCGCAAATTAAACCGACAGGAAACATTGAATATTACCTAATAATTTGGTTGCCAAATAACGCAATCCCCTACATTAAGAAAGGGGATATTATTAATATACGCTACGATGCATTCCCGGCGGATAAGTTTGGTCAGTTCCCTGGTGAAGTTCTTACGCTTTCATCAGTTCCTGCCTCGAGACAGGAGATGGCTGAATATACCAACGTAAGTAATGGTTCTAACCAGCAAGATTTAGCGCTTTATAAAGCCATTATAAAAATTAAAAATAAAGAATTTAATTATAATGGGAAAGTACTTACGCTTTCAAATGGTTTGAAGGCGCAGGCTGTGGTTTTCCTGGAGGAACGTCCTCTTTATATGTGGATGTTTACCCCTTTCTATAAAATTATGCAAAGCGTGAGCGGGCCGATTGATGAATAAAGAGATTTTTAAAACGATTATAAATAAACTTAACTTTTCAATCCGTCATAAAACACCCGTTATTTTACAGTCAGAGGCATCAGAATGCGGGATTGCCTGCCTGGCTATGATTTGCGGCTTCTACGGACTCAATATTGATCTATTTAATTTCCGCCACCGTTACGGCAGTCCTTCTCAGGGCGTAACACTAATGTCTCTGAGTAAAACAGCTGAGCATACTGGACTGAAAAGCCGGGCGCTTTCTCTCGATCTCGATGAAATAAAACAACTAAAGCTCCCCTGCATTATCCACTGGGGTATGAACCATTACGTTGTACTGACTAAAGTGCGTAAGAATAGCTTCATAGTGCATGATCCTGCTTTGGGCAAAAGAATTATTGGCATTCAGGAGATGTCCAACAACTTCACTGGCGTTGCGTTGGAGCTTTGGCCGGACAAAAATTTCCAGCAAGAGCATGCTAAGTCTCGTCTACGCCTGCTGGATCTTATGCGTAATATTGTAGGCTTGAAATCCGTCCTGCTAAAAATCTTCGCTTTTTCGGTAGTGGTTGAAGCTATCAGTTTATTATTACCGATTGGAACACAGCTGGTCACTGACCATGTTATTATGGCGCACGATCAGAGCTTACTGTCAGTTATCTGTATTGGTCTGGTGTTCTTTACTCTATTCCGCATGTTTATCAGCATGCTTCGGGCATGGACTTCATTGACGCTGAATACCCTCACCAATATTCAGTGGAAAACAACGCTCTTTGATCATCTGGCGAGTTTACCGTTATCCTTTTTTGAAAAACGGCATTTAGGTGACATTCAGTCTCGTTTCTCATCGCTGGATACTATTCGTGCAACTTTTACTAATAGTATTGTGACAGGCATTATCGACACAATAATGACCATTGGCCTGTTGGTGATGTTAACGCTTTATGGCGGCTGGCTGGTTTGGGTGGTTGTAGGTTTCACATTGTGCTATGCCATTATGCGATTCGCTACCTATAGTTTCTATCGTCGAGTTTCTGAAGAGCAGGTTATAAAGGGTGCTCGCTCCAGTTCACACTTCATGGAGTCACTATATGGTATTTCGACGATCAAGGCATTGAATTTAAAAGACCGTCGTTCACAGCACTGGTTGAACATTAATATCGATGCTTGTAATGCTGGTATAAAACAGACTCGTTTCGACATGATGTTTGGCGGTATCAATACTTTAATTACCTCTATCGATCAGGTTGCAGTGCTTTGGCTTGGCGCTATTATGGTGATTGAAAATAATATGACGCTCGGTATGTTTATGGCATTTAATGCCTATCGTGGGCAATTCTCCCAGCGAGCATCCAGTTTGGTCGATCTGGTCATGCAGTTGCGTATGCTGTCATTACATAATGAGCGTCTTTCTGAGATTGTTTTTAGTGAACCAGAAAAAGAGTTGCCTTCGCGGCGTATCTTTACAGAAAATTCCGGCGTTAAGTTAGAGGTAAAAAACCTTAGCTATCAGTACGATCCGTTCTCACAGCCAATTTTCTCAAATTTAAATATCATCGTCGAACCCGGTGAATCAGTGGCTCTGGTTGGCCCTTCCGGCGTGGGAAAAACTACGCTGTTAAAAGTTATGTGTGGCCTGCTGTCTCCGACAACTGGTGATGTTCTGGCGGACAACCTCGATATTCAGAAAATTGGGCTTAATAATTTTCGCCAGGGAACGGCCTGCGTACTCCAGGAAGACAGACTATTCTCAGGATCGCTTATTGAAAATATCAGCGGTTTTGAAGATAACGCAGATATGGATTTTGTTATCGAATGCGCACGTCGCTGTAACATCCATGACGAAATAATGAAAATGCCGATGGGATATGAAACCATTGTGGGTGAGCTTGGCTTAGGTATTTCTGGCGGCCAAAAGCAACGTATTTTGATAGCACGTGCACTTTATCGTAAGCCCAGCATTTTATTTATGGATGAAGCAACCAGCCATCTCGACCTTAAAAACGAATCTGCTATTAACCAGTCTATATCTGGTTTAAGTATTACCCGAATTATTGTTGCTCATCGGCCGTCCACTATTGCTTCAGCCGATCGCATTATTGATTTATCGCAACCCAATACACTAATTTCAGCGTAACAGCACACAAGGAGAGTCGCATGCAAGGTTCATTTATTGGTTTCAATACTGCAGGGATTAAATATGAAGGACGTTTTATGGCTCTCATGCTTAAAACCAAACTGCAAAATGAAATTTGCCATACATATTATTTTCAAGTTCAGATGCTGGCTGATTTACTATTAGTCCTTCAGAACAGAATGGTAGCAGTACTGCAGCGTCTCAATAATGAAGGCGAGGCTTATAAAACAGAACTTACTGCTTTTAATGAGCGCTTAATATCTAATACCCCAATGATCGACCTTTCGGAAATACAGCAACCAAACCCGGAAAAACGCGTAATGTCGATTACATTAAAACCAGGAGAGAGCTGGTCAACGCTGATCCTGGTACTTCAGAATGAACAGATAGTCTCGTTGCGTATTGATGATATGCAGGTAGAGGCGCTTTTAGTAGGAATTCAGCAGACGTTAAAAAATTGTGATGATAGTGATGTAACTCATTATTTGAGTTCAACGATGGATTTTCTGATGCTTTGTGCTGTAGATTTGACAAAAGCTCATGGTGTCGACTACCAATATTATTCTCCAGATGAGTGGAAACTTAATCTTTTTACGCACTCTTTGGCCATACTTTTTTGTTGCGATACGGACGAGGGTAAGAAAATTATTTCTGGTGCTTTAATTAAAACCAGCGCCCCACATCCATCAGAACATGAAAACAGCGTTATAATGCGCATGGCTGAAAGAAATCCAAAACTTATAGAAGTTCATACCCAGTGCCAGCCCAGCCAGATATTTAGCAAATACTTCCCTTCTGAGCCGGGTAAAATGATGACGCTGGAGGAGTGCATGCAGTATCTAAAGTCTTTTTATTCAGAAATAAATGCACAAATTAGCGCCTGATAGCTTTTATAAAAAAGGTGCCTCTCATCACTGAAAAAGGCACCAATCAAATCAGTTCGGGCACTTATAAACCTGGCCCTGCATTTCGCTGGCGGTCGGGACAAAACTCGACAGTAAACCCTGGGTTGGGCTGCTTACGCCATAAATCACGTTCCCGCCCATCTCCGCTGCATGATTACGCAGAGCGTTTGCCGCACCGCGCATTGAACCGCCCTCTTCGCCATGCTGCCCTGAAAGCCAGTTACTTTGTTTACCGGTTGCGGTACCGACCAGCTGACATTCACTGCCCGGCTTATCTTCTACAAAGCGAACGCTCTGCCCACCAGTAGAGAGTTCGTTACCGGAACTACACCCCGCCAGCAGCAACGCTGCCGCTACGATCCCTGCACCCACTTTAACGCGCATGTTATTCCTCGTTTTCAATAAGCTGGGCACGTGCTGCCCGCGTCTAAACCTTATACCTAAAAGATGACCAAAAGAAAAACCCCCGATCATTTCTGACCGGGGGTTTGTTCATTTCTGCGAGGTGCAGAACAACATGATTACATCATGCCGCCCATACCACCCATGCCGCCCATACCACCAGCAGCACCTAAATCAGGGGCATCGCCTTTTGGCAGGTCAGTGACCATGCACTCGGTGGTGATCATCAGGCCAGCAACAGAGGCCGCGTACTGCAGCGCAGAACGGGTCACTTTAGTTGGGTCCAGGATACCGAAGTCGATCATGTTGCCGTACTCTTCGGTAGCAGCGTTGTAACCGTAGTTACCTTCGCCCGCTTTCACCATGTTCGCCACAACAGACGGCTCTTCACCGGCGTTGGAAACGATCTGACGCAGTGGCGCTTCCATTGCGCGCAGCGCAACTTTGATACCCACGTTCTGATCTTCGTTCTGAGCGGTCAGGCCAGCCAGTTTCGCTGCAACGCGAACCAGAGCAACACCACCACCGGCAACCACGCCTTCTTCTACCGCAGCACGGGTCGCGTGCAGGGCATCGTCAACGCGGGCTTTCTTCTCTTTCATCTCAACTTCGGTAGCGGCACCCACTTTGATAACGGCTACGCCGCCTGCCAGTTTAGCAACGCGCTCCTGCAGTTTTTCACGATCGTAGTCAGAGGTCGCTTCTTCGATCTGCTTACGGATCTGAGTAACACGGCCCTGGATGGCATCTTCTTCACCCACGCCATCGATGATGGTGGTGGTGTCTTTGTTGATAACAACGCGTTTCGCCTGACCCAGGTCTTCCAGCGTCGCTTTTTCCAGCTCCATACCGATCTCTTCAGAGATAACGGTACCGCCAGTCAGGGTAGCGATATCCTGCAGCATCGCTTTACGGCGATCGCCGAAGCCAGGTGCTTTAACCGCAGCCACTTTCACGATGCCACGCATGGTGTTAACCACCAGCGTTGCCAGCGCTTCGCCTTCAACGTCTTCAGCGATGATAACCAGCGGCTTACCTGCTTTCGCAACGGCTTCCAGAACTGGCAGCATTTCACGGATGTTGGAGATTTTCTTGTCAGCCAGCAGGATGAACGGGCTTTCCAGCTCAACAGCGCCAGTTTCTGGCTTGTTGATGAAGTATGGGGAGAGGTAACCGCGGTCAAACTGCATACCTTCAACCACGTCCAGTTCGTCTTCCAGACCGGTACCGTCTTCAACGGTGATCACGCCTTCTTTACCGACTTTATCCATCGCTTCAGCGATCAGTTTACCTACGGTTTCGTCGGAGTTAGCGGAGATGGTACCAACCTGAGCAATAGCTTTAGAGTCAGAGCACGGTACGGAGAGCGCTTTCAGCTCTTCAACAGCGGAAGCGACAGCTTTGTCGATACCACGTTTCAGATCCATCGGGTTCATACCCGCAGCAACGGCTTTCAGACCTTCAGTGATGATAGCCTGCGCCAGTACAGTTGCGGTGGTGGTGCCGTCGCCTGCAGCGTCGTTCGCTTTAGAGGCAACTTCTTTCACCATCTGGGCACCCATGTTTTCGAACTTGTCTTCCAGCTCGATCTCACGCGCTACGGAAACACCATCTTTGGTGATGGTTGGTGCGCCGAAGGATTTGTCCAGAACCACGTTACGGCCTTTCGGGCCCAGGGTCACTTTAACTGCGTCTGCCAGTACGTTTACGCCGCGCAGCATTTTCACACGAGCGTCGTTACCGAATTTTACGTCTTTAGCTGCCATTTTAATCTTTCCCTTAAATTCGTATGTTCAGTGTCGTTCGCGGATTACGCTTCAACAATTGCCAGAATGTCGCTTTCGGACATGATCAGCACTTCTTCATTGTCGATCTTCTCGGATTTCACACCGTAGCCATCGTTGAAAATGACGATGTCACCAACTTTAACGTCCAGCGGCTGCACATTTCCGTTTTCCAGAATGCGACCTTTACCGACAGCGATGATTTCGCCACGCGTTGATTTTGCTGCTGCAGAACCGGTCAGAACGATGCCGCCCGCAGATTTGGTTTCAACTTCTTTACGTTTGACGATCACACGATCATGTAACGGACGAATACTCATTGATAGCTCTCCTTTGAGAAAGTCATTATCAGTTATGGGTGACGCCGGGCCGTAAGCGGTTTTCCGGCTAGTGCCCTGAGAGATGGGGATGGGGTTTTACCCCTTCAAGGGGTAGTCGAAAAAAAATTTGTGAAAGTGTTACCATCGCCTCTCTTTTGATGGCGGCAGGACAATGGAATGAGTGGACTCAAACAAGAGCTGGGACTCGCGCAGGGTGTTGGCTTACTTTCAACCTCTTTATTAGGCACGGGGGTGTTTGCCGTACCGGCGCTGGCGGCCCTGGTGGCGGGTGATAACAGTCTCTGGGCGTGGCCGGTGCTCATCGTGCTGGTCTTCCCGGTGGCGATTGTTTTTGCGCTTCTCGGGCGACACTTCCCGAGCGCCGGTGGGGTGGCTCACTTTGTCGGGATGGCATTTGGCCCGCGTCTGGAGCGCGTCACCGGCTGGCTGTTCCTTTCTGTTATCCCCGTGGGCTTACCTGCCGCCCTGCATATTGCGACGGGGTTTGGCCAGGCGCTGTTTGGCTGGCATGACGCGCAGCTCTTACTGGCTGAGCTGGGTACATTGGCCATCGTCTGGTGGGTCGGCTCACGCGGCGCCAGTTCCAGCGCCAACCTGCAAACCCTGGTGGCGGTGCTGATTGTGGCGCTGATTGCCGCTATCTGGTGGGCAGGGGATCTTCAGGTGACACAGATCCCCTTCCCTGCCTTAACCGATCTCGATCATTTGCAGCTATTCGCAGCCCTTTCCGTCATGTTCTGGTGTTTCGTCGGTCTTGAAGCCTTTGCGCATCTGGCCTCAGAGTTTAAACAGCCGGAACGTGATTTCCCGCGGGCGCTGATGATAGGGCTGCTGCTGGCAGGTACGGTCTACTGGGCCTGTACGGTGCTGGTGCTTCATTTCACTGCCTATGGTGCCGATATGGCTGCGGCAGCCTCGCTTCCCGCCATCGTGGTCCAGCTATTTGGCGTGAAAGCGCTGTGGGTTGCCTGCGTGATTGGTTACCTCGCCTGCTTCGCCAGCCTGAATATCTACATTCAGAGCTTTGCCCGGCTAGTGTGGTCCCAGGCGCTGTACAAACCCAAAAGCCCTCTCGCCCGCCTGTCCAGACGCCAGCTCCCGCTTAACGCCCTGAACGCGGTGCTGGGCTGCTGTGTGATAAGCACCCTGGCAATCTACTGGCTGGATATCAACCTCGACGCGCTTATCGTCTATGCCAACGGCATCTTCATTATGATCTATCTGCTGTGCATGCTGGCGGGATGTCGCCTGCTAAAAGGACGCTATAAAGTGCTGGCGATGATTGGTGGGGTACTCTGTTTACTGCTGCTGGCGATGGTGGGATGGAAGAGTCTGTACGCCATTGTGATGCTGGCGGGATTGTGGTGGTTCTTGCCGAAGCGTGGTGCGGTTTAATTAACGCCCGGTGGCGCTTCGCTTACCGGGCCTACAGAATCTACGGTTTCGTAGGCCCGTGCAAGCGCAGCGCCGCCGGGCTACTGATATCAACGGTCGTCTTTATGGTCCAGGCGATCGCGCTGCTCATCCTTACGCTGATACTCCCCGTCAAAGGTCTCCCCACCGCCCGTTCCGGCGCTAAACCCGCCGCCCGGCATCCGGTTAAAACGCAGATGCGGCAGTAGCTTCAGGGTCAGGTGTTTCTGCACCGGCGGTAACAGCAACAGCAGCCCCAGGAAATCGGTAAAGAAACCCGGAAGCAACAGCAGCAGGCCGGCGATAATCAGCGACACGCTTTTGACCATCTCCGCTGCCGGACTCTCCCCGGCGGCCATCTTCTGCTGCATTAACAGGAAATTTTTGAAACCCTGGTTGCGCACCAGTGACATGCCAATCACCGATGTAAAAATGACCAGAACCAGGGTCAGCAGGACGCCAAACACGTGGGCGACCTGAATAAAAATAGAAATCTCTATATAAACATAAAGAAAGATTGCAGCTAACGGTATCCAGCGCACTGGCTTCTCCTGTGTGGCAGACGCCGTTATGGCCCCTGTCGGTAACAATTTGCGATTCGCGTTTGTCAGAGATGGAGGCGTTTAGTCAAAATTCAATCGGTTTGCACGGATATTTTTTCTGGAAATATTAAAGCGGTGATTCATTTCACAGATTGATAAATATCATGTCACCGGGTCCATAATAAGTGATCCAGGTTACGGCAATTCGCTATCATCAGCATATCATTCCGGGTATCTGGTCGATTCAGGGGATAATCGTCGGTCAGAAAATAGACATAACCACATATGTACTGTGCGTTTAGTACATCAATCGGCAGCTTGAAAAGAAGGTTCACATGTTAAACAACATTCGTATCGAAGAAGATTTGTTGGGTACCAGGGAAGTTCCAGCGGATGCCTACTATGGTATTCACACTCTGAGAGCGATTGAAAACTTCTACATCAGCAACAGCAAAATCAGTGATATCCCTGAGTTTGTGCGTGGCATGGTAATGGTGAAGAAAGCGGCAGCAATGGCAAACAAAGAGCTGCAAACCATTCCGAAAAGTATCGCCAATACCATCATCGCCGCCTGCGATGAAGTGCTGAACAACGGCAAGTGCATGGATCAATTCCCGGTGGACGTCTATCAGGGCGGCGCGGGTACGTCAGTGAATATGAATACCAACGAGGTACTGGCAAACATCGGCCTTGAGCTGATGGGCCACCAGAAAGGTGAGTACCAGTACCTGAACCCGAACGATCACGTCAATAAATGCCAGTCTACCAACGACGCCTATCCGACCGGTTTCCGTATCGCCGTATACGCTTCCATCGTGAAGCTGGTTGATGCCATTAACCAGCTGGGCGAAGGTTTCCAGAACAAGGCCGTCGAATTCCAGGACATCCTGAAAATGGGCCGTACCCAGCTGCAGGACGCGGTACCAATGACCCTTGGTCAGGAGTTCCACGCATTTAACGTGCTGCTCAATGAAGAGACCAAAAACCTGATGCGCTCCTCTGAGCTGCTGCTTGAGGTGAACCTGGGCGCAACGGCCATCGGTACGCGCCTGAATACCCCGGACGGCTATCAGCAGCTGGCGGTGCAGAAGCTGGCCGAAGTCTCTAACCTGGCGGTGGTGCCAGCAGAAGACCTGATTGAAGCCACATCAGACTGCGGCGCCTACGTGATGGTGCACAGTGCGCTGAAACGCCTGGCGGTGAAACTCTCCAAGATCTGTAACGACCTGCGCCTGCTCTCTTCCGGGCCGCGTGCCGGTCTGAATGAAATCAACCTGCCGGAACTGCAGGCGGGCTCCTCCATCATGCCAGCCAAAGTGAACCCGGTAGTGCCAGAGGTGGTTAACCAGGTCTGCTTCAAGGTCATCGGCAACGACATTACCGTTACCATGGCTTCCGAGGCGGGTCAGCTGCAGCTGAACGTTATGGAACCGGTGATTGGCCAGGCGATGTTTGAATCCATTCATATCCTGACCAACGCCTGCTACAACCTGCTGGAAAAATGCATCAACGGCATCACCGCCAACAAAGCGGTATGTGAAAGCTACGTCTATAACTCCATCGGTATCGTCACTTACCTCAACCCGTTCATCGGTCACCACAACGGCGACATCGTCGGTAAGATCTGTGCAGAAACCGGTAAGAGCGTGCGAGAGGTCGTACTTGAACGTGGCTTGCTGACAGAAGCCGAGCTGGATGATATCTTCTCGGCGCAAAACTTAATGCACCCGGCCTATAAAGCAAAAAGATATACGGATGAAAGTGAACAATAACAGTTCAGGTTAAACTTCATGAAGGCACGTCAGATGACGTGCCTTTTTTGTTTTTAGGCGTTACCAAAACACAACAATTTAATATCAACTTGTTAATGAGCAAGGTAGGCACTTATGTTCGGAGCAGAACTCGTCATCGTCCTGTTGGCGATATACTTAGGCGCAAGACTCGGGGGGATCGGCATCGGTTTCGCCGGTGGTCTCGGCGTACTTGTCCTCACTCTCTTTCTCCAGATTAAACCCGGCGCTATTCCGTTTGATGTAATTGAAATCATCATGGCCGTTATCGCCGCTATCGCAGCCATGCAGGTTGCAGGCGGTATGGACTACCTGGTGAGCCTGGCGGAGCGTATGCTGCGCCGTCATCCAAAATACATTACCTTCCTTGCTCCGCTGGTCACCTGGTTTATGACCATTCTGGCCGGTACTGGCCATACCGCATTCTCCACCCTGCCGGTGATAACCGAAGTGGCAAAAGAGCAGGGCATCCGTCCCTCCCGTCCGCTCTCTATTGCCGTTGTCGCCTCGCAGATTGCCATCACCGCCTCGCCCATTTCGGCGGCAGTGGTGTTCTTTGCCGGTATCCTTGAGCCGCTGGGCGTGAGCTACCTGACGCTGCTGGCGATCTGTATTCCGGTGACCCTGATTGCTGTGATGATCACCGCGGTGTTCTGTAACTTCCTCGGCGCCGAGCTGAAAGACGACCCGGTCTATCAGGAGCGTCTGGCAAAAGGCGAAGTGAAGCTGCGCGGCAGCCAGGCGTTTATCCTGAAGCCACACGCGAAACGCTCCGTGCTGCTGTTCCTGATCGGCATTGTCGCGGTGATGTTCTACGCCACCGCCATCAGCGATACCGTTGGGCTGATCAAGAACCCGGTCCTGCCGCGTAACGAAGCGATCGTGGTGTTCATGCTGACCATCGCCACGCTCATTAGTATCACCTGTAAAATCGACACCAGCGAAGTGCTCAACGCCAGCACCTTTAAATCCGGTATGAGCGCCTGCGTGTGTGTACTGGGCGTGGCCTGGCTGGGCGATACCTTCGTGAAAGCGCACATCACCGACATCCAGACCGTGGCGGGCGACCTGCTGCATAACTATCCGTGGTTGCTGGCGGTGGTGCTCTTCTTTGCCGCGACCCTGCTCTACTCTCAGGCGGCCACCACCAAGGCGCTGATGCCTGCGGCGCTGATGCTGGGCGTTTCACCGCTCACCGCCATTGCCTCTTTTGCTGCCGTCTCCGCGCTGTTTGTGCTGCCTACCTACCCGACGCTGCTGGCAGCCGTCGAGATGGATGACACCGGCTCAACCCGCATCGGTAAATATGTCTTTAACCACGCCTTCCTGATCCCGGGCGTGATCGCCATTACCCTGTGCGTGATCCTCGGCTTCATCATCGGCGGGATTGTGCTGTAAATCCTTTTTGGTTGTAAAAAGAGTTAAAGTCGGGCCGCTTAGCGGCCCGATTCATTAATGAGCAGCGTCCCGTCGTGGTATAGTGATTTTTTTGCGATAACGAGGTCGACCTGTGAACACGCCTGACACTGTTGTTGTACTCTGTACCGCCCCCGATGAAGCGACCGCTCAGGATCTGGCGGCCAAAGTCCTGGCAGAAAAGCTCGCCGCCTGTGTGACCATCCTCCCCGGCGCCACCTCCCTTTACTACTGGGAAGGCAAACTGGAACAGGAGTATGAAGTGCAGATGCTGCTCAAATCGAGCGTGGCGAAACAGCAAGCGCTCCTCGACTGCCTCAAATCGCATCACCCTTACCAGACTCCGGAGCTGCTGGTGCTGCCAGTGCTTCACGGCGATAACGACTATCTCTCATGGCTCAACGCTTCCTTACGCTAATCCTGCTGCTGTGCAGCACATCAGTCTTTGCCGGGTTGTTTGATGCACCCGGCCGCTCGAACTTCACCCCTGCCGATCGGGCTTTCGTCTTCGATTTTCAGCAAAACCAGCACGAACTGACTCTCAACTGGAATGTGAAGGAGGGATATTACCTCTATCGCAAGCAGATCAGCATCACCCCCGCTCAGGCGCAGGTCGGCAAACTCCAGTTGCCTGCTGGCGTCGCCCACGAAGACGAATTCTACGGCAAAAGCGAAATCTACCGGGGCCAGCTGTCAGTTCCCGTGACGGTGGATCAGGCCGCCAAAGGCGCCACCCTGACGGTCACTTATCAGGGCTGTGCCGACGCCGGGCTATGCTATCCACCAGAGACGAAAGTGGTGCCGCTGAGCGAAGTCAAAGCGGCTGCTGTATCCGCTCCCGTCTCTCCTGAGAAGGGGAAAACGGCCCCACACAATAGCGGCAGTGAACTGCCCTTCTCCGCCTTCTGGGCCTTGCTGATCGGCATTGGCATCGCCTTCACGCCCTGCGTGTTGCCTATGTATCCGCTTATCTCCGGCATCGTGCTCGGCGGTAAGCAGCGCCTCTCTACTGCCCGCGCGCTGTTGCTGGCGTTTAGCTACGTGCAGGGGATGGCGCTCACCTATACCGCTCTCGGCCTGATCGTCGCGGCGGCTGGGCTGCAGTTTCAGGCGGCGCTCCAGCATCCTTGGGTGCTCATCGGGCTGTCGATCGTCTTTATCCTGCTGGCGCTGTCGATGTTTGGTCTCTTCAGCCTGCAGTTGCCCTCGTCTCTACAAACCCGCTTAACGCTGATGAGCAACCGTCAGCAGGGCGGCTCCGTGGGGGGCGTGTTTGCCATGGGCGCCATCGCCGGGCTGATCTGCTCGCCCTGCACCACGGCGCCACTCAGCGCGATCCTGCTCTACATCGCCCAGAGCGGCAATATGTGGCTCGGCGGTGGCACGCTCTATCTCTATGCCCTGGGAATGGGTCTGCCGCTAATTCTGGTGACGGTATTCGGTAACCGTCTGCTGCCGAAAAGCGGCCCGTGGATGGAGACGGTCAAAACCGCGTTTGGCTTTGTCATCCTGGCGCTGCCGGTCTTCCTGCTCGAGCGCGTCATTGGCGATGTGTGGGGTCAGCGCCTGTGGGCAATGCTGGGCGTGGCCTTCTTTAGCTGGGCCTTTATCAGCAGCCTTAGTGCCCGCAAGCCCTGGGTCCGCATTGTGCAAATTCTGCTGCTGGCCGCCGCGCTGGTCAGCGTGCGTCCGCTACAGGACTGGGCATTTGGCGCGCCGGCCGCGCAAAGCCAGGCCCACCTGAATTTTATGCCGGTTAAGAACGTCGACGACTTACACCGCGCGCTGGCTCAGGCGCAAGGAAAGCCGGTGATGCTCGACCTCTACGCCGACTGGTGCGTCGCCTGCAAGGAGTTTGAAAAATACACCTTCAGCGACCCGCAGGTGCAAAACGCCCTGAACGATACCGTCCTTTTGCAGGCCAACGTCACGGCGAACGGTCCAGAGAACAAGGCCCTGCTGAAGGCGCTCAACGTGCTCGGTCTGCCCACCATCCTGTTTTTCAACGCTCAGGGTGAAGAGCAGCCTGCTCAACGGGTAACGGGCTTTATGAATGCCGCCGCGTTCAGTGCGCATTTGCGCAATCGCCAACCGTAAACGACACTTTAAGCGGGAAAGTACGAAAGTAGACGGAGGAATAAACCGTGCAACGTGAAGATGTTCTGGGCGCAACCCTACAGTTGCTTGAAATACAAGGGATAGCCAGCACCTCGCTAGAGATGGTTGCTGAACGTGTCAATTATCCTCTGGATGAACTACGTCGTTTCTGGCCCGATAAAGAAGCGCTCCTGTACGATGCCCTGCGCTACCTTAGCCAGCAGGTGGACACCTGGCGCAGGCAACTGATGCTTAACACGGAGCTCTCGGCGGAGCAAAAGCTCCTGGCGCGCTATTCCGCGCTCACCGAATGCGTGCGTAATCACCGCTATCCGGGCTGTCTGTTTATTGCCGCCTGCACCTTTTACCCGGATCCCGGCCACCCGATTCATCAGTTGGCCGATCAGCAAAAACGCGCCTCACATGACTTTACGCATGAGCTGCTGACCACCCTCGAAGTGGACGACCCGGCAATGGTGGCAAAGCAGATGGATCTGATCATAGAAGGCTGTCTTAGCCGGATGCTGGTGAATCGAAGCCAGGCCGATGTCGATACTGCCCAGCGACTGGCGGAAGATATCCTGCACTTCGCGCAATGTCGCAAAGGTGGGGCGCTGACCTAAGCCAGCATCCCCGCCCAGGCGGAAATGAAGAGACAGAGCGCCATCAGGCGCTGAAAACGCACCATGGCGGCAGGGGTGCGAAACAGCCTGTTTACCGCCTGCCCCAGCCATGCCCAGCACAGCAGGCAGGCCACCGAAATCAGTAAAAAGCAGAGCGCCATCAGCGCGATCTCCCGTAATGTCCCCTCTCCCGCTGGCGCAAACAGGCTGACTACCGCCAGCGCCATCATCCAGGTTTTGGGATTGATAACCTGCAATAGCGCCGCGGCACGCGCGGTGAAGCGGGTATAATTATGCCCGGATAAATTTGCCGCAGGCGCGCAAAAAAGCTGCCAGCTCATCCAGCTTAACCACAACACCCCGGCCCAGCTCATCACCTGGCGCACCAGTGGATACTGCCTCAGTATCTCGCCCGCTCCGGCCCCCGAAATCAGCACAATGGTGCTCGCTGCCGCGCAGGCGCTCACCAGCGCAGGCAGGGTCGCCTTCACGCCGTAGTGCTGACTGTTGGTCAGAATAAGGATATTGGTGGGGCCTGGGGTTATCGAGGCGACAAAAGCAAACAACAGAAACGGCAACATATTCACAGGTGGCTCCTTTTTATAAGAGCCCTGACATTGCCGTTATTTTCTGGAAACGTCTGGAAGGTTTGTGCACAACCTACGGTAGTGGGCAGGCGTAATGCGATAGGCGCGCTGGAACCAGCGCCCTAAATGGCTTTGATCGGCAAACCCCAGCGCTGCCGCTACATCGACGGGCTGATCCCCACGCGCCAGAAACTGCCGCGCTTTCGCCAGCCGCAGCTGAATCAGCCAGGCATGGGGTGCCAGGTGAAACTCGCGCTTAAAGCAACGGGTGAGTGTGAAGCGATCGGTGCCGGTCTCCCGTGCCAGATCGGAGAGGCCAATATTGTCGCCCAGGTGGGCATAGAGATAGTCCCGCGCCCGGTGCGCCACCGCCGCGCTCTGCAACTGTGAGGGCAATTTTCTGCGCCAGTAGCAATGGGAGGTCAGTTGAGAGAGCAGATTATCCATCGTGCTTTGCTGGACGATCTTCATCTCGTCAGTGTGCAGCGTCGCAAAGGTGTCGCCAATGGCGCGGACCAGTTGCGGCTCGCGGGTCAAGGTCTGCGTGAAATGCAGCGAATAGCTTCCGGGTGTCGAGTCATACAGGCCATGCAGGGTCTGGGTCAACCAGCGCTCATCGAGATAGAACGTCAGATAGGTGAAGCCCCCCGCAACAGGGGCATCACCGTCGTGGATCTCGCCCGGCTCAAGCAGAAACGCATCACCCGGATGGCTACGATGACGTTCACGACGGCAATGGAACTGCTGGGTACCGCTGAGGGTGATACCAACCAGATAGCTGTCGTGCCAGTGAGGATCAAAGGCATGCCCTTCAAAGTGCGCCTTGATCGTTTCTATTCCCGTATCCGCATGCTGTCGCAGCTCAAGCCAGTCTTTCACCGTCGCGCCCCCTTTTTCGCTGTCAGCATTGCCTGAGATAGTTTTTCTGTCTGGAAGATTTGTGCAAAATCGACGCGCAAACCGACAGATTGCCGCAAACTTAAGCAGTTGAACAGCAATTCCCGAAATAAGGTTGACGATTGTATGTGATTACGGTTTAATGCGCCTCGTTGCCCGGATAGCTCAGTCGGTAGAGCAGGGGATTGAAAATCCCCGTGTCCTTGGTTCGATTCCGAGTCCGGGCACCACTATTTAAAGAACCCGCCCAAAAGGCGGGTTTTTGCTTTCTGAGAGCTGGACTCTTCATCGAACTACGTTCGATTATTCGCCGCAAGCGGCTCACCCCTTCGGGGCCAGCGCGACAAGCGCGCTGTTCAACGCCTCCGGCGTTAGTCCGGGTCCGGGCACCACTCTTTAAAGAAACCGCCCAAAAGGCGGGTTTTTGCTTTCCTGTGTTCTGGCTAACCCAAACCGCCCCTCACTCAATCATCACCGTCGACAGCCGGTACCAGCCATCATTGCGTTTCCCCTCGTTAGCCAGCTGAATACGCGCTTTGTTGTGTTTATCCACCAATGCCACATCCAACTGATAGCGTCCTGCCGCAAGGTTACGCGGGGTAGCCAGCTGATAAGCCGAACTGTGCCTGCCCGGCAGCCACTGACGGATATCATCCCCGGCGCTGCCCTGGGCAACCGTGCTCCCCTGATTGTCCTGCAGCCGCCAGGCCAGCGTATAACGCAGATAAACGGGCGCCACACCCTCATTTGACCATTGGCTATTGAGCGACAGGGCCTCTCCTGCATGCACGCTCGCCGGATGGGTCAGCGATACCACCCGGAAGCGATAGCCTATTTTGGCCAGCGCCTTGTCGACGATATCGCGATAGACCTTCGGTATTTCGGTAGATTTAATGTTCAGGGTGCTGGCATGCTGCGCCAGCGCCCAGTCAAAGGTGGCCTGTACCTCTTCGCGCGTATACTTCTGCTCGGTCAGCCATTCCGCCATATGACCGCAAATCTCCAGACTGACCGGCGCTTTTTTCCATGCCTCGTTGAACCCCGGCCAGGCTGACTGCGTCGCCGCGATACGTTCCGGGTAATCTTTGGCCATGTGGCTCCATGTGGGGCTGAAGTTACGCCAGTCTCCCCAGCAGTCCGCCCGCCAGCCAGCCCCTTTTTTTGCCGCATAGGCCACGGAATCATAGCCGTTAATCAACATGATTTTGGGTGTGTCAGGAAAGGCGCTGAAATGCATATCAACGTATTGGTTGAGCAGCGCGGGCGGATAGCGCTCCTGTAACGGCGGCAGGTTCGGGAAATTGCTGTTGTGCCACTCTCCCCATGCGCCGACCATCCCGATATCAATGAACGCCAGTTCCGGGTTATTGTTATAGCGCGCGCCAAATGCCTGCAGCAGGCGCCGGGCATAAGCCATATAGGTGGGGTCGTCCAGATCGGGGGCAAAGGTTTTGTGATCCGGCGTCCAGGTGCCTTTGATCCCTTTATCGATAAGCCACTGGGGGATCTCTGAGCCAGACTCCGGCCCATCGAGGATCATAAACCGCAGACCGACATTCATGGCCGGCTGATGCGCGGCCGCAGCAGCAAACCCCTCATCCACCAGCGCAAAATTGTACTCTCCTTCTCGCGGTTCCACTTCGCGCCAGTAGTAGCGTCGATACTCAAGACCCGTCGCCGGATAGTCGGCAATGCTTAAGTCCTGATCGTGAAAACGGGCAACACCGTTTCCCGGGTTTGCCAGAGGACCGCTAAGGGCGGCCGGATTCACCGTTTGTAACCTGTCTGCGCTCTCCGCCCAGGCGCCATCTGAAAGGAATAGCAGTGCTCCGGCGACCAGAAGTAACAACCGATTTTTATGGCGTGGCAGTTTGTAAATGCACATTAAATACTCCTTTCCCCAGAGTGTTACATCCAACAGAGAAGATTTTATTTCACACGATATATTCCCGGACTCACCCAATATTACTATTTCCATGCGTAAACGCTGGGCTAATGTTGATATGTTACTGCGCGGGAAGAGCGAGTGTTATGATTCACCTTTCATACTTCTGGGACTAAAGACACCGCTTATTTCTGAGTTTATTCATATTTACTCATGAGTACCATGGTAAAATGTTCAATAAAAATAACAGAATAATCAAGAAGCTGTTCTTCCATGAGTCTTGGGACATTATGGTCATCAACAGCCACGGCCAGCATGTTTTCCCGGAAAACACGCTGGATATTCTCTGTAATGCAAAAGCACGGCAGCTTGATAAAAAATATATTTTCCAGGCCGATCCTTTTATTATCGATAAAGGTGAACGGCTGTATGTTTTTTATGAAGCTTTCTCCTTCCTCACCTCAAAGGGGGTACTGCGCTGCCGTGTCCTTAATAAAGACCTGGAGGAGATAGAAGACGTTAAGCTCGAGGGGTTTGACGACTTAAAATGTCATCTCTCCTTTCCCTTCCTGTTCGAACTCGACGGCAAACTGTTTATGATCCCGGAATCGGCAGAGCGGAAAGAGGTCATTTTGTTCCAGTCGGTTGATTTTCCCGCGCGCTGGGAAAAGGTGAAAGTCCTGGTTTCCGATATGGCCGTGACGGATAACGTAATCTTTGAGCTGAATGGCGTGAATTTCATGGCCTCCACCACCATGGACAATGAGCTGGTGATCCACACCTCAGACGCTATTCTCGGTGACTGGCAGCAAATTTCTCCTGACCTGGATATCTGTAATATGCATGCCAGAGGCGCCGGAAAGCCCTACTCGATCAACGATAAAACCTACCTCTTTACCCAGGAGTGCAGTGCTGGGTTTTATGGAAAATCCATATTCATCAAGGAATTGACCAATCTGACGCCGCATAAATATGAAGAAAAGTTGGTCGGTAAAATAAGCCCGTCGATTAATAACAGTGACGGTATCCACACGTTAAACTTTACCGATAACTATATTGTCTACGATACAAAACACCTGACTTTCAGCCTACTTTCCACCCTTAAAAAGCTGGCCTATAAAGTGATGGTGAATCACCGCAAGCGTCTTTTTAGCTAAGTGACAATAGCGGTATTCAGAACTAATCTAACCAGAGTGACAGGATAAACACTGTAAAAGAGCTCCCCTGCTCCGCCACGTCAGTGCGCGGGCCACTGCTGGCTTTTTGAGGGCGTTAATATGGCGATTCTGGTTACGGGCGGTGCAGGCTATATTGGTTCACATACGGTACTGGCATTACTCGAGCGGGGAGAAGAGGTCGTTGTCATTGATAACCTTTCAAATGCCTCGCAGGAGTCATTAATCCGGGTCGCAGAATTAACGGGCAAACGGCCAATAGTCTGTATTGCTGACATTCTGGATCGCGACTCTTTAAAAAGCCTTTTCACTCAACACAGCATCACCGACGTCATTCACTTCGCTGGCCTTAAATCGGTATCTGAATCTATTGCACATCCTCTCGCCTATTATGAAAATAATGTGGCCGGGACGATGGTGCTTCTACAGGAAATGCAGCAGGCGGGTGTCGCCAGCCTTATTTTCAGCTCCTCGGCCACGGTTTATGGCAATCCCGATACCGTTCCCTTAAGCGAAAAGTCCCCTACCGGCGGTACAACTAATCCATACGGCACTTCCAAGCTGATGGTGGAGCAGATTTTGCGAGATTTCGCGGCGGCGCAACCGCAATTCAGGATCACTTGCCTGCGCTATTTTAATCCGGTGGGGGCGCATCCTTCCGGACGCCTGGGAGAAGATCCAAACGGGATCCCCAATAATCTTGTACCCTATATTTCTCAGGTCGCTATCGGCAAGCTGGCGTGTCTGACCGTCTTTGGCGATGACTATCCCACGCCTGATGGAACGGGCATCCGTGATTATATTCATGTGATGGACCTGGCCCACGGCCACCTGGCGGCGTTGGATCATAAAGACGAAGGGGACGCTTTCAAGGTCATCAACCTCGGTACCGGCGTCGGTTATTCGGTGATTGACCTGATCAAAGCATTCGAAAAAGCGGCGCAGACCAGAATCAATTACCGCATCGTTGGCAGGCGATCCGGCGATGTGGCAGAGTGCTGGTCAGATTCATCGCTGGCGCGCCAGCTTCTCGGATGGCAGGCGACGCGCAATTTAGATGAGATGATGCGCGACGCCTGGAACTGGCAGAAGAACAACCCCGACGGCTATAACGCCTGACTACCGGCAGGGTAAACAGGGGCCATATGGCTCCTGTTAATTACTGATATTTCAGGTTGAGCCACCAGTCCCAGATCCCGACGTGAAAGTGCTGGAACAGGTCTATCCCCAGGGCTGATTTGATCATATAGAGCGTCAGCAGCACGCAACACAGCAGGAACAGCGTGGCAAACAGAATGAGAAAAGTGACCACGATACGCGACAGCTTTGACTCCGGGCGCGACCGCGTGCGGAGATCCCGCCCCAGTAAAAACACCATATAGAGGCGTTTGCCGAAGAAAGGGAAACTTTTACGGATATCGATCCGGTGCCGCGACGCCAGGGTGATCGAGACGATCGCGCTCTCGATCTCCTCTTTTTGCTCAGGCGTCAGCTGAGCGGTCACGTTCTTATCAAGCACTTCGTAAAAACGATCGATAACGATCGGGTTTCTGGGCTTACTGGTCAATTTTAACCTATTGATTTGTCTAATTTGTGGTAAATGGAGACGGTTTTCCTGGCGATTTCATCCCAGTTGTAACGCTTCAGAAAATCGCCGTAATCAACGCGGGGCAAATGCGCCTGGCTTGCCATTTTTGCTGCTAAATCAGCAACGTTTCCCAGCTTAAAACTGGTCTCATCCGGCAAACCGACCTCAAGGTTCGGCAGGATATCGCTCACCACCACTGGCAGGGAATAGGACATCGCCTCAAGTAGCGCAATGGGTAAACCCTCATGGTACGATGGCATCACAAAGAGCGACGCCTGAGAGAAGACAACCTGCAACGCCTCGCCCTTTAAAAACCCCGTCATCACCACGCCAGGCGTGTCAAACGCGAGCTGTTTCAAACGCAAACTGTATTCCGAGGGATGATCCGCATCTCCCACCAGCACCAGCGGCAGCGTCAGGCCTGACTGTTGGTATGCGGCGATGGCATCATGCATCCCCTTCTCTTCCACAAAGCGCCCGACCATCACGATATAGCGCTCGGGCTGCAGCTCGTAGCGCCCGAGGATCTTATCGATCGTCTCTTTATCCAGCGGGCCCGGCACGTTAACCCCGTTATAGATCAGATGTGCATCATAACGGTGGTATTTCTGCTGGATCAGCTGGTTGATCACCTCGGAGATCACAATCACTTCGTGGGCATACTTCACCGCCACTTTCTCGCCGAGCATCAGGATTTTTTTCGCCATCTTGCCCCACTTCTGGCGATCGTAATCCGGCCCGTGATGGGTAAAGACCACGCGTTTACCCAGCAGGCGTAACAGCGGCACCACGAGACCCGGCCCGATGGCGTGAACATGAACAATATCGGATCGATCGACGAATGTCCTCAACGCAGCAATAACAGAGTGCACAATGGCCTCAAAACTGCGTTTTTTGGGCGCCCACAGCGCCAGGGTCTCCACGTTTTTGTAGCGTGAGCGCCGGTAGGGTACGTAGGGTGACCGGGCAATGACGCAAATCTCCACCTCATACTGCTGGCGGATAGCCGGGTAGAGATTCTGACAATGGGTTTCGACGCCGCCTAAGACATCCGGGATGCCGCGGGTACCCAACACCGTGATTTTTTTTGCCATGTTATCGCCCGTCGAGCAGCTCGCGGTAGAGCGCCTGCAACGTCTCCATGTGCTTACGCAGTGAGTATTTCTGGCAAAGTCTTTCGCGGCCTTTCTGCCCCATCTCCCGGGCCTGCTGCGGGTTTTCCGCGATCTCGTCCAGCGCATCGGCCAGATCCTGAGCGTTGCCAGGTTCAAACAGCAATCCTTCAATACCGTGTCGTATCTGCTCCGGGATGCCGCCAATTCGGGCCCCCACCACCGGGCGGGCGAACGACATCGCCTCCAGTACCGCCATGGAGCAGTTCTCATAACATTCAGAAGGCAGCACCACCGCCCGGGCATGTTTAATCAGCGCATCCAGCTCCGGCCCTTGCTGCACATAGCCGAGGAACTCCGCATGGGGGAAGGTTTTTACCATGTCGTCATACAGCGGCCCGTGGCCGACCACCTTTAACGGCATTTTATTCCGCATAAGCTGATGCGCCTGGGTCAGCGTCGGCACCCCTTTTTCACGGCTCAGGCGGCCAACGTAGAGCAGATAGCCTTCGTCCGGGCCCTCTTCCGGCTGCTGACTATCGTCAATACCGTTCACGATAACATCGATACGGGAGTCCGGCAGCGAGCGCCTCAGCTCGTTACGCAGAAATTCGCTCGGGGAGACAATCACATCCAGCGCCTGATAATTTTGCGCGAAGTACTGCCAGGTCGCTTCTAAGGACAGCAGCAAACTCTTCGCCGCCGAGCCCTCCTGGCAGCGATAGCGAAACGCATTAAACACGCTGCCCGTCACGCAGGCATCACACACCTTGCCGTCACGCAGCATAGAGTAGGAGGGACACATAATTTTATAGTCGTGAGCGGTTAGCACCGTCTTACAGCCGAAATCCCGGGCGACTTTAATCAGCGCAGGCGTCAACTGATGATAAATATTGTGGAAATGGACGATCTCCGGGCGCGTCTGTTGCAGCAGCGCCACCATTTTTTTGCACGCCTCCCGGTTGTGAATAAAGCTGATGGCGGTTTTTGCCCCCGCCAGCAGGCCGCCCTCTTTGTGGTAATCCACATTAGTGACGAAGTAGTCCGCATAGTCAGAGGGAAAATTTTTCTCGTGCTGCATTGAGAAATCAATTACCTCCACCCCGGCCTCTTTCAGCATGTTACGTTCCTGAAAATAGACCGTTTCAGCTCCTCCTTTAATAAAGAAGAACTTATTCACCAGTAAGACTTTCATTACTCTACCTGCTCATGAATAACTTTATTGCCCGGTGGCACCCTGGGATCGCGAAGGGGGTGGAAAAGGCCTTTAACCAGCCCGGCAGAGAGCACCGCCAGATTAATCACGCTGTTGAGGCCGTTTTTTAATGAGCGGTTGCGAATGGTTTTCAGCAGGATGAAGGCCAGCAACGGCAGCAGCGCAATGTCGATCAGGCTGACGTCGAAAGTGAAGAACACAATCAGAACGATAAAGATGTAACTTGCGAAAATCACTTCGTTTTTCACCAGCATTAGCGCATCGCGAAACCAGGGCTTGCCCCATGCGCTGCGCAGCAGTTCTCCCGGCGCCTGATGAAACCCGCTTTTCCAGCGATAGCGCAGCATTTTAAAGGTCGGCATGGTGTAGGAGGTATGGCGGAAATAGGGCACGTTCAGGCGATGCAGTTTGTAGCCCGCGGTCAGCAGGCGAATGCCCAGCTCCGCCTCTTCATAGGCGTGCAGGCTGCGGTTGGTCAGATAACCGATGTCGGCAATCGCCGACAGGCGATACAGGCCGCCACCACCTAAATGGTCGCAGTCGCCCAGCGGATAGATCTTATTGATGCGCTGTTTGCGGGAGGTAAACTCATAGTTTGAGGCGTCGTCCATCTCCACCGTGCCGGCCACGCCAGCATAGCCAGGATTTTCCTGCAGAAACGCCACCGCCCGATCGATAAAGCCCGGCTCCAGCTCCATATCGCCATCCATCAGCAGAATGAACTCCCCTTCGCTGTGAAGGTAGCCCAGCTGATGCCCGACACCGCAACAGCGGTCTGCCGGTTCGGTTAACGACACCACCATCACCCCTTTATCGCTGGCCAGCTGCTGGGTGTTATCCGTAGAAAGACTGTCGGCAACGATAATTTTATGCGGATACTCAACGATCTGGCTGCGAATACTGTCGATGGTTTTCTCAATACACTCGGCTTCGTTAAACGTTTTAATACTTACGGTAATAAACGGTTTGTACATCAATAGAGCCCCGTATAACGGCGTACGGTCCGGCGGATAATCAAGCTGGAACCTAAAGATAAATAGAATAAGAATTGCAGCATTGGCACGATCATCAGTATCTGACTGTAGGGCAGACTAAGCAGACAGGCGATGGCAAAAACATTAAATGCCGGTGCAAAGCTCAGAAGCTGGAGATCTTGTTTATCAATTTGGTCAACGGATAACAGAGGTTCAGGCTGAACCACTTTCAGTATATAAACAAATAGCCCAATAAATATAAGCGTGCCCACCACGCCCACTTCCCAGAGCAGCATACTCATGGCGGTACTGTCGAGGATCAGGTTATAGACCTGATTCAGGAAACCTGGCGAGAGGAAGCTACCGCTGTTGGTGGCATTCAGCCCGTAGCCGAACAGCGTGCCCGGCAACCCCGACAGGTCGTTATGCTGGAGCCAGAACGTCAGGGTAGTAAAACGCCCGATCTCCCCGCCAGGCAAGATGAAATTCGGGTCGAAAATATAGCTGAGTGAACCAAAGAAAACCGTGAACGGGTTCTCCGACATATCGATGCCATAAGCGGCGGTATAGCTGTAGGCGAGAATGACAATGGCCAGCCCGATTAACAACACCATCGCCACCAGAATGGAGAGCAGCACGGCTAAATTCACCCGACTCGCCTCTTTGACCCAGGAGGGCATAAGCCACACCCAGACCAGCAGCAACGGCGACAGCAGGATCACGAATTTCACTTCACCAATAATGCACATCACAAACCCCAGCGCGATATGCAACGCCATGTTTTTAAAGCTGGTCAGCCCATGCTTATACTCCGAGACCTTCAGCAGCATGATCAGCAGACAGAACAGCCCCATCGCCGCGGTGTTGCCGCCACCCATCGGGTCACCACCGAACGTCCCCACCACGGAGTCCCATTTTTCCTCTTCGCCGTGTAACGCCACGCGCTGCGGCACCACAAAGAGGAGCTGGTAGAGCGCAACCGGGAACTGGATATAAAAAATCCAGTACAGGCCGCGCGTCACCTGATAGATCTGCGATTCCCGGCAGAAGCCCAGCAGAAGGCAGAGCATCACCAGCGAGAGCGCAATCTCATTCTTAAACCCGATAAGGGTAATCAGCGCCCCGCCCTGGAACAGGGTCGAAATCCCCGCCAGCACGATAAACGAGAGATACAACGTCAGAACAATCGCTTCCTGCGCATCCAGCCGCACGGGTTCATGGCGGGTTTGCAGCACGAGGAAACCGGCCATCAGCATCGTCATGAAGAAGGGGAGCCACAGCACCGCCAACTCACCGGTGAAGTACTGCACCAGCCCGATGAAGATGAGGGTCAGCAGGGTGAAGGTTTGTAAGTAATGTCCGGTATTAAGATTCATGATGCCACTGACCCGTTTTTCAGAATGTCGGCGCGCTTATTCACCTTCAGGTAGATGAAGGCGTAGCGAATGAACGTCAGAATCGAAAATAAGATGATGGAGGTCGCATAGTCATTGTAAAAATAGGGCACAACGAGGAACGCGATAACCACAATCGCCAGTTGTTCAAGCTGGATCCGCAGGAAGTAGCGGTGCGAGCCGAAAATCAGTTCAATCACCGTCAGCGGACAGACCGCCAGCGCCGGGAAGAGGTAGGGCAGCATATAGCGCGAGGTCGGCACGGAGGCGATCCACTCCTCGCTGAAGCCCAGATTCATCACAATCGGGTAGAAGATGAAGACCCCCAGCGTGCAGATCACCCCCAGCACCAACAGCAGCAGACGGACCTTCGTGTACTCTTCGTAGTTGAAGACGTTGTTTCTGAAATCTATCGACCATTTCGAGAAAATGGTGTTCCGCACCGCATTGCCGACAATCACCACCGGGGCCAGACAGAAGCGGCTCACCACCGAGAAATAGCCCGCCGTTAAGGCCGAGAACCAGAAGTTGATGAGCATAATCGGCAGGTTGTTATTAGCCATCGCCAGCACTTCGGCACTGCCCACTTTGGTAATGTGGTGGATATTTTTTTTCAGGAACGCCAGGTTACTGGAGGGCCACAGGTGATGCAGGGTGACGGTGCGAATATCAAACGCCCGCAGAATGCAGGCGCTGGTCAGCGCCATCATCAGGATCGCCCACATCCAGTAAAACGCCATCACCTGGTGGGTGAGCAGCACGGAGACCACCACCACCACCGAGACGGAGATGCGTTGCACCACCAGAAAGCGAAAGTTTGCCGTACGCAGCGACAGGTTCTCGGCGACCAGCACCCAGGTATTCGAGAGCGTGAGCAGGTAAAGAAAGAGCATATTCTGGTGAAACAGCCAGCCCGTCAGCACCGCATAAGGAATGGCGATGGTCAGGCTTTGCAGGAGACAAAACACCACATTCTGGGCCAGCTCGTCATCCTGTTGTCTGGGGATCAACAGCTGCGAGGCAAAGGTGCAGACCTGCGCCCCAATCAGGGCAATACTGTAGTTGAGCGCGTAGAGCCCCACTTCGCCAAGATCGTACTTATGCGAAATGAGCCAGATCGACAGGGCACCAATCAGCTGTGAAATAACTGATGACCCTGCGATCGTGGAGGCGCTCTTGAGAAGACTCATGCCCGGCCTGTGTTATTCATCAGTTCATGCGTATGGTAGTTAAGTGAACGCAGTCCCTCTTTACTCTCCAGATTTTTATCCACGACCTGGTTCAGCACGCCGCCGATAATCACATTGTGGTGGTGGGTCGCTTTCTCAATCGCCGGTCCAGTGGTGTCGGCAGTGTTCAGACCCGCTTTGAGGACAAAGATCAGGCCGTCCGTTACCTGGTTAACCAGTTGCACTTCCTGGCTCTGATTCACTGCGGCGACATCGACAATGATGCGCTGGTAGCGGCTACGCAGCGAATCAATCAGCGGTTTTAACCGTTCAGGCGACAGCAGCAGCAGCGCCGAGACCGGCGTATTGCCGCGCGGCAGGAAATCGAGATTATCGTTTATTTTCACCAGCACGTTGTCGGTCGCGTTGTCGCCGCGCAGTACTTCTGCCACGCCAGGCGCCTTCGGTGAGCCCAGCTCGCCCGACAGCCCGTCGCTGTTAAAGAAGTCCATATCGATTAGCAGCGTTTTCTGGTCGAAGCTGAAGGAGCTCGCCAGCAGATTCGCCAGCAGCGTCCGTCCCTCTCCACCCTCCGCCGACGTCACGGTAATCACCTGCAGCGGATGGCTGCTGAGCATGATCTGAGTGCGCATACTGTGAATAACGTCCGCGTTCAGCGGATCGCTCATCATCAGATCGCGGATTTTGCTGCGTCCTCCTACCCCCTTGAAGCGGCGGATCTCACCCAGCGGCATCAGATTCAGCCGTTTTTGCATCTGGCTCAGGCTGTTCACCGACTTGTCCGTGGCCGTTTTCACCATGATGTACATCACGTAGAAGAGCATCACCAGCAGCACAATCATCAGCATCAGCAGCGGCTTGTTCGGTTTAGCCGGCTGCGCTGCGGGCACGGCAGGATCGTAGATCTCCGCATCCGCATCGGAATAAGAGCCGGGTAGTGCCAGCTCCTGCGTGCGCTGATAGGCCATCTTGTAC
Source organism: Leclercia sp. M-A074-M (assembly GCF_965195605.1). Classification (NCBI taxonomy): domain Bacteria; kingdom Pseudomonadati; phylum Pseudomonadota; class Gammaproteobacteria; order Enterobacterales; family Enterobacteriaceae; genus Leclercia; species Leclercia sp. M-A074-M. Next base: position 119,097 of record NZ_CBDAHM010000002.1, on the reverse strand, counting down.
ATCTCTTCCGTTTTATCCAGCGCCAGCTTGAGATCGTTGTAGCCGTCACGCTTCAGGGAGAGCTTCTGGAAGTTCGCTTTCTGCTCTTCCAGCTGCTTCTGGTAATTTTTTTCGTCCGCCAGCGCCGCCTCGTAGGTCTGGCGTATTCCTGCCTCCTGCTCCCTGAGCGTCATCGCCGTTTGCGCCTGAATGGCACTGATACGCGCCCGGGCCTGGATCACTTTGTCATGCTGGGGACCGTAGGATTTCTCCAGTTGGGAAAGCTCGCTGTTGGCCTGGATCAGGGCAATGCGTAGATCCTGGATCTGGGCGTGATTTGAGATAGATGGCAGTGAAATGACCTGCCCCCGCGAGCCACCGGAGCGGATTTCGTTATAAACAGACTCCGCCGCTACCCGGCGCTCGGTCGCGTTTGCCAGGCGGTTGGTGATAATGCCCATCTGCTCCGTTTCAAAGCCATCAACGCCACGGAAGGTTAGCAGCCCCTCTTTTGCCAGATAGCTATCCAGCGCACTCTTTTGCTGCACCATTTGCTGCTGGAGTTCCTGCAGCTTCTGCTGGTTATCTTCTCTCGCCTTCGCTGTTTTTTGCTGCTTGAGCGCAAGGGTGTAATTAATAAACGACTCCGCCACGCCATTGGCGATATCCGCCGCCAGCTGTGGCGAGGTGGATTCATAGGAGACGGTAGACAAATGGGTCGTACGCACGTTGCTGATCGTCAGATCCTTCTGCAGCGTTTTCAGGGCATGATCAACCCGCTGCTGTTCATTTGCAGGCGTTGCGCTACTGCCAGACCCCTCACCGTTAAACGCCGGGTTTTGATCGAGTTTTAGCGTGCGAATGGCTTGCTCAAGCACCACGCGCGATTGCATCAGCGCGTTTTGCGTTTCGTAGTACCCGTTACGGGTGGAGTCATAGCCTTCCACTTTCTGGAAAGGTGAAACATTGTCCGGCTGAGCTTTAATCAGTACCGTGGCAGTGGAAACATACTTCGATGACATCAAACTCATTAATGGCCAGGCAATCGCCCCGGCAATCACGCCGGAGAGAACGATTTTCCAGGAGTTCTTTTTAATTTCTCTGGCAAATCTGGCGATATCGATAGCGCTTTCTCGCTTTTTGCCATTTTCCACTATTGATAGTTTCATGGTCAGAAGAACCCTATGCCAATAATTACGAGATCGCCCGGGAGAACGGAGTGGGTAACATCAACATTTTCGAGTAACTCACCGGAGGATGATTGACGAATGCTGAGATCCGTACGGTCTGCCCGGTCGGTATAACCCCCCGCCAGCGCGATGGCTTTTTCCACGGTCATACCCGGCTCATAGGAATAGCCATTGGGGTTCTCAACTTCACCAGAGATATAGAACTTACGGAATTCGGCGATATTTACGGTCACCATGGGATTAAGCACAAAGCCATTACGCAGGCGTTGCGTAATCTCTGCATCGACCTGGCTTGCGGTTTTGCCCTTTAATTCCAGCTTGCCAATATAGGGGTAATTAATAGCCCCACTATTATCAAGTACTACTTTCATGGTCAGGTCAGGTTGACCGGCAACGTTAATGTTGACGATATCCCCTGAGCCCAGTAAATAATTTGCTGTATCGACCACACTATTGTCCTTTAACGTCGGCTGCGGTGATTTGCAGCCAGCAAAAAGGACACTGAGAAGTAAAAACGCGCACAGTTTCATTATTTTCATTTTAAATCTGAACCTTAGCTGTAAGCATAATCAAAGATTGATCGTAGCCCAACGTTTCAGTCACCACGCGATCGTCGTTAGGGCCGATGGTAAAGGTATCGGTATCTTTATTAGACTTAAGCGTATCTAGATGATATTCCACACCAAAATTAATCGATGGTGTGAGGTCATAACCTACAATAAATGAAAACACGCCATTCTTATCGTGACGGTCCTTGTCCTGATGTTTGTAGTCTTCTGTAATGTATGCGTAATCAAGCAACGTCGTTAACCGGTTATTCATCCAAAAATGTTTGTATGAAACGCCGTACTCCGTGACTAAATTATATCCTCCCGCTTCGGAAGGGTCTTTAATACTTTGGGATGTTCTTAACGTAAAAAGTGACTGTTGGAGAGGTCGCCATTCACCCAGAATATCCCAGTTAATCCCGTTAAAATCCTTCGATCCAGGGTTATTTTCAAAGGTTTTATAAAGCCACGACACGTTCATATCAACGTTCGTTTTGCCCGTCAGCTGCGACTGAATGCCATAACGCAAATAGTATTCATTACTGTCTTTTTCTGACGCATGGCCATAGCGAAACTGGTTGGTAATAAAACTATAGCGAAAACGCGTCTTAGATGTGTATTGATCGAAAATTTCTGCAATCAGCGTATTTTCGTCCCACTCCTGTTCGCGGATATACTGTGCGAAATCCTCATCCTTGCTCTCAACCTGGCCGGTATTGCCGAAGGTCCACTTGCGATGCATCAACGCCAGGTCTGCCCTTCCACGGCCATCTGGCGCACCGTAACTATAGCGCAGCTCACTGTTGAACAAATTGGTGGTTAACGGTGACCTCACGCCAAATTGCCGGAACTGTTCGGGCAGGAAGCCTTCCGTCACGCCGCGCCCGCGCTCCTCATGGCCAAGAGAATCTTCCAGATTCAGGGTCAGGCCATGCATTAGCCCAAAACGCCAGTCGCCTTTAAAGCGAAAAAAGTGATCGTCATAATCATCCGTAGAATCGCTCGAGTAGTGGCGATAATCTCCGGAGTACATCAGCAGGTACTTATCCTGGCCCCGCTCCCCGTTCATGCTCAGGACCGGCTTGAGCCCCTGGAAGTCGGAGCCTTTTTCGTCGCTGTCGTGAGGCTGGAAAGTCACGTTATCGTTATGCCCATAATCCACAGCGGCGTTGCTCTGAAAGTCGATGCCCGCCCAGCCGATGTGTGATTTTGGCGTTAATTCTGCTAACGCGACCGGAGACGCTATCATCCCAGCGATAATAATTATTTTAGTATGCATTCTTACCGACAAATCCCTTAAAAATGGTTTTAATGATGATTTTTATATCTAACCAAAAGGACCAGTTCTGAATATATTCAATGTCGTACTGGACTCGCTTTTCCATTTTATATAGCGCATCAATTTCGCCACGATAGCCATTAATTTGCGCTAAACCTGTGATCCCAGGCTTTACTTTATGGCGAATCATGTAGTTTTCGACCTGCTTACGGTAAAGCTCGTTGTGCGCCACAGCATGAGGCCGCGGGCCGACAATCGACATATTTCCTTGAATAACATTGATGAACTGCGGCAGTTCATCCAGAGACGTCCGACGTAAGAATGCTCCAAAGCGCGTGACCCGGGGGTCATCTCGTGTCGCCTGTATCACCGTGTCGGTATTTTCCATGACTTTCATGGTCCGAAACTTCCAGACTTTGATCTTCTGCCCGCTCAGACCATAACGATCCTGTTTAAAGAAAACCGGGCCGCGCGAGGTGAGCTTGATGCCGATGGCAATGACGATCATTAACGAGATAATCATTACCATAATCGCGCTGCCCAGCACCAGATCTTCTGCGCGTTTAATAAACGAACCTCCGCCATCCAGCGGCGAAGTGAAAATACCGATCGTTTGTAAGTTATGGATAGAGCGTATCTGCGATGTATTGGTACTGTAAGCGTAAAAGTCTGGCACGATGTAGGTATTGACAGTGGTATCAGACATCATGGCTAAAAAATGGCGTATACGCTGCAGCGCCACCATCGGCAGGGCGATGTAGATTTCATCCACTCTGCCCGCCTTCGCCTCCTCTACCAGCTTGATCACCGGCCCGTTATAAGGACTGGTAATTCTTTTCGCCAGTTCACCCAGCCGCTCCGGACCACGTTCATCATAGAAGGCCAGCTCCAGCTGCACGTCCGCATATTCCAGCCGCAGGGCCTTTTCCGCCGCCAGGCCGTTATCGGTGATACCGATAATCGCCACTCTAATACGTTTTTTAGTCGAGAGCTTAAAGATAATCAGCCGGCTCACGTAAAGAAAAGGGATCGGCGAGGCATACCAGAGCGGCATTGCCGGGATATTGCGCACATCAATAAAGCTCAGATAACCTAAAGAATATAATTTCGCGACTAAAAGGCGCACCATGCCGATAAACAGGATGGCCAGAAACGCCGTCAGAAGAAGACGCCGCTGGTTGCGTAATTTGTTGTTTTTAGGCCGATACAGATAACACTCTGTGTACTCACCAAACAGTAAAAACGAGATGGAGTACAACAAGCTGATCAAAATCACAGTGTCGAAAGACTCCATTTTCAACCACCAACCACTCAGCATCAAAATTAAATTAATTGAGAAGAAATCAATTAATTTAATGAATACTGAGTAACCTCCATGGATGATCTTCTGCGAATTTCTCAGCATGTCCTGACCTACTTATAATTAAGCATCGGTATTATTTTTTTGTGCTAATTGCACTAGTAAGCGTAATAAAAATAATAAAATGCTGTTTCGCGCAAGGATACGTTACCGAAAAGATTCAGCATCTCAGGGTCTGTCTGCATTCACAACTACATTGGTGTTGAACCCGGCATACACTTCTCTCATAGCGCTCAAAGCGTCGATTTTTTAGAGGCATCTGCTTGTATACAGCGTAAGCACTATTCAATCAAAGCGCCAATAAACTTTAGTCGTATTCCTTTTCGGTATGAAAAAAAACGATTACGCAGGCAAAATCAGGAAAACCATAGAAAATATGATCTACCTTATATGCTGTGACGTTATGGTGACAAAAGACGCAAAACCCGGCCGAAGCCGGGTTTTGTTATTTACTCATTGATGCGGGGATGTTGATCGACCAGTCGGGAACGCTTCGCCTGCAGTTGCGCAATTTCAGCATCGATATCTTCTATCTTCTGCTCAATGTTGTCGTGGTGCTCACGCAGGATCTCTTTCGCTTCCTGAAGGTCAGACGCAGCAGGCGTCGCCCCTTTCAGCGGCAGGTTCGCCGTCTCTTTCATATAAATGCCGGTTACCAGACCGATGACCGCAATCACCATCAGGTAGTACGCTGGCATCATCAGGTTCTGGGTACTCTCCACCAGCGACGCCGCCAGCGTAGGGGTCAGACCGGCGATCAGCACCGAGATATTAAACGCCGCCGCCAGTGCGCTGTAACGAATGTGCGTCGGGAACATCGCCGGCAGGGTGGAGGCCATCACGCCGATAAAGCAGTTAAGGATCACCGCCAGCATCAGCAGGCCGGCAAAAATCAGCCCGATCACATTGCTGTTAATCATAATGAAGGCAGGGATAGCCAGCGCGAACAGCGCGACACTGCCAAAAATAATGAAGGGGCGACGGCCAAAGCGGTCGCTCAGCAGACCCATGATCGGCTGGACAAACAGCATGCCCACCATAATGGCGATGATAATCAACACGCCGTGATCTTCCGAGTAGTGCAGGTTATGCGACAGATAGCTCGGCATATAGGTCAGCAGCATGTAATAGGTCACGTTGGTGGAGATCACCATACCGATACAGGTCAGCAGGCTGCGCCAGTGTTTGGTGGCAATTTCTCTGAACGAGACTTTCGGTCCATCCTGCAGCCCTTCGCGATCGCCCTGCTCCAGCTTATCAACATGCTGCTGGAACGCCGGGGTCTCTTCTAAGGCGTGACGCAAGTAGAGGCCGATAATGCCCAACGGCAACGCCAGGAAGAACGGAATACGCCAGCCCCAGGAGAGGAAGTTCTCTTCGCCCACCACGGTGGAGAGCAGCACCACTACGCCCGCGCCCAGCACGAACCCGGCAATGGAGCCAAAGTCGAGCCAACTGCCCATGAAGCCGCGCTTACGGTCCGGGGAGTATTCGGCGACGAAGATCGACGCCCCAGTATATTCACCCCCGACCGAGAAGCCCTGTGCCATCTTACAGAGCAGCAGCAGGATCGGCGCCCAGATGCCAATACTGGCGTACGACGGGATCAGACCAATACAGAAGGTGCTGACCGACATAATCACAATCGTGATGGCGAGGATTTTCTGACGGCCATACTTGTCCCCCAGCATCCCGAAGAACAGGCCACCCAGCGGTCGGATAAGGAAAGGAACAGAGAAGGTCCCGAGGGCGGCAATCATCTGCACGCTGGGATCGGCATCGGGGAAGAAGACTTTACCTAGCGCATAGGCCACGAAGCCATACACACCAAAATCGAACCATTCCATCGCATTACCGAGCGAGGCGGCGGTGATCGCTTTACGCAGTTTGCCGTCGTCAATAATGGTGACGTCGCGCAGGGTGATCGGTTTAACTTTTTTCCTTTTAAGCATTGCTATCCTCATAGACTAAGCCCAGTCCTCACCACAGCGCTGAAAAATGCGCTCTATGGAACCCGGGAAGCGCTTCATGCGCATTCTCGTCTCTCAAGCGTAGCAGGTTTACTTACACTGACCTTTCGGACCGGTACAACCGAACCTGTTGACGCCTGTCTGGGCTGTGAATGACAGCCTTTACCCTACCAGCGTTTATATGTGTGATCAACTTCACATATTTTTTTATGGTTATCACCAGAAGTGTCAAAACTGTAAATACATGCCCATCAGTTGTTTCTTATGTCTGGTTCTGTAAATACCCTTTCGAACGTTATTATTTGCTGTGAAATTAAAAAAGAACGACATTATTTTACAATGCATTTACAGCGGTTTTAATAATCAAGAGGCAAATATCGTGTTTCCTTAAAATATGTGACGAAGATAACTAAAACACTGTTTTATTTTTATTGAATCACAATTCCAACGATCGCATCATAAGCCCGTTACAACGAGTCTGGTGGCCTTTGAGTGAAGGCTTAAAAAAACCAAACTGGTTATATCTGCTGTATGAATGACGAATCCGCTGACGCCACCAGGTCACAATTCGTTGAATTCATTAGATTATTAAATATCACTTGTCCGCTGGCGATGCGCGATGAGATGTGAGGGTTGATGATGAAGATTAAAGCCGCGATAGAACGCATCCCCGGAGGGATGATGCTGGTTCCGCTGGTTCTGGGTGCAATTTTAAATACCTTAGCGCCTAATACTGGAGCCTATTTTGGTGGATTCACCAAAGGCATGATTACCGGCACAGTACCGATCCTTGCGGTCTGGTTCTTCTGTATTGGCGCTTCCATAAATTTACGTGCAACGGGTACGGTATTACGTAAATCCGGTACGCTGGTAATTACCAAAATTGCCGTGGCGTGGATTGTGGCGATGGTTTGTGCCATGTTTATTCCGGAAAACGGTATTCAGACCGGCTTCTTCGCAGGCCTCTCGGTGCTGGCCATTGTTTCTGCAATGGACATGACCAACGGTGGCCTGTATGCCAGCCTGATGAACCAGTACGGCACCAAAGAGGAGTCCGGCGCGTTCGTGCTGATGTCTCTGGAATCTGGCCCGCTGATGACCATGCTGATCCTCGGCTCCGCCGGTCTGGCCTCCTTTGAACCGCACCACTTTGTCGGCGCCGTCCTGCCGTTCCTGATCGGTTTTGCCCTCGGCAACCTGGACCACGATCTGCGCGACTTCTTCAGCAAAGCGACCCCGGTTCTGATCCCGTTCTTCGGCTTCGCGCTGGGTAACACCATCAACCTGAACGTTATCCTCGATACGGGTCTGCTGGGTATCGTGCTGGGTGTGGCGGTTATCGTTATCACCGGTATCCCACTGATTATTGCCGACCGCGTTATCGGCGGCGGGAATGGTACTGCGGGTGTCGCCGCCTCTTCCGCAGCAGGCGCTGCGGTGGCAAACCCGGTGATTATCGCCCAGATTAACCCGGCGTTCGAACCGGTTGCCGCCTCCGCTACCGCGCTGGTTGCTGCAAGCGTCATCGTCACCGCGATTCTGGTGCCGATTATTACCGCGCTGTACGCCAAACGCTTTGGCAACGTCCCAACCACGACCGAAGAACAGCGCCCGGTTGAATCACTGCACCACTGAGATATAAGCCCTCGCCCGGACTATTCTCTCCCTTGAGAGAGGGTTAGGGTGAGGGGGAACATGCAACTCCGTTGTTGGTTCCGTTCACCTTACGTTCTTTGCCTCTCTGTCACACCTGAACCGGTGAACGTGCCAGGGGGGCTCGCCGCCTCCCCCCTGGCTACCCCGGCTCCCGGCAAAGAAAATCGCCGCTTCGCGGTTCCTTCGGCTTATTCCCTTCGGCTATCGGGTCGGGCGTGATCCTACATCCATGTAGGTCACGCCCTCTCGGCGCATCCCTGCGCCTCGCCCCGGCCTACGGTCAACGCCTCAGCGATTTTCAGCCGGACCAGGGAGTCGCTGTAAGTCTTTTATTACTCTCTAATTATTTCATTGCGTTAAGCATAAGAAAATGACTGAGGGTTCCTCAGCCCCTCACGGGAGAGGGAATCCCCTACTCCCCAAAAACCTCCTCCACCATCGCTTTCGCCAGCCTCGCCGCCGAACACAATCTCGGCATCCCCAGCGCCACATTCTGCCAGCTTTGCGTCACCGACCAGCACACCGGATGCCTCTCCACATCACACCAGTCACCCAGCCAGCCCAGCATATCTTTATGGTCGATAATCCCCGGCGTACTGGGCGTGGTGAGCCACTGGTGATAAAAATGGCGGGTATTAGGTGCAGCGTTGATCCCCTGCGCCAGATAGTTAGCCACCATGCTGCACAGGTTATCTTTCAACATGGCGCTGACGTCCGCATTCGCCAGCCGACAGGCATCACCGAACGCCCCCCAGCGCAGCTCCTCCAGCGCCACATAACCGCGACCGGCCAGCGACCAGCCGTCGTAGTGCCCGGCGCGCCAGCGGGTAAAAATCTGCTCGCTGTGAACGCCTGCCTGCACCGTTAATCCGCGCTGGGTTAACGCCTTCTCTTTGAACTGCGCACGTTGCTGAAAATGGGCGGAGAGGGTTTCGTATTGATGCACCACGCCAATCGGCGGCTGATTACGCAGGCTGGCCTGCTGGCGCAGCGTGGAGAGAATGTGCGTCATCCGGGTCAGCGCCAGATGGCCGGGGTCGAACATGCCCGCCAGCTTCTCTGCCAGCCCGAGTCGCAGCACAGCATTTTCGCTGAACATTCCCCCCATGGCCCACTGACGAAGATGAGACTGCGCCATGATCTCCTGGGTTAAACGTTCACGAAAGTGCTGCTGTTGCGACACCACAGAGGTGTGACGCTGCGCGTCAGCCCCCTGCACCAGGTCGACCATAAATTTAGGATGGATACATTCCAGCGTCCGTCCGGGACCGTCCAGTAGTTGTTTTGTCATGGTTGCTCTGCCGCGAATAACGTTTGAATATCATCGCGTAACAGTCGGGTATCTTCCTGAATCCACGTCGCAGTCGTAATGCATTGCTGCAACAGCTGGCTGAGCGCCCGTGTGGCATGCTCATTTTGCTGACGCACTGCGAGGCTATCACGCAAGCTTTCCTGTAACCCTGCAAGGCATAACGAGAATTCCGCAAAGAATGTCGCCATACCCGCTGTAACAGAGACATCGACCTGCGCAGCCAAAGCTTTACGAATTTGTTCACAAAAGTGATCTATATGCTGTTTAAATTTTTCATGAAGCTCTGACACGTTAATAACATAGCGCGTCCGCGTCATTACATAATCTTCCCAGCCCCAGCCCGGATTATTCAACCAGCGGGAGACCGTGTCGCGCAGCGCACTGCTGGTTCCCTGCCCCTGGCCAGCCGGCAGGCTCTCCTGAGCGATAGCATCGCTGAACAGCCCCCGGGTATTGAAGTTAAGCTGGTTTGCCTGAAACGCCGGGAAGCTGATCCGCGCGCGGAATCCGGCATGGCTTAGCTCCTCTTTAATCCGCGTTTCAATGGGCCGCATGGCGTCGTTCAGGGAGCGGGCCAGCGTGGTTTCCAGCTGGTCAAACCGCAGCGACAGCTCGCGACCGATTTTTGCCTGTGCATCCAGCAGGATCATTTCACAGGAGGAGCGGATTTTGCTCAGCAGGATTTGCGCCTGACCTTCATCGTCCAGCACCAGTTGTCCCGGGGTAGCTAACGCCTCGGCATGGAGCGTGTGCGGCTTAAACCCGGCCAGATCGAGCAAATTATCCGGGTTGAAGATGTGCGCGACCGCATGTTTGATATCGTTCTGCTGCGTGCTGATAAACAGGTCGGTCGCCGCCAGCGCCTGTCCGACTTCATGCCGCACCTCATTGCTTACCGACGCCTGGCGGGACTGCAACAGCGCCATATCCTCTTCCAGGCGGGCGATATTCAGCTCCAGCTCGTCGAAGGCGACCGTCAGCCCCTGATAGCGGAAATCGAGATACTCCCGGGCGTTCTGGGCATAGTTCAACAGCTTATGCGACGCCGAGCGTAACGCATACAGCGAGGCATTGGCGTAGGCAGCATAAATCAGCTTACGGATCGGCTGCTCAAAGAGGGAATCCTCCCACAGCAGATCGGCGGAGTGGCGAACGTGCTCAATATCGTCCAGATCGGCAGTCCGCCAGCGGCGGCCCAGCGCAGCTTCGGCAAAATCCTGCACCCAGCGCTGCTCCTGGTGATCCGGCAGCTTGCCGTGCTGATTCAGTTCATGACGCGCCCGATTCGCCAGGTATCCCCACATCGAGGAGACCGGGAAGATCTGCCCCGGAGAGATATGGCCTTTCATCAGGGTGCCGGAGATCATCGCCCGCACCTGCTCTTCATCATCGCTGTTGCGGTCTTTCTGATCGAATTTGTTGACCAGCGCGTAGAGCGGTACCGATTTGCTGACGGCAGAAATAGCCAGCCGCACTTCGGCGTCCGAAATCGACTTCAGTTGCGTATAGTCCATTACCGCCAGCACCGCCGAAGCGCGGGCGAGCTGCTCAGTAAGCATTTTTTGCAGATGCGGTTGCCCGGCCTCATTCGGCCCGGGGGTATCCAGCAGGGTTAATTGCCCCAAATGACCATCCAGCCCGGCCAGATGGACAAACTCCACCTCAATAACCGGGATATTCTCAATCGCTGCATAGGCGGAGAAGGGAAAATCTGTTCCAAGCGCCTGAGAAAGTCGCACTAAATCATTCAGGTTTTTTAAACAATTAAATATCGGCTGCGCGCCTAAATAATGTTTTTCAAACGCTTCGCCGGTTTCAATGCGCCCCAGCAACGCATTCATATCTTTATCAATTTCAAGTTGCTGGGCCAGCTTGCCGCGATCGTAATTGGCCAGCTTCTTTTGCATTTGTTTTATTAATGTATCGATCGGCGCCACGTGAGAAAAATGCAGCACCGGCTCCTTCTGACCAGGCGTATGACGGATCAGCGTCGGCAAGGCGGTCATGGGACGGTTGCGATTGGGCAACACCTCCGTTCCCACAATGGCGTTAATCGTCGTCGATTTACCGGCTTTCATGGTGCCCACAATCGCCAGCACCATCTCCAGACGGGTAATTTTGCGCAGTTCATTATTCAGCATGGACTGCTGCGCTTCTAAACCACGGGTACTAAAATGTAGAGGTAAAACGTTGCTGGTTTCGCCGGTAATGGCCGATGTTGCATTGTCCAGCATCGCAACAGGCATGGCGCTAAGTGACTCGAGATTCTGCAATGAGAGTTGCAGCAGTCTTTCAGCTTCCTGGCTTAACTCAAATATTGTTTGTGTATGCATAGTAAAAAGCCTTCCCTTAACACAAATTTTATATAACCGAATTATTTTAAGAATGAAGGATCGGCTTATATGATTCCGTGTAGCAAATATGTTCGACGCAAAATAATTGCCTGATGACAATCAAATATATTCTTTAAGCGCTGAAAGCAGCGGAGCGCGCTCCTTCGGTCAGGGAAACCGAAAGACTAAGAGCGTAGCTCAAATTTAATAAATTTCAGGATAAACCATCTTTAATCGCCCACCAAAAATGAGGGGGTAATCATCCCTGCAAGCCCGGGGATGGCTATAAAAACATTTACGGTGAATATCATTAGCACCTTAACCTTATCCGAAATGACACGGCGTATCAATTTGCCGCAATAAAATATTATTGCTTTCATTCGCAAGCGTTTCATTCTCGCGCCGGGTACTTATCATTACCTGAGTCACTGACAGACCCTGTCATCAGAAACGCTTTTTTTAGCCAAAAGCGAAAAATAATATCACCGACAAAAGTAAGGACATGCGCTATACTTGCCGCCTTTTTCGACAACCTGTCGATTTTTGGCGGGCCTCATTGCCGCCGGTTCGCACTATTTTGAGGAGAACACCATGCAGCTTCCACACTGTCCTAAATGCAACTCTGAATACACCTATGAAGATAACGGTATGTTCATCTGCCCGGAATGCGCTTACGAATGGAACAACGCAGAACCCGTAGCCGAGAGCGATGAGCTGATCGTTAAAGATGCCAACGGCAACCTGCTGGCGGATGGCGACAACGTCACCGTCATTAAAGATCTGAAGGTCAAAGGCAGCTCTTCAATGCTGAAGATCGGCACCAAAGTGAAGGGCATCCGTCTGGTCGAGGGCGACCACAATATCGACTGTAAAATTGACGGCTTCGGCCCGATGAAGCTCAAATCCGAGTTCGTGAAGAAGAACTGATTTGTCGTTGTCTTTTGAGGCCCGGCAAGCGCAGCGCCGCCGGGCACTTTTGCCGGATGCGCTTCGCTTATCAGGCCTACAAATACCTCCCCCTTCTCGTTGATCGCCTGTCATCGCTTTCACCTCAACTCTTCAAACTCTCGCAACCAACACTTAACCTAAATGTCACATTGATCCGCCAGCATGAGGCCACATTTGAATTGAGGCCTTACCCATGCACACTGTCATCCGTGTCGAGAAACTCAGCAAGACCTTCCATCACAACAAGGCTCTGCATGCCGTTGATCTGACCGTCCAGCAGGGCGAAATGGTAGCGCTGCTCGGGCCATCCGGTTCAGGTAAATCCACTCTTCTGCGCCACTTAAGCGGCCTCATCACCTGCGACAAAACCTCAGAAAGCCACGTTGAGCTGCTGGGCAATACCGTGCAGCGCGCGGGCCGTCTGGCGAGTGATATCCGCAAAAGCCGCGCCCAGACCGGCTACATCTTCCAGCAGTTCAACCTGGTGAACCGCCTGACGGTGCTGGAGAACGTGCTGATTGGCGCGCTCGGCAGCACCCCGTTCTGGCGCACCTGTCTGCGCTGGTTCTCGCCAGCTCAGAAGCAGGAGGCGCTGCAGGCGCTCACCCGCGTCGGCATGGCCCACTTCGCCCACCAGCGCGTCTCCACCCTTTCTGGCGGTCAGCAGCAGCGCGTGGCCATTGCCCGGGCGCTGATGCAGAAAGCCAAAATCATTCTCGCCGATGAGCCGATCGCCTCGCTGGACCCGGAGTCGGCCCGCATCGTCATGGAAACCCTGCGCGACATTAACCGCAAGGACGGCATCACCGTGGTGGTCACGCTGCACCAGGTGGATTACGCCCTGCGCTACTGCGAGCGCATCGTCGCCCTGCGTCAGGGGCACGTCTTCTTCGATGGCGCCAGCCATCAGTTTGATAACGAACGCTTTGATCATCTCTACCGCAGCATTAACCGCGTCGAAGAGCGCGCGCAGGCTGCTTAACGTCCCCACAATGAGGAATGGAAATGAGCTATAAGACGGTTGCCGCGCTGGCCTTCACCAGCATGTTCAGCATCAGCACCCTATTCAGCCCTGCGTTTGCAGAGGAGCAGGAAAAAGCGCTGAATTTCGGCATTATTTCGACGGAATCACAGCAGAACCTGAAGCCACAGTGGGAACCGTTCCTGAAAGATATGGAAACCAAACTGGGGATCAAAGTGAACGCCTTCTTCGCCCCGGACTACGCGGGCATCATCCAGGGGATGCGCTTCAATAAAGTGGATATCGCCTGGTACGGCAACCTCTCGGCGATGGAAGCGGTGGATCGTGCCAACGGTCAGGTCTTTGCGCAAACCGTGGCCGCCGACGGCTCCCCGGGTTACTGGAGCGTGCTGATCGTCAACAAAGACAGTCCGATCAACAACCTCAACGACATGCTCTCCCGGCGTAAAGAGCTCACCTTTGGCAACGGCGATCCCAACTCCACATCAGGCTTCCTGGTGCCGGGCTATTACGTCTTTGCCAAAAACAATGTCTCCACCAGCGAATTCAAACGCACGGTCAACGCCGGGCATGAAACCAACGCCCTGGCCGTCGCCAACAAACAGGTGGATGTTGCCACCAACAACACCGAAAACCTCGACAAGCTGAAGACCTCCGCGCCAGACAAGCTGAAACAACTGAAGGTGATCTGGAAATCCCCGCTGATCCCGGGCGACCCGATTGTGTGGCGTAAGAACCTCTCCGAAAGCACCAAGGAGAAGGTGTACGACTTCTTTATGAACTACGGCAAAACCGCGGAAGAGAAAACCGTGCTGGAACGCCTGGGCTGGGCGCCGTTCCGCGCCTCCAGCGACCTGCAGCTGGTGCCGATTCGCCAGCTGGCGCTGTTCAAACAGATCCAGGGCGTGAAGGACAACAAGACGCTGAAAGAGGAAGAGAAGAACAGCAAGCTGTCTGAAATTCAGGCGCAGCTGGACGATCTCGACCGCCTGACCGCCGCGCTGGGCGCGATGACCAGCGTGACCAAAGCGGTGCAGTGATTAAGTCCCCTCTCCCTTAAGGGAGAGGGAGAACAGATTAAGGAGCACACATGCAAACCATCACCCTCCCACCGCCAAAACGCAGCTGGTTCTCGCTAATAAGCTGGGCCATCCTGCTGGCGGTGCTGGTTATCTCCTGGAAGGGCGCGGAAATGGCCCCGCTGACGCTGATCCAGGACTCGGGCAACATGGCGACCTTCGCCGCCGACTTCTTCCCGCCGGACTTCAGCCAGTGGCAGGACTACCTCAGCGAAATGGCCGTCACGCTGCAAATTGCCGTCTGGGGCACCGCCCTGGCCGTGGTGCTCTCCATTCCCTTCGGCCTGATGAGTGCCGACAACATTGTGCCGTGGTGGGTTTACCAGCCGGTGCGCCGCCTGATGGACGCCTGCCGCGCCATCAACGAAATGGTCTTTGCGATGCTGTTCGTGGTCGCCGTCGGTCTCGGTCCCTTCGCCGGGGTGCTGGCGCTTTTTATTCACACCACCGGCGTACTCTCCAAGCTGCTTTCGGAAGCGGTAGAAGCCATTGAGCCCGGCCCGGTCGAAGGCATTCGCGCCACCGGTGCCAACAAAATTGAAGAGATCCTTTACGGCGTGCTGCCCCAGGTGATGCCGCTGCTCATCTCCTACTCCCTCTACCGCTTTGAGTCCAACGTCCGCTCCGCCACCGTTGTTGGCATGGTGGGCGCAGGCGGAATTGGCGTCACCCTGTGGGAAGCGATTCGCGGTTTCCAGTTCCAGCAAACCTGCGCCCTGATGGTGCTCATCATCATCACCGTCAGCCTGCTGGACTTCCTCTCTCAACGTTTGCGTAAGCACTTCATCTGAGAAGCGAGGCTTTGATTTGTATGCACTTATCCAGACATCCGACCAGTTACCCCACCCGCTGGCAAGAGATTGCGGCGAAGCTCGAAGTGGAGCTGCGCACGCACTACCGCTGCGGGGACTATCTACCTGCGGAACAGCAGCTTGCCGACCGCTATGAAGTCAACCGTCACACCCTGCGCCGGGCCATTGACCAGTTGGTGGAGCGCGGCTGGGTGCAGCGCCGCCAGGGCGTCGGCGTGCTGGTGCTGATGCGCCCGTTCGACTACCCGCTCAACGCCCAGGCGCGCTTCAGCCAGAACCTGCTGGATCAGGGCAGCCACCCCACCAGCGAAAAGCTGCTCTCGGTGCTGCGTCCGGCCTCCAGCCACGTGGCGGATGCGCTGGGGATCCAGGAGGGGGACAACGTCATCCACCTGCGTACCCTGCGCCGGGTCAATGGCGTGGCGGTGTGCCAGATCGATCACTACTTCGCGGACCTGGCCCTCTGGCCGGTGCTGCAACATTTCACCAGCGGCTCGCTGCATGACTTTCTGCAGGATGCCACGGGGGTTGCGCTCAAACGCACCCAGACGCGCATCAGCGCCCGCCGCGCCCAGGCCAAAGAGAGCAAGGTGCTGGAGATCCCCAATATGGCGCCTCTGCTCTGCGTGCGCACCCTTAACCACCGTGACGGCGAGGTGAACGCGACGGAGTACTCCGTCAGCCTGACCCGCGCCGACATGATTGAATTCACCATGGAGCACTGAATGCATTTCGATACCTCCACCCGTCAGCACTGGATGGCGGTGCTAGCCCACAGCCAGCCTGCGGCGCTTGCCGCGCGGATGTCGGCGCTGAGCCTGTCGCCCGCTTATGAACTGATCCGCGCGCCTGAAACCGGACTGGTGCAGATCCAGGCGCGGATGGGCGGTACCGGGGCCCGCTACTTCGCTGGCGATGCCACCCTGACCCGCGCCGTGGTGCGTCTTGCCAGCGGCACCCTCGGCTACAGCTACCTGCTCGGGCGTAACAAACCCCACGCCGAGCAGTGCGCCGTTGTGGACGCCCTGCTGCAGGAAGCGCCCCATTTTCAGGCCCTGATGGAAACCGTTATTGCCCCGCTGGAAGCCGACCGCGCCGCACGCCTTGCCGCCCGTCAGGCCGAAGTGAACACCAGCCGGGTCGACTTCTTTACGCTCGTTCGCGGAGACAACGCATGACACTTCACCCCGCTTTTACCCTTGCCGTGCAGGATGCCCAGCACAGCTTTCGTCGTCTGCTGAAAGCGATGAGCGAGCCGGGCGTCATCGTCTCGCTGCATCAGCTTAAGCATGGCTGGCAGCCGCTGAACCTCGCCACCACCAGCGTGCTGCTGACCCTGGCCGATAACGACACCCCGGTCTGGCTGTCGGGCTCCGTCAGCAACGATATCGTCAGCAGCAACCTGCGTTTTCATACCAGCGCCCCGCTGGTGGAGCAGCCGCAGCAGGCGGTGTTCGCCGTCGCCGACGAGCAGATCGGCCACGAGCAGCTCAACGCCCTGAGCGAGGGCACCGCTGTGGCGCCGGAGACCAGCGCCACCCTGATTTTGCAGGTCTCCAGCCTGAGTGGCGGACGCATGCTGCGCCTGACCGGGGCCGGCATCGCCGAGGAGCGGATGGTCGCCCCGCAGCTGCCGGAGTGCATCATTCACGAGCTGACCGAGCGCCCGCACCCGTTTCCGCTGGGCATCGACCTGCTGCTGACCTGCGGCGAGCGCCTGCTGGCGATCCCGCGAACCACCCACGTGGAGGTGTGCTGATGTACGTTGCCGTCAAAGGGGGCGAGAAGGCGATCGCCGCCGCCCACTCGTTGCAGGAGCACAGACGCCGGGGCGATGAGCAGATCCCCGAGCTGAGCGTCGCCCAGATTGAACAGCAGTTGAACCTGGCCGTTGACCGGGTAATGACCGAAGGCGGCATCGCCGATCGCGAGCTGGCGGCCCTGGCGCTGAAGCAGGCCAGCGGCGATAACGTCGAGGCCATCTTCCTGCTGCGCGCCTACCGCACTACGCTGGCGAAGCTGGCGGTGAGCGAGCCCATCAACACCGCAGAGATGCGCCTGGAGCGCCGTATTTCGGCGGTCTATAAAGACATTCCCGGCGGCCAGCTGCTTGGCCCGACCTACGATTACACTCACCGCCTGCTCGATTTCACCCTGCTGGCAAACGGCGAAGCCCCTCGCCTTACCCCCTCAAACACCAAGCAGGACGCCGCGCCGCACGTCTTTAGCCTGCTGGCCAATCAGGGGCTGGCGAAAGCGGAAGAAGATTATGGCGATGAGCCAGACGACATCACCCGCACGCCGCCGGTTTACCCCTGTTCACGTTCATCGCGCCTGCAGCAGCTGATGCGCGGCGACGAGGGCTACCTGCTGGCGCTGGCCTACTCCACCCAGCGTGGCTATGGCCGTAACCACCCCTTCGCGGGGGAGATCCGCAGCGGCTATATCGACATCAATATTGTGCCGGAAGAGCTGGGATTTGCGGTGAACGTCGGTGAAATGCTGATGACCGAATGCGAAATGGTGAACGGCTTCGTCACCCCGGATAACGACGCGCCGCACTTCACCCGCGGCTACGGCCTGGTGTTCGGCATGGGCGAGCGCAAGGCGATGGCGATGGCGCTGGTTGACCGCGCCCTTCAGGCTCCCGACTACGACGAGAACATTACTGGCCCGGCGCAGGACGAGGAGTTTGTGCTGGCCCATGCGGATAACGTTGAGGCCGCAGGCTTTGTCTCGCACCTCAAGCTGCCGCACTACGTCGATTTCCAGGCTGAACTGGAGCTGCTTAAACGTCTGCAACAGGAGCGCGACAATGGCTAACCTCAGCGGCTACAACTTTGCTTATCTGGATGAGCAAACCAAACGCATGATCCGCCGCGCCATTTTAAAAGCGGTCGCCATCCCCGGCTATCAGGTGCCGTTCGGTGGCCGTGAAATGCCCATGCCCTACGGCTGGGGCACCGGCGGGATTCAGATCACCGCCAGCGTGATTGGCGAAGCGGACGTGCTGAAGGTGATTGACCAGGGGGCGGACGACACTACCAACGCCGTCTCGATCCGCCAGTTCTTTACGCGCGTGACGGGGGTGAACACCACCGAGCGCACCGAAGACGCCACGCTGATCCAGACCCGCCACCGCATCCCGGAGACCCCGCTCGTTGAAGATCAGATTTTGATTTTCCAGGTGCCGATCCCCGAACCGCTGCGCTTTATCGAGCCGCGCGAAACCGAAACCCGCACCATGCACGCCCTGGAAGAGTACGGCGTAATGCAGGTGAAGCTGTATGAGGATATCGCCCGCTTCGGCCACATCGCCACCACCTACGCCTACCCGGTGAAGGTGAACGGGCGCTACGTGATGGACCCGTCACCAATCCCGAAGTTCGATAACCCGAAGATGGACATGATGCCCGCCCTGCAACTCTTTGGCGCCGGGCGCGAAAAACGCATCTACGCCGTGCCGCCCTACACGCGGGTTGAGAGCCTCGACTTTGACGATCACCCGTTTACGGTGCAGGAGTGGGATGAGCCGTGCGCCATCTGTGGGTCGAAGCACAGCTATCTCGACGAAGTGGTTCTGGATGACACCGGCAAACGGATGTTTGTCTGCTCCGATACCGATTTTTGCCGCCAACAGAGCGAGGCCAACAGCCAATGAAACCGCTGCTTTCGGTCACTAACCTGACCCATCTTTATGCGCCGGGCAAAGGCTTCAGCGACGTGTCGTTTGACCTGTGGCCGGGGGAAGTGCTGGGGATTGTCGGCGAGTCCGGCTCCGGCAAAACCACCCTGCTGAAATCCCTCTCGGCGCGCCTGACGCCGCAGAACGGCGACATTCTCTATGACGGCCACTCGCTGTATGGCATGAGCGAGGCCGAGCGACGTCGCCTGCTGCGCACCGAGTGGGGCGTGGTGCATCAGCATCCGATGGATGGCCTGCGCCGCCAGGTCTCGGCGGGGGGCAACATCGGCGAACGGCTGATGGCCACCGGCGCGCGCCACTACGGCGACATCCGCGCGACGGCGAAACAGTGGCTGGAGGAGGTGGAGATCCCGGCGTCGCGCATCGACGACCTACCCACCACCTTCTCCGGCGGGATGCAGCAGCGCCTGCAGATCGCCCGCAACCTGGTTACCCATCCGAAACTGGTCTTTATGGATGAACCTACCGGTGGGCTGGACGTGTCGGTGCAGGCCCGCCTGCTGGATCTGCTCCGCGGTCTGGTGGTGGAGCTGAACCTGGCGGTGGTGATTGTCACCCACGACCTGGGCGTTGCCCGCCTGCTGGCGGACCGTCTGCTGGTGATGAAGAGCGGCGAAGTGGTGGAAAGTGGGCTGACCGACCGGGTACTCGACGATCCCCACCATCCTTACACCCAGTTGCTGGTGTCGTCCGTATTGCAGAATTGAGGTTGCTGTTGCCGGGTGGCGGCTTCGCCTGACCCGGCCTACGAACCGCGCTCTTTGTAGGCCGGGTAAGCGAAGCGCCACCCGGCAAGAAAACGCCACGAGGCCAAAATGATCCACGTACAAAACGTAAGTAAGACCTTTGTACTCCACCAGCAAAACGGCGTGCGCCTGCCGGTGCTGCAAAACGCCTCCCTTGAGGTAAAAAATGGCGAATGCGTGGTGCTGCACGGCCACTCCGGCAGCGGCAAATCGACCCTGCTGCGCTCGCTGTATGCCAACTACCTGCCGGACGAAGGCCATATCCATGTGCGCCACGGCGACGAATGGGTCGATCTGGTGCAGGCCCCGGCGCGTAAGGTGCGGGACGTCAGGCGCACCACCATTGGCTGGGTCAGCCAGTTTTTACGGGTGATCCCGCGCGTTCCGGCGCTGGAGGTGGTGATGCAGCCGCTGCTGGATCTGGGCGTACCGCGCAACATCTGCGCCGCCAAAGCCGCCAGCCTGCTGACGCGCCTTAACGTGCCGGAGCGCCTGTGGCATCTCGCCCCCTCCACCTTCTCCGGCGGCGAGCAGCAGCGGGTGAATATAGCCCGCGGCTTTATCGTCGATTACCCGATTTTACTGCTCGATGAACCGACCGCCTCGCTGGATGCCAAAAACAGCGCAGCGGTTATTGAACTGATCGAAGAGGCCAAAGCGCGCGGCGCAGCGATCGTCGGGATCTTCCACGACGACGCGGTGCGGGATCGCGTGGCGGATCGTCTGCACCCGATGGGGATCACCGCATGATCGTCAATAACGTAAAACTGGTGCTGAAAAACGAGGTCGTTGACGGCTCCATCGACATTCAGGACGGCATCATTCGCGCCTTTGCCGAAACCCAAAGCCGCCTGCCGGAAGCGATGGACGGTGAAGGCGGCTGGCTGCTGCCAGGGCTGATTGAGCTGCACACCGACAACATGGATAAGTTCTTCACCCCGCGGCCCAAAGTGGACTGGCCCGCCCATTCGGCAATGAGCAGCCACGACGGGATGATGGTCGCCAGCGGCATCACCACGGTGCTGGATGCGGTGGCGATTGGCGACGTGCGCGACGGCGGCGATCGTCTGGAGAATCTGGAGAAGATGATCAACGCCGTGGAAGAGACGCAGAAGCGCGGCCTCAACCGCGCCGAGCACCGCCTGCACCTGCGCTGCGAGCTACCCCATCACACCACCCTGCCGCTGTTCGAGAAGCTGGTGGACCGTGAGCCGGTCACTCTGGTGTCGCTGATGGATCACTCTCCGGGCCAGCGCCAGTTCGCTAATATCGAAAAGTATCGTGAATATTATCAGGGTAAATATGCCCTCAACGACGCGCAGATGGCGCGCTACGAAGAGGAGCAGCTTCAGCTTGCCGCCCGCTGGTCGCAGCCCAACCGCCAGGCCATTGCTGCGCTGTGCCGGGCGCGCAATATCGCCCTCGCCAGCCATGACGACGCCACCGCGGATCATGTGCTTGAATCCCGGCAGCTTGGCAGTGTGATCGCCGAATTTCCTACCACGTTCGAAGCCGCAGAGGCCTCCCGCCAGCACGGAATGAACGTGCTGATGGGCGCCCCGAATATCGTGCGCGGCGGCTCGCACTCCGGCAACGTAGCGGCAAGCCAGCTCGCTTCCCTCGGCCTGCTGGATATCCTCTCCTCCGATTACTACCCCGCCAGCCTGCTGGATGCGGCGTTCCGGGTGGCGGACGACGAGGAGAATCGTTTTACCCTGCCGCAGGCGATCCGCCTGGTGACCCGCAACCCGGCGCAGGCGCTCAACCTGCACGATCGCGGGGTGATTGGCGAAGGCAAGCGGGCGGACCTGGTGCTGGCGCACCGTAAAGGCGAGCACATTCATATCGACCACGTCTGGCGTCAGGGAAAACGGGTGTTCTGATGGGAAGACTAATCTGGTTAATGGGGCCTTCCGGCTCCGGAAAAGATAGCCTGCTGGCGGCGTTGCGCGAGCAGCCTCATCCACAACTGCTGGTGGCGCACCGCTATATCACGCGCGCCGCTACTGCCGGGAGCGAAAACCACATCGCCCTCAGCGAGCCGGAGTTTTTTACCCGCGCCGGGCAGCATCTGTTTGCCCTGAGCTGGCACGCTAATGGCTATTATTATGGGGTGGGTCTGGAGATCGATCTCTGGCTGCACGCCGGGTTCGACGTGGTGGTAAACGGCTCGCGCGCCCATCTGCCCCAGGCGCAGGCGCGTTACGCCGGGGCATTGCTGCCGATCTGCCTGCAGGTGTCGCCGGAGATCCTGCGTAGCCGGCTGCAGGCGCGTGGGCGGGAGAGCGCTAAAGAGATCGACCAGCGGCTGGCGCGCGCCGCCCGTTATACGCCGTCCGACTGCCCGATCCTTAACAATGACGGCAGTTTGCATCAGTCTGTCGACAACTTCCTTTCACTCATTAGCCAGAAGGAGAAAAACCATGCCCGAGTGTGAGTTGCGCCCCGCCACCGCGGAGGACGTTGACGCGGTCTATGGCCTGATCTGTGAGTTAAAACAGGCGGAGCTTGACCGTTCGGCGTTCCATGCGGGGTTCGCGGCCAATCTGCAGGATCACAATATGCGTTACCAGCTGGCGGAACAGGATGGACATATCATCGGGATGATCGGCCTGCACATGCAGTTTCACCTGCATCACGCCAACTGGATCGGCGAGATCCAGGAGCTGGTGGTGATGCCGCAGGCGCGCGGTCTGAAGGTCGGCAGCCGGCTGCTGGCCTGGGCGGAAGAAGAGGCCCGCCACGCCGGGGCGGAGATGACCGAGCTCTCCACCAGCGTAAAGCGTCTCGATGCGCACCGCTTTTATCTTCGTGAAGGGTATACCCAGAGCCACTTCCGCTTCACTAAACCTCTGTAAGGAGGCGCCATGAGTCTGACCATTACGTTAACGGGAACCGGTGGCGCCCAGCTGGTGCCCGCTTTTGGCTGCGACTGTCCGGCCTGCCGCCGGGCGCGTTTGCAGGAAGATTATCGCCGTCGCCCCTGTAGCGCGGTGGTCAAATTCAATGATGCGGTGACGCTGCTGGATGCCGGGATCCCGCACCTGATGGACGACTGGCCTGCGGGCAGTTTTCAGCAGATTTTACTCACCCATTACCATATGGATCATGTCCAGGGGCTGTTTCCGCTGCGCTGGGGCGTGGGGGCGACCATTCCGGTTTACGGCCCGCCAGATGAAGCCGGGTGCGACGATCTCTTTAAACATCCCGGCCTTCTCGACTTTAGCCATACTCTCGAGCCGTTTGTGGTCTTTGAACTCCAGGGCCTGCGGGTGACGCCGCTGCCGCTCAACCATTCGAAGCTGACTTTTGGCTATCTGCTGGAGAGCGCCCACAGCCGCGTGGCCTGGCTCTCCGATACCGCCGGACTGCCGGAGAAAACGGTGAAGTTTCTGCTCAACAACCAGCCGCAGGCGATCGTGATTGACTGTAGCCATGCGCCGCAGGACGAGCCCCCGCGCAACCACTGCGATTTAAATACGGTTATTGCGCTCAATCAGGTAATTGTCTGCCCGCAGGTGATCCTGACCCATATCAGCCATGAGTTTGACGTGTGGATGATGGACAACCCGCTCCCTGTGGGGTTTGAAGCGGGGTATGACGGGATGGTACTGGCGCTGGACTGAGGTATCGCAATGCCGGGTGGCGGCTTCGCCTTACCCGGCCTACAAAACCGTAGGCCCGTGCAAGCGGCGCGCCGCCGGGCATTGGCATTACCGCCGATCGTAATCCTCTTCCAGCCTGCGCTCGTCATCTTCTAAACGACGCCGGTCTTCATCCAGCTGGCGCTGACGTTCATCCAGGCGACGACGGCGATCGTCCAGCTGGCGCTGGCGCTCTTCATACTGTCGGTTATCGCTGCTGCGACGCCGATCGTAACGGTCATCGTCATCGTTACTGCGGTCGCTGTTGGGGTTGTAGGCGTCGTTAATCGCCTGCTGAATATTGCCGATGGTGTCGTCAACAATATCAGCGTGAGCCAGATGGCTGGTTAATGAGAGCAGACCCAATAACAGGGCGGTAGAGTAATGTTTCATAAAGCCAGTCTCGCAGGTGAGCTGGCTTTACGGTAATAAACAGCGGGTGGAGCGAGTAGCGGAGGAATCTCAAATTCTGTAAGGGGAAGTTTCTTCCATAAGGTGATTCGCACGTTGCCTGTTCTCGGCCACTAAAACAACGCGATGGCATTTTTGGTCAGGCGAAACACTCCAGATACGCTCCTCAGGAATACAGCCGCCATCGTAAATCACTTTACTGCCATCATAAGGCCAAAATGCGCCTTGCTCGGTATCCAGTACGAACACAGCGATTTGATCCGATTCACGGGCAATCTTTTGCCAAAGCATTTTACCGCCTTCGTACTGTTCAAAATCGCTTATTAGCGTAATTCCGCACTGGAGGATTAATGCCTCATAAAGTCGGGTTGCCAGCCCTTTATCCCGCTCGCCAGGATCAACACAGACGCCTTCAACCTGAAGGATGTGGGCATCTTCCCAGCAGCGTTCAACAGCAACGATATCTTTACCGAGTGCAGGTTTGCGCTGTAAATCCAGCGCTGCCACAACCCGATGTCGCGGTATGCCTTCAAAGATTTCGATATCCGCTTCAATGATTGCCGCGCGAGGCGTCTGGGGATCATAGATGACATGCAGCAATCGCCCTGAGAGTTCAATCTCTTCCACCCGCGTAAAGGCGCGTGCGACTGTCATCGGGCTATAGGTTGTAGGCATCACGATCATATGTGAGTCCCCTCTCGTCAGTACCGGCATAAGTCCTTTTATATCCTAATCCGCTCATTTTTGCGCAGATTAACATCACCCATGCAGCGGACACGATTGATTAATTCTTAAACATGGCACCGATTTTTTGCAGCGCCTGCGCCAGCTGCGCACGGGTAAAAGGCTTGCGCAGCAGCTCCACGTCCGGCAGCTGTGGGTTATGTGCCGGGCGCAGATCCTGGCCGCTCATCAATAGCACGGGGAGATGCGGGAACTGCTGGCGAACCTGCTGGATCACCTCCGCGCCGCTCAGGGTACCGGGAAGCATTAAGTCGCTGATAAACATCTCGATATCCGACGATGCGTTCAGCATCTGCAGCGCCTGCTCGCCGGTTTCCGCCTCCAGCGTCAGGTAGCCCAGCTGGTGCAGCTGTTCGCACAGGGTCTGGCGGACATCGCTCTGGTCGTCCAGCACCAGTACCAGCCGGTCGCTTTGTACCGCTGCGGCCGCCGCCAGCGTCTCTGGCTGGGGAAGTGCCTGCTGGGTGGCGCGGGGCAGATGCAGCCGCACGGTGGTGCCTTGCCCGGGCGCGCTTTCGATCTCCACCCGCCCGCCGGACTGGCGCACAAAGCCATACACCATCGACAGCCCCAGCCCGCTGCCGCTGCCGGTCTGCTTGGTGGTGAAGAAGGGTTCGAAGACCCGGGATTTAATGGCCTGCGACATCCCGCAGCCGTGGTCGATCACCTCCAGCGCCACCATATCCTGCCTGCGTCCGTCGCTGCGGGTGACGCGCTGGTTCCAGGTGCGGATTTTTATCACTCCACTTTGCCCTTCCATCGCATCCCGGGCGTTCATCACCAGGTTAATAATGGCGTTTTCCAGCTGGCTGATGTCAATCCACGCCGGCCAGGCCGGGGTCTGCGCTTCGATCTCCAGTGAAAGGGTGGCGGGCAGGGAGTGGCGCATCAGCTCGGCCAGGTTTTCCAGCAGGGGTTTCATCTCCACCGCGTGCGGGTTAAGGGACTGTTTGCGGGAGAAGGCCAGCAGGCGCTGGGTCAACAGCGCCCCGCGCTCGGCGGCCTTCAGCGCGCGGCTGATGCGCGGCGCATCCGGTGAATGGGGGTCGGCCAGCTCCAGGCTGCCGATGATCACCGCCAGCAGGTTATTGAAATCATGCGCCAGCCCGCCCGTCAGCTGACCCACCGCCTTCATCTTCTGGCTGTGGAGCAGCGCCTCCTCCAGCCCCTGACGTTCAATGCGATCCACCTCCATCTGGGAGGTTTTCTCTTTCAGCAGCCGGGTGGTGTGCTCCAGCGAGGCGGTATTGCGGGCAAAGACGTTGAATGCCCGCGCCAGCTCGCCCAGCTCATCCCGCCGTTGCAGCGCAGGCACCGAGACATCCTGTTCCCCGTGGGCCAGCCGCGACATCGCCCGGGAGATGGCGGTCAGGTTGGTGCCCAGGTTGCGGTAGATGTACCAGCAGGCAAAGGCGGTAATGATCAGCGCCAGCACGGCGGAAAGGGTAATAAAGACGCTGATGGAGCGCAGCTCCTGATGGCTCTGGGCGGTACGCAGCTGGGATGCCTGCGCCACCTGCTCCACATACTGATTGATATCGCTGTTGAGGATCGCCACCAGCGCTTTGATGTGAAACATATACCAGCTGATCGACAGATCGCTCTCTTCCAGCTGCCGGGAGAGCGGGCCGAGCTTGTTCAGCTCGGCGTTAAAATCGGGCAGCACAAAGCCCACCACCGGCTGAGTGGCTCCAGGGGGCAGCATCGCCGTCACCGTATCAAGCTGCTGGATGGTCGCCCGCGGCGAAGGGGTTTCGATGGCGGCGACGATCAGCCGGTCCATCTCGCTGAGCAGGCGGGCATCGGGCACGTTACTGGCGTAGCGGCGGTTGATCTCCTGGAGATGGCGGAGATAGCTCTGGCTCTGGTAGAGCGCGCTGAGCAGGGCATTACGCTCCAGGTGGCGTCGTTGTCCGCGTTCCAGCATCCCGGTCACGCTTTGTTGCAGCTCGTTGCTGCGCCGGATGATCCGCGCCACCAGCGCCGGCTCCTGCTGCGCCAGCGGCGCATCGGCAAGCTGCGCCAGTGAATGGCCCAGCGCCGTCTGGGTCTGTTTCAGCCGGTTGGCTTCGTCTTTATATTCCAGCGCCCCCACCACCTGCGACAAACGTACCGCCGCCGTCGCCACGTTGGCGGTTTCCCGCGACAAATTCATGCTGCCGGTCATGTCGTCCAGCGTCTGGCGCTGCACCTGCTCCTGGATATGGCTGGCGTGGCGAAAGCCCAGCACCGCCACGCCGCTGACCATTAACGTCACCGCCACCACCAGCAGATTGAAGATCAGCAGGCGGCCACGGGCGCTGGCGAAAAAGGGAGGACGGCGTGAAGGCATGTTGGCTCCGTGGCGTAACTGTGATCCACATTAACTATTCATAACTATGACAAATATGAACGACTTCTGACATTTTGCATTTACCGGGCTGTGATGAAGTGCGGATATCGAACGTCACAGGAGATCCGCCATGAGCAGGACCCCGGTTTTAGAGATGCGCAGCATTGCCAAAACCTTTGGCAGCTTTCACGCGCTGAAGGGTGTGGATCTGACGGTCTTCCCCGGTGAGATCCACGCGCTAATGGGTGAAAACGGCGCCGGAAAAAGTACGCTGATGAAAATTCTCGCCGGGGCTTACATCGCCACCAGCGGCGAGATCCTGATCGACGGCAAGCCGTTTCACATCAAAGGCCCAAAAGATGCCCTGGCGGCAGGCATCACCCTGATTTATCAGGAGATGCAGCTGGCACCAAACCTTACCGTGGCCGAAAACATCTTCCTCGGCAGCGAGCTGTCGCGCGGCGGGCTGGTGCAGCGTAAAGAGATGGCGGCCCAGGCCCAGGCGGTAATTGACCGGCTTGGCGCCCAGTTTAAGGCCACCGATCTGGTGATGAAGCTGACCATCGCCGAGCAGCAGCAGGTGGAGATTGCCCGCGCGCTGCACCGCAACAGCCGCATTCTGGTGATGGATGAACCCACCGCCGCCCTCTCCTCTCGCGAGACCCATCGTCTGTTTGAACTGATTTTGCGCCTGCGCGATGAAGGGATGGCGATCATCTACATCAGCCACCGCATGGCGGAGGTATATGAGCTGTCGGATCGCGTCAGCGTACTGCGTGACGGCCAGTACGTCGGCAGCCTGACCCGCGACAAGCTCAACGCCGCTGAACTGGTGCGGATGATGGTCGGGCGTCCGTTGAGCGATCTGTTCAATAAAGAGCGCGATATCCCTCTCGGCAGCCCGCGCCTGAATGTCCACCATCTGACCGACGGCGGCAAGGTGCAGCCGTGCAGTCTGCTGGTGCGCTCCGGCGAAATCGTCGGGCTCGCCGGGCTGGTAGGGGCCGGGCGCTCAGAGCTGGCCCAACTGATTTTTGGCGTGCGCAAGGCCACCGGCGGCATGATTGAGGTGGATGGCGAGCCGGTGGTGATCCACTCCCCGCGTGCCGCCATTGAGCACGGCATCGGTTTTTTAACCGAGAACCGCAAGGAGCAGGGGCTGTTCCTTGAGCTGGCGGCGCAGGAGAACATCACCATGGCGACGCTGGAGCGCGACGCCACCTTCGGCATGCTTAACCGCAAAAAAGCGCAGTCGATCTCCGATGACGCCATCGCCCTGCTTAACATTCGCGTGCCGCATTCCCAGGTGCGGGCGGGCGGCCTCTCCGGTGGCAATCAGCAGAAGCTACTCATCTCCCGCTGGGTGGCGATTGGCCCACGCATTCTGATCCTCGACGAGCCGACCCGCGGCGTGGATGTCGGGGCCAAAAGCGAGATCTACCGGATCATGAACCAGATGGCGCGCAAAGGGGTGGCGATCCTGATGATCTCAAGCGAACTGCCGGAAGTGGTGGGCATGAGCGATCGCGTCTATGTGATGCGCGAAGGGAGCATCGCCGGCGAGCTGCATCGGGCCGATATCACACAAGAAAACATTATGACGCTGGCAACCGGCGTTAACGACTCTCATCACCAGGCGGTAAAATCATGAGCCAACAAAATAGTCCGCAACAGGTGGCCAAAGCGGCCTCCGCCAAAAAAATGCTGATGGGCGATCTGATGCAAACCATCGGGATCCTGCCGATATTGATCCTGATTGTCGCCGTCTTTGGCTTTATCGCCCCGAACTTCTTTACCGAAAGCAACCTGCTGAACATCACCCGTCAGGCCTCCATCAATATCGTGCTGGCGGCGGGGATGACCTTCATCATTCTGACCGGCGGCATCGACCTCTCGGTAGGCTCGATTCTGGGCACCACCGCGGTGGCGGCGATGGTGGTGTCGCTGATGCCGGAGCTCTCCATGCTCTCGGTCCCGGCGGCCCTGATGCTCGGGCTGGTGCTGGGTACCATCAACGGGGCGCTGGTGGCCTTTGCCGGATTGCCCCCCTTTATCGTCACGCTCGGCACCTACACGGCGCTGCGCGGGGCGGCCTATCTGCTGGCGGACGGCACCACGGTGATTAACTCCAGCATCAGCTTTGAGTGGATCGGCAATAACTACCTCGGGCCGGTGCCATGGCTGGTGGTGATCGCCCTCGCGGTCATCGTCATCTGCTGGTTCATCCTGCGCCGCACCACCCTCGGGGTACACATTTATGCGGTGGGCGGCAACATGCAGGCGGCGCGCTTAACGGGCATCAAGGTCTGGATGGTACTGCTGTTTGTCTACGGCATGAGCGGCCTGCTCTCGGGCCTCGGCGGGGTGATGAGCGCCTCGCGACTCTACAGCGCCAACGGCAACCTCGGCACCGGCTATGAGCTGGACGCCATCGCCGCGGTGATCCTCGGCGGCACCAGCTTTGTCGGCGGCATCGGCACCATCACCGGCACGCTGGTGGGGGCGCTGATTATCGCCACCCTTAACAACGGCATGACGCTGATGGGCGTCTCCTACTTCTGGCAACTGGTGATCAAAGGGGCGGTGATCATCATTGCGGTACTGATCGACAAATACCGTACCCGACACCATCAAAGTGCATAACAACAATACCCTACATAACGAGGACGAAAAATATGCGTTTAAAACCTCTTGTTACCGCGCTCTGTGCTGGCGCACTGCTTGCAGCAACCCCGTTTGTCCAGGCCAAAGAGCTGAAGTCCATCGGCGTGACGGTGGGTGACCTGGCCAACCCGTTCTTTGTGCAGATCACCAAAGGGGCGGAGCTGGAAGCGCGCAAACTGGCGGGAGATAACGTGAAAGTGACGCTGGTCTCCAGCGGTTACGATCTCGGCCAGCAGGTGTCGCAGATTGATAACTTCATCGCCGCTAAGGTCGATATGATCATTCTTAACGCCGCAGACTCGAAGGGGATCGGCCCGGCGGTGAAGCGCGCGAAAGATGCCGGGATCGTGGTGGTGGCGGTTGACGTGGCGGCAGAGGGTGCCGATGCGACCATCACCTCCAACAACACCCAGGCGGGCGAGATGGCCTGTAAGCTGATTACCGACCGTCTGAAAGGCAAAGGCAACGTGGTCATCATCAACGGACCGCCGGTCTCTGCGGTACAGAACCGCGTGGAAGGGTGCCAGACCGAATTTAAAAAACATCCGGATATCAAGGTGCTCTCGGATAACCAGAACGCCAAGGGCAGCCGTGAAGGCGGGCTGGAGGTGATGACCTCGCTGCTGGCCGCCAATCCGAAGATCGACGGCGTGTTCGCCATCAACGATCCGACGGCGATCGGGGCCGATCTGGCGGCGAAACAGGCGCAACGTAACGAGTTCTTTATCGTTGGCGTGGATGGTTCCCCGGATGCGGAAGAGGCGCTGAAGCGCGAAAACTCCCTCTTTATCGCCACCCCGGCGCAGGACCCGCAGGTGATGGCGGCGAAAGCGGTGGAGATTGGCTATGGCATTCTGCAGGGTAAACCGGCGCCGAAAGAGCCGGTGCTGATCCCGGTGACGATGATCGATAAGAACAACGTCGGCACCTATAAGGGCTGGACGGTTAAGTGAGATCGGTGCAGAGCCTCTTTATCAGGGGCTCTGCATATCACGTAAGGAGTTACCATGAAACGCTCCGAAATTAACGAAATCCTCGGCCACACGCGGCAGTTTTTCTCCATGCACGATGTGCATTTGCCCCCCTTTGCCAGCTTTCCCCCTGCCCGCTGGCAGCAGCTCGACGCACAGGCCTGGCGCGAGGTGTTCGATCTTCGCCTCGGCTGGGACGTGACCGCCTTCGGCGGCGATAACTTCGCCGCCCAGGGGCTGACCCTTTTTACCCTGCGCAACGGCTCGCCCGGCGGCAAGCCGTGGGCCAGATGCTATGCGGAAAAGATCATGCACGTGCGCGACGGGCAGGTCACGCCGCTGCATTTCCACTGGCGCAAACGCGAGGACATCATTAACCGCGGCGGCGGCAATCTGATTCTGGAGCTGTGGAACGCCGATGAAAATGAGCAGAAAGAGGATGGCGATATTACGGTCTCCATCGACGGGTGCCAGCAGACCCACGCGGCAGGCAGCCATATCCGTCTCGCGCCGGGAGAGAGCATCTGTCTGCCGCCCGGTTTGTACCACAGCTTCTGGGGTGAGGCGGGTTTTGGGGATGTGCTGGTGGGCGAGGTCTCCTCGGTGAATGATGACGACACCGACAACCACTTCCTGCACCCCACCGCCCGCTATAACAACATTGATGAAGACGAACCGGCCGTGCTGGTGCTGTGTAACGAGTACAGCCTGTTTCGTCTGTAAGGAGTGAACATGCCGCTTATCTCTCTCGCCGACGGGCTGGCGCACGCCCGGGAACAGCGTTACGCGCTGGGGGCGTTTAATGTCCTCGACTCTCACTTCCTGCGGGCGCTCTTTGCCGCGGCCCGCCAGGAGAGCTCGCCCTTTATCATCAACATTGCCGAAGTGCACTTTAAGTACGTGTCGCTCGATTCCCTGGTGGAGGCGGTGAAGTTCGAAGCCGCCCGGCATGACATCCCGGTGGTGCTGAACCTCGATCACGGTCTGCATTTCGAGGCGGTGGTGCGGGCGCTGCGTCTGGGGTTCAGCTCGGTGATGTTCGATGGTTCCACGCTGAGCTACGAGGAGAACATCCGCCAGACGCGGGAAGTGGTGAAGATGTGCCACGCGGTGGGCGTGTCGGTGGAGGCGGAGCTGGGCGCGGTGGGGGGCGATGAGGGCGGCGCCCTGTACGGTCACGCCGACGAAGCCTTTTTCACCGATCCAGCCCTGGCGCGGGAATTTGTCGACCAGACCGGCATTGATGCCCTGGCGGTGGCCATCGGCAATGCCCACGGCAAGTACAAGGGGGAGCCGAAGCTCGATTTTGCCCGTCTTGACGCCATCCGCCAGCAAACCGGCCTGCCGCTGGTGCTGCACGGCGGCTCCGGGATCGGTGACGCCGATTTTCGCCGGGCCATTGAGCTTGGGATCCACAAAATTAACTTCTATACCGGCATGTCCCAGGCGGCGCTGGGGGCCGTGGAGCAGCGCATGGCCAACCGGCAGCCGCTGTATGACGAGTTTGCTGAGCTGCTGCTGGGCATCGAAGAGGCGATTACCGACACCGTCGCCGCGCAGATGCGCATCTTCGGCAGCGCGGGGCAAGCATAATGGAACGCCGGGGCATTATCGCGGCGGGTAATATGCTGGTGGACCATGTCCACCAGATTGTGCAGTGGCCGGAGCGCGGCTGGCTGGCGGAGATCACCCACAGCGAGCGCGCCACCGGCGGCGCACCGCTCAACGTGCTGTTAACCGTGGCAAAAATGCATACCGGGATCCCGCTACAGGCGGTCGGGCTGGTGGGGGAGGATAACGACGGGGATTACATTCTCGCCATGCTCGACCAGTATCACGTCAACCGCCAGCGGGTACAGCGCACCACCTTTGCCCCAACCTCCATGTCGCAGGTAATGACCGACCCCAGCGGCCAGCGCACCTTTTTCCACTCACCGGGGGCGAACCGCCTGCTGGATCTGCCCGCCTTTGACCGGCTCGATTACAGCATGAAGATCTTCCATCTGGGCTATCTGCTGCTGCTCGACAGCCTGGATATGCCGGACGAAGAATATGGCACCCGCAGCGCGCGGCTGCTGGCGCAGATGCGCGATCTGGGGTTTAAAACGTCCCTCGATCTGGTGTCGCGTAAGGGCGATCCGCGCTATCAGCCGCTGGTGCTCCCTGCCCTGCGCCATCTCGACTATCTGGTGATCAACGAGCTGGAGGCGGGCGAGTTCAGCGGCCTGCCGATGCGCGATGACCAGGATACGCCGGTGATCGTTAATATTGCCGCGGCGGCGGCAGATCTGCTGGCGGCGGGGGTGACGTCACGGGTAGTGATCCACTGCCCGGAGGGGGCGTGGGGTCAGGAGCCGGGCCAGGCGGGAAGCTGGCTCCCCTCGTGGCGGCTTACGCAGGAGGAGATTGTCGGCAGCGTCGGGGCTGGCGATGCCTTCTGCGCCGGATTTTTGTATGGCTGCCACGAATCGCTGTCGCTGACGGAGAGTATTCAGATGGCGCACGCCTGCGCCCGGGCCAGCCTGCTGGCCGCCAACGCCATCGACGGGGCAAAAACGTTGCAGGAGCTACAGCTGTTTATTGAGGAGAACCCCCTGGTCTAGGCCGCCCTGTCGCCATGCTGCACGTCGGCGGCAAAGACATAGCCCAGCCCGCGGATGGTTTTAATCAGCAGCGGCTGATGGGGATTGATTTCGATTTTCCTTCGCAGGCGCATGATTAGCACGTCGATGGTGCGGTCAAACACCTCCGCGCTTTCGCTGTGGGTCAGCTCCAGCAGCTGTTCCCGGCTCAACACCCGCCGGGCATTCTGGGTAAGCGCCAGCAGCAGACCGTATTCGCCCTGGGTCAGGGAGACCACGTTGCGCGCGGCGTCAATCAGCTCACAGCGGGCGGTATCCAGCGTCCAGCCGTTAAAGCCGATCCCGCCCGCCCGCGGGACCGCCGCAGGCTCTGCCGCCAGCGCGCCGGTGCGGCGGAGCACAGCTTTAACGCGCGCCACCACCACCCGGGGGTTAAAGGGTTTGCCGATATAATCGTCCGCCCCCATCTCCAGCCCCACCACCACATCCGACTCGCTACCAAGACCCGTGAGCATAATGACCGGCAGCTCAGGACGCTGTTTTTGCAGCTGCTGTAACACCTGCAGGCCGTTGATATCCGGCAGCATCATATCGAGCAAAACCAGTGCAATATCCGGCATCTGGCTGGCCAGACGCAGCGCATCCTGCCCGTTGTGGCAGACATGGACGGTAAAGACGTGCTCGTTGAGAACGTCCTGCAACAGTTCGCAGACCGCGGTGTCGTCATCGACCACCAGAATTGCTGGTTTCATTACGGGACCCCATAGAGAAGATAAAGATCAGTCTGGCCCATTCTGTGCAAGGCTCCAGCCCAAACGCTTTTTCCATCACGAATCTTCAACCGCCGTCACATCCCCCGTCACTTCCGCCGCCGCAATTTTTGCCGCAGGCCTGTTTTTCGTCAGGGTATTGCCCAGGATTCACCCGTAAAGTCAGGGGAAAACCACAACAAGAATGCGGCTTAGAGGCGGCATACTCAACCGACATATCAGCATCATATGAAACTGGAGCGAGATCGATGAAAAACGTCATCACGGTTTGCCCCTATTGCGCATCAGGTTGCAAGATCAACCTGGTGGTCGATAACGGCACAATCGTCCGGGCGGAGGCGGCCAACGGCAAAACCAACCAGGGCACGCTGTGCCTGAAGGGTTACTTCGGCTGGGATTTTATTAACGATACCCAAATCCTCACCCCGCGGCTGAAAAGCCCGATGATCCGCAGAACGCGCGGCGGCAAGCTGACGCCTGTTTCGTGGGAAGCGGCGCTGGATTATGTGGCCAGTCGCCTCACCGCCATCAAGAAAAAGCACGGCCCGGATGCGATCCAGACCACCGGCTCGTCACGCGGCACCGGGAATGAAACCAACTATCTGATGCAGAAGTTTGCGCGCGCCGTTATCGGCACCAATAACGTCGACTGCTGCGCCCGCGTCTGACACGGCCCCTCGGTTGCAGGTCTGCACCAGTCGGTCGGCAATGGCGCCATGAGCAATGCCATCAACGAGATTGATAACACTGCGTTAGTCTTTATTTTTGGCTATAACCCGGCGGATTCGCACCCGATTGTCGCCAACCATATTCTGCGCGCGAAACAGAACGGGGCAAAAATCATCGTCTGCGATCCGCGGCGCATCGAAACCGCCCGCATTGCCGATATGCATATCGCATTGCGAAACGGCTCGAACATCGCCCTGCTCAACGCCATCGGCCACGTGATTATTACCGAGCAGCTCTACGATCGGGCCTTCGTTGCCAGCCGCACGGAGGGCTTTGATGAGTACCGTGAGATCGTTGAACGCTATACGCCGGAGTCGGTGGAGAGCATTACCGGCGTAAGTGCGGGGGAGATCCGTCAGGCGGCACGTCTGTATGCCGGGGCCAACACCGCTACCCTGCTGTGGGGCATGGGGGTGACCCAGTTCTGGCAGGGGGTGGAAACCGTGCGTGCGCTCACCAGCCTTGCCATGCTGACCGGCAATCTCGGCAAAGCCCATGTGGGGGTCAACCCGGTGCGTGGCCAGAATAACGTGCAGGGGGCATGCGACATGGGGGCACTGCCGGATACCTATCCGGGCTACCAGTACGTTAAGTTTCCGGAAAACCGCGAGAAATTTGCCAAAGCCTGGGGCGTGGAGAGCCTGCCGGCGAACCCCGGCTACCGTATCAGCGAGCTGCCGCACCGCGCGGCCCACGGCGAGGTGCGGGCGGCGTACATCATGGGCGAAGACCCGCTGCAAACCGATGCTGAGCTCTCGGCGGTGCGCAAAGCTTTTGACGATCTGGAGCTGGTGATTGTCCAGGATATCTTTATGACCAAAACCGCGGCGGCGGCGGACGTGATCCTCCCCTCCACCTCCTGGGGCGAGCATGAAGGGGTCTACACCGCAGCCGATCGCGGCTTCCAGCGCTTCTTCAAAGCCGTGGAGCCAAAGTGGGACCTGAAAACCGACTGGCAGATTATCAGCGAGATTGCCACCCGGATGGGTTATCCGATGCACTACGACAACACCCAGCAAATCTGGGACGAGCTGCGCCAGCTCTGCCCGGCCTTTAAGGGGGCAACCTACGAGAAGATGGGCGAGCAGGGCTATATCCAGTGGCCCTGCCGGGACGAGTCGCCGGAAGATCGGGGCACCTCGTACCTGTTCGCCGAGAAATTCGATACCCCGAACGGGCTGGCGCAGTTCTTCACCTGCGACTGGATGGCGCCGATGGATACGCTGTCGCCAGAGTATCCGATGGTGCTCTCCACCGTGCGCGAAGTGGGTCACTACTCCTGCCGCTCCATGACCGGCAACTGTGCGGCGCTGTCGGCGCTGGCGGATGAGCCCGGCTATGTACAAATCAACACCGGGGATGCCAAACAGCTGGGCATTGAGGATGACGCCCTGGTGTGGATCACCTCACGTAAAGGCCGGGTCATCACCCGGGCCCAGGTGAGCGATCGGCCAAACAAAGGTGCGGTATACATGACCTACCAGTGGTGGATTGGCGCCTGCAACGAGCTGGTAACGGAAAACCTGAGCCCGATAACCAAAACGCCGGAATATAAATATTGTGCCGTGCGCCTCGAGCCGATAGCGGATCAGGTTGCCGCCGAGCGCTATGTTATCGATGAATATAATGCGTTGAAAAAGCGTTTACGGGAAACCGCGATGGGATAACCTGTAATTAACGGAACAGCGAATAAAGAGGGATGAATTATTCACCCCTCTTTTATTTATGAAATATAAATTTAAAAACCGAATATTATTTTGCGAGCAGTATTCCAGAGAAATGTAATTTCGCACAAAGAAAATTACATCTTTTCTTTTTACTTCAGAGGGATAAGATTATCGGCGGGTGCTTAAGGCTTTCTGTCTTAAGCCGTATTGAGGGACAGAAAGTGAAAAACCCCGGAAATGTTTCCATTAACCGGGGCTATCCCTCAACTACCCAACAAGTTGAGGATAGCCCCTTCTTCTTTTGTTAGCAAGGAGTAAAGGGCATGACGCCATTAAAATATGTCGCAGGCATAATAGTTATTATTTGTCTGACTATCGTGATATTCGCCTTTATTAATCGCGGTAAGTTATGCGAACTCACAATAAAGAGTGAACAACACGAAGTGGCGGCTAAATTAGCCTGCGCAGCAGGCTAACTTCAGCGGGCGGGGAGACCCGCCCGGCTTGTGGGAGGTTGAGGTCTTAATGCACCCATTTTTTTCTTCACATCACGCGCTTATACTGCCCGGTATCTACTCCTACGAAAATAACGCATGAAACCTCTTTATCTGTTGTTGATCCTTTTTACTTCTCTGGCGAGCGCCGAGGAGATTGGCGGCCAGTACCGGAAGCAGGCTGAGGCGGGCGACAGCCGTGCCCAGTATTACCTTGCCGAAACATATTACAGCTCGGGTGATGATAAGCAGGCCGAAACCTGGGCCGAAAAAGCAGCGAAAAACGGCGATATCGATGCCATGGCCCTGCTGTCCCAAATCAAGTTAAAGCACGGCGATTTCGCTCAGGCCAAAGGGCTGGCGCAGCAGGCCACGGTGGCGGGCAGCTCGCCGGGCGCGGTGATGCTGGCGCGTTTGCTGGTAAACACCCGGGCCGGGAAGACCGACTATCCGCAGGCGCTGAGCTTACTGCACAAGGTCGCTGAGAATACCGAAGACGACGCCGCCGTTGATGCCCAGCAGTTGCTGGGGCTGATCTACGCCAACGGCGTGGAAGTGGCGCAGGATGATGTGCAGGCCGCGCGGTGGTTTAAGCAAAGCTCCACGCTGTCACGCACAGGCTATGCGGAGTACTGGGCGGGCCAGATCTTTAAGCAGGGCGAGGAGGGATTTATCACCCCCAATAAACAGAAGGCGCTCTACTGGTTGAATCTGAGCTGTAGCGAAGGGTTTGATACCGGATGTGAGGAGTTTGATGCGTTAAGCGGGGAGTAAATGCCCGGCGGCACTATGTTTGCCGGGCCTAAGGTCATGTAGGCCGGGTAAGCGAAGCGTCACCCGGCTTTTCACTTTACTGGTCAGCCGTCTTATCAAACCGCCCCAGCACCTCGCGCTCATAGGCCAGCGCTTTTTTACGGTCGAACTTATGTTCCCACTTGGCAATCACCAGCACCGCCAGCGCGTTACCCACCACGTTCAGCGCGGTACGCGCCATGTCGAGGATACGGTCAACACCGGCGATAAACGCCAGTCCTTCCAGCGGAATACCCACACTGCCCAGGGTCGCAAGCAGCACCACAAACGACACGCCCGGCACGCCGGCAATGCCTTTCGAGGTCACCATCAGCGTCAGCACCAGAACGATCTCCTGCCACAGGGAGAGGTCAATGCCGTACAGCTGGGCAATAAAGATCGCGGCGATACTCTGGTACAGCGTGGAGCCATCAAGGTTAAAGGAGTAGCCGGTCGGCACCACGAAGCTGGTGATCGACGCCGGCGCGCCGTAAGCCTCCATCTTCTGGATGATGCGCGGCAGCACGCTTTCAGAGCTGGCGGTGGAGTACGCCAGAATTAGCTCGTCCTTCAGGATGCGGATCAGGATCCAGATGCTCAGCCCGCACATGCGCGCCACTAAGCCCAGCACCACCAGCGCGAAGAAGATGATGGCGAAATGCACCAGCAGCACCAGCTTCGCCAGCGGCCACAGGGAGGCAAAACCGAAGTTCGCCACCGTCACCGAGATCAGCGCAAACACCCCTACCGGCGCATAGCGCATCACCATGTGGGTCACTTTAAACATGGTTTCAGAGATGGAGCGGAACACGGTCACCAGCGGCTCGCGGTGGGCGGAGGGCAGCGACGCCAGCCCCAGACCAAACAGCACCGAGAAGAAGATAATCGGCAGCATTTCGCCCTTCGCCATCGACGCCACGATATTCGTTGGCACCAGCGACAGGATCGTCCCCATCAGGCCATGAGAGTGGCTCTGCACATCGGCGGTTGTGCTCTGGTATTTCGAAATATCCACCGTCGCCAGCTGCGACATATCAATGCCCGCCCCCGGCTGGAACAGATTCGCCAGCGTGATGCCGAGAACAATGGCCACCGTAGTGATCACTTCGAAATAAAGGATAGTTTTCGCGCCGATGCGGCCCAGTTGCTTCGCGTCACCCACCCCGGCAATCCCCACCACCAGCGTCGAGATGACAATCGGCACCACAATCATCTTGATCAGATGAATAAAGATATCGCCGGCCGGTGACAGTAAGTTGGCGATCAGCCATTCGCGGCTGTCACTGTGATAATGCAGATAACTACCCAGCAAGATACCCAGCACAAGGGCCAGCAAAATTTGCCAGGCCAGGCTGACTTTCAAATTTTTCATAACAAGAGACTTCCTCAACGAAGTGTTCGTACTCGTAAAACGAAGGGGACGACACATACTGAAAGGGTATGAATTGTGTTGCGTTCATTTATGGGGTTTTTTAACGCGCGGTATCAGTACCATTTGCACGGCATGCTGCGCAAGCCTTTAAGAACGAGGCATTTGACTGACAAAAAAGGTCATTACGCTAATTTATATTGGTGATGATAAATAACCTTTTGTAATGAAAACGCTTTTTTATCCATAAAAGCAAATAATCTACAAGAGCAATTATTTTCCTTCAAAGTGTCATTTGCGCGTTTTTTGTTCTCTTTAACATTTGCGTGATCTGTCGCCCAAATAGTAAACAAAGCTGCCAAAGCCCCTACAATTAACGTTTTTGCGACATATTATTAACATCCTACAAGGAGAACAAAAACCATGAGCCAAGTCCATAAACACGACATTCCCGCAAATATTGCGGACCGCTGCCTGATTAACCCTGAGCAGTACCAGGAGAAGTATCAACACTCCATCACCAACCCTGACGCCTTCTGGGGCGAGCAGGGCAAAATCCTTGACTGGATCACGCCCTATCAGACGGTCAAGAACACCTCTTTTGCCCCAGGTAACGTCTCTATTAAATGGTATGAAGACGGTACACTGAACCTGGCCGCCAACTGTCTGGATCGTCACCTCGCCGAGCGCGGTGACCAGACGGCGATCATCTGGGAGGGCGACGACGCCACCCAGAGCAAAAATATCACCTACCGTGAACTGCACCGCGATGTCTGCCGCTTTGCTAACGTGCTGCTGGCGCAGGGCATCAAGAAAGGCGACGTGGTTGCCATCTATATGCCGATGGTGCCGGAAGCGGCCGTGGCGATGCTGGCCTGCGCCCGCATCGGCGCCGTGCACTCCGTTATCTTTGGCGGCTTCTCGCCGGAAGCGGTGGCCGGGCGCATTATCGACTCCAGCTCCAAACTGGTGATCACCGCCGACGAAGGCGTGCGTGCTGGCCGTGCCGTTCCGCTGAAAAAGAACGTCGATGACGCGCTGAAAAACCCCAATGTAAACAGCGTCAACAGTGTGATTGTGCTCAAGCGCACCGGCAACGCCATTGAATGGCATGAGGGGCGCGACCTCTGGTGGAGCGACCTGATTGAGCAGGCCAGCGACCAGCACCAGCCGGAAGCGATGAATGCGGAAGATCCGCTGTTTATCCTCTATACCTCGGGTTCAACCGGTAAGCCGAAGGGCGTCCTGCACACCACCGGCGGCTATCTGGTCTATGCAGCCACCACCTTTAAGTATGTCTTTGATTATCATCAGGGTGATATCTACTGGTGCACCGCCGATGTGGGCTGGGTCACCGGCCACAGCTACCTGCTGTACGGCCCGCTGGCCTGCGGCGCCACCACCCTGATGTTTGAAGGGGTGCCAAACTGGCCGACGCCGGCGCGCATGAGCCAGGTGGTGGACAAACACCAGGTCAATATTCTCTACACCGCCCCGACCGCAATCCGCGCCCTGATGGCGGAAGGCGATAAGGCGATTGAAGGCACCGACCGCTCCTCCCTGCGTATCCTCGGTTCCGTGGGTGAGCCCATCAACCCGGAAGCCTGGGAGTGGTACTGGAAGAAGATCGGCAACGAGAAATGTCCGGTGGTCGATACCTGGTGGCAGACCGAAACCGGCGGGTTCATGATCACCCCGCTGCCGGGCGCCACTCAGCTGAAAGCCGGTTCCGCGACCCGTCCGTTCTTTGGCGTTCAGCCTGCGCTGGTGGATAACGAAGGCACGCCGCTGGAAGGGGCCACCGAAGGCAACCTGGTCATCACCGACTCCTGGCCGGGTCAGGCGCGCACCCTGTTTGGCGATCACGATCGCTTTGAGCAGACCTACTTCTCCACCTTCAAAAATATGTACTTCAGCGGCGACGGCGCGCGTCGTGATGAAGATGGCTACTACTGGATCACCGGCCGCGTGGACGACGTGC
The DNA here is from genome assembly GCF_965195605.1 of Leclercia sp. M-A074-M. Lineage (NCBI taxonomy): Bacteria > Pseudomonadati > Pseudomonadota > Gammaproteobacteria > Enterobacterales > Enterobacteriaceae > Leclercia > Leclercia sp. M-A074-M. The sequence continues at coordinate 78,047 of NZ_CBDAHM010000002.1, read as the reverse complement.
TGAACGTCTCCGGCCACCGTCTGGGGACCGCCGAGATCGAATCAGCCCTCGTGTCGCATCCGAAAATCGCCGAAGCGGCGGTGGTCGGTATTCCACACAACATCAAAGGCCAGGCGATCTATGCCTACGTCACCTTAAACCATGGCGAAGAGCCGTCACCCGAGCTCTATACCGAAGTGCGTAACTGGGTGCGGAAAGAGATTGGCCCGCTTGCCACCCCGGACGTGCTGCACTGGACCGACTCGCTGCCGAAAACCCGCTCCGGCAAAATCATGCGCCGTATTCTGCGCAAGATTGCGGCGGGGGATACCAGCAATTTAGGCGACACCTCTACGCTCGCCGATCCTGGCGTGGTGGACAAACTGCTCGAAGAGAAGCAGGCCATCGCAATGCCATCGTAACACCCTCACCTTAGCCCTCTCCCTTCAAGGGAGAGGGGAATATAAAAACCACCCCATAGGATTTCACGTTGCAGGCACGTGACTGCTCAGGCTGCGTGAAAACCGAAGGGGGATACCTCTGGAGATTCTGTGATGAATGACAATATTTGTCAGCAGATAGAGAACAGTGCGCACTACAGGGAGCTGGTGGATAAACGGCAACGGTTTGCCTTCATTCTCTCTATTATCATGCTGATCATCTACGTGGGCTTTATCCTGCTGATCGCTTTTGCGCCGCACTGGCTGGGCACGCCGCTGCATGCGGGCACCAACGTCACGCGCGGCATCCCTATCGGTATCGGTGTGATCGTCGTTTCGTTTGTGCTGACCGGCGTCTACGTCTGGCGCGCTAACGGTGAGTTCGACCGTCTGAACAAAGCGGTACTGCGCGAGGTGAAAGCATCATGAAGAGAGTCCTGACGGCGCTTGCCGCCGCCCTCCCCCTCGCGGCAAATGCCGCCGATGCCATTGGCGGCGCGGTTGAACGCCAGCCGACCAACTGGCAGGCGATTGTGATGTTCCTGATCTTCGTGGTGCTGACGCTGTACATCACCTACTGGGCGTCGAAACGCGTGCGTTCCCGTAACGATTACTACACCGCGGGCGGCAACATTACCGGTTTCCAGAACGGGCTGGCCATCGCCGGTGACTTTATGTCGGCGGCCTCTTTCCTCGGCATCTCCGCGCTGGTCTATACCTCCGGCTACGACGGGCTGATCTACTCTCTGGGCTTCCTCGTCGGCTGGCCGATCATCCTGTTCCTGATCGCCGAACGCCTGCGTAACCTGGGGCGTTATACCTTTGCCGACGTGGCATCCTATCGCCTGAAACAGGGGCCGATTCGTACCCTTTCCGCCTGCGGCTCGCTGGTGGTGGTAGCCCTCTACCTGATTGCCCAGATGGTGGGGGCCGGCAAGCTGATCCAGCTGCTGTTCGGCCTGAACTACCATGTCGCGGTGGTGCTGGTGGGGGTGCTGATGGTGATGTATGTCCTGTTTGGCGGCATGCTCGCCACCACCTGGGTGCAGATCATCAAAGCGGTACTGCTGCTGTTCGGCGCCAGCTTTATGGCCTTTATGGTGATGAAGCATGTCGGCTTCAGCTTTAATAACCTCTTTACCGAAGCGATGGCGGTACACCCGAAAGGGGAAGCGATCATGAGCCCCGGCGGGCTGGTGAAAGATCCGATCTCGGCGCTGTCGTTAGGGCTGGGCCTGATGTTTGGTACCGCGGGCCTGCCGCACATTCTGATGCGTTTCTTCACGGTGTCAGATGCGCGCGAAGCGCGTAAAAGCGTCTTCTACGCCACCGGCTTTATGGGTTACTTCTACATCCTGACCTTTATCATCGGCTTCGGCGCCATCATGCTGGTGGGTGCAAACCCGGCCTTCAAGGATGCGGCGGGCGCGCTGATTGGCGGCAACAACATGGCGGCAGTCCATCTGGCTGACGCGGTGGGCGGCAACCTGTTCCTCGGCTTTATCTCCGCCGTGGCCTTCGCCACGATTCTGGCGGTGGTGGCTGGCCTGACCCTGGCGGGTGCTTCTGCGGTCTCCCACGACCTCTATGCCAACGTCTGGCGTAAAGGCGCCTCTGAACGCGACGAACTGAAGGTCTCCAAAATCACCGTTCTGGTCCTGGGGGTCGTCGCCATTCTGTTGGGGATCCTGTTCGAAAATCAGAACATCGCCTTTATGGTGGGGCTGGCCTTCTCCATTGCGGCAAGCTGCAACTTCCCGATCATTCTGCTCTCTATGTACTGGTCGAAGCTGACCACCCGCGGAGCGATGATTGGCGGCTGGCTCGGCCTGCTGACGGCGGTGATCCTGATGATCCTCGGTCCGACCATCTGGGTGCAGATCCTCGGCCACGAAAGCGCCATCTTCCCGTATGAGTACCCGGCGCTCTTCTCCATCGCCGTGGCCTTTATCGGCATCTGGGTCTTCTCGGCAACTGATAACTCGCCGGAAGGCAACCTGGAGCGCGAGAAGTTCCGCGCCCAGTTTATCCGCTCCCAAACCGGCCTGGGTGTCGAACAGGGCCGCGCGCACTAAAACCCCCTCCCCGGCCACTGGTCGGGGATCACATTTTTTTCCCCTTCTGGTGACGTTTATCACGTCGCCAGAACAGAAAAAGCCGATGCGGATCACAGGCTTTATCTGCAATCCGCAACGTCCATCACACTTTTCCCTATTCCACGCCGATCCCCCGCTTTCCCTACCCGCGGTATACAGACAACCCCGACCGCAGTTTTTATTCTTTAGTTACAGCGACTCGCCGAGGCTTCTGGCAAAGCGCTCCAGCCGCGCCGGGCTCAGCAACAGCGGCAGGAAGAGCGGGCTGCTGGCGGGCGGATCTGTCAGCCAGCGATCCAGGGTGTCGCTGAAGTGCAGCAGCCGCTGCTGATGCTGCTTCAGGATGTCGGCAGGCAGACTTTGCGGACCGTAGTGATCCAGCCACACGACGTCGGTCACGGCGGCGGCGACGTGAGAGAACATCTGGCTGTAGATCTCCGCGCTGCGCCAGGCGGCCAGCAGGATCGCAAGGGTGTCGTCCGGGCAGGTCATACGCGGCATCAGCTCACGCAGGTTGTGCAGCGTACGTGACGCCAGGAAGCAGGCGGCCTCTTTTTCCAGCGCTACCCGCTCACGCTGCTCTTTGCCAAGGGCGGGATCGTCGGCGGGCATCAGCGGCTGCCAGGCGTGCAGCCAGTTAGCGCTACGGGTGTCCGTATGGAGCAATTGCTGCGCCTGGGCAATGCTCTCCGGGATCTGGCTCTGGTAGTGCAACCGCCGTCCGAGGAAGTTTGGCGTTTTGCACAGCCAGTCGTAGCTGGCGTGGAGGATGGCCGAAAGCTGATGTTTGTCCGCCAAAGCGCGAAAGCCGAACTGGTGGTGTTCCGCCCAGCGCTCGAAGGTAGCGGGCAGCGCGGCATCGGCGGCATGGTTGGCGGCAGAGAGGCCAAACAGGTTGATGGCGTTGACGGAGTCCATCACCCGGCTGTCGGGTAACCACTGCCAGCTCACGCGGGAGGTAATCGCTTCGATTTCGTTTTCTGTGGCGCTGAGCGCCCAGCTTAAGCGGCCACCAATCTCATCGGCCAGATAGCACGGCAGTGCGCTCCAGCCGTAGCCGATACCGAAGAGATCGTACTCGATCCACTTTTTATGCCCCGGCAGGGTGGCGATGTTGGGATGGTTGGCAAAACCGGGGTGGTAATCCAGCTCGGTGGCTTTTACCGAGGCGCGCACGTCGTCCGGGAGCGTCGCCAGAATGCCGGAGAGCTGCTGTCGCGGCCAGCTGTTGTCAATGAAGTCGCGCAGGATGAGCTTTTTTCCCTGGGCGCGCAGCAGGCTCCAGACATCATGCAGGCTTTGCTGCCAGCGGCTGGTCTGAAAGTCTGGCGTCGTCAGGCTGAGAATAAGCCCGCCGAGATGGGGCAGCGCCTGTAAAAGCGGATGCAGTATCGCGGCATAAAAAGGGTGCCAGAAATCGGGCGCGTGCTTTTCGTCGAACGTCAGTTCCGGAAATTTACGCTTAATAATGTCGTCATTGGGCGCGGCCTCACCCTGAAGCCAGAACGATAAATTATTTTCCGCCAGGTAACGGTCGACGCGTTTTAAATAGTGCAGGGCGTAATTTTGCTGATGAATAAGGTTCTCGACGTTGAGTTTCTGGCTTAACGGCGAGGGCGTCGCAAGTATTGAAAGCAGTTCCTGTTGGTGCAGGATGATGCCAGTGAAACCGTGCTGTTTCGCGCTTTTTACCCCCTGAATAAACCAGGGCCAGTGCCAGATAAACGTGCTGTTCAGCTCCATCAGTTGATGGGGAATACGTTTCATTGCGTCACCTGCTGATATTAATTCTGTTATTTAATCGAGGATGCCATGAAAAAATATGCTCTGGTCGGGACCGGCGGTCGCGCGGGTTTATATATTTCCGCCATCGGTGGCGCCTGGCGGGAAAATGCCAGACTGGTCGCGTTCTGTGATACTAACAAGACGCGCATGCAGTACGCCAATCAGTTATTAAAAAACGAAGGGGCGGATCCGGTTTCCACCTGGCAGGCGGCGCAGTTTGAAGAGATGATCCGCGAGACGCAGCCCGATGTCGTCATTGTCACCACCATGGACCGCACCCATGACGACTACATCGTTCGCGCCCTGCACGCCGGCTGCGATGTGATCACCGAAAAGCCGATGACCATCGACGAACAGCGCGCCCTGCGCATACTTGATGCCATTGAAGAGACGGGCCGTAGCGTGCGCGTGACCTTCAACTACCGCTACGCGCCGCACCACAGTAAAGTGCGCGAACTGCTGATGCAGGGGACGATCGGCAAGGTCACCTCGGTCCATTTCGAGTGGCTGCTTAACACCGAACACGGCGCGGACTACTTCCGCCGCTGGCATCGGGAAAAGCGCAACAGCGGCGGCCTGCTGGTGCATAAATCCACCCACCACTTCGATCTGATGAACTTCTGGCTGGGCAGCTACCCGGAACGGGTTTACGCCGAAGGCAGCCTGCAGTTCTACGGCAGGGAGAATGCGGAGAAGCGCGGCGTGACCCGGTTCTACCCGCGCGCCCACGGCTTTGCCGACGCGAAAGACGACCCGTTTGCGCTGCATATGGAAGAGAATGCGCAACTTAAGGCGCTCTATCTGGACGCCGAACACGAAGATCGCTACTTCCGCGACCAGAGCGTCTTCAGCGACGGGATCACCATCGAAGATACGATGTCGGTGCTGGTGAAATACCAGAACCAGGTCCAGCTCACCTACTCCCTCAATGCCTACCTGCCGTGGGAAGGGCTGAATGTGGTCTTTAACGGCACCGAAGGGCGTCTGGAGATGAAGATTGTCGAGAAGTCCTACGTCAATGCCGGGGGAGAGCGGGAAAATGAGGGCAGCCTGGAGCAGTGCGACCTCACCGTCTTCCCGATGTTTGCCGAACCCTGGAAAGCGGAATTCAGCCTCGGTGAAGGGGGGCACGGCGGCGGCGACAACGCGATGCTGGCCGACCTGTTCGGCGCGCCACGCCACGATCCGCTGCAGCGCGCAGCCGACCACCGTGCCGGGGCCATGTCTATCCTCACCGGCATTGCGGGCAATATCTCCATGCAGCAGCAGCGTCCGGTCAACTTTAAGGAGTTTGAGCTGGTATCCCGTCTGACGAAACGCTAAGCGTCTCACGCCGGCGCGGCCCGCTACCGCGCCGGAACCGCCGGTAGTATTGTGCAGTTACTAACCTGTTTAATAACAATATTTATGCCTCTGTTCCGGAGACAATAATGAAAAAACTCGTTTCAGGTGTTATCGCATCGCTGTTATTTTCCTGTACCTCTGTCTGGGCACAAGCGCCCGTTGAACTACGCATGTCGTGGTGGGGTGGCAACAGCCGCCACCAGGCGACGCTGAAAGCGCTGGAAGCCTTCGAAAAAGCGCATCCGGAGATTAAGGTGAAGCCCGAATATACCGGCTGGGACGGGCATCTTTCGCGCCTGACCACCCAGATGGCGAGCGGCACCGAGCCGGACGTAATGCAGACCAACTGGCCCTGGCTAATCCTCTTTTCCAAAAATGGTGAAGGGTATTACGACCTGAATAAGCTGAAAGCGGAGCTCGATTTAAGCCAGTACCAGGCGCAGGATCTGCAATCGACCACGGTGAAAGGCAAGCTCAATGGCCTGCCGATTTCGGTCAACGCCCCGGTCTTTTACTACAACGACGTCACCTGGCAGAAAGCCGGGCTGGCGTATCCGAAAACCTGGGACGACTTTTTTGCCGCCGGGAAAGTGTTCCAGCAGACGCTGGGCAACAACTACTACCCCTACGCCATGGTCGATCAGGATGTCATTTTGCTGCTCAATGCGTACATGATGCAGACCCACCAGAAGTCGATGTTCAACAGTGATGGCACCTTCGCCTGGAACGACGCGCAGTGGGTCGAGGCCTTCGATTTTGTGAAACGTCTGAGCGACGACCACGTTCTGCCGTCGCCCAAAACCCTCTCCTCCTACGGCAAGGGCAACCTCTATGAGATGAAGCCGTGGATTAACGGTGAGTGGGGCGGGCTCTTCACCTGGAACATCACCATTCGCATGTTTGCCAACAACATGACGCCACCGGCGAAACTGGTGCTGGGCGATTACGTGATGCAGCCCGGCACAGAGGAGTCCGGGGTCTACTTCAAAACGGCACAGATGCTGTCGGTGGCAAAATCCACTAAACATCCGAAAGAGGCGGCGATTCTGGTGAATTACCTGCTTAACGATCCGCAGTCGGTGGAGGCTCTTGGGCTGGAGCGCGGCATTCCGCTCAACAAGGCGGCGGAGGCGCAGCTGACGGAGAAAGGGGTGATTGACCCGCAGGATCCGGTGATTGCCGGGCTACGCCAGGCGCAATCGCTGCATACCACGGTCGTCGCCACGCCCTATATCGAGGATTTACAGGTGATCGACCAGTTCACCTCGGCGCGGGAAAAACTGGAGCAGGGTCAGGCACCCGCTCAGGTCGCGGCGGATTTCCGCCAGAAGGTGGAGCGAATTGTGCGGCGGTTGAACCGTTAGCGCCGCATTCAGAATCGGTAGGCCGGGTAAGCGCAGCGCCACCCGGCATTTATCAGAACATCAGCCAGCCCACCAGCGGGGCCACCAGCACCATCACCACGCCGGAGAGCATCATCACCAGGCTTGCCACCACGCCCTCCTGCTGGCCCAGCTCGTAGGAGCGCGCGGTGCCCGCCCCGTGGGAGGCCGCGCCAAACCCGGCCCCTTTCGCCATCCCTTCGCGAATGGAGAGGCGCAGAAAAAGCATGTCCCCTACCGCCATACCAAACACCCCGGTGACCACCACGAACAGCGCCACCAGATCCGGCTGTCCGCCGAGCGGTTTTGCCGCCGCCAGGGCAAAGGGCGTGGTGACGGAGCGTACCGCCAGGCTGCGCTGGATCTCGTCCGACAGGGTAAACAACCGCGCCAGCCAGACCGAGCTGGTGACGGCCACCACCGTGGCGGTGATCACCCCGGCGGAGAGCGACATCCAGTGGCGTTTTATCACCGCGAGGTTGTCGTAGACCGGCACCGCAAAGGCGATGGTCGCCGGACCCAGCAGCCACAGCAGCCAGTGCGCTTCGCCAATATAGTTCTGCCACGAGATATGCCCCCACACCAGCATCATCACCAGCAGGATCGGGGTGAAAACCAGCGGCATCAGGGGCAGTTTACGAAAGCGGCGGTAGAGGCGCTTGTTGGCAAAATAGATAATCAGCGTCACCACCAGGCAGAGGACGCTGACCTGAAAGTTAGTCATGTTTCTGCCTGCTGATTTCAAAGCGGTAGACTTTATCCACCACCCACGCGGTCGCGCCCAGCACCATCAGCGTGCTCAGGGCGATCACCGCAAAGATACGCCAGCCGTCCACCATCAGCAGTTGGACGTAATTGACTACCGCCACCACTGCCGGAACGAAAAAGAGCAGCATCTCCGCCAGCAGCCAGCGCGACCCCGCCCGCACCCAGCTGAGAGGAATAACGCGACAGAGGATCAGGCTGAACATCAGCACCATGCCGACCAGATTGGCCGGCAGCGGCAGATGGAGCCAGCGAACAAGGTATTCAGCGAAGACAAAAAGAGCGGCATAGAGCAGGACCTGAACCGGTACCTGGAGTCGTTGCACGACGGCAGGCGTAACGCGACCTAACGCCACGGTCATGGGGGATTTCCTCAAAATGAGACGGAGCGCCAGTATAGTCAGCGCCCGTAATTGACTGAAATGAATTAAAATCATCAAAGGTATAGTTTCGAGGAATAGTCATGGACATACGCACGCTGCGTTACTTTGTCGAAGTGGTCCGCCAGCAGAGTTTTACCCGCGCCGCGGAGAAGCTCTTTGTTACCCAGCCCACCATCAGCAAAATGCTGAAAAACCTCGAAGATGAACTCAACTGTACCCTGCTGATCCGCGACGGGCGCAAGCTGCTGCTGACCGACACAGGCCGCGTGGTGTTTGAGCGCGGGCTGGCGATCCTGGCGGAGTTTCGCCAGCTGGAGGCCGAGCTTGGCGACATCAACCACCTGAACAAGGGCATACTGCGCCTCGGTATCCCGCCAATGGTAGGAATGATGATGGCGGGCCCTATCGGCCTGTTTCGCCAGCGTTATCCCGGCGTGGAGCTAAAAATTTCTGAATTTGGCGGCTTAACCGTCCAGCAGGCGGTGATCAACGGCGAGCTGGATCTGGCCATGACCGCCCTGCCGGTGGAAGAGGATAGCGGTCTGACGGCGCTGCCGCTGTTCAGCCATCCGCTCTGTGTGCTGGTGCCGCGCTCCGGCAGCTGGCTGTCGCTCGACGCCATCAACCCTGAACTCCTCGCCGAGCATCCGCTGCTGATCTACAACGAAGATTTTGCCCTCAGCCGCCAGCTGATGCAGCTGTTCAACCAGCACGGCGTTAAGCCGCGTATCGCGGTGCGCAGCGGGCAGTGGGACTTTCTGGCCGCCATGGTGCAGGCGGGGGTGGGAATTGCCATCCTGCCGCAGCCCATCTGCGAACGGCTGGATAAAAAGACCCTGCGCTGGATCCCGCTCCAGAGCGATCTGCACTGGCAGCTGGGGATGATCTGGCGGGAAGGGGTCTATCTGTCGCACAGCGCTCAGGCGTGGTTGAAATGTTGTGAAGGGTTTTGGGTGGGAGAATAGCGCCGGGTGGCGGCGTCGCCTTACCCGGCCTACGGTTTACCAGGCCCGGTAAGCGCAGCGCCACCGGGCAATCAACCATTACGGCTTCTCAACCAACAGGGCTTCCATCAGATCGAGATCGTGCAGCAGTTTTTGCAGCGTCTCGTTGCTGATCTCCCGGGTGGCGCGCAGATGATAAAGCTCCGCACGTTCGGCGCGCAGCGCGGCCAGGCGGAAGCGACGCTCCAGGTTCTCTTCCTGCAGCGAGCTCTCTACGTCATTTCGGCCATCCGCACGGCGGCGCAGGTTACCAATGACCCGCGAGCTCACCTCTTTCAGCAGCTGCGTATCGAGGTTCTCTTCGGTATCGGCCGCCAGGCGCTCTTCCATCTTCTGGATGGTGACAATCGCCACTTCCGCGGTGGCCGCCCGGGCGATACGCGCCTCTTTATGCTGCTGGACGTGATCGCCCACCTCCATATGTTGCAGCAGGATGGGCAGCATCACCACGCCGACAAACAGCGAGAACAAGATCACCCCGGCGGCCAGGAACACCAGCTCGTAGCGGGCCGGGAAGACATCGCCGGTCGGCAACAGCAGCGGAATGGAGAGCACACCGGCCAGGGTGATCGCCCCGCGCACGCCCGCAAAGGTGGAAATCAGCAGTTCACGGGTCGTCCAGGAGCCAAACTCCATCGGTTTATTTTTCAGGAAGCGGACGCTGAATTTTTTCATCGTCCACAGCCAGCCGAAACGCACCAGCATCAGCGCGGAATAAATCAGCACGATATCGGTAAAGAGCATCCAGGTGTCGACGTTCGGGTCAGCCTCTGCCGCCACCAGCGAAGACTCAAGAATGCCCGGCAGCTGCAGGCCCAACAGCAGGAAGACCATGCCGTTAAAGACAAACTCCAGCATCGACCAGGTGCTGTTGGCACGCAGGCGCATCGCCAGCGGCGCGGTACGCATCACGCCGGAACGGGTGATGGTCATCCCCGCGGCCACCGCCGCCAGAATGCCCGACACGCCAATGTGCTCGGCAATCAGATAAGAGGCGAATGGCAGCAGGAACAGCAGTACGATCTGCGTGGCGGGTTCATCACCGCCCCAGCGGCTGAGGAAGCGCAGCGAACGGCCATACAGCCAGCTCACCACAAACCCGGCGAGGATACCGCCAATCGCCACTTTCAAGAACTCTACGGTGGCGCCGCCGACGGTAAAAATCATGGTGCCCATCGCCACGGCAACGGCAAACTTCAGGGCCACCAGACCGGAGGCGTCGTTCATTAGCGCCTCACCCTGCAGGATGCCCATGATTTTTTTCGGCATGCGCCCTTCACCGACGATGCCGGAGAGCGCCACGGCATCCGTTGGCGACAGCACCGCCGCCAGTGCAAAGGCTGGTATCAGCGGGATCCCCGGCACCACCCAGTAGATGAGAAAACCGATCCCCATGACGGTGATAACCACCAGCGCCAGCGCCAGACCCAGGATCTCGCGCCCGTGCTCAAGAAACTCGCGCGTGGGCGTTTTCCAGCCGTCGGCAAAAAGCAAAGGAGGAATAAACAGCACCAGAAACAGTTCCGGATCAAACTCGACATGCAATCCGAACGTCGGCCAGGCCAGCAGAGCACCGATGGCAATCTGCATGAGCGGCAGCGGTAGCTGAAAGGGCAGTACGCGGGTAACTACCCCGGAAAGTGAGACCACAAGGGTCATGATGAGTATTGTGAAGAAAATTTCCATGCGTTCCCTGTTTGCGATAATTCTGTTCGTTTAGGCCACTGGCATCGTGCCTTAATGTACCTTTCCCAGAGTAACGCATAAGACAACGAGATGTGTCCTGAAAATAAAAACGGGCGGCCTGAGCCACCCGTCTTTTTACGCCGCATATGGCTTAGATAGCCCAGCCGCCCGCGTAGAAGACCACCAGCGCGACGGCAATCACAACCGTACCGATGTTCAGTTTACGCCATTCGCCTGAGACGATACGGCCAATCACCAGCGAGGCAAAACCAATCATGATGCCGGTAACAATGTTACAGGTCAGCACGATAAATACCGCGGTGATAAGGCCGGACATTGCGTCGACGAAATCGGCAAAATCAATCTTCGCCACGTTGCTCAGCATCAGCAGACCCACATACATCAGCGCAGGGGCGGTGGCGTAAGCCGGCACCAGATACGAGAGCGGCGCGAGGAACAGGATCAGCAGGAACAGCACGCCGATGGTGATCGCCGTCAGACCGGTTTTACCGCCTGCCGCCGTACCCGCCGCCGATTCGATATACACCGCAGCAGGTGCCGCCCCGACCAGACCCGAGAAGACGCTGCTCAGGGAGTCGGTGGTCAGCGCTTTGCCGCCGTCGATAATCTGGCCATCTTTATCCAGCAGGTTCGCCTGACCGGCTACCGCGCGGATGGTACCGGTGGCATCGAAGACCGCGGTCATCACCAGCGCCAGTACGCTTGGCAGCACGACAGGGTTGAGCGCCCCTACGATATCCAGGCTGCCAATCAACGAGTTGCCGTTTTCGTCACTCAGGGATGGCATGGCGAATACGCCGGAGAAGTGTACGGCAGGATCGAAAATCAGGCCGACAATGGAAACGCCGATGATGGTCAGCAGGATGCCGCCCGGCACTTTCAGTTTTTCCAGACCAATGATCACCGCCAGGCCAATCAGCGACATGATCACCGGGAAGCTGGCGAAATTACCCAGCGCAACCGGCAGACCGTCCAGCGGGTTTTTGATAACCAGACCCACGCCGTTGGCGGCAATCAGCAGCAGGAACAGACCGATACCAATCCCCGTCCCGTGGGCAATGCCCTGCGGCAGGTTGCGCAGGATCCAGCTACGGATACCGGTGGCAGAGATAATGGTAAACAGCACACCCATCAGGAACACGGCGCCCAGCGCAACCGGCACGCTGATCTGCTGACCCAGCACCAGGCTGAACGCGGTAAAAGCGGTCAGCGAGATGGCACAGCCGATCGCCAGCGGCAGGTTAGCCCACAGGCCCATCACGATGGAGCCGACACCGGCAACCAGACAGGTGGCGACAAAGACCGCCGCCGGTGGGAAACCAGCTTTACCCAGCATGCCCGGCACCACGATCACCGAGTAGACCATCGCCAGGAAAGTCGTCAGACCGGCAACGATCTCCTGACGCGCGGTGCTGCCGCGGGCAGAAATTTTAAAAAAGGCGTCGAGTGAACCGCCGGTACGCGCAGATGGCGTAGACATAGAAAACATCCCCTGAAAATTATAATTGTCGTCTGTCAGCGTGACGGACACTCCACGACCCGCTAAACGTCATATCCTTGTGCTGCGTTTATGACAAAAAGGGGAGTCATAAAAAAAGCAAACGTTTAGCTTTGCGCTGACAAAACGGGTGTCGAAATGAAGGCAAACGATTATCCGTCCTCAATGCGGGCATTTTCAACTTAACTTTGACGTTTTTCGCTAAAATGCGTGCGAGGCGGTGAAGAAGTGAACAGAGTATGCGCAAACGTTATCGTGAATGCGCAATTTGATAACAATTTCAGGACCCGCCAGGGATCTCGAACGGCCCGCCCTGCTGGATCGCCCGCTGCCAGGCCGGACGCATTTCGACATTTTTCTTCCAGTTTTGCAGGCGGGGAAGATTATCTATGCCGCCGCGTTCCAGCAGGGCGAAGACCGGAAAGCTCATCTGCACGTCCGCCATGCTGAGATGATCCCCGGCGAACCAACGATGCTTCTCCAGCGAGGACTCCAGAAAGCGGGCATGCGTTTCCAGCTGGCGGTTAAGATAGGCCTTCTCTACCCCCTGCCCCAGCACCTTGCCGAGCGTTCGCAGGCCAAACGGGACGGGCGGTTTACCGAGGCTGGCGAAGACCAGCTTCATCAGCAGCAGCGGCATTAACGAGCCTTCTGCGTAATGGAGCCAGAAACGGTATTGCAGTTTTAGCTCACGCTCCTGCGGCTTCATCTGTCCCCCGGGATCGTAAGTTTCCTGCAAATATTCGAGGATAGCGCCCGATTCCGCCAGGATCAGGCCGTTGTCCTCCAGCACCGGAGATTTTCCCAGCGGGTGGATTTTACGCAGCGTGGCGGGGGCCATCATGGTCTTATCCCGCTGATAACGAACGATCTGGTAAGGCAGCGAGAGCTCTTCCAGCGCCCAGAGCACGCGCTGCGATCGGGACTGATTGAGGTGGTGGACCGTTATCATTGTTATCTCCAGTCAGGCGTATCCACTAACTATAGAAAATTGCACAACCTGGCGAAAAAATTTTGCCGAGTTTTTGCGCGATGAGGCTGGCAAAGCTAAGGCTGCGGCCTAGACTTAAAGTGTCAGCACAAGCCGGAACCTCCACCAGATGCTCGACTGAGGGGTGTTGATGTCGGGGGAAACCCTCCTGTGAACCAGCGGGATAGAGAGAAAGACAAAGACCGGGAATAACTAAAGCGCCCTGTTGTGGCGCTTTAGTTTTTTATATGTCCGGCTAATCCTCTTCCAGCAGCCGCGCGCCGGTACCCTGTTCGCCCAGCTTATCGCCAGGGTTACGCAGCGGGCAGTCGCTGCGCGACAGGCATCCGCAACCAATACATCCATCCAGCTCATCGCGCAGCGCCACCAGAGTGTGAATGCGCCGGTCCAGCTCATCGCGCCACTGGGAAGAGAGGGCCTTCCACTCCTTTGCGCTCAGGGTATGCCCTTCCGGCAGGATGCCAAACGCCTCGCCAATGGTGGCCAGCGGGATGCCAATACGCTGGGCAATCTTAATGATCGCCACATAGCGCAGCACGTCACGGGTATAGCGGCGCTGGTTGCCGGCGTTGCGGATGCTTTTAATTAACCCTTTGCTTTCATAGAAGTGCAGTGCAGAGACCGCCACACCGCTACGCCTTGCCACCTCGCCCGGCGACAGCAGCGGTTTAATCCGCGGTAATTTCTTTTCCATAAAACCTCTTTACCTCAAGTTAACTTGAGGAATTATACTCGCCCGCAGACAAAACGACGAATCAACCGATACAGGTGTATCCAGAGAGAGGCTGCTCTATGTCACATCAACAAATTATTCAGACACTTATTGAATGGATGGATGACCATATCGATCAACCTTTGAGTATTGATGTGGTGGCGAAGAAGTCGGGTTACTCGAAGTGGTACTTACAGAGAATGTTCCGCGCCGTCACGCACCAGACGCTGGGCGAATACATTCGTCAACGCAGATTATTGCTGGCTGCCCAGGCGTTACGCACCACCCAGCGGCCCATTTTTGATATCGCCATGGATCTGGGATATGTCTCCCAGCAGACGTTCTCCCGCGTCTTCCGCCGCGAATTTGATCGCACCCCCAGCGACTATCGCCATCAGCTTAACTAGTGGCTATGAGCAAGGGCTGCCGCGACGGGCTGATGTTGCCAGGTCATGAAATCCTGCGGTGACATCGCCTTGGCAAAGTGCCAGCCCTGGCAATACTGAACGCCGCGCTTGTTCAACCACATCACCTGCTCCACGGTTTCTACCCCTTCCGCGATGGTTTTCAGGCGCAGGCTTTGGGCCATTTCGATAATGTGCTCGACGATGAGATGGCTGGTGCTGTTGGTGGTCAACGTATCGATGAAGGTCTTGTCGATTTTGAGGATATCCACGTTCAGCGAGTAGAGGTTGTGCAGGTTGGAATAGCCGGTACCAAAATCGTCAATCGCCACTTCATATCCCGCCTGGCGAAATGCCTGGATCACCGGCGTGGTCCTGGGAACATCAATGAAACCGCGCTCCGTCACTTCAATTTTGATCTGCTGGGCCCGCACATTATAGTGTCGGGCTTTATCGGTGATCATCGCAATCAGGCGTGAAGAGTGGAAGTCCGTTGCCGAGAGGTTAATGGAGATATAGAGATGCGGGTTACAGGCCAGGAAATGGCCCAGATCGCTGAAGACTTCTTCTACCACATAATCGGTGATGCGTTCGCTCATCCCCTCTTTTTCTGCCAGCGGGATAAACTCTACCGGGCTCATTACCGGACCGTTAAAACCAGGCCAACGCAACAGCGCTTCTGCGCCGACACACGCATTTGTTTTTATGTCGATAATCGGCTGGTAATGCAGGCATAGTTGTCTTTTATTTAATGCCCGGTGCAATAAGCGGCCTGGTGAATTAAATTCGCGTCGCGTCCGCGACCACATCAGTAAAATGATAATACTGCTGATCATGCCCAGCGGCAGGGTTAACGTTGCCTGATAATAGAGAACTTCATAAAAACGCTGATTGGTGGTCGAAACAATCGCGGCAATCGGGCGTTTCTCGGAGCGAACAATAGTGTAAAAACGACCTTCTTTCTGGAATATAGCTTCGTTATCGCCAATCAGCTTTTTTAAGGCATTTTCTTTTGCCTGTTCACTAATGGAGAAAAAGTCGTTGTTCACCGTATCAAATACCCCCCACGCCAGGGAGCGGTCGGATGACATGACTTCGCTATAGGTCAGAGGATTAACCACCACCACATAATTACCGACCTGCATATAGGTCATTTTATATCCCGCATAAAATGGCGTATCGCGGTAATAATAGATAGAGACGTCAGGCGCGCGTTGGTAATTGGCAGCAGAAATTAAATAGGGGTTTTCAGGCGTGCTGGTTGTTGAGCAGAGAAACGCTTTACCTTCGGCGTACAGCAGGTCGGCAATGTAGAGTCGGCCCCGGACAATATTTAACATATATTGTCGGTGATCCGGTGTACAAATATCACCCGAGTATTTTTCAGCCGCCTGACGTGCCAGCTCAACCTGCTGAATAACCAGTTCGGTTTTGTCTAAAGCGAGTGCGGCAAATGAGCGAAGTTGACTGCTTGTTTCGTTGACCGCGCGTTGCTGAGCAAACCATAGCGCAAGCATCACAGGTAGCAAAACTACCATGATAACCCCGACTATCCTCAGCACCTTGTCCCGTGCGTTACGATTCATTTCCGCCCTATTATCCCTGCTTTTTATGTGCCTGTAGTCATGAAGGCCGGATGCTTTGCTAAACAGGTGATTACGTTGCATGAATCATGCGAAGTTAGCAACTGACTTTTAACGCCAATAACCTAATATTGAGTTATGCCGATAATATTTGTCCGTAAGCCAAACTGAAAGTATTCGTTTCGTGTTTATTAAGTTAAATAATTACCGTTCCAGGAAGCCAGGCTCCCGGATAACTCAACAGAAAATCGTCGATTAAGCCAAACTACCTACAGAATGAAAAAAGCGCAACTTCATCATGAAATTTTGTGCTATTTAACCCGTCAGGATGATTGAAGTGATTTATAAATAATCAACCGCGACGATTGTTTTACCTCTTCCGCCGCGCTTGGCATCGTAAAGTGCCTTATCTGCGCTAATGAGTAGCGATGAGGTATCGCGTGGTTTTCCATTCACCTCCACCACGCCCGCACTGAAAGAGAGTGTTAAGGTGCGGCTGCCGACCTTGAGCGGCGTGAGAGAGAGCGCCTGACGGAGTACCATGGAGAGCTGCACCGCCGCGTCACTGCGGGTCTTTGGCAGCAGCAGTAAAAACTCCTCTCCCCCTACCCGGCCCAGCGCTGCCCCCGAGGGGATCACCCTCCGCAGGCAGTCGCAAAAATGCATCAGCGCAGCATCGCCCACCAGATGCCCCCACTTATCATTAATCTGTTTAAAGAAATCCAGGTCGAGCATCATGACAGAGAAGTGGCTATCCGCCTCTTCGCGCTGGCAGGCCTCCAGCGCAGCGCCAATCTGCTGCAGGATGGCAGAGCGATTCAGACAGCGTGTCAGATCGTCGGTGGTCGCCTTCATCTCCAGCTGCTGCTCCGCTTTTTTACGCGCGGTAATATCGAGCCCGATATTGAGGATTGAGCCGTCCGGCAGAGAGATATTCGACCACAGGATGGTCAGCTGAACCCCGTCCCGACGTAGCGGATGCCATTCGTACATATCGTTCAGCGGGGTGGTATTCACCGACTCGTGCACCCGGCGGCGCTCCTCCGGGTCTGGATAAAAGAGCGCCAGCGGATCGGCATGGGCGTTGATCTCCACCATCGTCCAGCCAAACACCTTTTCGCACTCGGCATTCCACAATACGCAGCGGCTATGGCGGTCAAAGGAGTTCATCAGTACCGGCGCCCGCTCAAACAGGGTTTTATACTGGGTGATCACCCGCTGCATCTCTTTTGCCGTGCGCTCACGGGCAACGAGACCGGTCAAATAGTCCTTCAGTTTTTCGACCAGGATCACCACCACCTGTTTCAGCACGGTGATGCTGCTTTGCGGTTGCGCAAAGCCGAGGAAGAAGTAGCCGTTGCAGCGATCCTGTTGCAGCGACAATTTATACAGCACGCCACACTGTAGTTGCCTGTGTCCCGGATGCATGGCAGGAAATAAAAGCGTACCGGTCTTCTCTTTCCAACAGATGACCCGCCATGCGCGGTGGTGACGCTGCAATAACGTGCTGGAAAGAAAGGCTTTAATTTCTGAGGAATGGCAGGTTAATTCACCGACGCTGACTACCTGCTGCTGACCCGCATCGTCCTCCACCATTACCCAGCTGGTCTGGGCGCCAAAGGTATGATTAATCGTCTGCAGAAGATCCGTTAAGGTTTGCTGCGACGATAATTTTGGCATTAATTTAGCTAATGCGTGCAGAGCCCGCGTACTGTCATTTATATTCTCTCGATTTGCTTGCTTCATCGTTTTATTCGTCGCTCATTTAACGAGATAAAAAATGTCGCAACGAATAAATCAGGAGTGAAAGGATACGCAGCCAGCATCTATTATTACGGCTGTCTGACCCTGTCGAAAAAAGATGTGTGTGTAAAATTAAAAGTACAGCAAATAATAACCAGTAAAAGCCTGATTTATTTATTACGGGCTAATTACGTAACCGGATGAAGCATAATCCATAGGTCTGAGGCTGTAAATATTGTACAACCACAGGTTACCTGTACACGTTTTCTTATCTCAATGAATTATCGATAAAGTTACCGCAACCCGAGCAATTAGCTGATTAAAGATATATTCCTGCGGCCCTATAACCATATTAAATAAAGGGTTAAAAAAGGCCATTTTCATGCATTTGCCCACTGGCGAATAAAAGAACAAATGTGATATAGTTCACACATATGATGTAACGCAAAACATCGTTTCATTTTGTCAGTCTGAGCTTGCCGATAGCCAGTTTGCCACGTCCGGGCAACGTCGCGCTATACCCGGCGGCGGATATCTTTGAGGATCGGTCTTATGGCAGCTATTACCACCGGTGTTGTCTTTGCACGCTGGGAATTGTTGAGCGCGGTGCTGATGTTTCTGGCCAGCACCCTGAACGTTCAGTTTAAAAAGTCGGATTACGCAGTACTGGCGGTGATCAGCACCTGTCTGGGTCTGGCGGCGGCATGCTGGTTTGCCACCGGCCTGCTGGGCATCACCCTGCTGGATATGGCCGCGGTCTGGAATAACGTTAAAACGATCATGGTTGAGGCAATGAGCCATACGCCGCCGGACTGGCCAATGATGTACACCTAGTTCCAGCGATAAAAACCAGACCAGGGTCTGGTTTTTTTATGACCATCGCCGGCCTGGTTGTCAGATCGCTAATTCACCTTATTCATTTGCATGCGCTTTGAGCTTATTGATAAACCAGCGTCCGGCCGGGCCTGGAGGGTATTCCCTCAAATGTACGGCGTACATTGAAAATCCCGCGCCAACGTCAGGCTGCATCTGTAAATTCAAAGCGACCAGCCGACCGCTGGCAAGATCTTCCTCAACCATTGGCAAAGGCATATAGCCCCAACCCAGCCCCGCGCGTAAGAATGCATGCTTCGCTCCCATGTCCCCTATACGCCATGTCTTGCCCGACATAACGCCGAAGTTGCGCCCCGCAGTGAGCGTGGAACGATCGGCCAACACCAGTTGCACCTGCTCCTGCACAACCGAACGAAGGAGAGGGCCGGCTATTTTAGCCAGCGGATGATCTGGCGATACCACGGCTACGGCGCCTACGCTGAGAAGATACTCAGCTGCACAACCCGCAGGTAAATCGGGTAGCGAGCCGATTACCGCCACCCGGCAGCTACCGGCCAGTAAAGGCTGAAGTACCCCACCCAACGCCTCCACGTACAGACGCAAGGGCGTAGCAGGAAAGGCCTGCTGAAAGGCTTGCACCGCGGCAGTCAATTTTTCAACAGGAAACATCACATCCACGGATACCACAAGTTCAGGCTCCAGCCCTTCAGCCAGGGTGCGTGCCTTAGCCTTGAACGCGTCCATTCCCGCCGTTGCAATACGCGCTGACTCCAGCAGGGCAAGCCCCGCCTCCGTCAGTCTGGGATAGCGCCCCGTTCGCTCAAACAACGGAAAGCCAACCTGAGACTCAAGGTTCGCCAGCGTCGCGCTGACGACCGACTGCGCCCGCCGTAATTTGCGCCCAGCGGCCGAGAAACTGCCCTCATCAACTGCGGCAATAAACGTACGCAGTTGATCGATAGACATACCGTCAAGCATGTATCGCTCCGTTAGATGGGATCCATCTAATTATATAGGCTACACAGATGGAATGGCGATGATTACTATTTGGTCAGCTTCTCAACCATACATTTAAGGAAACAAGCGATGAAAACAGAAACCGTGGGTATTATTGGCGCTGGCGCCATCGGGCAGGCTTTTGCCAGACAGCTTGTCAATTCCGGGCTGAACGTTATTCTGAGCAATAGCCGTGGCCCCGACAGCCTGGCGGAAGTGGTGAACGCGTTAGGCGACAGGGCTCGCGCGGGTACCGTGCAGCAAGCGGCTGAAGCCGGGATAGTTTTTGTAAGCACCAACTGGAGCAGCACCGAAGCCGCGCTAAGCGGTCTAAGCTGGAGTGGACGTATCCTGATTGATGCCACCAATCCGGTGATTTTACCCGGCTTTACCCTGGCCGAACTGGGTGGAAAAAATTCCAGCCAGGTGATGACGCAGTGGGCACCCGGCGCCCGCGTCGTCAAAGCCTTCAACACGCTTCTGGCCAGCGTGCTGGCGCAGGATCCGGCCCAGGCGGGCGGACGCCGCGTCGTGTTTATCTCTGGAGACGATGCCGGGGCGAAATCCGAAGTGGAAGCATTGGCCGCGCGAATGGGCTTCGCCACTATAGATTTAGGCAGCCTTGAAACGGGTGGTCATCTGCAACAGTTCCCTGGCGGTCCTCTGCCAGCCCTGAACCTGGTAAAACTGGCCTAGTCGATTAACATGACCCAGCGTACTTCCGCAGAGACATTCGAAGAATACATTCCCGGGGAGTTGCAGAAGGAACACCGGGCGCTCTCCTCCCGGGATGTATTTGTCCAAATCCTGACGCGTCGCCAGGTCCAGGAAAAGATTATTATTCCCGCCGTGCCGGAGCCCTTCATTGTGTGGATACTTTCAGGCTGTGCCCTGGTTGAAGAACGCTCCCCGGGAGAAGGGTGGATAGCAAACCCCGTTGTCGCAGGGGATTTTTTTCTCACTACGGCAGATTCGCCCACCGAAATGAGATGGCGAGCCGAGCCAGGCGCGCCGTTCATCGTAATGCACGTCTATATTGGCGTAGCCATGATGCAGGGCGTTGAATTGCGCGAAGTCTCCGGAGAGCGGGACGAAACGCTGTCCGCTTTGCTGGAACATATACGCGCGGAGCTTTACCAGCAAAATCAACCCAGCGGCCCGTTTATTCAGGGTATCGCCCAGGCGCTGGCGGTCCATCTGGCACGTACTTACCGGACCGATGCGAAGCGGCATCGCGGCGGCCTGCAGGCGTTTAAATTACACCGGGTCTTTAAGGCGATGCGTGACGATCTGGCTCAGCCCTTTGACCTGGCGCGGTTGGCCTGTCTGACCGGACTGAGCGAATTCCACTTCAGCCGCGTCTTTAAGCAGTCTACCGGGCTTTCGCCTTCCCACTATTTTATCCGACTGCGGATGGAAGAGGCGCGTCGCCTGCTTTCCGAAACAGATGATTCCATTATCAGTATCTCCCTGACCGTGGGTTACAACAGCCCCAGCCATTTTGCCTCAGCATTTCGCCGGGTAACCGGCATATCGCCTTCAAAATATCGTAGCGATTATCGTCGTAGCAAAATCACGACAGTTTGAGCAATCCGCCGCGCGAAGAGACCGGGTGAAAGAGACATGATTGTTCCGTACTTCAGAGGTTCTTTCTGAAGCGCTGAAATCCATTCACAAGAGGATCAATTATGGAACTCAACGGTAAAACCGCCATCGTGACCGGGGCATCAAGCGGCATCGGTGCTGCTACCGCCAAAAAATTAGCCGCACATGGCGTTAAAGTTGGCCTCGCCGCGCGCCGCCTGGATCGCCTGCAGGCTCTGGTCAGCGAAATTGAGGCTGCTGGCGGTAAAGCCATCGCGCTGGAAATGGATGTGACAGACCAGGCCTCCGTATCTGCAGGCGTGGCGACGTTGCACAAAACCTATGGCCGCATTGATATCGCCTTTAACAATGCCGGGCTGATGCCCATTTCGGACATCGCCAGCCTTAAACTTGAAGAATGGCATCGTATGGTAGACGTCAACATTAAGGGCCTGTTTAATACCGTCGCAGCGGTACTCCCTGTTATGCAGGCCCAGAAATCAGGACATATTATCAATACCTCCTCGATCGCCGGGCGTAAAACTTTTCCGGGACTGGGTGTCTACTGTGCGACCAAACACGCGGTAGCGGCCTTCAGCGATATTTTGCGCATGGAGATATCGCCTGAATTCAATATCCGTGTTACCTCGCTACAGCCTGGCGCGGTTGAAAGCGAGTTATTTGAGCATATCAGTGACGAGAATTACCGCGCCCGGATGGAGCAGTTAAAAGAGCAGATGACATTTCTGAAGTCTGCCGATATCGCTGACGCTATTCTCTACGCGTTACAGGCGCCGGACCATGTGGACGTGGCAGAGCTATTTATTATGCCCACCGAACAGCCATGGTAAAACAAAAAAAGCTGCCCGCCGGGCAGCTTTTTTTTGCAATGCTTATGCAAATTTATTTGGTCAGTTCAGCCGTTACGTAAGCCTTATTATTAAAGCGCGCACTGGTGATTTTATATGACGCACCAGCCTTTTGCGCCTGGACCGCTATTTTTGCTTCCGCGCCATCCAGAGTGGAGTCAACTGCGCTTACCGTCTGTGCCACGCTACAGAATGACATCACAGATAAAGCAATACCTGCCATTAAGCCAGTCATATTTTTCATGTCTGATCTCCTTTAATCGGATCGGTATACGGCTGGATAGCTTTCCAGCGAAACGGAAATACTATCCCCACCTGATTTCAGCGAACGTTTTTTAACAGAATTAAATCTGCCGTAAACAAATGGGACGAATTTACTCAAGACCAGCGTTATTTTTTCATCACGCTTATTTATCAGGCCCTGTTAATAGCGAAACGCGTACAATATTCAGCTTTAATTTGCTGACGCAGTAGGCCTGATGGTTATTTCGGTGGTATCAACATTTTCGGGTGCCTCAATAACCTGCCGCACGGCGCGGGCAATATCAGCGGGTTTGAGCGAAATGGCACGATAGGCGTCCATCGCCGCCATGGTTTCTTTGTGGGTGATGGTCGAAGCCAGTTCGCTTTCTACCACGCCGGGATTAACGCAGGTTACGCGGATATTCGAGCTTTCCTGGCGTAAACCATCCGAAATTGCCCGTACTGCAAATTTTGTGGCGCAATAGACGGCGGCCGTTGGCACAACGGAAAGGGCACCGATAGAGCCAATATTGATAATCTGACCGCTGCCCTGCGCCTCCATAATGGGAAGTACCGCCCCAATTCCCCAGAGAACACCTTTAATATTAACGTCAACGGTACGTTCCCATTCATCCTGTTTCCCCGCCGCAAGGGGTGAAAGCGGCATAATGCCTGCGTTGTTGATTAAAACGTCAACGCGCCCCCACTTTTCGACTGCCGCCTGGACGAAGCCAGCCATCGACTGACGGCTGGTAACATCCAGCTCATGGGCTTCAGCCTGGCCGCCCGTATTGCGGATCTCTGCCGCAATGGCTTCTATGCGATCCAGCCTGCGTGCCCCCAGCAATACCTTCCCGCCAGCATACCCAAGCTCTCTGGCAATACCTTCACCAATACCGCTGGATGCGCCCGTGATTAAGATAACTTTATTCATGATGTGCTCCTTCAGTTGAGTTCAGGAAGATAATAGAACCCTTAGATTGTTTCTTGTATCCTGCTATCACTTGACTCACTGGTTAGCAGATCTAAACAATGAAGGTCGATCTTAATCTCCTGCCTCTTTTTCTCGCGGTCGCCGAGGAGCACAGCTTCAGCGCGGCCGCCGCACGCCTTGGCGTCACCCGGTCGGCAGTCAGCCAGGGTATAAGGCGTCTTGAGGATGCTTTCGAAACCCTGCTTGTCATGCGCACAACGCGTTCGGTAAACCTGACCGAAGCAGGCGAGCGGCTGCGTAACGCCTTATCTTTGCCTTTAGCAAATATCGAAGCGGCCTTTGAAGAGATCGCCCCGGACAGCGCGCCGCGCGGGCTTCTGCGGATTGCGGTAACATCAATAGCCGAAGAGTTTCTTTCTGGCCCCTTGCTCGCCTCCTTTGCGGCAGCGAATCCGGGTGTGACTATTGATATTCTGGTGTCGGATGAGGAGTTCGATATCGTGGCGGCGGGCTATGATGCCGGCGTGAGGCTGGGAGAGGTTATCGAAAAAGATATGATCGCCGTGCCTCTGACGGGGCCGCAGCGGGAAATGGTGGTTGCATCGCCCTCCTGGCTGGCGGCCAACAGCGCCCCCCGACATCCCCGGGAGCTGGTTCGCCATCGCTGTATCGGCTGGCGCCCTTCCCCGGATGTAGCACCCTATCGCTGGGAATTTGAGGAGGCAGGCGTCCCTTTCGATGTGGCCATCGATCCGCAGATCACCACTAACGATCTGCGTCTTATGCTGAACATCGCCCTTGCCGGCGGCGGCATCACTTTTGCTCCTCAGGAGACATTCAGGCCCTATATTGAAAGTGGGCAGCTTGTATCCATACTGGATGATTACCTGCCTGAATTTGCAGGGTTTTATCTTTATTTTCCGCAACGTCGCAATATGGCGCCAAAACTGCGTGCCCTGATCGAGCATATCAGGCAGTGGCGACAGCCGTAACTCACCCTTTCCTGACCCTCAGGTATAAAAAAACCCTGCCAGGCAGGGTTTTTATTTCGTTCTGCAAGAGATCAGAACGGGATGTCGTCATCGAAGTCCATTGGCGGTTCGTTGGACTGCGCTGGCGCAGATGGCTGCTGCGGACGGGACTGTGCGCCGCCGCTGAACTGGTTGCCGCCCTGCGGCTGCTGAGGCTGACCCCAACCGCCCTGCTGCTGCTGGCCGCCGCCTGCTGGCGCGCCACCGCCCTGACGGCCACCCAGCATCTGCATGGTACCGCCAACGTTCACCACCACTTCAGTGGTGTATTTTTCCTGGCCAGACTGATCGGTCCATTTGCGGGTACGCAGCTGGCCTTCGATATAGACCTGAGAACCTTTACGCAGATACTCACCGGCCACCTCGGCCAGTTTGCCAAACAGCACGACGCGGTGCCATTCGGTCTGCTCTTTCATCTCACCGGTCGCTTTATCACGCCAGGATTCGGAGGTAGCCAGCGTAATGTTGGCCACTGCACCACCACTCGGCATATAGCGTACTTCCGGGTCCTGGCCCAGATTACCGACGAGAATCACCTTGTTTACGCCTCTGCTGGCCATGATCGTGTCTCCTGAAAACAATTTCTAAATAGTGTAAACGCGCGAGTGTACCATTTCCATGCCGCATGTTCATAGCTGCGAGGCGGATTCCACCCAACTCTTTTCGTGGTCTATTTTTGCACAACGAATCTGAATTTGCATCTCAATACTGTATATCCAGCCAGGTCAATTTGTGTCATAATTAATCGTTTATGCCGGTTGTCCTTCAAACAAACCAGGCATTCCGTGTATCTACCTACCGGGAAAGGTGAATGGATAAGATCGAAGTACGGGGCGCCCGCACCCACAATCTCAAGAATATCAACCTCGTCATCCCTCGCGACAAGCTGATTGTCGTCACCGGGCTTTCAGGCTCAGGCAAATCCTCTCTGGCTTTCGACACCCTGTATGCCGAAGGTCAGCGTCGTTACGTTGAGTCGCTCTCTGCCTATGCGCGTCAGTTCCTGTCGCTGATGGAAAAACCGGACGTCGACCATATTGAAGGGTTGTCGCCTGCCATCTCTATTGAGCAGAAGTCGACCTCCCACAACCCGCGTTCCACCGTCGGGACCATCACCGAAATCCATGACTACCTGCGTCTGCTCTATGCCCGCGTAGGCGAGCCGCGTTGTCCGGATCACGATGTCCCGCTGGCGGCGCAGACCGTCAGCCAGATGGTGGACAACGTGCTGGCGCAGCCGGAAGGCAGACGCCTGATGCTGCTTGCGCCAATCATTAAAGAGCGTAAGGGCGAACACACCAAAACGCTGGAAAACCTGGCAAGCCAGGGCTATATCCGCGCCCGTATCGACGGGGAAGTGTGCGATCTCTCCGATCCACCGAAGCTGGAACTGCAAAAGAAACACACTATAGAGGTGGTGATCGACCGCTTTAAGGTGCGTGACGATATGACCCAGCGCCTGGCGGAGTCGTTCGAGACCGCACTGGATCTCTCCGGCGGTACGGCGGTAGTTGCCGATATGGACGACCCGAAAGCGGAGGAGCTGCTCTTCTCCGCCAATTTCGCCTGCCCGGTGTGCGGCTATAGCATGCGCGAGCTGGAACCGCGTCTGTTCTCGTTCAACAACCCGGCGGGCGCCTGCCCGACCTGTGATGGCCTGGGCGTACAGCAGTACTTCGATCCCGATCGGGTGATCCAGAATCCCGAACTGTCGCTGGCTGGCGGCGCCATCCGCGGCTGGGATAAGCGTAACTTCTACTATTTCCAGATGCTGAAGTCGCTGGCAGAGCACTATAAATTTGACGTTGAAGCGCCGTGGGGCAGCCTGAGCCCGAACGTGCACAAAGTGATCCTGTTCGGTTCCGGTAAAGAGAACATCGAGTTCAAATACATGAACGATCGCGGCGATACCTCGGTGCGTCGCCATCCGTTTGAAGGCGTGCTGCACAATATGGAGCGCCGCTACAAAGAGACCGAATCCAGCGCCGTGCGTGAAGAGCTGGCGAAGTTCATCAGCAACCGCTCCTGCGCCACCTGTGACGGCACCCGTCTGCGTCGTGAAGCGCGCCATGTGTATGTGGAAAACACGCCGCTGCCGGCCATCTCAGACATGAGCATCGGTCATGCGATGGACTTCTTCACCAACCTGAAGCTCTCCGGCCAGCGGGCGAAAATCGCCGAGAAAGTGCTGAAAGAGATTGGCGATCGTCTGAAATTCCTGGTGAACGTTGGCCTCAACTACCTGACGCTTTCCCGCTCCGCAGAGACGCTCTCCGGCGGCGAGGCCCAGCGTATCCGTCTGGCGAGCCAGATTGGTGCGGGCTTAGTGGGCGTCATGTACGTACTGGATGAGCCCTCTATCGGCCTGCACCAGCGTGACAACGAACGTCTGCTTGGCACCCTGATCCACCTGCGTAACCTCGGCAACACGGTGATTGTGGTCGAGCATGATGAAGATGCCATCCGCGCCGCCGACCACGTGATCGACATCGGGCCGGGCGCGGGTGTCCACGGCGGCCAGGTAGTGGCGGAAGGGCCGCTGGACGCCATCATGGCGGTGCCGGAGTCCCTGACCGGCCAGTACATGAGCGGTCAACGCAAGATTGAGGTGCCAAAACAGCGCGTGCCTGCCAACCCGGAAAAAGTACTGAAGCTCACCGGCGCTCGCGGCAACAACCTGAAAGACGTGACGCTCACCCTGCCGGTCGGCCTGTTCACCTGCATTACCGGGGTGTCAGGTTCCGGTAAATCGACGCTGATTAACGACACGCTGTTCCCGATTGCGCAGACTCAGCTGAACGGTGCAACGCTGGCAGAGCCCGCGCCGTACCGTGACATCACCGGGCTTGAGCACTTCGACAAGGTGATCGATATCGACCAGAGCCCGATTGGTCGTACCCCGCGCTCTAACCCGGCGACCTATACCGGTGTCTTCACGCCGGTACGTGAACTCTTTGCCGGCGTGCCGGAATCGCGCTCACGCGGCTACACGCCGGGCCGCTTCAGCTTTAACGTGCGCGGCGGGCGCTGCGAAGCCTGTCAGGGCGATGGGGTGATCAAAGTTGAGATGCACTTCCTGCCGGATATCTACGTGCCGTGCGACCAGTGCAAAGGCAAACGCTATAACCGCGAAACGCTGGAGATCAAATATAAAGGCAAGACCATCCACGAAGTGCTGGATATGACCATCGAAGAGGCGCGCGAGTTCTTTGATGCCGTTCCGGCGCTGGCGCGTAAGCTCCAGACCCTGATGGATGTTGGTCTGACCTACATTCGTCTGGGCCAGTCAGCAACTACCCTCTCGGGCGGGGAGGCGCAGCGCGTGAAGCTGGCGCGTGAACTCTCCAAACGCGGCACCGGACAGACGCTCTACATTCTGGATGAGCCGACCACCGGTCTGCACTTTGCCGATATCCAGCAGCTTCTCGACGTGCTGCACCAGCTCAGAGATCAGGGCAACACCATCGTGGTGATTGAGCACAACCTGGACGTGATTAAAACCGCGGACTGGATTGTCGATCTCGGTCCGGAAGGCGGTAGCGGCGGCGGTGAAATACTGGTTTCCGGCACCCCGGAAACCGTCGCGGAGTGCGAAGCCTCGCACACCGCCCGCTTCCTTAAACCGCTTCTGAAGTAGTTATACTGACAGCTGCTGCCGGGTCATCTCCGGCAGCAGTTCCACCGCCTGCGTGTAAGAGGCATCCACCAGGTAATAAATCTGCGAATCAGGAATCGACCCGTCCAGATAGACCGTGCTCCAGTGCGCTTTATTCAGGTGCTTGCTGGGACGCACGTCGCTGTGCTGCTGGCGCAACAGTTCCGCCAGTTCAGGGCTGGTTTTTAACGAGGCCGCCGGACGCCCCTCCACATCTTTCACCATCGCAAACAGCACGTCGGCGACTTTGATCTGGGTTGCCTTCCAGTCGCTGTGCACGCTTTGCTCCGCACCCGGCTTATTCATGCAGTACTGAAGTATCTCCGAAATTGTCATCTTTATTCCCCTTGTAGCGTGGCGATGATTTTGCGCGAACCGCCGTGGATACGATGTTCTCCCAGCCAGATCCCCTGCCAGGTGCCCAGCTGCAGACGGCCATGATTGACCGGCAGCAGTAAAGAGACGCCTAGCGTGGAGGATTTAATATGGGAAGGCATGTCGTCTGGCCCCTCGTCATCGTGTTCCCAGCGGGCATTATCGGGAATGGATTTGAGAAAATGCTGCTCCATATCGGAACGGACGGTGGGATCGCAGTTCTCGTTAAGAGTGAGAGAGGCTGACGTGTGTTGCAGCAACAGATGAAGTAAACCCACGTTGATGCGGGGAAGATCGCGAATCTGACCGATGACCTCATCCGTCACCAGGTGAAAACCGCGAGACCTGGCGCGCAGGGTCAGGGTTTGCTGATACCACATGTGCTGCTCCGTTTTACAGGTTGATCCCTCTAAGTGTGCAGCAATACGACGAAAGGTAAAACCCGCAGCAGGTAAATCTGCTTAAAAAGTGTTCTTTCCTGCGCCAAAAGAGACTCAATATTCTGAGTTAACGATCACCTCTTCCCCAAAGTCTCCCGCCTGAGGCAGCGGTTTTTGGGTGGAGTTCGACGCCCGCAAAACCCGAATCCCCCTGGCACCCGCTTCACGCGCCGCGTTGATGTCGCTATCCGCGTCGCCGTAGTAAATCTTAATCTGTTTCTGGGCAATGCACGGCGTTTTGGTCCTCTCCCCCTTTCCGCCAATAAAAATCACCGGATTCATAGATACGGCGGGTATCAGAAAGGCGTCCTGCAAGGTTTTCGTGACCGTTTCGGTTTTAGTGAAATGACGCCCGGTAATAAACCAGATGTTGTCGCCGCGCTTCAGGTGCATGGCGATCAGCGCCCGCGCCACCTCTTTGGGAATGCTGAACGCATCCCAGCCGTTATTCATCTGCTCCCAGAATGCCGGATTTTTCAGGTACTCATCGCTCTCCGGAGACCAGGTTTTTTTACCCCGCCAGAAACCAGGGCTGGAAAACAGGACGGTGTCATCAATATCAAACCCCACCGACATGGGTGGACGCCCGAGCAGACTTTTTTCAATTTGCGCGACGGAAACCCAGTGGACGGGCGCCTGCTCAGCCAATCTGGCGGCGGTTGTGCCCGGATATAACGGTGGAGGTGAAGAGGGGCGAGCCACGGCTGGGTTGCTGAGCGAGAGCAATAAGCAGGCAGCGCTGAGCGCCAGTATGATCTTGCGCATTTTTTACCCAGAATATTCAGATTGTTGTTTTATTTTTGAGCGGATGGTCAAAAGCCCCATCGAAAATAACCGCAGCGGGAGGGGAAGGAAAGGAGAATTTCTCTCTCTGTCGCAATAGAAAGAGGGATATCACAAAGCGCGGCTGTACTTCTTAACGACCCCCTTCGCTAAAGAAGGAGGTCGTGAGTAAGTGCTTACATTACAGCGGCAAAGGCCTTCGCCACACGCTGAACGTTGCCGCTATTCAGGCCTGCAACGCACATGCGTCCACTGGCAATCAGATAGACGCCGAACTCGTCGCGCAGGCGGTCCACCTGCTGTGCGC
This sequence comes from Leclercia sp. M-A074-M, assembly GCF_965195605.1. Lineage (NCBI taxonomy): Bacteria > Pseudomonadati > Pseudomonadota > Gammaproteobacteria > Enterobacterales > Enterobacteriaceae > Leclercia > Leclercia sp. M-A074-M. The sequence continues at coordinate 48,180 of NZ_CBDAHM010000002.1, read as the reverse complement.
TGAAGCCGGTATAGCTGAACATGCCGCGCTGCTGTAGCAGGTAGTCGAAGTTGTGCCCCGGAACGGCATCCTTCAGCACATCCACCAGCGTCTGACGCATGGCGAGAATGCGGGTACGCATCGCTTCCACCTCTGCCAGCCACTCGGCTTTGAGTTCGTCATCGCCGAGCACGGTCGCCACCACCTGCGCCCCGAAGTTTGGTGGGCTGGAGTAGATACGACGCACGGTCGCCTTCAGCTGGCCCAGCACGCGCCCGGCGGCGTCCTGATCTTCGCAGACCACAGACAGACCGCCGACACGTTCGCCATACAGCGAGAAGATTTTGGAGAAGGAGTTGCTGACCAGCGCCGGCAGACCTGCGCTGGCAATGGCGCGGATGGCGTAAGCATCCTCTTCCATCCCGGCGCCAAAGCCCTGGTAGGCGATGTCGAGGAACGGGATCAGGTTGCGGGCTTTCAGCACCTCGATAACCGCATCCCACTGCGCATTCGTCAGATCGGCACCGGTCGGGTTATGGCAGCACGGATGCAGCAGCACGATGCTGCGTTCCGGCAGGGTGCTCAGTTTTTCCAGCAAGGCGCCAACGCGTACGCCGTTAGTCTGGTCGTCGAACCACGGATAGGTATTCACCGTGAAGCCCGCGCCTTCAAAGATGGCGACATGATTTTCCCAGGTCGGATCGCTCACCCAGACACCCGACTCCGGAAAATATTTGTGCAGGAAGTCGGCGCCGACCTTCAGCGCGCCTGACCCGCCCAGCGTCTGGATGGTTGCAACACGCTTCTGTGCCAGCACCGGATGGTCTGCGCCAAACAGCAGTGGGGCGATGGTGTGACGGTAGCTGTTGAGTCCTTCCATCGGCAGATAGAGCGACGCACCGTGTGGCGTGGCGTTCAGACGCGCTTCGGCTTTGGCAACGGCCTGCAGCTGCGGGATGATGCCCGCTTCGTTGTAGTAAAGACCGATACTGAGGTTAACTTTATCGCCACGCGGATCGTCTTTGAAACGCTCCATTAAGGAGAGGATAGGGTCGCCAGCATAGGCGTCGACTTTCTGGAACACGCGATGGTTCTCCGGATAATAATGAGGCAGGGAATTCAACAATAAACCGGAAGTGGCAGAAGATCGAGAGGATGTTAATGAAGATGGGGTATGGTCGACACGTTGCGTGGCACTTCATAAAAAACGGGCACAGTCGGCTTCTTCAACCTGAGGATGAGGGGGAACCTGCGACTCAGGTGGTGGTTCCGTTCACCTTACGTTCCTTGCTTCTCTGATACATCTGAACCGGTGAACGTGCCAGGGTGGCTCCATCGCCACCACCCTGGCGACCCGGGCTACCGACAAGAAAATTACTGGCGCTCTCTCATCCCTACAAGCAAAGTCACGCTCAATCCAGGTACCGCATCGCCAGGCGCGACGTCAGTCGCGTGATAAGTTCGTAAGCACTTACTTTCGTGATTTCCGCGATCCGTTCCACGGGCAAACCTTCACCCCACAGCGTCACCGGATCGCCCGCTTTCTCCAGGGCCTCTGGCCCGAGGTCGACGCAGATCATATCCATCGCCACACGGCCAACGATGGTCACTTCCCGGCCATTCACCAGCACTGGCGTCCCGGATGGCGCCGCGCGCGGATAGCCGTCGCCGTAGCCCATCGCCACCACGCCTAAACGGGTGTCGCGCTCGCTGATCCAGGTCCCGCCGTAGCCGACCGGCTCCCCGGCTTTGTGCTCACGCACCGCAATCAGGCTGGAGGTGAGCGACATTACCGGCTGAAAACCGAGGTCCGGCCCCCAGGGCTTACACTCCAGCGGCGAGACGCCGTACAGGATTATGCCTGGACGTGCCCAGTCGAAATGAGACTGCGGCCAGAGCAAAATACCGCCGGATGCCGCAATCGAGCGCATGCCCGGCTTGCCTTCGCAGAAGGTGTTGAAGATATCGAGCTGCTGCTCGGTGGCACCACAGTCAGGCTCATCGGCGCGGGCAAAATGGCTGACGATATTGACCGGCTGACGTACATTCCTGCACTGGCTTAAGCGCTGGTAAAACGCCTCCGCCTGCTCCGGACGCACGCCCAGACGGTGCATGCCGGTGTCGAGCTTCATCCAAACGGTGACGGGCTCGCTGAGCACCGTGTTTTCCAGCGCTTCGAGCTGCTCAAGATTGTGTACGGCGGTATGCAGCCGTTGCGTGGCGATAGTCGGGAGATCGGCGGCGTTAAAGAAGCCTTCGAGCAGCAGAATCGGCTGGGTGATCCCCCCTTCGCGCAGACGCAGGGCTTCTTCGAGACGGGCGACGCCAAAGGCGTCGGCATCAGGGAGCGTTCGCGCGGTCTCAATAAGACCGTGTCCGTAAGCGTTCGCTTTCACGACTGCAACGAGCTTGCTGGCGGGCGCCAGTTCACGCAGGCGTTGCAGGTTGTGTCGCAGAGCGCGGCGGTTAATGACAACTGTTGCCGCTTGCATTGCAAATCCTTGTTAAAAGAAGGTCGGAGAGTTATTCGTCATCGTATTGCGGGCCAGCATAGTTGTCGAAACGCGACCACTGGCCGTTAAAGGTAAGCCGCACCGTACCGATGGGGCCGTTACGCTGCTTACCGATAATAATTTCCGCGATCCCTTTCAGGTCGCTGTTCTCGTGATAAACCTCGTCACGATAGATGAACATGATTAAGTCGGCATCCTGCTCGATAGAGCCGGATTCACGCAGGTCGGAGTTAACAGGACGTTTGTCGGCACGCTGCTCCAGGGAGCGGTTAAGCTGCGACAGCGCAACCACTGGCACCTGCAACTCTTTCGCCAGCGCTTTCAGCGAGCGGGAGATTTCGGCGATCTCAAGCGTTCGGTTATCAGAGAGCGACGGGACGCGCATCAGCTGGAGGTAGTCGATCATGATCAGGCCAATGCCGCCGTGCTCGCGGGCGATACGGCGCGCACGGGAGCGCACTTCCGTTGGCGTCAGGCCGGAGGAGTCATCAATATAGATATTACGTTTTTCCAGCAGAATACCCATGGTGCCGGAGATCCGCGCCCAGTCCTCATCGTCCAGCTGCCCGGTACGAATCCGGGTCTGGTCCACGCGGGACAGCGAGGCCAGAGAACGCATCATGATCTGCTCGGAGGGCATCTCCAGACTGAAGATTAAAACCGGTTTATCCTGCAACATCGCCGCGTTTTCGACGAGGTTCATCGCAAAGGTCGTCTTACCCATCGACGGACGGGCGGCGACGATAATCAGATCCGACGGCTGCAAACCGGCGGTCTTTTTATTCAGATCGTCATAACCCGTGTTAACGCCCGTCACCCCATCGTGCGGCTGCTGGAACAGCTGCTCAATACGCGACACGGTGGCATCAAGCACGTCGGCGATGTTCTTCGGCCCTTCGTCTTTATTGGCCCGGCTTTCGGCAATTTTAAAGACCCGGGATTCGGCCAGGTCGAGCAGTTCATCACTGTTACGCCCCTGCGGATCGAAACCAGCTTCGGCGATTTCGTTGGCAACGGAAATCATGTCACGTACCACCGCACGTTCACGCACGATGTCCGCATAGGCGCTGATGTTCGCCGCGCTTGGGGTGTTTTTTGACAGTTCAGCCAGATAAGCGAAGCCGCCTACCGACTCCAGCTGCCCCTGACGCTCCAGCGATTCCGCGAGCGTGATCAGGTCGATAGGGCTGCCTGACTCCTGCAAACGCGCCATTTCGGTAAAGATATGGCGGTGCGGGCGGGTGTAGAAATCGTCAGTGACCACGCGCTCGGCGACATCGTCCCAGCGTTCGTTATCCAGCATTAAACCGCCCAACACCGACTGTTCCGCTTCGATCGAGTGAGGCGGGACCTTTAATCCGGCTAACTGGGGATCGCGTTCCCGGGGTTCAGTCTGTTTGTTGAAGGGTTTGTTTCCTGCCATAGTGAATGGAGTTACCGAGATAGAGAGTGGGTCGAAAGATTACCATATTTTCTAATTCTAATGGAGGGAGCATGGCAACGCGTATTGAATTTCATAAACACGGCGGCCCGGACGTTCTCAGGGCGGTAGAGTTCACTCCCACCGCGCCTGGGGAGAACGAAGTCCAGGTCGAAAACAAAGCCATTGGTATTAACTACATCGACACCTACATCCGCAGCGGGCTCTATCCGCCCCCTGCTCTGCCGAGCGGTCTGGGTACCGAGGCGGCGGGCGTGGTGGTGAAAGTCGGTAGTGCGGTAAAACATATTAAAGAGGGCGATCGCGTGGTGTATGCGCAATCGGCTCTCGGTGCCTACAGCTCGGTCCATAACGTCCCGGCAGATAAAGCAGCGATTCTGCCCGGCGCCATCTCCTATGAGCAGGCAGCCGCCTCCTTCCTGAAGGGGCTGACGGTCTTCTACCTGTTGCGTAAAACCTACGAAATCAAACCTGACGAACAGTTTCTGTTCCACGCTGCCGCCGGCGGTGTGGGCCTGATCGCCTGCCAGTGGGCAAAAGCGCTGGGGGCTAAACTCATCGGCACGGTGGGTAATGCGCAAAAGGCGCAGCGCGCGCTACAGGCGGGTGCCTGGCAGGTGATTAACTACCGTGAAGAGAGCATTGTTGAGCGGGTGAAAGAGATCACCGGCGGCAAGAAGGTGCGTGTGGTGTATGACTCGGTGGGGAAAGATACCTGGGAAGCTTCGCTGGACTGCCTGCAACGTCGCGGTCTGATGGTTAGCTTCGGCAATGCTTCCGGCCCGGTGACCGGCGTTAACCTCGGCATTCTTAACCAGAAGGGGTCGCTGTTTGCCACCCGTCCTTCGCTGCAGGGCTATATCACCAACCATGACGAACTGGTCGAGGCCAGCAACGAACTGTTCTCGTTGATTGCCAGCGGGGTCATTAAGGTGGATGTGGCCGAGGCGCAGAAGTATCCGCTGAGTGATGCGCAACGCGCGCATGAAGCGCTGGAGAGCCGGGCGACGCAGGGATCGAGTTTGCTTATCCCTTGATAAAAAATTGGGCTTCCCTTGGGAAGCCCTTTCTTGCTTTGCTTTTTTTTAGTTCGGCTGTATGTAGGGTACAGCACGATGAATTCTTTAACGGCGGTCATAGTGACAGATTCGATAACTAAATCCTATTCTGTTCTAAGTGATGATGCCGTAAAAGTTGCAAGGATGTGACGAACCGCTCAATACCTTAGTAACGAAAACGGTTATTGCGCTGATAGCGTGGAAGTTTTGGCGATTTAATCGCCCGTATTGCCCACACCACCGCCACGGCTAACAGCAACCACGGCAACAGTTTCAACATCAGGGCAAACAGTCCCCCGATAAACATCACCACTGTCGCAACCACCAGTGCGGCGATGATCCCCAGCAACGAGACGCCGGTTGCCAGCAGCATGACAAAAAATCCAATCACAAAAAGTAGTTCCAGCATGGCTCTCTCCCAAATGCATCACAACGATACGCTGATGTGATAGTTACAAGATCCGTGCCAAAAATAACCTCTTGATAATGAAACCAAACGCCCGGCAATGCGGTGCCGGGCGTGGTGAATTTGACGAAGTATTGGTGAAAATTATCGTTTGTCTGCCACCAGACGCAGCGCCTGCTCCAGCACCTCGATATCGGCACCCGCTTTATGGGCGTTTTCACTCAGGTAACGGCGCCACTGGCGCGCCCCCGGAATACCCTGGAACAGCCCCAGCATATGACGGGTGATGTGGCCCAGATAGGTGCCGTTGCTCAGCTCGCGCTCAATGTAAGGGTACATCGCCCGCACCACCGCCACCGGGTCACGATCGGCAACGTCCACACCAAAGATTTCGCGATCTACCGCCGCCAGCACGCCCGGGTTCTGGTACGCCTCACGGCCCACCATAACGCCGTCCATATGCTGCAGATGCCCTTTCGCCTCTTCAAGGGACTTGATGCCGCCGTTAATGGACATGGTCAGCTGAGGGAAATCGCGCTTTAGCTGATACACGCGCGGGTAATCCAGCGGCGGGATCTCACGGTTCTCTTTCGGGCTCAGGCCAGAGAGCCAGGCTTTGCGGGCATGGATGATAAACATCTCGCACTCCCCCTTGCCAGCCACCGTACCGATGAAATCACAGAGAAATTCGTAGCTATCCTGATCGTCGATGCCGATGCGGGTTTTTACCGTCACCGGAATGGAGACCACGTCGCGCATCGCTTTCACGCAGTCGGCCACCAGCTGCGCATTACCCATCAGGCAGGCGCCAAACATGCCGTTCTGCACGCGATCGGAAGGGCAGCCGACGTTGAGGTTAATCTCGTCGTAGCCACGCGCCTCAGCCAGCTTCGCGCAGTGCGCCAGCGCCGCCGGATCGCTGCCGCCCAGCTGCAACGCCACCGGATGCTCCTCTTCGCTGTAGGCGAGATAGTCACCCTTGCCGTGAATGATCGCCCCGGTGGTCACCATCTCGGTATAGAGCAGGGTGTGGCGCGACAGCAGACGCAGGAAGTAGCGGCAATGTCTGTCTGTCCAGTCGAGCATCGGCGCGATGGAAAAACGGTGGGCAGGATAGCGGGACGAGTTTTCTGACGACATGGCGAAGTTTTAAGCATCTGGTGAAAATGGGGCGCTACTATAGCACATATTCGCCGGAGGCCGAGCGCCTCCGGATGCCTTCAGAAGGTCAGGCTCAACTGGGCCCCGGCCCCCCAGGTTTCATCTTCCCCGTAAATACCGGTCAAATCGATATGCACGGTATTAAACGGCGCAAAGCCTAACCCGCCCGTGAAGACGTTGCTGTCGGTGCCCCTCACGTCACCGCGAAAGCCTGCGCGTACCGCCAGCCAGCTCAGAGGGGTCACTTCTGCCCCCACGCCGACATACTGCGCGTTTTCTTCACTCTTAAAGCCGCGGGTTTCGGTCAGATCGCCATCGGCGCTGAGGGTAAGCAGGCCGGTATGCCAGGCGACACCCGCCGTTACCAGGGGGCGGATCTGGTATGTGTCCTGATAGCTCACCACCTGCCCGGTACGCCCGTTGAGAATGCGGATGTCATTGGTATCAATATCACGTGATAAGAGGTTCTGCCCGCTCAGGCCCACCGTCCAGTTCTCACCAAAGTCCACCGCCACGCCGACATCGACGTTAAAACTGGTATCGTCGTTACGGTAGCGGCTGCTGTTAAAGTCGCCGCTGTCGTAGGTATAAATGGAGGTGGTGTAGTTATAGAGCCAGGTTTGCTGCAGTTTCGGCGTGACGCCCACCGAAACCGGCAGGTCGCTTACCGTAAACTGACGGGCAATCGCCACGCCATAATCGGAGACGATGGCCCCTCTGCCCATGGCAACAGAGTTAAGATTGCGGGTAATCACGTCGCTGCCGTTGCGCGCCGCGCTCAGCGCCATCTGGTTGGTCATTCCCGGGCTACCCTGCAATCGGCGTAAAAAATCGATGTCCTGAGGATCGATTTCTGAGCTGACGCGGGCATGGGCATTAGCTTTGGCGACAAACGCCAGCGACAGGCCGGAACCCGGGATGCTCACGGCTATCCCGCCGCCGGCGTTGGCATGCGCCGTTTTGCCATCAAGAAATTCCAGCTGATCGGCAAGGCTGCCGGCGGCTCTCTGCAGCTCACTAAGCGTGCCTTGCGGATCGGCGGCGATCTGCGCCACGGTCAGATCGTCGATCATCTGCCGATCGTCGGTGATCTCATCGCTGATTTCATCGATCTTATCCTGCAAATTGTCTTTATCGCTAATTTGCGCTCCCACGGAGGGGAAAATGATGGCGACGTCATCCTCTTCTTTTGATTTTGCCAACAGCGCCGGGTTAATTAACACCCCGCTGCCATAATGGGCCGATGCAACGCCTGTTCCGCCCATTGCATCGCCGCGTGCTTCCGTCCAGGTATTTGCGGCTCCAGCCTGATGAGACAAAAGAATACCGGTGGCAATTCCCGCCACAGAAAGTTTGAGTTTTATTTTCACAGGACACCTGACTTATTTTGGGTAAATTAACCCCGGCGGCTATACGCCGCGCAGGGAAATACGTCCTCTGTGAAAAAAGTATTAGAAGCTAAATATGTCTTAAACTTTAGTATTAGATAAGCTATTGATTTCCTTATGGCTTTAAATAGGTATAGAACAAGAATTTATTTTCGCCCGGGTTTTCCATCATGCGGACCAAAAAATTGTGGCGGGTGATCGATCCAGCGATCTTCACGGGTGGCGGCATATACTGCATTTAGCGGATAATAAATTCGGTTATATTTTTTATTGGCTTCGCCCACCACTAATAACCGCACTTCTTCAGTGGTGTTATTAATAAAGGTGTGGCAAACCCCCGTCCCGGCCGGAAATCCTACGCTGTCCCCCGGCTCCAGCTTCCATAAATACCCGTTGATCCAGGCTTCGGGATAACCCTCCAGCACAAAGATAAACTCCTCTTCATCGCTTTCGGCATGTGGATAGGAGGTACGACGCCCAGGCGGCAGGCGTTCATGGTGAATACCGAGGCGGCCTAAGCCAAGCGCTCGAGCCAGGGGCGCGCCAATGGAGAAACGCTCTGTGCTATCGGGATAGGTTGAATTGTCGGCCCCTTCTACCTCACGCCAGTGTCGAATACAGTCCGGTCTTTTCATCTTTTGGTCCCCCGTGGTTTTTCGTCAGGGTAGCACACCTGCTGGATCTCGGCGTTTAGGCCAGAACATGGTAAACTGGCGGTTTGTTATTCCACGTTATTCGAGGTGCAAAATGGAAACGACCACAATGCAGGCACTGTTAGCGCAAGCCGAAAAGCTCTGTGCGCAACGCAATGTGCGCCTGACTCCGCAGCGCCTTGAAGTGTTGCGCCTGCTGAGCCTGCAAAACGGGGCCATCAGCGCTTACGACCTGCTCGATCTGCTGCGCGAAAGCGAGCCGCAGGCGAAGCCCCCTACCGTATACCGGGCGCTCGATTTTCTGCTTGAGCAGGGTTTTGTGCATAAAGTGGAATCGACCAACAGCTATGTGCTGTGCCACCTTTTCGATCAGCCTACCCACACCTCAGCGATGTTTATTTGCGATCGCTGCGGCAGCGTGAAGGAAGAAGGCGCGGAAGGGGTGGAAGACATCATGCATACTCTGGCGGCGAAGATGGGATTTGCCCTGCGTCACAACGTGATTGAAGCGCACGGTCTGTGCCGCAACTGCGTAGAAGTCGAGGCCTGCCGCCATCAGGAAAATTGCCAGCATGACCACTCTATCCAGTTGAAAAAGAAGCCGCGTTGAGCACAAAAAAAGGGGCGACCTGAAGGTCGCCCTGGGCGTACATCCGTGTACCTGCGGGTAGAGCTGAATTACCAGCGATAGTTGTTACGGGTTTCCCAGTCACCAACTTCTTTCTCCGCCTGGTCTTTCTCATAACCATAGCGTTCCTGAATTTTCCCCACCAGCTGGTCACGTTTACCTTCGATAACGGTCATGTCATCGTCAGTCAGGTCGCCCCACTGTTCTTTTACTTTACCTTTGATCTGCTTCCAGTTACCGCCGACTTGGTCTTTATTCATCATCGATTCCTCTTCGCTCGGTCGTTAAGGATAAGTTCGTCCTGAAATAGATTTCGTGCTGGACGTGATAATAATTATAGATAAGCGTGCGGCGTTGGGTTTGTTATTCGGAATCTTTTACCATTCAGTAAGGTGAAGCCGTTATTGAAACCAGGTGCCGTTGCGCCAGTGCCGGCGCCAGATCCAGCCCAGAGAGAGCCCCCGCAGCGCCAGGAAAACGCTCAGGGCCAGCCACAGGCCGTGATTACCCAGCCAGGGCAAGGTGAACAGCGTCAGACCAAACCCGGCGGCCGCGACGGCCATACTGTTGCGCATCTCTGCGCCACGGGTTGCGCCGATAAACATGCCGTCGAGCAAATAGCACCAGACCCCCACCACCGGCAAAATCACCTGCCAGACAAGATAATGGCTCGCCAGCGCGCGCAGCTCTGGCAGCGAAGTCAGCAGCGCCACGATCGGGTTACCCGCCAGGGCATAGACAAGCGCGAAGGCCAGCGCCACCATGCCAGACTGACGGCAGGCTGCCCGCCATACTTCGCGCAGCTGGCCGCTTTCCCGGGCGCCATAGGCCTGCCCGGAGTGCGCTTCAACCGCATAGGCAAAACCATCCAGCGCGTAGGCGGTAAAGGTGAGGAGCGTCATCAGCACGGCGTTAACGGCGATAATCTCCGGCCCCAAACGCGCGCCCAGCACCGTCAGCGCGCCGAAACAGAGTTGCAGCAGCAGCGAGCGCAGCATAATGTCCCGGTTCAGGGCCAGCAGCTTGCGGATATTGCCGCGCCAGCTCGCTTTCAGCAGCGCCAGGGAAATGCCGCGCAGAGCCAGCACCCGCCAGACCATCCACAAGCCGAGCAACAGGGTGGCGTATTCGGCGGCAGCAGTCGCCAGGGCGGCCCCCTGCACGTTCATTTTCAGCCCGATCACCAGCCATAGATCCAGCACGATATTGAGCAGATTACCCACCACCAGCAGGATCACCGGTGCCCGGGCATACTGCACCCCCAGCAGCCAGCCGAGCAGCACCAGATTAGCCAGCGATGCCGGGGCGCTGAGCCAGCGGATCTCAAGGAAGCGCCGCGCCTGATGCAGGACATCCTCGCTGCCACCCACGATATGTAGCGCCAGATCGATAAGCGGTGTGCGCAGCAGCACAATCAGCAGACCGGCGCCGAGCGCGAGGATCAGCGGCTGCACCAGCGCCCGGGCCAGACGCAGCGGATCTTTCGCGCCATAGGCCTGAGCGGTGAGACCGGTGGTGCTCATACGCAAAAAGAGCAGCAGCATAAACAGGAAACTGGTTGCCGTGGCGCCGATGGCGACACCGCCCAGATAGACCGGAGAGTCGAGATGGCCGATAACGGCGGTATCCACCAGCCCCAGCAGCGGGACGCTGATATTGGAGACGATCATCGGGAGGGCAAGACGCCACAACGCCTTGTCTGAAGCAGTCAGCAGAGACATGTGTATGACCGGGAGAAAAAAGAAAAGCAGACTGCGGGGTTGCCGCAGTCTGTCAGAAAGAGGTTATAACCATTCACCGTTGCGGATGACGCCTACCGCCAGCCCTTCGATGGAAAAGTTATGTTCACGCAGATCGACAACAATCGGGGAAAACTCGCTGTTTTCCGGCAGCAGCTGTACCGTGTTGCCCTGTTTTTTCAGACGCTTAACGGTCACTTCATCATCTATGCGCGCCACAACGACCTGGCCGTTGCGCACATCCTGCGTTTTATGTACCGCCAGCAGATCGCCGTCGAGAATGCCGATATCCTTCATGGACATCCCGCTGACGCGCAGCAAGAAGTCCGCGCTCGGTTTGAACATGCCCGGATCGACCTGATAGTGGCCTTCAATATGCTGTTGCGCCAGCAGCGGTTCCCCGGCGGCGACACGACCGACAAGCGGAAGGCCCTCTTCTGCTTCAACGAGCAGACGAATACCACGAGACGCGCCGGAGACAATCTCAAGCACACCCTTACGCGCCAGGGCTTTAAGGTGCTCTTCAGCGGCGTTTGGAGAACGGAAGCCCAGACGCTGCGCGATTTCTGCACGCGTCGGCGGCATACCCGTCTGGCCGATATGATCCCGAATGAGATCAAACACCTCTTGCTGCCTGGTCGTTAACGCTTTCATTCCGCCCCCTGGGTGTATATACAGTTATGCTGTGAGTATATACAGCTAAAGGCGATTTTGGAACCACAAACCGCATAAAAAACCAGAGACTTGTTCGGTTTCTGAAGGCTTATCGCAAATGCCCCCAAAGCAGCGTGACCCAGGTAAACAGAGCAACGATAATCGCCATCAGCACAGCGGCAGAGCCCATATCTTTCGCCCGGCCCGAAAGCTCATGGAAGTCGCTGCCAATGCGGTCGACCACCGCCTCGATCGCACTGTTCAGAATTTCGACTATCATCACCAACATTACCGATCCAATCAGGAGTACGCGGGTGATGGGATCAACATCCAGCCAGCAGGCAATAATAATCGCCGCGATGACTGCTACCCCCTCCTGGCGAAAAGCGGCTTCATTGATCCAGGCAGCACGAATGCCTTTCCAGGAATAGCCGGCAGCTTTAATGATTCGGGTTAACCCAGTGGTATTGTTGGCCATTAAAAGAAACCTTTCTTCGAAAATAGCGTCAGAAACGGTGGCTTAAGCGCGCTGCGCTGCCGCCGGAAGTATGACGGGTAACAACAGAAATTTTGCGCGCTTTCTGTTATCCTTGCGCCGCAATTGCATTTTTAACCAGAGGCTTTACATCGTTTATGTCTGGCTGGCCACGAATTTACTACAAATTACTTAATTTACCATTAAGCGTCCTGGTAAAAAGCAAGTCTATTCCGGCGGTTCCCACGCTGGAATTGGGACTCGATACCTCGCGTCCTATTATGTACGTTTTGCCTTACAACTCGAAGGCCGACTTGCTGACGCTCCGCGCCCAATGCCTGGCGCACGATCTCCCGGATCCGCTGGAGCCGCTGGAGATCGACGGCACCCAACTGCCACGCTACATCTTTATCCACGGCGGACCTCGCGTATTCACCTGGTACACGCCGAAAGAAGAGTCCATTAAGCTGTTCCATGATTACCTCGACCTGCACCGCAGCAACCCGCTGCTGGATGTGCAGATGGTGCCGGTATCGGTGATGTTTGGCCGTCGTCCGGGGCGCGATAAAGGCGAAGAGAATCCGCCGTTGCGCATGCTCAACGGGGTGCAGAAGTTTTTCGCCGTCAACTGGCTGGGCCGCGACAGCTTTGTCCGTTTTTCACCTTCCGTCTCCCTGCGCCGCATGGCCGATGAGCACGGCACGGATAAAACCATCGCCCAGAAGCTGGCCCGCGTGGCGCGTATGCACTTTGCCCGCCAGCGTCTTGCCGCGGTAGGCCCGCGCCTGCCTGCTCGCCAGGATCTGTTCAATAAGCTGCTGGCGTCGAAAGCCATTGCCCGTGCCGTCGAAGACGAAGCGCGCAGCAAAAAGATCTCCCATGAGAAGGCGCAGCAAAACGCCATCGCCCTGATGGAAGAGATTGCCGCCAACTTCTCCTACGAGATGATCCGCCTCAGCGACCGTATCCTGAGCTTTACCTGGAACCGTCTCTATCAGGGGATTAACGTGCACAACGCCGAGCGTGTGCGCCAGCTGGCCCATGACGGCCATGAAATTGTCTACGTCCCCTGCCACCGCAGCCACATGGACTACCTGCTGCTCTCGTACGTGCTCTATCACCAGGGGCTGGTGCCACCGCACATTGCGGCGGGCATTAACCTCAACTTCTGGCCGGCAGGGCCGATCTTCCGCCGTCTGGGTGCGTTCTTTATTCGCCGTACCTTTAAAGGCAACAAGCTCTACTCCACCGTCTTCCGTGAATATCTGGGCGAGCTGTTCAGCCGCGGCTATTCCGTCGAGTACTTTGTGGAGGGTGGCCGTTCCCGTACCGGGCGTTTGCTCGATCCGAAGACCGGCACCCTGTCGATGACTATCCAGGCGATGCTGCGCGGCGGTACGCGTCCTATCACCCTGGTGCCGATCTACATCGGTTACGAGCACGTGATGGAAGTGGGCACCTACGCCAAAGAGCTGCGCGGCGCCACCAAAGAGAAAGAGAGCCTGCTGCAGATGCTGCGTGGTTTGAGCAAGCTGCGTAACCTCGGCCAGGGGTATGTTAACTTCGGCGAGCCGATGCCGCTGATGACCTACCTCAACCACCGTGTACCGGAGTGGCGTGAGTCCATCGATCCGATCGAAGCGGTGCGTCCGGCCTGGCTGACGCCGACGGTGAACGCCATTGCTGCCGATCTGATGGTGCGCATTAACAACGCCGGGGCGGCGAACGCTATGAACCTGTGCTGTACCGCCCTGCTTGCCTCACGCCAGCGCTCGCTCACCCGCGAGCAGTTGACCGAGCAGATCGACTGCTACCTGAACCTGATGCGCAACGTGCCCTACGCCGCCGATGCCACGGTGCCGACGGCCAGCGCCAGCGAGCTCATCGATCACGCATTGCAGATGAACAAGTTCGAGGTCGAGAAAGACACGATCGGCGATATCATCATTCTGCCGCGCGAGCAGGCGGTGCTGATGACCTACTACCGCAATAACATCGCGCATATGCTGATGCTGCCTTCGCTGATGGCCGCCATCGTGACCCAGCATCGCCAGATCAGCCGTCAGGCGCTGCTGGAGCATGTCACCGCTCTCTACCCGATGCTGAAAGCCGAGTTGTTCCTGCGCTGGAACAGCGACGAGCTGGCAGAGGTGCTGGATAAGCATACTGAAGAGCTGGTCCGCCAGGGGCTGATGACGCAGAAAGAGGACGTTCTGGTGATCAACCCGTCCCGCTCACGCACGCTACAGCTGCTGGCGGCGGGTGCGCGCGAGACTGTGCAGCGCTACGCCATCACCTTCTGGCTGCTGAGCGCCAACCCGTCGATCAACCGCGGTACGCTGGAGAAAGAGAGCCGTACTCTGGCCCAGCGTCTGTCGATGCTGCACGGTATCAACGCGCCGGAGTTCTTCGACAAAGCGGTCTTCAGTTCGCTGGTATTGACGCTACGTGATGAGGGTTATATCAGTGACAGCGGTGATGCCGAGCCGGAAGAGACGATGAAGGTTTACCAGATGCTGGCAGAGCTGATCACCTCTGACGTGCGCTTAACGATTGAGAGCGCGACGCAGGGAGAATAGTGCGTAAAAAAGCCGGGTGGCGCTAACGCTTACCCGGCCTACATATTCTGCCAAATCGTAGGCCGGGTAAGGCGAAGCCACCACCCGGCTTTTTTATGCCCAATAGCTAATCGCTAACCCGACAAACAACACCAGACCAACGTAGTTATTGTTCAGAAACGCTTTAAAACAGGCCTCGCGTTCGCGGTTGGCAATGAGCTTTTGCTGGTAGATAAAGAGCACACCCGCCGCCGCAACCGCCCCGTAAAATGCCCCGTTCAGCTGGTTCAGGTAACCAATTGCCATCATCAGTGCCAACACCGCGACCTGCAAAATCCCAATGATCAGCTTGTCCTGACGACCAAACAGAATGGCCGTCGATTTAATGCCAATCTTCAGATCATCGTCGCGGTCAACCATCGCGTACTGGGTATCGTAGGCCACCGCCCAGAGGATATTGGCCAGGAACATCAGCCAGCAGCTCAGCGGCACACTTTCGCTGACGGCGGCAAAGGCCATGGGGATCGACCAGCCAAAGGCGGCGCCCAGCACCACCTGGGGCAGATGGGTATAGCGCTTCATAAACGGGTAGACCCAGGCCAGGGCCAGCGCTGCCACGGAGAGCAGGATGGTCATGGTGTTGAGGGTCAACACCAGCAGGAACGAGAGCAGGACCAGCACCACAAACAGCGTCCGCGCCTCTTTCTCCGTGACATCACCGCTCGGCAGCGGACGATTCGCGGTGCGTTTCACGTGGCCGTCAAATTTGCGATCGGCATAATCGTTAACCACACAGCCCGCGGCTCGCATCAGCCAGACACCCGCCACAAATACCGCCAGGATCCACAGCGGCGGCAGCCCGGGGGTTGCAACCCACAGCGCCCACAGGGTCGGCCACAGCAGCAGTAGCGCACCGATCGGCTTATCCGTTCGCATCAGGCGGTGGTACGCCAGCAGCTTGTTCTGCGTCAGACTCCACTCCATTTTCTCTTCCTCTTAGTACAACGGTGACGCCGGTAAAAACAGCTCGGTCAGCATTAAGGGTTTTCCACTTAAGCGCAAGCGGGAACGGCGTCCCCATAATCCGGCATCGCGTCCAATTTCAATAAAATCGCGGGTCAGCTCGGAGGAGGTGAACAGATAGCGTCCCAGCGGGGTTTTGCCCATCTGCTGCAGCGCCATCTCCGGCCCGGTAAGGGTGGACTCTGGCACCACCGTGCGTCCGGCCAGCCACGGCTCGCCGTCGGCACAGAGCAGGATCTCCCGCAGCCAGTAGCGCGCCTCTTTCGGCAATAATGGCAGCTCATCCGCCACCGCGTCAGGCGTGACGAATCCCTCCTGAATGAGGGTAACGGTGACGTTCTTGCCCTGCTGCTCAAAACGTTTAGTCATGGAATCTTCCAGCAGCAGCCAGTCGAGCTGCTCCGGTTCCAGCGCAGGGATTTCGTCAAAATAACGCAGCGCACGCAGGAGCAAAAGCGCGGGGTGTGACATGCCAGTCTCTCCGATACATAACGTAAAGCTATTGTATCGCAGAAACGCCTACTGGGGGCGGGCAAACGTGAGTTAGCGAACATTATCGCAACAGAGATGCAACAGCGGTGTAAATCACAAAAAAAAGTGCGCCCACAGGGGCGCACCAAACTACTGACAAAATCAGCATTGTGGGGAGACGGTCACCCCTTGCCTTTTACACTGCTGATAAAGGTGGAACGGGCAGTGGTCGAGCCTAAACGCTCTGCTTCATCCAGCAGTTTCAGCGCTTTATCGACATCACCTTTTGCGACTGCCTGCTTAATGGCCTGATTAAAATAGGCTTCGGTATCGGTCAGTACCGGCTCGCTCTTCTTCGCCGGGGCCGGGGCAACGGCTGGCGCGGCAGCCGGAGCCGCAGCAGGTGCAACCGCTGGCGCAGCATAGACCGGTGCCGCGGTATTGCCTACGGTGACCGGGCCAGGACCGGAGGAGCCAAACAGCGGACCGACCAGCACGCTGGAGGTGCTGTTAGTGGAGACTTTCAGCTTCAGCTGGCCATCCGTCACATGACGGGCAATCGGGTCCGGAATATCCGGTACGGCGTTGCCGGTGCCTTTGGCATAGGCTTTCGCCGGATCGATCAGTTTGGTGGTTTGCTGCAGATCTTTGTCGGTGGTAAAGACCAGGACGTACAGTTTCTGCTGACCCAGGGCTGGCGTCAGGCGCATGACCCCTTCCAGACGATCGGCGCTCATTACGCCCGGCTCCTGGTAGGTGAAGTATTCGCTTGGGAAGTAGGCAGACGGCGTCAGGTTCTGATCCAGAATCAGCACGTTCGGTGCAAATACGCTGGTCTGTTTCTCCACCACGCTTGTCAGCGTCAGGGTGATTTCGCCGATATTAGCCGGCACACTGTACGCCGCCACCGGGCCGGCGATCCCCGCCACGTTTAAGGTCTGGCCGCCGGTAGAAAGTTGGGTGGTCTGGGTTTTGGACTGATCGACAGGCGTCCAGACCAGCTGTTGCAGCGCGGCTGCCGGAACCGCAGGCGCAGCGCTGGTGTTTTGTGGGACGAAATTGACGTTCGCAAGCGTGATGGCAGGAGCTCCTGCCAGCAGACCTGCGGAGAGGCACAGCGCGACGAGACTTTTTTTCATTTTCATTATGTTTACCTCAGATTGCGTTAGCACTGCGGTGGCCAGGCAATAGCGCGCAGCACCCTATGAAGAGAGGGGCTTGCGCCCCTCTTTTAGGTCAATACATCAGGTGTTACGACTTACCACCAGATCTCCATCTGGGCACCGAAGGTCCACTCATCGTTGTCGCCACGGCTGAAGGTTTTCGCGGAGGTGTCGTTGTACGCTACGCCAGAGGTGTAGCCTGCATCGCCATTGTTCGCGTAACCCCATTTCTCATCCCACTTGGCGTAGGTTGCGAAGACGCGGATAGCCGGACGGGACCAGATGCTGTCGCCAGCCTGCCACTGTTGGGCCAGGGTGATTTTGTACTGGCTGTTGGTGTCGTCAGTTTTCTGAGATTTGACGTTGTCGTAGCCCACTTCCAGCAAGGTGGACATGATTGGCGTCCATTTGAACATCGGACGAACACCGACGGTCCACCACTCGGTACCGTTGTTATTGTCCAGGTCGATGTTCTGGTACATACCGACGTACATCAGATCCCACTGGTCAGCCAGGGTGACAGCACCGTGGTCAAGAACGCGGATCATGGAGCCGTCGTTGTTCAGGCTCGCACCCTGCGGAATACCTTTACCGTTAGAAGTCATGGAGTCTGTTGCGTACTGAACAACAAACTTGTTAAAGCCTTTCAGCATGCTCTGAGTATGTTCAGCGGTGAACATCCAGCCATCTTTAGAGGCGCCAGGCTGCAGGTAGTAGTCGTCAGGAATGTTGGTGTGACCGTAGTCAACGCCCAGCTCCAGCGTACCGCCTGGGTTGATTTCCATACCGGCTAAACGAACGTCAAAGACATCGTTTGGTACGATATTGTCGTAAATACGGTCGCCATTTGCATCGAAGTCGGCAAATGCAGAAGAGCCGCCGGACTCAGAAGAACGGGTCGCTGCCAGAGAGAGTTTACCGAAGCCCAGATCGATGTTTTCGATACCTGCACCAGGACCGGAGATATCCCAGTAGTAGAAGTCGATCATGTGAACGTCATGACGCTGATAGAAGCGCTTACCGGCCCAGATAGTGGAACCTGGCAGCCATTCAATCAGGTTTTTACCCTGCACGTTAGCTTCGCGGAAGGCCGGGCTGGTTGATTCCCAGTCGTTCTGCTGAGAAACAGAGTAGGCTACGTTGGTGTCGAAGTAGAAGCTCTTGTCGCCCTCTTTCCACACTTCCTGACCCAGTTTCAGTTCGGCATAGGTTTCACATTCGTTACCAAGACGGTATTTGCTCTGTGCACCTGTTGCCTGGAAACACTGTTGTTCGCCACCACTCCCGGTCCAGCCAATGCCAGAACGAGCATAACCTTTGAAGTCTACAGCGCCGGCCTGGGCAGACAGGATGCCTGCCGCAATGGCGAGTGCCAGAGGGACTTTGCGCAGAGTAATCATTATTCTATCTCCTGAGATCATTGCTTTTCTTTGAACACTTCACCTGATGGTTTCGTGCTTATTATTGGGATTGCTTAAACGCCGGGCTCTTGATGCAGCCGACGACATGCGGTGCCATCCTCACGGAACAGATGGCAGCGCTCTGGCGGCAAGCCGATAGCGAATGTGGCACCCTCTTTTACCAACACCACGTCGTTCTGGCGGTAGACCAGGTTCTGACGAATGGCTGGGATCTGGATATGAATCTGTGTTTCGTGACCTAACTGCTCAACCACCTGAACCTCGCCCTCCAGGGTCACATCAGCGATGTGGCTTGGCAGCAGATGTTCAGGACGGATCCCGAGGGACATGTTGGCCCCCACGTTGACGTTTACGCTGTCTACCGGCAGCCACACCTGCTGGCGGTTCGGCAGCTCAACCTGAACCTGATCGATGGCAGTGGCGGTGACTTTTACCGGCAAGAAGTTCATCTTTGGCGAGCCAATAAAGCCCGCAACAAAGCGGTCTGCCGGGTAGTGATAGAGCTCCAGCGGTTTACCCACCTGCGCCACGCGACCGGCATCCAGCACCACAATCTTGTCGGCGAGAGTCATCGCTTCGACCTGATCGTGGGTGACGTAAATCATGGTGCGACCAAGACGCTTGTGCAGACGGGAAATCTCAATACGCATCTGCACGCGCAGCGCGGCGTCGAGGTTCGACAGCGGCTCATCGAGCAGGAACACGCGCGGCTCTGCCACCAGCGTACGGCCAATCGCCACGCGCTGGCGCTGCCCACCGGACAGGGCCTTCGGCTTACGCTCCAGCAGATGCGCCAGCTGCAACACTTCAGCAACCTGGGTCACGCGCTGGTTGATGGTCTCTTTTTTGGCGCCCGCCAGCTTGAGGCCGAACGACATGTTCTCGGCAACGGAGAGGTGGGGATAAAGCGCATAGGACTGGAAGACCATCCCGACGCCACGCTCCGCGGGCGGAATATCGTTCATGCGGGTATCGCCAATCATCAGATCGCCGCTGGTGATGGTTTCCAGACCGGCAATCATACGCAGCAGCGTGGATTTACCGCAGCCTGACGGGCCAACAAAAACCACGAATTCACCTTCCTGGATATCGAGATTGATATCTTTCGATACCACCACGTCACCCCAGGCTTTCGTTACGTTACGCAGTTCTACGCTCGCCATGCCCTACTCCCTTCGTTACAGCCTGTCATCAACAGAAACATTCAATATGGGCTGACTATGCGGTATCGGGGCGTTTCGCGAATCCTCCACCCCCAGCCTTTTTTATGGGGGAGGAGGCGGGAGGATGAGAGAGTGGACTCCGCCAGCGCCCCCCGGGGGCGGAGGCAAAATTCGTGATGTCACCGGCAAAATTCATCGCTCTTTTGTGTGCGCCAGGACACATAACTGAAATTTATGCAACGCAGATCACATAAAGAGGGGGTGGGGCGTAGGGGCCAGGAGGATGGAAAGAGGATGTCAAATAAGGAGACTGAGCGACGTTGAACCACCTCAATGTATCCACAGCACATCACCAAAAAGGATGGCAGATATGAATATCAAGACTGGCGCACGCGTTTTCGCATTGTCCGCCCTTGCAGCAATGATGATTTCCGCACCTGCGCTCGCCAAAATTGAAGAAGGTAAGCTGGTAATCTGGATTAACGGCGACAAAGGCTATAACGGCCTGGCTGAAGTGGGTAAAAAATTCGAGAAAGATACCGGCATTAAAGTCACCGTTGAACACCCGGACAAGCTGGAAGAGAAATTCCCACAGGTTGCTGCAACCGGCGACGGCCCTGACATTATCTTCTGGGCCCATGACCGTTTCGGCGGCTATGCTCAGTCTGGCCTGCTGGCCGAGATCTCCCCGGATAAAGCCTTCCAGGACAAGCTGTTCCCGTTCACCTGGGACGCCGTGCGCTACAACGGCAAGCTGATCGCTTACCCGGTTGCGGTTGAATCGCTCTCCCTGATCTACAACAAAGACCTCGTACCGAACCCGCCAAAAACCTGGGAAGAGATCCCGGCGCTGGATAAAGAGCTGAAGGCGAAAGGTAAGAGCGCGCTGATGTTCAACCTGCAAGAGCCGTACTTCACCTGGCCGCTGATTGCAGCCGACGGCGGTTATGCGTTCAAGTTTGAAAACGGCAAATACGACGTGAAAGACGTCGGCGTGGACAACGCGGGCGCGAAAGCGGGTCTGACCTTCCTGGTTGACCTGATCAAGAACAAACAGATGAATGCGGATACCGACTACTCCATCGCAGAAGCGGCCTTCAACAAGGGCGAAACCGCGATGACCATCAACGGTCCGTGGGCGTGGTCCAACATCGACAAGAGCAAAATCAACTACGGCGTCGCGGTGCTGCCAACCTTCAAAGGCAAGCCGTCTAAACCGTTCGTTGGCGTGCTGAGTGCCGGTATCAACGCCGCCAGCCCGAACAAAGAGCTGGCGAAAGAGTTCCTCGAAAACTACCTGCTGACCGATCAGGGTCTGGACGAAGTGAACAAGGACAAACCGCTGGGCGCCGTCGCGCTGAAATCCTTCCAGGAGCAGTTGGCGAAAGATCCACGTATCGCCGCCACCATGAGCAACGCGGAGAAGGGCGAAATCATGCCTAACATCCCGCAGATGGCTGCCTTCTGGTACGCCACCCGTACCGCGGTGATCAACGCCGCCAGCGGTCGTCAGACTGTGGATGCTGCGCTGAAAGATGCTCAGGGTCGTATCACTAAGTAAGTAAAAGCGGCGGGTGGCGCTTCGCTTACCCGCCCTACAACTACGGTTCGAGCCGTAGGTCAGGTAAGCGGAGCGCCACCTGACAATCAGTTTTCACAGTTGTAGAGGAAGAACCCCATGGATGTCGTTAAAAAGAAACACTGGTGGCAAAGCGACACGCTGAAATGGTCAGTGATTGGTCTGCTGGGTTTGCTGGTGGGTTACCTTATTGTTTTGATGTACGCCCAGGGGGAGTACCTGTTTGCCGCCATGACGCTGATTTTAAGCTCGGTCGGCCTCTATATTTTTGCTAACCGCAAAGCCTACGCCTGGCGCTATGTCTATCCAGGCGTTGCCGGGATGGGGCTGTTTGTCCTGTTCCCGCTTATTTGCACCATCGCCATCGCTTTCACCAACTACAGCAGCACCAACCAGCTCGCCCAGGAGCGCGCCCAGCAGGTACTGATGGATCGTTCCTATCAGGCCGGTAAGACCTTTAACTTTGGTCTCTATCCCGCAGGTGACGAATGGAAGCTGGCGCTGACCGACGATGCCGCAGGCAAATATTACGTCTCCGACGCCTTTAAATTTGGCGGCGAGCAGAAACTGGCCCTGAAAGAAGCTGATGCCCTGCCGGAAGGGGAACGCGCCAACCTGCGCGTCATCACCCAGAACCGTCAGGCGCTGACCCAGATTACCGCTGAGCTGCCGGACGAAAGCAAAGTCATTATGAGCTCGCTGCGCCAGTTCTCCGGCACCCGCCCGCTGTACACGCTGGGCGATGACAGCACGCTCACCAACAACCAGACCGGCGTGAAGTACCGCCCGAATAACGACGTCGGCTTCTACCAGTCCGTGAATGCTGACGGCACCTGGGGCGACGATAAGCTCAGCCCGGGCTATACCGTCACCATCGGCTGGGATAACTTTACCCGCGTCTTTACCGACGAAGGCATTCAGAAACCGTTCTTCGCCATCTTTGTCTGGACCGTGGTCTTCTCGATACTGACCGTGATCCTGACCGTGGCCGTTGGCATGGTGCTGGCCTGCCTGGTGCAGTGGGAAGCCCTGAAAGGCAAAGCGATTTACCGCGTCCTGCTGATCCTGCCCTACGCCGTACCGTCGTTCATTTCGATTCTGATTTTCAAAGGGCTGTTCAACCAGAGCTTTGGTGAAATCAACATGATGCTGAGCAGCCTGTTTGGTATCAAACCGGCGTGGTTCAGCGACCCGACTACCGCCCGCAGCATGATCATCATCGTCAACACCTGGCTCGGCTATCCGTACATGATGATCCTGTGCATGGGGCTGCTGAAGGCGATCCCGGATGACCTGTATGAAGCGTCGGCCATGGACGGAGCCACCCCGTTCCAGAACTTCTTTAAGATTACGCTCCCGCTGCTGATCAAGCCGCTGACGCCGCTGATGATTGCCAGCTTCGCCTTTAACTTTAACAACTTCGTGTTGATTCAGCTGTTGACCAACGGTGGCCCGGACCGTCTCGGCACCACTACGCCAGCCGGTTATACCGACCTGCTCGTGAGCTACACCTACCGCATCGCCTTCGAAGGCGGCGGTGGTCAGGACTTCGGTCTGGCGGCAGCGATTGCCACCCTGATCTTCCTGCTGGTGGGCGCGCTGGCAATCGTGAACCTGAAAGCAACCCGCATGAAGTTTGACTAAGGAGGGTACTGAAAATGGCTATGGTCCAACCCAAATCGCAGAAATTACGTTTACTGATCACCCACCTGGGTCTGCTGATTTTTATCGCGGCAATCATGTTCCCGCTGCTGATGGTTATCGCCATCTCCCTGCGTTCGGGTAACTTCGCCACCGGTAGCCTGATCCCGGAGCAAATCTCCTGGGAGCACTGGAAGTTAGCGTTGGGCTTCAGCGTGGAACATGCTGATGGCCGCGTCACCCCGCCGCCGTTCCCGGTGCTGCTGTGGCTGTGGAACTCGGTGAAAGTCGCCACCATCACCGCGATCGGTATCGTGACGCTCTCCACCACCTGCGCCTACGCCTTTGCCCGTATGCGCTTCAAAGGGAAAGCGACGCTGCTGAAAGGGATGCTGATTTTCCAGATGTTCCCGGCGGTCCTGTCCCTGGTGGCGCTGTACGCCTTGTTTGACCGCCTCGGCCAGTATGTGCCGTTTATCGGTCTGAACACCCACGGTGGGGTGATTTTCGCCTACCTCGGCGGGATTGCGCTGCACGTCTGGACCATCAAAGGCTATTTCGAAACCATCGACAACTCGCTGGAAGAGGCCGCGTCGCTGGATGGCGCCACCCCGTGGCAGGCGTTCCGCCTGGTGCTGCTGCCGCTCTCCGTGCCGATTCTGGCGGTGGTCTTTATTCTGTCGTTTATCGCCGCCATCACCGAAGTGCCGGTCGCCTCACTGCTGCTGCGTGATGTGAACAGCTACACCCTGGCGGTAGGGATGCAGCAATACCTCAACCCGCAAAACTATCTGTGGGGCGACTTTGCCGCAGCCGCTGTCCTCTCCGCTATCCCGATCACCGTCGTCTTCCTGCTGGCCCAGCGCTGGCTGGTGAACGGCCTGACCGCGGGAGGCGTGAAAGGTTAAGTTTCATTGTTATTCCACTGCAACCCTCAACTTTGCCTTGATGTCTTGATCCAAACTTGTGACTGTTTTCGGCGGCCCTCGGGCCGCCCTTTTTTTATTCCCGCTTCAGTCGCTTCGAGTTGCACAGCCAGAGGGTGACCACCAGCAGCAGGATAGCCGCCGAGTAGAGCAGCACGTCGAGGGGCGATTTATGATCGACGATGATCAGTCGCACAATCGCGGTGATACCAATGTAGACAAAGTAGCGCAGCGGGAAGTGAAAGCCAGACTGAAAGTACTTGACGATCAGGGCGATAAATTCGAAGTAGAGAAAGTAAACCACCAGCCCTTCAACCAGCTCGTATTTGCTGGTTTGCTCAGGGGCGAAAAGCACATCAGCCAGATGCACCGTCTCTTTACCGAGGAAGACGACCAGGATCAGGCCAAGGCTCAGCAGACCCAGGTTCAACACGGTCTGCAGAATGGTTGAGATAAACTCAACACGCGGGCGAGTCAGGGATGTCATACAGCACCTCATTCTCCGGGACGAGATTCCTGTATAACGCAAAAATGTGACGGGGATCTATATTTTTTGTTTATATTTTGTGCAGATCTGCCGGGCGGCACTCAGTTTGCCCGGCCTACGGGGTTTTGTAGGCCCGGTAAGCGTAGCGCCACCGGGCAGACAGACCGCAGCAGAATTATGCGCGCCAGGCTTTATAACGGTTAATCAGGCCGTTGGTGGAGCTGTCGTGGCTGCTAATGTCCTGGTTATCCCCCAGCTCAGGCAGGATGCGGTTAGCCAGCTGTTTGCCCAGCTCAACGCCCCACTGGTCAAAGGTGAAGATGTTCAGGATCGCGCCCTGGGTGAAGATTTTGTGCTCATACAAGGCAATCAGCGCGCCCAGGCTGAACGGGGTGATCTCACGCAGCAGGATGGAGTTAGTTGGACGATTGCCTTCGAACACTTTGAACGGCACCACGTGATCCAGGGTCGCCGGATCTTTACCCTGATCGCGATACTCCTGCTCAACCACGTCACGCGCTTTACCGAACGCCAGCGCTTCGGTCTGCGCGAAGAAGTTCGACAGCAGCTTCGGATGGTGGTCAGACAGCGGGTTATGAGTGATAGCCGGGGCGATGAAATCGCACGGTACCATTTTGGTGCCCTGGTGGATCAGCTGGTAGAACGCGTGCTGGCCGTTGGTGCCTGGCTCACCCCAGATGATTGGGCCGGTCTGGTAATCCACGGCGTTGCCGTTACGGTCAACGTATTTACCGTTGGATTCCATGTTGCCCTGCTGGAAGTAGGCTGCGAAACGGTGCATGTACTGGTCGTACGGCAGGATCGCTTCGGTTTCTGCACCAAAGAAGTTGTTGTACCAGATACCGATCAGCGCCAGCAGTACCGGCAGGTTTTTCTCTGCCGGCGTGGTAGAGAAATGTTTATCCATCGCATGCGCGCCGGAGAGCAGCTCAACAAAGTTGTCGTAGCCCACGGAGAGTATGATAGACAGACCGATCGCGGACCACAGGGAGTAACGACCGCCAACCCAGTCCCAGAACTCGAACATGTTGGCAGTGTCGATGCCGAACTCGCCGACCGCTTTAGCGTTGGTGGAGAGCGCCGCGAAGTGTTTCGCCACGTGCTGCTCGTCACCGGCACTCTGCAGGAACCAGTCGCGCGCGCTGTGGGCGTTGGTCATGGTTTCCTGGGTGGTGAAGGTTTTGGACGCCACCAGGAACAGGGTGCTTTCCGGGTTCACTTTTTTCAGCACTTCGGCGATGTGAGTGCCATCGACGTTAGAGACAAAGTGCATGTTGAGGTGGTTTTTGTACGGGCGCAGCGCTTCGGTCACCATGAATGGGCCAAGGTCGGAGCCGCCGATACCGATGTTCACCACATCGGTGATCGGTTTGCCGGTGTAGCCTTTCCACTGACCTGAGATGATTGCTTCCGAGAAGGTTTTCATCTTTTCCAGCACGGCGTTCACTTCAGGCATCACATCTTTGCCGTCAACGATGATTGGAGTATTGCTACGGTTACGCAGTGCAACATGCAGTACGGCGCGATCTTCAGTACGGTTGATCTTCTCGCCAGAGAACATGGACTTGATGGCACCGCTCAGATCGGTCTCTTTCGCCAGATCCTGCAGTTTTGCCAGCGTCTCTTCAGTGATGCGGTTTTTGGAAAAATCGACCAGCATCTGATCGTCAAACGTCGCGGAGAACTTATTGAAACGATCGCCGTCTTTCGCGAACAGCTCCGCGATAGTAACGTCTTTCATCTCATCAAAGTGTTTCTGTAATGCCTGCCAGGCTGCAGTCTGCGTTGGGTTGATATTTTTCATAGCAATACTCTTCTGAATTGAGAATTGTGACCTCGGTCGATTGTAGCCTCTGCCGCTAAAAATTGTGATGGTTTTTATGCCATTGGCCTGGCTTGCATCAAGTGCAGTGCAAAAGCTCCAAAAGTATAGCTGTTATAAGTCCTGTTTCTCATATGGAATGCAGCATGAAAAATCCGCATAATCCCAGCGTTGACAGGATCCCCTGCACATTTTATTTATACACACGGTATTTGCGCCTGCACCGATAAAACTATTTTGTCCTTGTGCCATGGTCGCTTTTTTCCTTCCCTGACACGAGGTTGTTATGACGAGTTTTGTTGTCGCCAAGTTTGGCGGTACCAGCGTGGCCGATTTTGATGCCATGAACCGCAGCGCCGATGTGGTGCTGGCCGATCCGAATACCCGGCTGGTGGTGTTGTCCGCTTCGGCGGGCGTCACTAATCTGCTGGTAGCCCTGGCAGAAGGGCTGGAAGCGAGCGAGCGCCAGGCGAAGCTGGAAGCGCTGCACAAAATTCAGTTCGATATCCTTAGCCGTCTGCGCGATCCGAGCGTCATCAGCGAAGAGATTGAGCGCCTGCTGGAAAATATCATCACCCTGGCCGAAGCCGCCTCTCTGGCCACCTCCACCGCCCTGACCGACGAGCTGGTCAGCCACGGTGAGCTGATGTCGACCCTGCTGTTTGTCGAAGTGCTGCGCGAGCGTAACGTTCAGTCGCAGTGGTTTGACGTGCGTAAAGTGCTGCGCACCAGCGACCGTTTCGGTCGTGCCGAGCCGGATATTGAGGCCATTGCCGAGCTGACCACCCAACAGCTGGCGCCGCGTCTGGCGGAAGGGATTGTCATCACCCAGGGCTTTATCGGTAGCGAAGCCAAAGGCCGCACCACCACGCTGGGCCGTGGCGGCAGCGACTACACCGCAGCCCTGCTGGGCGAGGCGCTGCGCGCCTCCCGCGTGGATATCTGGACGGACGTGCCGGGTATTTACACCACCGACCCGCGCGTGGTGCCGGCGGCAAAACGTATTGACGAGATCGCCTTTGAAGAGGCCGCCGAGATGGCGACCTTCGGCGCGAAAGTGCTGCACCCGGCGACATTACTGCCGGCAGTGCGCAGCGACATTCCTGTGTTCGTCGGCTCCAGCAAGGATCCAAAAGCGGGCGGCACCATGGTGTGCAACACCACCGAAAACCCACCGCTGTTCCGCGCCATCGCCCTGCGTCGCAAGCAGACCCTGCTGACCCTGCACAGCCTGAGCATGCTGCACTCCCGCGGCTTCCTGGCCGAGGTATTCAGCATTCTGGCGCGCCACAGCATCTCGGTTGATCTGGTCACCACCTCAGAGGTGAACATCGCCCTGACGCTGGACACCACCGGCTCAACCTCCACCGGCGATACCCTACTGACGCAATCTCTGCTGATGGAGCTCTCTGAGCTGTGCCGCGTCGAGGTGGAAGAAGATCTCGCCCTGGTGGCGATCATCGGTAACGAGCTGTCCCGCGCCAGCGGCGTGGGCAAAGAGGTGTTTGGCGTGCTGGATCCGTTTAACATCCGCATGATTTGCTATGGCGCATCCAGCTACAACCTCTGCTTCCTGGTACCAGGCCATGAAGCCGAGCAGGTCGTGCAGAAACTGCATCATAACTTGTTTGAATAACAAAAAAGGGCCCGGACAACCGGGCCCTTTTTTTATCCTGCCAGCACCGTTCTCATCAGCAGCGCATCCAGCGAGGCTACCTTGCCATGACGGCTGTCCGGCAGCGTGGGCGGGTTTTCGCCCCGCGCCAGCTCCTGGGTGATGAAAGCGTGCAGCAAAGGGCGTCTGGGACCATATTGCGCTTCCCCGGCACGCTGTTTTATTGCCAGCAGGGCATCGATTTCCTGACGTAATGGCGCATCAAGCTCGCTTCCCGCCAGCAGTTCAGCAAAACGCATCGGCGGCATCCCTTTTCCGGCCTCCACCCACCGCACTGCCAGCAGCGGACGCAGGACGTAAAAGTACTTCTTCAGCCGCACCTCTTCGCCCTGTAAATAACCGCGGAAGTTTTTACGCGCCATAGAGTAGTAGTGCCAGCGCGCACGCACGGGTGAAAACCAGGCGGGTACCTGCGCGCGCAGCTCCGTGATTACCGTATCGCTCTGCTGATAGACCACCGGCGAATCCAGCCACTCGATAAGCGTGGGGTTGGCCGCTTTCAGCAAACCCAGCGCCTTGCGCCACTCCCAGCCGCTTATGTCCAGTTCGTCGTCTATGGGCAGCTCGATCACATCCCGCTGCGGTTCGACGCGCAAATACCAGTCAGGTTTATGCACATACAGGAAGCGCACGTCATAATCGCTGTCCGGCGACGCAAAGCCCCAGCCCCGGCTGCCCGACTCACAGGCGTACAGCACGGACACATTGAACCGTTGCTCTATCTCGTTAAGTTGCTGCCGCACGCGCTCGCGCATGGCGGCATCTACACCGTTATCAGCCATCTCTTTTATCCTTTTACACAGACCACCTGGCGCAAGGTATGGACGATTTCGACCAGCGACGCCTGCGCCGCCATGACGGCATCGATATCTTTATAGGCCATCGGGATCTCATCGATGACCTCGCTGTCTTTTCTGCACTCGACGTGGGCCGTGGCACGAACCTGATCGGCAACGGTGAAGCGTTTTTTGGCCGCCGTGCGGCTCATCACCCGCCCTGCCCCATGACTGCAGGAGCAGAAGCTCTCTTCATTGCCCAGGCCGCGCACGATAAAGCTTTTCGCCCCCATCGACCCGGGGATGATCCCCATCTCGCCCTTCTGCGCCGACACCGCCCCTTTGCGCGTCACCAGGATCTCTTCACCAAAATGACGCTCTTTCTGGACATAGTTGTGATGGCAATTCACCGCCTCCTGCTGGGTCAGGAAAGGCTTTGGCACAATGCGCGAGAGCGCGGCCAGCACGCGGGACATCATTACCTCGCGGTTATGGCGCGCAAAATCCTGTGCCCACTCCACGGCTTCGATGTAGTCGTTATAGTGCCGGCTCCCCTCCTGGAAATAGGCCAGGTTTCTGTCAGGCAGGTTGGCAATATGCTGCTGCATATCCTTCTGCGCCAGCGTGATAAACACATTGCCGATGGCATTGCCCACGCCACGCGAACCGCTGTGCAGCATGACCCAGACGCGTTGCTGCTCATCCAGGCAGATCTCGATAAAGTGGTTCCCGGTGCCCAGCGTCCCCAGATGCTGATGGTTATTGGTTTTCAGCAGTTGCGGATATTTATCCGTCAGCCGTTTGAAGCGCGGCGCCAGCCGGGCCCAGTGGTTATCCACCTCATCCGGCGTCTTTGCCCATGCTCCCTTGTCGCGACGGGAGCGGGTGTTGGTCCGCCCGTGCGGCACCGCCTGTTCAATGGCGCTGCGCAGTCCGTGAAGGTTATCCGGCAGATCGCCTGCCAGCAGAGATGTCCGCACGGCAATCATCCCGCAACCAATATCCACCCCCACCGCCGCGGGAATGATCGCCCCTTTAGTGGGGATTACGCTGCCAATGGTGGAGCCTTTTCCGAGATGCACATCCGGCATCACCGCCATATGCTTAAAAATAAACGGCATCTTTGCGGTATTGAGCAACTGTTCGCGCGCCTCTGGCTCAACGGGCACCCCGTGCGTCCACATTTTTACCGGTGCGCTGTGCTGCGCGCTTAAAACATCAAAATCAGTCTGTTTCATGGTACTCACCCTCAGGGTCGCCTGAAACTTTCACGGCCAACCCATTTACTTTGTCTGTTAGTAACAGGTATTGCCAGAAGCGTGCCAAAAGGTACAGCCAGCACCGATTGAATATATCTCATTGATTAAACTGAAATTAACTTAGAAGCCCTTCACGGACATTGCTTAATCCACAGAATATTTTTATCTTTCAATATCAGTTTTTATCTTTCAGGATAAACATGAAAAAGCGGCGAGTGGTTATTGGGGTACTGGGTACGGTGATGGATAAGCGCGGCAAGCGGGCTAACCGCTTACGTAAATGGCGCCCAACGGTCGCACTTTGTCTGCAGCCCGATCTCCCCGTCGACAGGCTTGAACTACTCCACCAGCCGCAGGACCGGGGGATGGCGGAACAGATAACGGAAGATATCAGCCAGCTTTCCCCACATACCACCGTGCGCGCATGTCCCGTCACCATAGCCGATCCCTGGGATTTTGAAGAGGTCTACGCCGCCTTCCTCGACTTCGCCACACACTATCAGTTTGACACCGAACATGAAGAGTACCTGGTCCATATCACCACCGGCACGCACGTGGCGCAGATTTGCTGGTTTTTGCTGACCGAAGCGCGGTATCTCCCCGCCAGCCTGATCCAGACCGGCCCTGCCAGCAGGGAGGCGCCAGAAGAGGCCGTCCCCGTCGGACGTTATTCGATCATCGACCTGGATTTAAGCCGTTATGCCACATTGACCAGCCGCTTTCAGCGTGAACAGCAGGAATCCGTTTCGTTCCTGAAAGCCGGGATTGATACCCGCAATGCCACCTTCAACGCCCTGATCGATCAGATTGAGCGTGTGGCGCTGCGCTCAACCGCTCCTCTCCTGCTGACTGGCCCAACGGGGGCCGGAAAATCGTTTCTCGCCAATCGCATTTACCAGCTTAAGCAATCCCGTCATCAGCTTTCCGGCAGGCTGGTGGCGGTAAACTGCGCTACGCTGCGGGGCGACAACGCCATGTCGACTCTTTTTGGCCATGTTAAAGGGGCATTTACCGGGGCAGTCGCCGCCCGCGCCGGGCTGCTGCGTGAGGCCGACGGCGGCGTGCTGTTCTTAGATGAGATTGCCGAACTGGGTCTCGATGAACAGGCCATGCTGTTAAAAGCTATCGAAGAAAAAACCTTCTTCCCGTTTGGCTCCGATAAAGAGGTCAGGAGCGATTTTCAGCTGATTGCCGGCACGCACCGGGATATGCGCCAGTGGGTGGCGGAAGGTCGTTTTCGCGAAGATCTCTACGCCCGTATCAATATGTGGAGTTTTGCCCTGCCCGGCCTGGCGCAGCGCCGGGAAGATATCGCCCCCAACGTGGAGTACGAACTGCAACGCTTTGCGACCGAAGCACAATCTCAGGTTCGCTTCGACAAAGAGGCGCGCGAGCGCTATCTGCGTTTTGCTGACTCTCCGCAGGCGTTATGGCGCGGTAACTTTCGTGAACTGGGCTCTTCTGTGGCGCGAATGGCCACGCTTGCCGAGCAGGGTCGCATCACGCTGGCATTGGTTGAGGAGGAAATTGCCCGTCTGCTTAGTGACTGGCAGGCTGTTTCGCTACCGGCTACGGCAGAAATGGCGATCGACCTTTTCGATTTGCGTCAACTGGAAACCGTGCTGGAGGTATGTCGCCGCAGTGCCTCCTTGTCTGAGGCCGGACGCGAACTTTTTGCCGTCTCGCGTTTGAAAAAAGCGAATCCTAACGATGCCGACAGGCTCCGCAAATATCTGGCCCGCTTTGGCCTGAGCTGGGAAAGCGTACGTCAGCGATCATGAATATTATTTGATTGAACAAAATTACTTAGCAGGATAAACAATACCTCTAAGCCGGGCTCGATCCCGGCTTTTTTAATAACGACACAACACAACAAATCGCAAGGAATCTGTATGTTATCCGCCATCACCCGGCTGTTCCCGCTATGGGCGCTGCTGCTCTCTGTTATAGCCTATTATACGCCCACCACGTTTACCCCTGTCGGCCCGTGGGTCACTACGTTGCTGATGCTGATCATGTTCGGCATGGGCGTGCACCTGAAAATCGACGATTTTAAACGCGTCCTGTCACGTCCCGCCCCGGTCGTGGCGGGGATCTTTCTGCACTATCTGGTGATGCCCCTGGCAGCATGGGCGCTCGCTATCGCCTTTAAGATGCCGCCAGACCTCTCCGCCGGGATGGTGCTGGTGGGCAGCGTGGCCAGCGGTACCGCCTCCAACGTGATGATCTATCTGGCGAAAGGAGATGTGGCGCTGTCGGTGACTATCTCCTCTGTCTCCACCCTGGTTGGCGTGGTCGCCACTCCGCTGCTGACGCGTCTGTATGTGGATGCCCACATTCAGGTGGATGTGATGGGAATGCTGCTGAGCATTCTGCAAATCGTGGTGATCCCGATTGCGCTGGGGCTGGTGATTCATCATCTGTTCCCACGGCTGGTGATAGCTGTAGAGCCGTACCTGCCGGCGTTTTCCATGGCCTGCATTCTGGCGATCATCAGCGCCGTGGTCGCCGGTTCTGCGGCGCATATTGCCTCTGTCGGTTTTGTGGTGATTATCGCCGTGGTGCTGCACAACATTATTGGCCTGATGGGCGGCTACTGGGGCGGGAAGCTGTTCGGCTTTGACGAATCCACCTGCCGCACGCTGGCGATTGAAGTGGGGATGCAGAACTCCGGCCTGGCCGCGGCCCTCGGCAAAATTTACTTCTCGCCGCTGGCTGCGCTGCCGGGCGCGCTCTTCTCGGTATGGCATAACCTTTCCGGCTCGCTGCTGGCGGGTTACTGGTCGGGTAAGCCGCTCGAGGGACAAAAGAAAAGCGATGTGGTGAAGGAAGGTTAATTCACTTCGCCGCAGCGAAGGCATGCTTTACACTGAAGCCTCTTTCACAGGAGGCTTCAGGTATGTCCACACCAAGATTGACCCAGAAAGAGATGACGGAAAGCGAGCAGCGCGAACTGAAAACTCTGCTCGACCGCGCGCGTATCGCCCATGGCCGTCTGCTGACCAACGCCGAAACCAATCACCTCAAAAAAGAGTACATCGACAAACTGATGGCGCAGCGTGAGCTGGATGCCAAAAAAGCCCGCAAACTTCGAAAAGAGCAGGCTTATAAAGTAGATAAAGAGGCGACGTTTTCCTGGTCGGCGAATACCCCAACCCGTGGAAGGCGCTGATTAGCGCCCTTTCTTTTTACGGCCTGGCGACGTAAAGCGCTTTCCGTTTCCGGCAGGCTTCGCCCGGCTTTTCTCTTCCGATTGCGGAGCCTTAACCACCGGGCGTTTGATGCCCTGGGTTTTCGGTTTGGCTTTGGCTTTGGGTTTTGCTTCCGAGGATGAATTCTCAATCAGCTTAAAGAGCTCAATCAGTTCATCATCGGTCAGATCGCGCCACTCGCCCAGCGGGATGCCGGAGAGGCTGACGTTCATGATGCGCGTACGTTCCAGCTTCGTCACGTCGTAACCGAAATATTCGCACATGCGGCGGATCTGCCGGTTTAACCCCTGAACCAGGGTAATGCGGAACGCGAACGGCGCCTCTTTCTTCACCTTGCACTTTTTCGTCACCGTGCCGAGGATCGGAACGCCTGCCCCCATGCCGCGGATAAAGTCGTCCGTCACCGGTTTGTTAACCGTGACGATGTACTCTTTTTCGTGGTCGTTACCGGCACGCAGGATCTTGTTCACCAGATCGCCGTGGTTGGTGAGGAAAATCAACCCCTGGGAGTCTTTGTCCAGGCGGCCAATCGGGAAGATACGGCTGCTGTGGTTGACGAAATCCACGATGTTGTCACGCTCGCCATCTTCCGTGGTACTGA
Organism: Leclercia sp. M-A074-M; assembly: GCF_965195605.1. Taxonomy (NCBI): domain Bacteria; kingdom Pseudomonadati; phylum Pseudomonadota; class Gammaproteobacteria; order Enterobacterales; family Enterobacteriaceae; genus Leclercia; species Leclercia sp. M-A074-M. The sequence continues at coordinate 14,287 of NZ_CBDAHM010000002.1, read as the reverse complement.
CAATGCCAACCGGTTTATTCAGCGCGATAAACACCAGGTCTTCTGCGTTACGGGGCTCGATCGTTTGACCATTCACTTTGACCACATCGCCAGGAACGACCTGATCGCCAATGGTGGCGCGTTTACCGTTGATAAACACGTTGCCCTGTTCGATGTAACGATCAGCCTCGCGGCGCGAGCAGATCCCGCTCTCGCTAATGTATTTGTTTAATCGGGTGGATTGAGTTGGCAGCATAATTTCTCCTGTAGAGGCGAAATATACCTTAGGTTTCGGCTGGTAAAAAGATCAGCCTACCGTCACTGAGACAGGTTTCCCAAGTTTGCTGAGCATCATCACCAGGGTATCAAGAGTAAACTTGCTGGTTTTAAGATTCACGACATCTGACACACGCGGTCGTGAGACATTGAGCTTCTCCGCGGCGTCCGCCTGACGAAGGTTATGCTCAGCAATCCATGCTGAAATTTCTTGCATCAGCTGTCGTTTAAGCAGCAACAGTTGTTCGACTTCTTTCTGGGCATCCTCCTGCAGATGTTTAGATTCATGCTCGTTAAAGCCGAGTTCGGCAAAAATATTTGCCTCTGTAGGGGTGATATGGCGAATTTTACAATCAATGGCCTGACTCATTTTCCACTCCTTAGCTCCTCCATTACGCTCTGAAAACGCGCTTTCGCGATACGCTTATCGTGCTCGGATGTACGTCGGCTTTTTTTTATAAAACAGTGCAGGATATAAACAGCCTCTTCAAAACGGGCCAGGTAGAGGATACGGTAAGCCCCTGAACTACTGCGCAATCTGACTTCTTCCACGCCTCTGCCAATCTCTGTCATTGGCTTCCAGTCTGCCGCCTCTAACCCTGCCTGCAGGCGGTGCAACTGATAGCCAGCCTCCCGGCGGACCTCTTAGGGAAAACAGAGCAAATCATCGAACGCACTCCCTACCCAGGCTATCGGGCGCAGGGTCGGTCTTTCTGGCAGCATAACACATCCCTGTATAAAATTTTATACATATCATCCATGGCATAACATTAAACCAGGCGATGTGTTTACTCACGCCTCGCCGCTCCGTTCTGCGAGGCGCTTTCCAGATCAATACTCATCCCGATCATCGTCCTCATCCGGCTGCTCCATGACGCTGTAAGCCACCGCGCAGAACAGGGAGTTAAGGCGCTTCATGTCGCCAAGCAGCCCCAGGTGCAGGGAGCTGGTCTCAATGCTTTGCACGTTCTGCTGGTGCAGACGGTCAACGTGCGCGTGGGAATAGCGACGGTTGAGAATACGGAACCGGTGTTTATTACGGCGCAGACGGCGGGCGCTGGGTACGTCGCCGGAGAAAAAGACCGACATCGCCAGCTTAAGGTTAGCGAGCAGCTGATCGTGCAGTGCGTCCAGCTCTTTAACCCCTTCCAGGGAGAATGCCCGGCGGGCCGCCAGCGATTTGTCGGCGATTTCGCTCCCCATGCGCTCGACGATATCGGAGGCCTGCTCCAGGTTGAGCGACATTTCGATGATCTCCGCCCAGCGGCGGGACTCCTCTTCCGCCAGCTCATCTTTTGGCATCCGCGCCAGATAGAGTTTGATGGCGGTATAGAGCACGTTGATATCGTCGGCGAGTTTACGCAGCGCTTTCTCTTCCCGCGGCTCGCCATGCACCACCTTTTTCAGCCCCTCCAGCATTAACTCCATTGCATCGCCCATGCGCAGCGTTTCGCGGGCGGCATTGGCCAGTGCCAGCGCCGGGGTATCCAACGCGCTGGTATCAAGATGTTTCGGTTTCAGACGGGTATCAAGCTCCGGTTCATCACGGATGATACGTTCACAGAAGCGCGCCATTGGCCCAGCAAAGGGCACCATCGCCACGCAGCGCACCAGGTTATAGAAGACGTGGAAGTAGATGACCATCTCCGATTCCGGCAGCGACAGGTTATCCATCAGGTCCGCCAGCGGCTTAACGAACGGCAGAATAATCAGGCTTCCCACCAGCTTAAACAGCAGGCTGCCAAGCGCTACGCGGCGCGCTGCGGCATTGGCGGCGCTGTTGTTTAGTACCGCCAGCAGGCCGGAGCCAAGGTTCGCACCAATCACCAGACAGAGGGCGACCGGGAAGGAGATGATCCCCGCCGCGGTCAGGGTCGCGGTTAACAGTACCGCCGCCAGGCTGGAGTAGCTGATAAGCGCAAACACCGCACCAATCAACGCATCCAGCATGATGTCGCCGGTCAGCGAAGCGAAGATAACCTGGACGCCGCTCGCCTGCGTAATGGGGGTGACGGCCTGAACGATCAGCTCCAGGGCCAGCAGAATCAGCCCAAGGCCGATCCCCACGCGCCCCAGCTGTCCGGCCCGGGTCTGCTTACGGCCAAGGAAAAATATCACGCCGATAAAGATCAGCAGCGGCGACAGCCAGGAGAGATCAAAGGTCAATACCCGCGCCATCAGCGCGGTCCCTACATCGGCACCGAGAACAATCACCAGCGCAGGCGTCAGCGCCACCAGATCCTGGGCCACAAACGAGGTGACCAGCATGGTGGTGGCATTACTGCTTTGCACCAGCGCGGTGACGCCAATGCCTGCACAGAACGCGAGCGGCTTTTTCTCAACGCTGCGGCTGAGAACGGTACGTAAGCGGGCGCCAAAAACGCGCATTACGCCGGTACGGACAATATGGGTGCCCCAGACCAGCAACGCCCCGGCAGAAAGCAGATGTAGCAGAGTCAGCACGGATACAGGTTCTCCTTTTCGTTATGCGTTGTCCTGAGGCTCATTGCGCGCGGTAGTGCCGGATGGCGGCTACGCCTTATCCGGCCTACGTTGTGGCGCGGATCGCTGAGCCTTCTTCCAGTATAAGGGCTTAAATGTAAGAAAGAGACAGGGCACCCATTGGGTGCCCTGTTTGTTGTAAGGAAACGTGACGTGAGCCGGGCCCTGACCGTCGGCGGCGCAGTCAGGTCAGTCGGCGTCGTAGCCGAGGTTTGGCGCTAACCAGCGCTCCACCTCCGCCACGCTCATCCCTTTACGCAGGGCATAATCTTCCACCTGGTCACGCTGGATCTGCGCCACGGCGAAGTATTTGCTGTCAGGGTGACTGAAGTACCAGCCGGAAACCGATGCACCCGGCCACATGGCGAAGGACTCGGTGAGCTTCATGCCGGTATGGGTTTCGACATCCAGAAGCTGCCAGATAGTGCCTTTCTCGGTATGCTCCGGGCAGGCCGGGTAGCCTGGCGCCGGACGGATCCCCTGGTAGTTCTCGCGGATCAGATCCTCATTGCTGAGATTCTCAGTAGGCGCGTAACCCCAGTGCACCTTACGCACCCGCTCGTGCAGGTATTCCGCAAAAGCCTCTGCCAGACGGTCGGCAATCGCTTTGATCATGATTTTGTTGTAATCATCATGCTGCGCTTCGTAGGCATCCGCCAGCGCGTCCTCCTCCAGCCCGCCGGTCACGGCGAAGGCACCGATGTAGTCCGCTTTACCGCTCAGCTTCGGCGCGACGAAATCGGCCAGGCAGTAGTTGGCAAACCCGACCTTCTCGGTCTGCTGACGCAGATGATGGCTTACGGTCAGCACATGAGTACGCGTCTCATCGCGATAAATTTCGATGTCGTCGCCCACGCGGTTCGCCGGGAACAGCCCCACCACGCCGCGCGGGTTGAGGGTTTTCTCGGCGCTGAGCTTGTCGAGCAGGTCGTTGGCGTCTTTAAACAGGCGCTTCGCCTCCTCGCCTACCACCTCATCTTCCAGAATACGCGGGTACTTCCCGGCCAGCGACCAGGTCATAAAGAACGGCGTCCAGTCGATATAGTTACGCAGGGTCTCGATGCTGGCCGTCACCTCCTGCACGCCCAGGCGATGGGCGACCGGCGGCGTATAGCTCGACCAGTCAAAGGCCAGGTCGTTATCCCGCGCCGCAGCCAGCGTTACCGGCGGGGTACGCGGCTTTTTACGCCCGTGCTGAATGCGCACCGTTTCATACTCTTTGCGGGTTCTGGCAACAAAGTCGTCGCGCTGGGTTTCGGACAGCAGCGCCGAAACCACGCCAACCGTGCGCGAGGCGTTCTGCACGTAGACCGTCGGCCCGCTGTAGTTCTGCTCAATCTTCACCGCGGTATGCGCTTTTGAGGTGGTCGCCCCGCCAATGAGCAGCGGAAGGGTAAAGCCCTGGCGCTCCATCTCTTTTGCCACGTTGACCATCTCATCCAGCGACGGGGTGATCAGTCCGGAAAGGCCAATCAGATCGGCATTCACTTCGCGTGCGGTTTTGAGGATTTTCTCCGCCGGCACCATCACGCCCAGATCGATAATCTCGTAGTTATTACACTGCAGCACCACGCCGACGATGTTTTTGCCGATATCATGCACGTCGCCTTTTACGGTGGCGATGACCATCTTGCCGTTACTGGAGCCCTTCTCTTTGCTGGCTTCGATAAACGGCTCCAGATACGCTACAGCCTGCTTCATTACGCGGGCGGATTTCACCACCTGCGGCAGGAACATTTTGCCCTCGCCGAACAGATCGCCAACCACGTTCATGCCGTCCATCAGCGGCCCTTCGATCACTTCAATCGGGCGCGTGGCCTGCTGGCGGGCCTCTTCGGTATCCTGCTCGATAAACTCGGTGATCCCTTTTACCAGCGAATATTCGAGGCGTTTTTTCACATCCCAGGTACGCCACTCCGCCTGCTGAACGTTGGCGCTGTCATCAGCTTTGCTGCCGCGATACTTTTCGGCCAGCTCCAGCATGCGCTCGGTGGCGTCGTCGCGGCGATTCAGGATCACATCCTCAACCGCGTCGCGCAGCTCCAGTGGCAGGTCGTCATAAATCGCCAGCTGGCCAGCGTTGACGATCCCCATGTCCATCCCGTTGCGGATGGCGTAGTAGAGGAATACGGCGTGGATCGCTTCACGTACCGGGTCGTTGCCGCGGAACGAGAACGACACGTTCGAGACACCGCCGGAGATCAGCGCATGCGGCAGCTCACGTTTGATGTCTTCACACGCGCCGATAAAGTCCTGGGCGTAGTTATTGTGCTCTTCAATCCCGGTGGCGACGGCGAAGATGTTCGGGTCAAAGATGATGTCTTCCGGCGGGAAGCCGACCTCTTCGGTCAAAATCTGGTATGCGCGGCGGCAAATCTCAATTTTGCGCTCACGGGTATCCGCCTGGCCCACTTCGTCAAAGGCCATCACCACCACGGCGGCACCGTAGCGGCGCACCATCTTCGCGTGATGGATAAAGGGCTCAACCCCCTCTTTCATGGAGATGGAGTTAACAATCCCCTTACCCTGAATGCACTTCAGCCCTTTTTCGATCACTTCCCACTTCGAGGAGTCGATCATAATCGGCACGCGGGCAATGTCCGGCTCACCGGCGATCAGGTTGAGGAAACGCACCATCGCCGCTTCGGCGTCGAGCATCCCCTCATCCATGTTGATATCAATAATCTGCGCCCCGCTCTCAACCTGCTGGCGGGCAACGTCCAGCGCTTCGCTGTACTTCTCTTCTTTGATCAGGCGTTTGAACTTCGCGGAGCCGGTCACGTTGGTACGTTCGCCAACGTTCACAAACAGACTCTCATCGCCAATGTTCAGCGGCTCAAGACCAGACAGTCGACAGGCCACCGGCAGGTCGGGGAGCTTACGTGGTGCCAGGCCCGCCACCGCGTTGCTCATGGCAGCAATGTGCTCTGGCGTGGTGCCGCAGCAGCCGCCGACGATATTCAGGAACCCGGATTCAGCCCACTCGCGGATCTGCGCCGCCATGGTGGCGGCATCGAGATCGTACTCACCAAATGCGTTTGGCAGACCGGCATTCGGGTGGGCAGTGACGTAGCACTCCGCGATGCGCGACAGCTCCCGCACATACTGGCGCAGTTCGTCCGGCCCCAGCGCACAGTTCAGACCAAAGGTCAGCGCATCGGCGTGGCGCAGGGAGTTATAAAAGGCTTCGGTCGTCTGCCCGGAAAGGGTACGGCCAGAGGCATCGGTGATGGTGCCGGAGATCATAATCGGCAGGTCGACACCCAGGGCTTCGAACTCCTCTTTCACCGCGTAGATGGCGGCTTTGGCGTTGAGCGTATCGAAGACCGTTTCAATCATGATCAGATCGACACCGCCTTCCACCAGCGCTTTGGTGGACTCGCGGTACGCGGTCACCAGCTGGTCAAAGGTGATATTACGAAAAGCCGGATCGTTCACATCCGGCGAGATAGAGGCGGTGCGGTTGGTCGGGCCAAGTACGCCCGCCACATAGCGCGGTTTCTCTGGCGTGCGGGCCGTCCACTCATCGGCGCAGGCGCGGGCCAGCTTCGCTGCCTCGTAGTTGATCTCCGCCGACAGGGATTCCATCTCGTAATCCGCCATGGCGATGGTTGTCGAGTTAAAGGTGTTGGTTTCAACGATATCCGCACCCGCCTCGAAATAGGCGTAGTGAATGGCGGCGATAATCTCTGGCTTGCTGAGTACCAGCAGGTCATTGTTACCTTTCAGATCGCAGGGCCAGTCGGCGAAACGGTCGCCGCGAAAGTCGTCTTCACTCAGACGATAGCTCTGGATCATGGTGCCCATACCGCCATCCAGTACCAGAATGCGTTCATTTAACTGCGCACGCAGTTGATCTACTTTGCTGCTCACACTTGCTCCCGACAACGCTCAACCAGGCCAAAAGGCCAGCAGTCCATACTGGCATAATCTTGCTAAGGGGAAAAGTCACACCGCGGTAACATGAGACATGTTCAGCATGACTCATCCGATCAGTCAGGATAACGGTTGCAAAACATCCAAATAAAACGAAAATGATTTCCACGATACAGAAAAAAGGAGCCTGCCATGGTCGCCACCGTTCCCGCTAAACGCGGCAGAAAACCCGCCGCCGCGACCGCCCAGGCGGGCGGTCAAGTCCAGTCCCTGACACGGGGGTTAAAGCTCCTTGAATGGATAGCCGAGTCGCACAGCAGCGTGGCGCTAACGGAGCTGGCCCAGCAGGCAGGTCTGCCAAACTCCACCACCCATCGCCTGCTGACCACTATGCAGCAGTTGGGCTTTGTTCGTCAGGTGGGCGAGCTCGGGCACTGGTCCGTGGGTGCCCACGCGTTTATTGTCGGCAGCAGCTTTTTGCAGAGCCGTAACCTGCTCGCCATTGTCCATCCGATCCTGCGCAAGCTGATGGAAGACTCCGGCGAGACGGTCAACCTGGCGGTGCTCGATCAGAGCGATCACCAGGCGATTATTATCGACCAGGTGCAGTGTACCCAACTGATGCGCATGTCGGCCCCGATTGGCGGCAAGCTGCCGATGCACGCCTCCGGGGCGGGAAAAGCGTTTTTATCCCAGCTCAGCGAAGAGCAGGTAACGGGTCTGCTGCACCGCAAAGGTTTACACGCCTATACCCATGCCACGCTGGTATCACCGGTCCATCTGAAAGAGGATTTAGCCCTGACGCGCAAGCGTGGCTACTCCTTCGATGATGAAGAGCATGCTCTCGGCCTGCGCTGTATTGCCGCCTGCATTTATGATGAGCACCGCGAGCCGTTTGCCGCTATCTCCATCTCCGGGCCTATCTCACGCATGACCGACGACCGGGTGACAGAGCTGGGAGCGCTGGTGATTAAGGCGGCGAAAGAGGTGACGCTGGCGTATGGTGGGATTCGTTAAGTCTTCAATGCCCGGCGGCGCTACGCTTGCACGGGCCTACAAAACTCTGTAGGCCGGATAAGGCGCAGCCGCCACCCGGCGTTAAGCCGCATACTTCACGCTAAACCGCTGCTTACGCCGGTAAGCATAAACATCTTCCACATGCCCGTTCTTAATGCGGGTCTGCAGGCCACGCCAGTAATCGGCGCGAAACAGATCGGCATGCATCTCTTCAAACAGAGCTCCGATACGCGGGTCAGCGCATAACCAGTGGCGAAACTCCTCCGGGAAGACATCCCCCGGCGAGACGCTGTACCACGGCTCGCTGGCGAGCTCATCTTCCGGGTAGCGCGGCGGCGGGATTTCACGAAAATTCACTTCCGTCATGTAGCAGATTTCGTCGTAGTCATAGAATACGACCCGCCCGTGACGGGTGACGCCAAAGTTTTTAAACAGCATGTCGCCCGGGAAGATATTGGCTGCCGCCAGCTGCCGGATGGCATTGCCGTACTCTTCAATCGCATCGTGCAGCGCCTGCCCCTCTGACTGCTCCAGCCAGATATTGAGCGGCACCATGCGCCGTTCAATGTAGAGATGGCTGATGACGATTTTATCCCCCAGATCGCTGATTTTTTCTGGCGCTTCCTGGAGCAACAGCGCCATCAGCTGCGGCGCAATCTGTCGCTTATCGAGAACAAAATTCTCAAACTCCTGGGTATCCGCCATGCGCCCGACGCGATCGTGCTCCTTAACCAGCTGGTAGCAGGCGCGCACATGGGCGGCAGACATCTCTTTCTGCGGGGCGAATTTATCCTTTATCACCTTAAACACCCGGTCAAAACCCGGCAGGGTAAAGACCAGCATCACCATGCCGCGAATGCCTGGCGCCTCGATAAACTGCTCATCCGCATGGGTGATATAGTGCAGATATTCCCGGTAGCTCTCGGTTTTCGCATGTTTCTGGCACCCTATCGCCATATACAACTCAGCGGTGGTTTTACCGGGCAGGATCTCACGCAGCCACTCCACCAGCGCGCCTGGCAGGGGGGCGTAAACCATAAAGTAGGAACGGGCGAAGCCGAAAACAATGCTCGCTTCGGCGCTGGTAGTCAGGCAGGTATCCACCACCAGTTCACCTTCATCGCTGCGGTGAATGGGCAGTAAAAACGGCAGCGTGGCGCCCGGGGTAATCAGTTTCCCCACCAGCCAGGCGGCTTTGTTGCGGTAGAAAAGTTCGTTAGCCACCTGCAGATGGCAGTTGCGCAGGTTGTCTGCACCGAGCGTTTCGCAAAGATGGGCGATGATATACCCGACATCTCGAGGGCGATTTTGCCACGGCAGGCGCAGGGGAAGGTCGGCTAACACTTTGGTTAACAACGCCTCCCATCCCTGTTCAGGATAGAAATCTTTCGCCAGCGGACGCGGCAGGGTGCGGAAACGTTGCCCCGGCTGAGAGCTGAAAATAAAAAGCCGCTCCGGTGACAGCGAGCGGTGATCAAACAGCCGACAGTAGACGGAGTTAAAAAAGCTTTCTGCAATCTCATAGCGCGGATAGTCCGGCATAAGCTGGGTGTAATGGCTTTTCACCCGCAGCAAAAAAGCGGCATTGATATCGATGCTGCCGGTGATGCAGCGCAGCTGCTCTACCACCAGACCCACATGATGATCGTAGAGATGAATACGCTGTTTCATGGCCTGCTGCACGGCGTGCCAGTCTGCCTGCTCGAAGCGCTGCTGCGCCCCGCCCGTCACTTCCAGAAAACGGCCATACTGAGCATCAAAGCCCTGCAAAATGGTCTGCGCAATCAGCAATTCCAGGCCACGCGACATAGATGTCCCTCACCCCAGGAAACAGAACCGTAGGCCCGGTAAGCGCAGCGCCACCGGGCGTTTCCGTTATCAGAACTGCGCTTCTTCGGTCGACCCGGTCAGGGCGGTGACGGAGGAGGCACCGCCCTGAATGATGGTGGTCACTCTGTCGAAGTAGCCTGTTCCCACCTCCTGCTGGTGCGAGACGAAGGTATAGCCCTTTTGGCTTGCCGCGAACTCCGGCTGCTGGACCTTCTCGACGTAGTGCTTCATGCCCTCGCCCTGCGCGTAGGCGTGCGCCAGGTCGAACATGTTGAACCACATGCTGTGAATGCCGGCCAGGGTGATGAACTGGTATTTGTAGCCCATCTCCGACAGTTCCTGCTGGAAGCTGGCGATCGTTTTATCATCCAGGTTTTTCTGCCAGTTAAAGGAGGGCGAGCAGTTGTAAGCCAGCAGCTTGCCCGGGTATTTCGCATGGATGGCATCGGCAAAGCGTTTCGCCAGCGCCAGATCCGGGGTGGAGGTTTCGCACCACACCAGGTCAGCATAGGGGGCATACGCCAGACCGCGGCTGATCGCCTGCTCAATGCCGGCATGGGTACGGTAGAACCCTTCGCTGGTGCGTTCGCCGGTAATAAACTGGCTATCGTAAGGGTCGCAGTCAGAGGTGATCAAATCCGCAGCATCGGCATCGGTACGGGCAATCACCAGCGTCGGGACGCCCATGACGTCAGCGGCCAGACGGGCAGCAACCAGTTTCTGGATCGCCTCCTGAGTCGGAACCAGCACTTTGCCGCCCATGTGTCCACACTTCTTCACGGAGGCCAGCTGATCTTCGAAATGGACAGCCGCTGCACCGGCTTCAATCATCGTTTTCATCAGCTCAAAGGCATTCAGAACCCCACCAAAGCCCGCCTCGGCGTCGGCCACAATCGGCAGGAAGTAATCTACGAAGCGCGGATCGTTTGGCTCAATACCGGATGCCCACTGGATCTGATCCGCACGACGGAAGGTATTGTTGATTCGCTCCACCACGGCCGGGACGGAATTCGCCGGATAGAGGGACTGATCCGGGTACATGCTGGACGCGAGGTTGGCATCTGCCGCCACCTGCCAGCCTGACAGATAGACCGCTTCAATGCCCGCTTTCGCCTGCTGCAACGCCTGGCCACCGGTCAGCGCGCCGAGGCTGTTGATGTAGCCTTTCTTCGACTCGCCGTGCAGCAGACGCCACATTTTGGCGGCACCCAGCTGCGCCAGGGTGCATTCCGGGTTTACCGAGCCGCGCAACTTCACCACATCCTCAGCGCTATAAGGGCGTTCAATGCCTTCCCAGCGCGGCTGAGTCCACTCGTTCTGTAATGCTTCGATCTGTTGGGTACGGGTTTTCATGTGCAGATGCTCCATATTGTTATGTGGTGAAATCAGGCCAGCAGGCGGTAGCCCGGCAGCGTCAGGAAGTCGATTAAGTCATCTGAGGTGGTGATCTGTTCCATCAGGCGCGCGGCGGCGTCGAAGCGGCCGCTGCTGAAGCGGTGCTCGCCCAGCTCTTCCTGAATGTTCAGCATCTCTTCCGACAGCATCTGGCGGAACAGGGCTTTGGTGACGGGCTTGCCGTTGCTGAGCGTTTTCTGATGATGGATCCACTGCCAGATAGAGGTGCGGGAGATCTCGGCGGTGGCGGCATCCTCCATCAGACCGTAAATCGGTACACAGCCGTTACCGGAGATCCACGCTTCGATGTACTGGACGGCTACGCGGATGTTGGCGCGCATCCCCTCTTCGGTGCGCTCGCCCTCGCACGGCTCGAGGAGCTGTGCAGCGGTAACGGGCGCATCATCTTCGCGGGTTACGTGCAGCTGGTTTTTGTTATCGCCCAGGATGCGGTTGAACACCTCCATGGCGGTATCTGCCAGGCCGGGGTGCGCCACCCACGTGCCGTCATGGCCGTTGCTGGCTTCCAGCTCTTTATCGGCCTTCACTTTATTCAGCACCTGGGTGTTACGTTCGCTGTCTTTGCTGGGAATAAACGCTGCCATTCCGCCCATCGCGAAGGCGCCGCGTTTGTGGCAGGTTTTGATCAGCAGACGCGAATAGGCATTGAGGAAAGATTTATCCATCGTCACCACCTGACGATCGGGCAGAACGCGATCCGGGTGGTTCTTCAGAGTCTTGATGTAGCTGAAGATGTAATCCCAGCGGCCACAGTTCAGGCCAACAATGTGGTCACGCAGGGCATGCAGAATCTCATCCATCTGGAAGACCGCAGGCAACGTTTCAATCAGCAGCGTGGCCTTGATGGTGCCGCGCGGCAGTTCAAAACGGTCCTCAGTGTAACTAAAGACCTCACTCCACCAGGCCGCTTCCTGCCATGACTGCGTTTTTGGCAGATAGAAGTAAGGTCCGCTGCCTTTTGCCAGCAGGTTTTTATGGTTATGGAAGAAGTAGAGCGCAAAATCGAACAGGCTGCCGGGGATCGCCTCATTGTTCCAGGTGACATGCTTTTCTGGTAAATGCAGGCCACGTACGCGGCAAACCAGTACCGCCGGGTTGGGCTTAAGCTGGTAGATTTTGCCCGCTTCGTTGGTGTGGCTGATGGTGCCATCAACCGCATCACGCAGGTTGATCTGCCCATCAATCACTTTATTCCAGTCGGGTGCCAGTGAATCTTCAAAATCGGCCATAAAGACCTTCACATTGGCGTTCAGCGCGTTGATCACCATCTTGCGTTCTACCGGGCCGGTGATTTCAACGCGTCGGTCCTGCAGATCCTGCGGGATACCGCGGATCGTCCAGTTCCCTTCTCGAATGGAAGCAGTTTCCGAAATAAAGTCAGGCAGCTTGCCGTTATCAATGTCTTGCTGCTGCTGAATGCGTGCCGCCAGTAATTTATTGCGTTTTGGCGTGAAGCGGGTCACCAGCTCGGTAAGGAACTCTACGGCATCGGCGGTCAGGATCTGCTTCTCCTGCTCACCATGCGGTTGAGTAAAGGACAGTTCATCGATAATGGTTGCCTGTTGATTCATTGCGCTGCTCCTCGTCATTGATCCGAATTTTTTTCCCCCACGCGAACGAAAGATCCTTGTGTAGTTTTCGTTCAGCAGAGTTAAGACTACCTCGCTCTACGATAAAATCAAAAACAATTTCCATTTTTAATTAAAATGCTATGTAACTTACTGATAAAGATAGGTTTAAAAATATATCTACAGACGGAGTGAATTTCGGAAATAAAAAAGGCACCCAAAGGTGCCTTAACTGGAGAGCTGAAACGCTACAGGATGAGGATCGTCAGAAGATTAATCCAGCGTCGGATTCATGTGGCGCAGATCGTACGGCGTGATCTGATAGACGTAGTAGTTAAGCCAGTTGGTAAACAGCAGATTGCCGTGGCTGCGCCAGGTGGCACGCGGTTTGTTTTGCGGATCGTTTTGCGGGAAATAGTTGTACGGTACGTCCGGATTTAAACCCGCTTCCACATCGCGGAAATATTCGCTCGCCAGGGTATCGGGATCGTATTCCGGATGACCGGTGACAAAGGCAATACGCTTGTCTTTGCTGGCAAACAGATAGGCATCGCCCTCTTCGGTTTCCGCGAGGATCTCAAGATCGGTGTAGTCACGAATCAATGCAGCCGGGAAATCGGCATAGCGCGAATGCGGCGCCAGGAAGGAGTCATCAAACCCGCGAGTCAGCAGCGCATGAGGATGCAGAATATGATGCTCATAGACACCAGAGAGCTTTTCGGTACGGGTTTGTTTAGGGATGCCGTACAGAATGTTGAGCGCCGCCTGGACCGCCCAGCAGACGAACAGGGTTGAAGTGACATGATCTTTGGCCCACTCCAGCACCTGCTTGATTTGCGGCCAGTAGGCCACGTCGTTGAATTCAACCAGGCCAAGCGGCGCACCGGTAACGATCAAGCCATCAAAGTTTTCGTTACGGATATCTTCAAAGTTGCAGTAGAAGTTATTGAGATGCTCAGAAGGCGTGTTACGGGACTCGCGCGCATCAATACGCAGCAGCTGAATATCGACCTGCAGCGGGGAGTTTGAGAGCAAGCGGAGGAACTGATTTTCCGTCTCAATCTTCTTTGGCATCAGATTCAGGATAAGCACCTTCAGAGGGCGAATTTCCTGACCTGTAGCGCGCGAAGCCGTCATGACAAAGACATTTTCTTCACGCAAGAAATTGACGGCTGGTAGCTCGTCCTGCACCCGAATCGGCATAACTTTACATCCTCACAGCATACGTATAAACGTTTAGACATCCAGATAGCTGACAATAACCAGGAATCGGGAAAATGTCGAGTCTGCATGTGAAAGGTGAGAAAGTTTCAAGAAAGGGATAGCCGTAGGCCGGGTAAGGCGAAGCCGCCACCCGGCTTTTTTAACGCCCAACGCAAAAAGCCCATCCGTGAGGATGGGCTTTCGGCTTTAATTGATGCCTGGCAGTTCCCTACTCTCGCATGGGGAGACCCCACACTACCATCGGCGCTACGGCGTTTCACTTCTGAGTTCGGCATGGGGTCAGGTGGGACCACCGCGCTACAGCCGCCAGGCAAATTCTTGGTGCTCTGTACGCAATACTTTATCGCATCAGCCGCGTTGGCTGCGCTCGTAAAGTCAGTCACATACTTCAGTATGCTCCTTTCTTTCCTTCGCTTGCCGCCTTGCTGCTGCGCAAACTATTGTGTACTTAACTCTGAATCAATGCTGAAAATCTCTCAAANCCACCGAAACAGCTTCGGCGTTGTAAGGTTAAGCCTCACGGTTCATTAGTACCGGTTAGCTCAACGCATCGCTGCGCTTACACACCCGGCCTATCAACGTCGTCGTCTTCAACGTTC